>CAMATZ010000012.1 GCA_945861275.1 Bordetella parapertussis
TGGGGACCGTGTATGGTGGGCAGTTTGACTGGGGCGGTCTCCTCCCAAAGAGTAACGGAGGAGTGCGAAGGTAACCTAGGTACGGTCGGAAATCGTACTGATAGTGCAATGGCATAAGGTTGCTTGACTGCGAGACGGACAGGTCGAGCAGGTGCGAAAGCAGGTCATAGTGATCCGGTGGTTCTGTATGGAAGGGCCATCGCTCAACGGATAAAAGGTACTCTGGGGATAACAGGCTGATTCCTCCCAAGAGTTCATATCGACGGGGGAGTTTGGCACCTCGATGTCGGCTCATCACATCCTGGGGCTGTAGCCGGTCCCAAGGGTATGGCTGTTCGCCATTTAAAGTGGTACGTGAGCTGGGTTCAAAACGTCGTGAGACAGTTTGGTCCCTATCTGCGGTGGGCGTTGGAAGTTTGAGGGGGGCTGCTCCTAGTACGAGAGGACCGGAGTGGACGAACCTCTGGTGTACCGGTTGTCACGCCAGTGGCATCGCCGGGTAGCTAAGTTCGGAAGAGATAACCGCTGAAAGCATCTAAGCGGGAAACTTGCCTCAAGATGAGACTTCCCGGGAACTTGATTCCCCTAAAGGGTCGTGGAAGACCACCACGTTAATAGGCTGGGTGTGTACGACGAGTAATCGTCTTAGCTAACCAGTACTAATTGCCCGTGCGGCTTGATCCTATAACTTTGAGTAACAAGTCATAGCGAATTCAGGTTTGCCAGATACGATTTACCAAAATTAATCAATGCTTGATTCAAGCGTTGTTCAACCTTCTTCTTCCGGATTTTGTTTTTGGCTTAAGGCGAATCGCTGAACGCCGGAAACACACAAGCTACGTCTGACGACCTTAGCGAGCTGGAACCACGCCTTCCCATTCCGAACAGGACCGTGAAACGGCTCAGCGCCGATGATAGTGCGGATTACCCGTGCGAAAGTAGGACATCGTCAGGCACCCTTTTGTAAGTTGCAGGAAAAAGCCCGGTTCTCGTAACCGGGCTTTTTTTTGCCCTTCGCTATACCGTCTATGCCGTCTTTGGGACGGCCGCAGTTGACGCCACCCGGCGCTCATACCATACTCATAACCACCAGCGCGCAACAGTGCCGTTTGTGAATTAAAGCGCGAACACACCGCTCAACACAAGCCGGGCTGCGCCATCCGGAGCAGAACATGAATAAGCATTTCCCCAGTATCGCGTTAACGCTGCTATGCGCCACCGGTGCAGTTGCGCAAAACTATCCCGTAAAGCCCGTGCGCATCGTGGTGCCGTTTGCCGCGGGCGGCCCTGCCGACATCTACGCGCGTTTTCTTGGCCAGCGCCTGCAAGAGACGATGAACCAGTCCTTTGTGATCGAAAATCGCCCGGGCGCGGGATCCATAATTGGTACCGATCTTGTGGCGAAATCACCGGCCGACGGCTACACCTTGCTGCTGATGTCCAACACGCACACCATCAATGAATCGCTGATTCCGAAAAAACCGTTTGCGTTGATGAAGGATTTTGTGCCGGTCGCGCCCGTCAATTATTCTGATTTACTGCTGGTGGTGCATCCGTCGTTGCCGACACGCTCGGTGAAGGAACTGGTGGCGCTTGCGAGATCGAAGCCGAAAGGGCTGAATTACGCTTCCTCCGGCAACGGCACGCCGTACCATCTAGCAGGCGAGTTTTTTAAATCGCTGATCGCAGTGGATATCGTTCATGTGCCCCACAAAGGCAGTTCCGACGCGCGCACCAGCGTGATGAGCGGGCAGGTGGAAATGATGTTTGACGCGATCACCACCATGGCGCCGTTGGCGAAGGCGGGCCGCGTGCGCGCGCTGGGATCAACCGGACTCAGGCGTTCCGCCGTGACCCCCGATTTACCGACCGTGGCCGAAGCCGGCGTGCCCGGTTACGAAGCCACCATCTGGCTGGGCGTGATGGCGCCAACCGGTACCCCGCGCGCCGTACTGGATCGGCTAAATGGTGAAATCACCAGAATCAGCAGCCGTGCGGACGTGCGCAAGACCTGGAATGAACAAGGCGCGGAGCCGCTCTCCATGAGCCTCGGCGAATTCGAAAAATATCTGACTGCCGACCTCGCCAAGTGGGCGAAAGTGGTTAAGGCGTCGGGCGCACGGGCGGATCAATGAGGGCAGGAGAAAACTGATGACTAAATTCCCGTTGAAGCTACTACTCGCCTCGGTGCTGCTCGCAAGCGCTGCGCAGGCGCAGGAAGCGTACCCCACGCGCGCAGTCACCTTGATCATTCCGTTTCCGCCCGGCGGCGTGGCCGAGATTACCGGTCGTCCTACCGGGATGGCGATGGAAAAAATTCTCAAGCAGCCGGTCGCACTGGTAAATCGCCCGGGCGCGGGCGGTGCGGTGGGCAACGCGGCTGTTGCGAACGCCAAACCGGATGGTTATACGTTGCTGATGGCGTTGTCGAGCATTTCGGTGATTCCCGCAGCCGATGCCTTGTTCGATCGCAAGCCGGCTTATTCGATGGACCAGTTTGCACCCATCGCGCTGATTTCGGCAGACCCGACGATACTGGTGTCGCATCCGTCGCTGCCGGTAAAAAATCTCAAGGAACTTCTTGCACTCGCGCGTTCGAAGCAGGGTCACATGTCGTTCTCGTCATCGGGCATTTACGGCGCTTTGCACATGCCGATGGAAATGTTTTTGCATCACTACAAATTGAAGATGCGCCACGTGCCGACCAACGGCGGCGGCCCGGCACTGACCACGCTATTGGGCGGTCATGTCGAGCTGACGGCGGGCGGCCCGGCGGCGATCACCGTCCACGTCAAATCCGGCAAGCTGCGCCCGCATGTGAGCTGGGGTGCGAAGCGCCATGAAAATTATCCCGATGTGCCAACGTTCAAGGAGCAGGGCGCGGACATCGAGTATTACATCTGGTCGGGGCTGCTTGCGCCGCGCGCAACGCCCGAGCCGGTGCTGAAGGTATTGCGCGACACCGTGCGCAGGGCGGTCGAAGACGCCGATTTCAAAACCGCGATGTCGCGCGTCAACTCGCCGATTCAATACATGGATGCGCCGGAGTTCGCGAAATACTGGGACGCCGACGCCAAACGCCTTGCCGCCGCGGTAAAGGTCGTCGGCAAGGTTGACGACAAAAAATAGTCAACCCCTGTCATTCCCGCGCAGGCGGGAATCCATGCGGTGTCTCAAAGGGCGCTACGTTATGGATTCCCGCCTGCGCAGGAATGACGAGGGTGGTAGATATGACCCGCATGAAGCTCGGATACCTCTGAGTAGTAATCACCCATGACCCAACACCCAGCACAGCCCAACGCACGGCAACTGCGCAGCGACCAGGTTTCGGGGTTGCTACTGATCGCGCTTGCGCTTTATGTGTGGTGGATGAATCGCGTTTATCCGACCGGTACGCTAGCGGAGCCGGGACCGGGTTATATGCCGCTGCTGCTGGCAGTATTCATGGGCGTGATGGGATTGCTGGTGGCGCTTAGCGGCGGCAAGTCGACGCCGCTGGCGGCGCTGGAGTGGACAGAGACCAGGCGCGCCGTCGCACTGCTGATAGCCTGCGGTGTCGCGGCATACGCGCTGGAGCGGCTCGGCTATCGCATAACCATGGCGGCGTTGATCGTGTTTATTTTGGGTGTGATGGAACGCCGCAAGCCGATGATGGTGGTACTGGTAGGCGGCGGTTTTTCGTTGGTGACCTACTACCTGTTCGCGACGCTGCTCCGGGTGCCGTTGCCGGTGAGTGCGTGGGGCTTTTAGTACAGGATTGAGGACTTTGTAACACCGCGCGGGTTTTCACTCAGTCCTAAGGTCTTCCCTTCAATCCTCAGTCCTGGTCCTAAAATGGCCGAAACGTTTAACAATCTGCTGCTCGGTTTCAGCGTCGCGTTACAGCCGCAGATCCTGATGTATGCATTTATCGGTTGCCTTATTGGCACACTGGTGGGCATGCTGCCGGGCGTGGGGCCGCTTGCGGGTATCAGTATGTTGCTGCCGGCAACATTCGGCTTGAATCCCATTGTTGCAATCGTGCTGCTGGCGGGTGTGTATTACGGCGCGATGTACGGCGGCTCCACCACATCGATACTGATACGCCTGCCGGGCGAAGCGGCGTCAGTGATGACCTGCATCGATGGTTACGCCATGACGCAGCAGGGGCGCGCCGGGCCGGCGCTGGCGATAGCGGCGATTGGTTCATTCGTGGCCGGCACGCTGGGCGTGGTGGGGCTGATGCTGCTGGCGCCGACACTGGCGAACTTCGCGCTGCGCTTCGGCCCGCCGGAATACACGGCACTGTTGTTGATGGGCCTGCTGGTGCTGGCCTACATGACCGGCGGATCGATACCGAAAACGCTGGCGATGGCAGGATTTGGACTGCTACTGGGTATGATCGGCATCGACGCCATGAGTGGTTACACGCGCTTCAGTTTTGATGTGATTGAGTTGTCCGATGGCATCGGCATCGTGCCGGTGGCGGTGGGTTTGTTCGGCATCTCGGAAATTCTGTTGACCGCCTCGCAGCAGATGCCGGCGCTGCCGAAAAACCCGACACTGCGCGAGTTGATGCCGTCGCGCACCGAACTCAAGCAGTCGATCGGCCCCATCGCACGCGGCAGCGTGATCGGATTTCTGATCGGCATCATTCCCGGATCGGCGCATATTATTTCTTCGTTCGTGGCGTACGGCATTGAGCGGCGCATTTCGAGAACGCCGGAGCGTTTCGGCAAAGGCGCCATCGAAGGCGTGGCGGGGCCCGAATCGGCCAACAATGCCGCCGCTACCGGCGCGTTCATTCCCATGATGGCGCTGGGCATCCCGACCAGTCCGGTGACCGCGGTGATGATCGCCGCCATCATGGTGCATGGCATTGCGCCGGGACCGATGCTGATCTCGCAGCGGCCTGATCTGTTTTGGGGTTTTGTCGCCAGCATGTATGTGGGCAACGTGGTGCTGCTGATACTCAATTTGCCGCTGGTGGGCCTGTTCGTGAGTTTGCTGCGCATACCGTACGCGTACTTGTATCCGTGCATACTCGCCTTCTGCATACTGGGTTGTTATTCGGTGAGCAACTCGGTTGTCGATGTGTGGATCATGCTGGCGATGGGCGGCGTGGGCTACACCTTGCGAAAATTCGGATTTGACCTGGCGCCGGTGGCATTGGGGCTGGTGCTGGCGCCGATGCTCGAGTTGTCGCTGCGACAATCGCTGGCGATGAGCGCGGGTAGTTACGCAATCTTTATTGAGCGCCCAATTTCGACGCTGATGTTGGCGCTGGGCTTGGTGATGCTGCTGTTCAGTCTCAAGCCGCTGCTGTTTAGATCGAAAGATTGGCGTTCAACGGCCGGCTTGGATGACGCGAATCATTAATCCATGGTTTTGTTTAATTTTTGTCGAAAGGGGAAATTATGGATGCCGCTGGGAAATGGTTGTTTTTCGCGTCGCTATCGATGGTGACGCCCGTTAGTGTAGCGGCGCCGATGCTTTCGGATGCCGGCAAGACCGCAATCTCGGAATTCAGCGCGGCGGCGATCCAGCGCGGTGATGTGCCTGGCGCGGTGACGCTGATCGTGAATCGCGAAGGCGTGCTCTACCAAGGTGTCGCGGGTAAGCAGGACCTTGCGCGCAATGTGGATATGTCCGCCAACACCATCTTTCGCATAGCCTCGATGACCAAGCCGGTGACGTCGGTTGCCATCATGATGCTGGTAGACGCAGGCAAGTTGAAATTGGATGATCCGGTATCCAAGTACTTGCCCGAATTCAAGGATCGCCCGGTCATTTCAAAATTTAACGCGGCCGATGCCACCTATGAGACGCGGCCCGCCAAACGGGCCATCACGATTCGTCATCTATTGACGCATACCTCCGGACTTGGCTATGCCTTCACCGATCCGACGATAGCGCGCCTTTTGAAGGACACCAAGAAAACCGAGCCGGAGCTCCCTCTATTGCAGGATCCCGGCACCAGGTGGCAGTACAGCGCCAGCACGCGCGTTCTGGGCTGGGTGGTCGAAAAAGTGTCGGGCGAGAAGCTCGATGTGTTCCTACAAAAACAGATATTCGGACCGCTTAAAATGGTGGATACGGCACATGTCGTGCCTGCAGACAAGGTGTCGCGCGTGGTGACCGTACACAGCCGCAAGGACGGCAAACTGTCTGAGGAAGCAAACACGCCTGCGCAGGAATCAACCATCAGAGGTGACGGCGGACTTTATTCCACGGCCAATGACTATGCCCTGTTTGTGCGTATGCTGCTTAACGGCGGCACCTTGAATGGGGTGAAAATACTGAGCACGAAGTCGGTGCGGATGATGGGTGAAAATCCCGCCGCTGGCATCGTTATGCAAACACAGCCGGATGCGAATCCCGATCGCACCCGACCGTTTCCCGTGGGCGCGGGACGTGACAAGTTCGGGCTTGGATTTCAGATCACCGCGGCAGATCCCAAGTACGCGAAGTATCGCAGTCCGGGCAGCCTCAGCTGGGGCGGTATTTTTAACACCCATTTCTGGATTGATCCGAAACGGCAGATCGCCGGTATCGTGCTCATGCAAACGCTGCCCTTCTACGACGAGGCCAGCATGGGCGTGCTACGCGGTATCGAGGCAATTACCTATCAACACCTCAAGTGACCGGCTGGATAGGGTTGAGGGGGGCGGGTCATACCCACCGCGGCTGGCGCCACAACCTGGCGTCAGCGTGTCAGCGGATAAGCAGCGGCATATCCTGCGGCGCGATGCCCGGTCTGTCCGGGCCGCCCGGCCCGCTGGATAATCCCGGACTATCGGGGGTGCGGTAGCGGTCGTAGTGCGTGAGCACGCTGGGCACATACGCTTTAGTTTCGGCATAGTTCGGGATTTTGTTGCCGGCCTGCATCACCGCGCCTTCGCCGGCGTTATAGGCCGCCAGTACAAGATCGAGATTGTTTTTAAATAAGCCCAGCAAAAAGCGCAGGTAGCGCGCGCCGCCATGCAGATTTTCGAGCGGATCCCAGATATTCCTTACCGCGTAGCGCGCAGCGGTTTGCGGCATCAACTGCATCAGGCCGATGGCCCCGGCAGGCGATCTGGCCTGAGGGTTGTAACCCGATTCCACTGTCACAATCGCGTGCAGCAGTGAGGCATCGAGGTCGTATTCGCGCGCGACTTGCACGATCAGCGGTGCAACTTGCGCACGCAACGCGGCATTGACCCGAATCACTGTGCTGTTGGCCGCCGAGCGTTCGAACAGCGGCGGCGGATCGAACACCTCCAGGGCGGGGCGCGGCGCTTCCTTCTTGAACAACTGATAGCGCTCGCTGAGTTGATGCTCGCTCAGATGCGCTATGCCTTGTTCATCGACGTAGCCCCAGATGTCCGCCGCGCAGGGCGTGCATAGGATAAGCGCACTGATCGCCATCAGCCCTCTGATCGCACCGGGCGCGGGCAGCAAACGCGGATTTCGCACGGGTCGCATTAATTAAGATTCCACGGCATAGAGCGCGCATTTTACTACAGCACAAGCGATCCGGTAAGGTAAAATACTATGCCATGAAGCAGGTTATTACTCTATTTCTTGTTGTTTTTAATGGGTTTTTTCCTTCAAATGCGAATGCCACTTTGAGTTGCCAACAGTTGGTGGCGGTGTCGCAAACCACACTTACCCTGCGCGATCAGGGGCACTCACTGTCGGCGGTGCTGGCGGAAATCGAGCGTGCGGAGATGCGGGCGAATCTGGACGCTCAGGAAATAAATCTTTTGCGCCAGATTGTGCGCATCAGTTTCACCAGCGAGTTTTCGCCGCGCGAAGTTCACGAAGCCTGCCTCTCCGGCAGCCTTGGCATACCCAAACCCAAACCTTAGGAGTTTATGGCCATGATAAAACGCAGGGCACGTTTGACACGGTTGGCATTTCGAACGCTGGCGGCAATGCTGGTGCTGGGTGCATGCGCGCAGACCGGCGCGCGCGCGCAAATCAAAGAAATCGATCGCACCGGCGGTCCGTATGTGCCGACGCCGCAGGTGGTGGTGGATCAGATGCTGCGCTTCGCCAGCGTGAATCAGGCAGATTACGTGATGGATCTCGGTTCCGGCGACGGTGTGATTGTGCTCACCGCTGCGCGCCAGATGAAAGCATCGGGCATGGGGTTGGAAATCGATCCCGCGCTGGTGCAGATCGCCAATAATACGGCGAAGAAATTCGGTGTCAGCGAACGCGCGACTTTTCAGGTGCAGGATGTGTTCAAGGCCGATTTGTCCAAAGCCACCGTGGTCACACTCTATCTGCTGCCTGGCATGATGATGAATCTGCGCAAAAAAATTTACGACGAGTTGCGACCCGGCGCGCGGGTGGTGTCGCACGATTATCATTTCGGTGATTGGGAAGCCGACGAGCGTATAACCTTCGACGCGCCGGAAAAAGAAGCCATCAACGGCATACCCAGCGCGACACTTTATTTATGGACCATACCCGCCAAAGTCGGCGGTGTATGGCACATCAAGGTGGAGGGTTCGCCGCAACAGCGCGAAGTCGAATTCAGCCAGACTTTTCATGTTGCAAACGCCACCCTGCTCAACGCGCGCGGCAGCGGCATCTCGGAAGTGGCGGTCAAAGGTGAGGCGGTCACATTTTCCATCTGGAACGGCGCGCTGCGCCATCACTATCGCGGGCGCGTCAAAGGAAGCACCATGAGCGGCACGGTTAATCTCGATGGGCGTGAAGCCAAGTGGCAGGCGGCCCGTGCAAGCGTGTTTAAATAATCAATAAAAACAAATAGATACGCTGCTCTTTCGGTGGGCGCTCATTGCAGCGCTCAGTGCGCCACTTAGTTCAGTAAAAATTGCGCCGGCATAAAGCCGACAATGGTTTGACGGTACACGCTTTGCGTGTGCGCCAGATCCAAGGCGGCGCGATTGCGTGCGTCGGTGATGATTTTTCCGCCGTCGAATAGCGCCGGCGCAAGCGCGACAGGCGCGGCCAGCATGTCCCACAGCGTGCTTTCGTGGCGTTGCGGCATATGATCCATGGTGACGCGCGCGGGTGCTGCGAGCGGCTGCGCGCTCGCCACGATAAAACTGTTGGTGTGGGTAGCCCCTGGCGTGACGGGCCGGTAGAGCGCCAGATGCGGCAACGCCGCGCGCAGGGTTACCAGCAGATGCGCATAACTCACCGGGTTTTGCAGATCGGCGAAGGTATTGAACACGGCAATGCCGTTGGGGCTCAGGCAGCGCCGCAGATCCTGAAAAAAATCGCGCGTGATCAAATAATCCGGCGTGCCGTCGCCATGAAACAGATCCACCACTACTACGTCGTAGGCGCGCGGACAGCGTTGCACGAAGGTGCGCGCGTCGGTTTGATGCACCGGCGTTATGGTTTCATCGAGCGCGAAAAAGCGCCGCGCGGCGTGCAGCGATGCAGGATCGATTTCGACCACTTCGGTGTGGATGCCGCGTGCCGCCAGCCGCGCCGGCGTCATGCCCGCGCCCAGCCCCAGCGCCAGCGCATTGCGCGCATCGGGACGATAGGCCAGCGCCAGCGCTTCCAGAGCATAGTTGTAAAACGAACGCGCGCGGCCGTCGGATTCCACCGCGTTTTGGGTGAGGCCGTCCTGGAAATACAGCCGCGAGAAACGGCCTTCGGCGTCGGGTTCCTGTTTGATGATTTTCACCGTGCCAAACAACGAACGATAGGTGGCTTCAACGCGCCACGGCTCACCTTGATACGTAATCACGCCCGCGCGGCCGGTGTAAGCGTCGGCCTGCCACAGCAGAACGAGTGAGGCGAGCAGTCCCAACACCGACGATGCGGTGATGCGCGCACGGCGCTTGAGCGTCTTGGGCGCAAATACGCCCACCGCAATTCCCAGCGCCGCCAGCAGCGCGGCCACAATCAGCACCGCGTCGTAGTTGCTGACAAAGGGAATCAGGCCAAAGGCTGTTACCAGCACGCCCGCCACCGAACCTATGGTGCTGACAAAAAACACCTGTCCGGCGCCACCGTCGCCTTCATTTTTGCTATCGCGCCGCGTAATCGCCACCAGCAGCGGGTTCATTGCCGAGGCCGCTATCAGCGGCGCTGCCAGCAGAATCAGGCATGCAACGAACGCGCCCGCCACCACGCTCCACGCCGCCAGCGGCGCAAACACAAACGGGTAAATCAGGCACGCAGCGACGATAAACAGTGCCGCCAGCGCCGGCATCAGGCCATACAGTTCGAGCAGACTTGCGGCCGGGATATTGCGGGAATTTGCGAGCTTGCCGCCACTCCAATAACCGACAGCAAGCGCCACCAGTGTGATCGAGAGTATGCCGGTCCAGATGTAAAGGCTGACACCGAAGTAGGGCGCCATGATGCGGGAGGCGAGTAACTCCAGTGCAAGTATGGCGCCGCCGGAAATGAATATTACCGCTTGTAGCAGCATGGAGAACAAGGTCAGTCGGGTATAATGTGTCGCGAATTTAACATAGGCGTGACGACGGTGGTGCGGTTCACAGCGGGCAGTGGCGTCACAAAGTCCGCAGCCAGGGAGAATAGTGTGTCCGTTATGAGGTTATGGATGGCGCTGCTGATGGCGGTGCTCCCATTGTCAGCCACGCCGGCGCGGGCGCAGGAACCGCGCGTGCCCTACGTGCCGACGCCGCAGCTGGTGGTGGAAAAAATGCTGCAGATGGCGCGCGTGAGCGGCAGTGATTATCTGATTGATCTGGGTTCCGGCGACGGGCGCATAGTCGTTACCGCGGCAAAAAAGCACGGTGCGCGCGGCTTCGGCGTGGACATCAATCCCACGCGCGTGGCCGAGGCGGTGGCGAACGCGCAGAAAAACGGCGTGACGGACAAGGTGGCGTTTTATCAGCGTGATTTGTTTCAGACTGATCTTACGCAGGCGACGGTAATCAGCATGTATTTGCTGCCGCGCGTGAATATGGAACTGCGTCCAAAGTTGCTTGACTTGAAACCCGGCACCCGCATTGTGTCGCATGATTTTGCGATGGACGACTGGAAGCCCGATGCGCATGTGCGCATGGACACCAAGGAAAAATATGGCGGCACCGGCGGCGACAGCGACGTTTATTTCTGGGTGGTGCCGGCCAGGGTCGCGGGCGCATGGCGCTGGGAAATGTCCTTCGGTGGCAAGCCGCAAGCGTATGCGATTACACTCCATCAAACGTTTCAGATGATCAGCGGCAACGCCTCGGTGAACAGCCGCAATGCGCCGCTGCAAAATGTAAAACTCAGCGGCGATGAATTGAGTTTCACGTTTACCGCTGACCTCGGTGCGGGGCCGGTGAAACATGATTTCAGGGGCAAAGTCGCTGGCGACCGCTTAAGCGGCAGCGGCGCGTTATCGGGCAGCCGCACGCAGGGCCGGTTTGACTGGCACGCCGACCGTGCGGCGCGCGGCGCCGGTGTGTTTACGCCGGTGGTTTTGGCACAATGGGAAAAGGTTCAGTGATGCGTGTTTCGGTTTCCGCAGTATCCACAGGGTTCGCCGCATTCATATTTAGCATGCTCGCGGCCACCGCGATGGCACAGGATTATGGCGATACGCCCTATGTTCAAACACCGCAGGTGGTGGTGGACAAAATGCTGGAAATCGCCAAAGTCAGCAGCAAGGATTACCTGGTTGATCTCGGTTCCGGTGACGGCCGCATGATTATTACAGCGGCCAAACGTTATGGCGCGCGCGGCTTTGGCGTTGATTTGAACAAGAGCCTGGTGACGCTGAGCAACCGTAACGCCGCCAAAATGGGCGTCGCGAATCGCGCCGTGTTTTATGAGCGCGATCTGCATGAAACCGATCTGGCGAAGGCGGACGTATTGACCCTTTATTTGCTGCCCGAAGTCAATCTGATGGTGCGCCCGCGAATCCTTGCGTTAAAGCCCGGCACGCGGCTGGTATCGCACGACTACGGCTTTGGTGAATGGCCGCCCGATGTCGAGCTCACGATGGACGCGCCGGGCAAACCCGTCGGGCGCGATCAAAAGAGCAAGGTGATGTTTTGGGTGGTGCCTTCCCGCGTGGCCGGCAAATGGGTGTGGCAGGGTCCGGCAGGGCTGTATGAACTGCAGATCGAACAGGTGTTCCAGAAAATCACCGGCACCCTGAGCGCGGGTGGCCGCCGGGCAACGATTGAAAAAGCCGTGCTTACTGGCGATCACATCAGTTTCGAGGCAGCGTTGGACAAGAGTGATAAGGGTGATAGGGGTCGTCAAGAATTCAGCGGTAAGGTGATTAACAATGCCATCGCGGGCAACATGCGTGTGGCGGGCGCCGCGCAGGCGTGGAACGCCACGCGCACGGAGTTGCGCGACGCGCGCTTCACCGATCTGACGCCAGGCATAACGGCGAGGTAAGCGCGGTGCAACAGTTGATGCGCGCGGCGCTTGCGTTGCTGCTGGCAGTGCCATTCCATGCGGGTGCGGCAGTGCTGGATGTGCCTACGCCGTACATTCCTTCCACGCATGGCAATGTCGATGAAATGCTGCGTCTCGCGGCGGTGACGCCGCAGGATGTCGTATACGACCTGGGCTCCGGCGACGGACGTATCGTGATTTCTGCTGTGCGCGACTATGGCGCACGTGCTGTCGGCATTGACATTGATCCGGCGTTGGTGCGCGAGAGCACCGAGAACGCGCGCCGTGCGGGTGTGCATGGGCGCGCCGAGTTTCGCGCCAGTGATATTTTCGCGGTTAATCTGGGCGAGGCAACGGTGGTGACGATGTATCTGCTGTCGGGGCTGGTGGCGAAACTGGAACCGAAGCTGCTGGCGGAACTGAAACCCGGCACTCGCATAGTCGCGCACGACTATGGGTTTGCGAAATGGCAACCGGATCGCAAGGTGCAGATATCCAAGACCTACATGCTTTATGTTGTGCCCGCCAAGGTTGCTGGTGGCTGGCGTATCGACGCTGTGCTGACGCGCGGGCGTGAGTTCACGCTCGATCTGCAACAACAGTATCAGGAAGTGCGCGGCGGCGTGCGGGTGCAAGGTGGATTTCTCCCGGCCTTCGAGGCGCGGCTCGATGGCGAGAAAATCAGTTTCGTGCTGGTGGAAGACGACGTGAGTTACCGCTTCGAAGGGTGGGTGCGCGGTGAGGTGATGGAGGGCCTGGTACATTATGGCTACGGCCCCAACACAAGTGAACAAACCTGGCGCGCGCGGCGTGTCGCGGCGGCTATTCGCTAACGGCTTCTATCGGATAGGTTTCTGTAACATTATGATTTCATTTATAAAAACATACACTCTCATTGCGCTGTTGCTGGCTTTCAGCGCTGTCCCGGCGCACGCGCAGTGGCCGTACGAGGTGCCATTCGTGCCGTCGCCCCAAGTCGTGGTTGACGAAATGCTGCGCCTGGCGAATGTCAAAAAAGACGATTTTGTAGTCGATCTGGGTTCCGGCGATGGGCGCATTCTGATCACCGCGGCCGTTAAATTCGGTGCGCGCGGTGTCGGCGTCGATCTTGACGAAAGCCTGATTTACCAAAGCGAAGCCAACGCGCAAACCGCAGGTGTGGCCGAGCGCGTGCAATTCATCCGTCAGGATTTGTTCAAGACTGATCTGTCGCGCGCGACCGTCATCACCATGTATTTGTTGCCCGGCGTAAACATGCGTCTGCGTCCTCAGTTGCTGGCGTTGAAGCCGGGCACGCGCATCGTGGCGCATGATTTTGATCTTGGCGACTGGAAGCCCGATGCCAAACTCACTGTGCGCAAGAACGTCATGTTGTGGGTGGTGCCGGCGAAGATGGATGGACGCTGGCGTTTGCAGTTACCGCTGCCCGCCGGCGCGCAGACCTGGGACCTCGATATTCGCCAGAAGCATCAGGAAATCGACGGCGTGGTGCGCGTTGCGGATCGTCCACCGGGGAGTATTTGGCAGGCCGCATTGCGCGGCGACCATGTGAGTTTTGTACTGGTCGATAACAGCGACCGCGAAAACGAAGCCAACCTGTATTTCGAAGGCGTGGTGCGTGGCGGCCTGATGGAAGGCGAATTCCGCCGCGGCGTGGGCACCTCGCAAACGCGGCACAACTGGCGCGCGGAGCGGGTGCGGCCTTGAGAGTGACAAGGTATCTATTTGTTTTTATTGTATATTTATTCGCAGTTTCCTATCCAGCGCGGGCGGCCGATGCGCCCTATGTGCAGACGCCGTGGAACGTGGTTGATGCCCTGTTCAAAATCGGTGGCGTGGGGCCGAACGATTACCTGATTGATCTGGGGTCGGGTGATGGCCGCATCGTTATCGCCGCTGCGAAGCGGCTGGGGGCGCGCGGCATGGGCGTGGAACTCGATGCCAATCTGGCGCGTGCCGCGCAGCGCGCAGCGCAGCACGAGGGCGTGAGTGACCGCGTGTCCTTTGTCGTGGAAGATTTGTTTTTCGTCGATATCAGCAAGGCCACCGTCATCACCGTATATATGAGCGAGGCCGTTAATTTGCGCCTGCGCCCCGCGTTCTTCAAATTAAAGCCGGGAACGCGCATCCTGTCGCACGATTTTGATATGGCGCAGTGGGCGCCCGATGCCAAACTCACCGTGGCCGTGCCCGACAAGCCCTATGGTGCACCCCAGAGCGATATATTCCTGTGGGTGGTGCCGGCGGATTTTTCGGGTACCTGGCAGTGGCGCATGACCGTGGATGGTGCAATTCACGAGTCTGAAGCGGCTTTCGAGCAGACTTTTCAGAAAGCGCATGGCAAAGGCCGGATTGCGGCGCAAGCTGCGGCGCTCGGCAAACTGCAGATTCGTGGCAACAGCATCAGCTTCGTGATGGGGGCTGACACCGCCGGTAAGGCCATTTGGCATGAGTACAGCGGGCAGATATCCGGTGACGCGATCAGTGGCAATGTCGTAACCATAATCGAGGCCGGCGCGGTGCGTAAAACCGGCGCATCCGTACCCTGGCGCGCGACGCGTACAATACGCGGGAAAATGATCATCGATGCCGCGGCCGAGCCGGTTGCTGGCGACAAAGTAGTGGCAACATTTTTGACCAAGGAGCAGCAATGAAATTTCTGAAGCAGGCAGCAGTGTTGTTAAGCGCGTTTATGTTGACAGCGTCCGCGCAAGCGCAATCCGGCGTGGGTGACGTGGTTTACGTGCCTACACCGCAAATCGTGGTGGACGAAATGCTGATGATGGCGAAGGTGAACAAGGCGGATTACCTGATCGATCTGGGATCCGGCGATGGGCGCTTTGTGATTACCGCCGCCAAAAAACACGGCGCGCGCGCGCTGGGTGTTGATCTCGACACCTATTTGCTCAAAGTCGCCAACGCGGCCGCGCTCAAGGAAAATGTCACCGACCGTGTGACCTTCCGCGAACAAAATCTGTTCGAGACCGATATTTCGGCGGCGACCGTGGTGTCCACGTATTTGCTGCCTGAAATGAATCTAAGGCTGCGCTCCAAAATCATGAAGTTAAAGCCCGGCACACGCGTGGTGGCGCATGATTACAACATGGGAGACTGGTATCCGGATGAACAAAAAACGCTGGTGGTGCCGGAGAAAAAAGTCGGCAACCCCGGCATCAGTTACATCTTTTCATGGGTGGTGCCGGCGCTGGCGGCCGGCAAATGGCAGTCGCAAGTCAACATCGGTGGCAAGGATGTCGCTTATGAATTTGATGTGGTGCAGTTTTTCCAGAACCTCGACGGCGACGCCACAGCGGACGGCGCGCGCGGTGAAATACGCGGCAAAATGACTGGCGAGCAATTACGTTTTTCGCTCACCGGCAAGAGCGGGCAGAAGATTGAGCGCCATGAATTCAGCGGCCAGTTGGCCGGTGAAACCATCACCGGCACGGTGCGCATCGGCGAAGGCGCCACGCAGCGCCAGGCAGCGTGGACGGCCAAACGCGTCAAGCGCGGCGAACTCGCGCGCGCGCAAGACGAACCGGTGGCGAAATAGCATGAGCAATACGCCAAACGCGGGTGCTGCGGTTGACGCCAAACCGAAGGCGTCGCTATCGATGTTCGACGCCTGCACATTGATTGTGGGGCTGATCGTGGGCGCGGGCGTGTTCGGCACACCCGCAATCGTCGCCGGCGCCATGGGCGAGGAAACGTTGGTGCTTCTCGTTTGGGTGGCGGGCGGGGTGTTTTCCATCATCGGCGCCTTGTGTTACGCCGAACTGGTGACCGCATTTCCGTCGGCCGGCGGCGAATATCACTTCCTGCAACGCGCGTTTGGCCGCTCACTGGCGTTTTTGTATGGATGGGCGCGCATGACAGTGATCGTCGCCGGTTCCATCGCGGTGTTTGCCTATCTGTTTGGTGATTATTTGTCGCGCGTGATCAATCTCGGTGAATACTCATCGGCGATTTGGGCGGCGCTGGTGGTGTTCGTGCTGACCGCGATTAACTATCGCGGTATACAGGAAGGCAAAATCACACAGAATATTTTTACCGTGCTCGAAGTCGGCGGCTTGCTGCTGATTATTGTTGCAGGGCTTTTTCTGGCCGCGCCGCCGGCACCGCCGCCTGCAGCAGCAGCCGCAGCGAGCGGCGGCCCGTGGTATCTGGGTGCGGGCCTGGGCACGGCAATGCTGTTTGTGCTGTTCACCTACGGCGGCTGGAACGACGCCGCCTATATTTCCGCCGAAGTGCGCGGCGAGCGCAATGTGGCGATAGCACTGCTGATCGCCATCAGCGTCGTCGCGGTGCTGTATGTATTGATCGCGCTGGCGTATATGAAGGGACTGGGTTTATATGCGATGGCGCGATCGGATGCGGTGGCGGCGGATTTGCTGAAGGCCGTGTGGGGATCGGGCGGCGAAAAAGTCATCTCCATCATGATCGCCATCGCTGCCCTGACCTCGGTGAACGGTTCCATCATCGTCGGGGCGCGTTCGAACTATGCGCTGGGCAAGGATTGGCCGATCTTCGGGTATCTTGGCCGCTGGGACGAAGCCAGCGGTTCACCGCGCAATGCGATGCTGGTGCAGGGCGCAATTGCACTGGCGCTGGTGGGTCTGGGCGCGTTTCAAAAGGCCGGCTTCAAGGGCTTGGTGGAGTATTCGCTGCCGGTGTTCTGGGGATTTTTTCTCCTGATTGGCGTGGCGATTTTTGTGTTGCGCGCAAAAGAACCCGACGCACCGCGCCCGTTCCGGGTGCCGCTGTATCCGGTGCTGCCAGCGATTTTTGTCGCCATGTGCGGCTACCTTTTGTATTCCAGCCTGACCTATCATAAGGGTCACGCGCTGGTGGGCCTGGGCGTGCTGGCGATTGGCGGGGTGGTTCTGCTGGTCGCTCGCGCGCGTGAGGCGAGCAAGGCGGGGTAATACCGATGGGATGCGGCGCGCCGGCGGGTCATTCCGCCGATGCAATCCAGCGTGGCCGCTGCGCTTGAAATTCGGCGTACCGCCCCCACCTAATATTGCAACGTAACTATTTGTTTTAATTGGAGTTTTAATGACCGAAACTGCCACGAAAGAAACCCACGGCTTCCAGGCCGAAGTCAAACAACTGCTCAACCTGATGATCCATTCCTTGTATAGCAACAAGGAGATTTTCCTGCGCGAACTGATTTCCAATGCATCCGACGCCGCCGACAAACTGCGCTTTGAGGCACTGACCAACAACGCGCTGATGGAGAACGACAGCGAGTTAAAAATCCACGTGGCCTTCGATCCCAAGGCGCGCACAGTGAGCATCAGCGACAACGGCATCGGCATGTCGCGCGATGAAGTTATTGCCAACATCGGCACCATCGCCAAATCGGGTACGCGCGAATTTCTCGACGCGCTCACCGGTGATCAGGCCAAAGACGCCAATCTCATCGGGCAATTCGGCGTGGGTTTTTATTCGTCGTTCGTGGTCGCCGATAAAGTGACAGTAGTGACACGCCGTGCGGCGCAGCCCGCCGCCAGCGGCGTGCGTTGGGAATCCGACGGCGGTGGTGAATATACGCTCGAAGCGTTCGACAAGGAAACGCGCGGCACCGAGGTCACGCTGCACCTGCGTGAAGGCGAAGATGATCTCGCCAATGGCAACCGTTTGCGCACCATCATCCGCAAATACTCCGACCACATCATGCTGCCCATTCTGATGCAAGAGGAAGAATGGGACAAGGATAACTCGGTCTATCGCACCACCGGCAAGGATCAAACCGTCAATCAGGCGAGCGCGCTGTGGGCGCGCCCCAAGAACGACATTAGCGAAGAGCAGTATCACGAGTTTTACAAGCATGTGGCGCATGATTTCGAGGCGCCGCTCGCCTACTCGCACAATCGCGTCGAGGGCCGCAAGGAATACACGCAATTGCTGTACATACCGGCGCGTGCGCCGTTTGACCTGTGGGATCGCGAGCATCGCCGCGGCATCAAGCTCTATGTGCGGCGCGTCTTCATCATGGACGATGCTGAGCAACTGCTGCCAGTGTATCTGCGTTTCGTGCGCGGCGTGATCGACTCTGCCGACTTGCCGCTGAACGTGTCGCGCGAAATTCTGCAGGAGTCGAAAGACATCGAAGCCATGCGCGCGGGCAACGTCAAGCGCGTGCTGACGATGATCGAAGACCTTGCCGAAAATAGTAAGGAAAAATTCGCCACCTTGTGGAAGGAATTCGGCAAGGTCATCAAGGAAGGCGTGGTCGAGGACTACGGCAACCGTGAGCGCATCGCAAAAATCATGCGCTTCGCCTCCACCCATACCGACACCGATGCGCAGGAGGTTTCAATCGCGGATTACATTGCGCGCATGAAACCGGAGCAGGAAAAAATCTACTTTGTTACCGCCGAAACTTTCGCCGCCGCCAAGAACAGCCCGCACCTTGAAGTGTTCCGCAAGAAGGGCGTCGAAGTGCTGCTGATGGCGGATCGGGTGGACGAATGGGTGATGCAGCACCTCACCGAGTTTGAAGGCAAGCCGCTGCAATCCGTGGCCAAAGGCCGCCTGGAACTCGGCAAGCTGGAGGACGAAGCCGAGAAAAAGGCGCAGGAAAAGGAAGAAGGCGAATCCAAGCCGCTGCTTGAACGCATTAAAAAGTCCCTCGGTGAAACCGTCAAGGATGTGCGCGTCACATTGCGCCTCACCGATTCACCCGCGTGCCTGGTCGCCGACGAACACGACATGGGCGCCAACTTCCAGCGCATGCTCAAGGCCGCCGGGCAAAATGCGCCACTGTCCAAACCGATACTGGAAATCAACCCGCATCACGCGCTGGTGCAGCGCCTGAAGGATGAATCCGACGACACGCGCTTCAGCGATCTGGCGAAAATACTGTTTGATCAATCGCTGCTTGCCGAAGGCGGCCAGCTCGAAGACCCGGCGGGGTTTGTGAAACGGCTGAATCAGTTGATGTTGGCGCTGGGCGCAAAGACGGCGTAGCCACGCCGTATGTGCGTGCAGCTGGGGCAGGTTGAAGATCATTGTTGCCAACTCGAAGGTGCGGCGGAGCTCACGTAGCAGTTGAGCCGGTCGCTTCAGGCGCTCGGTACGAAGGCCGGCTGGAAGTTACAAGCGTTCGACGTAATCTTTAGCTTCCTTCAAGCCCAATCCTGTTTTCTGCCGCACGCGCTTGATGGCTTCGATTTTTTCTCCAGCTGACATTAGCGCGCGAATCTCTTCATCTATATCGTTGAAGTCGGGCGTGAAGTTAGCGTGATTGCCCGCGCGCGGCGCCGCAGGCGCGTTGCCGTCATCAATGTTGCCGGTGAACGTTTTTTTGCTGGATTTTCGTTTTGCGAAATACCAGATCAACACCGCAGCGACTATCACAACGCCGATGGCGATCACATAGATTCTGCTCATAAGTATTTGTTTTTAATGAATTATTCTATAACACCCAAGCGGCCATTGTGGCTTCCCATGTACCACAACTTGCCTTGTGCATCGACCACCATTTTGCGTATGCCGACTCCGGTTGAAGGCAGTTTCACTACGCGCATTTGTTCGGTTTTGGGATCGAAGCGCACCACAGTGTCGAGGTTGATTTCATTGACCCACACTATGCCGGCACCGTCGGTGTTGACCGCATAAGCGCCGGCATCGCCACCCGGTAGCTGATACTCCTTCACGACTTTCATCGCCGCCGGATCGAGTTTCGCGAGCTTGCCATTGCCGTAATTGGCAATCCATAACATGCCATCGGGCGCGGTGGCCACGCGGCGCGGACGCGAGCCGCGGCCCATGTCCACTTCACTCATCTGCCCGGTCCTGGGATCGAGCTTCCCCATCTTGTTATCACCCATGCGGCAAAACCAGATGTTGCCGGCCTTGTCGATCGACAATCCATACGGGCCGCCGGACGACGCATACTCTTTGATCGCGCCGGTTTTGGTGTCGAGGCTCGCCACTTTGTTGCCGCTTTGCAGGGTGAACCAGATGGTGCTTTGATCATCGCTAATCACCAGCGTGTGCGGCCCGCCGCCGCCCGATGGCGTTTTGTATTCAACCACTTTGCCGCTCGCCGGATCGACCTTGCCGATAGTGCCGTTGCCGTTGCCGGTGCTCCACACCATGCCTTGTTTATCCACCAGCAGGCCGTGCGGGCGGTGGCCGGAAGGCATGTCCCATTCCTTGAAGGTTTGCGTCTGAGTGTCAAAGCGCGCGATCTTGTTGCCGTTCATTACCGTGATGAAGATGCTGCCGTCGGGCGCAATCGCCGGGTCGCGCGCGAAGCGTGGTGTGGGCACCGGCCATTCAGAAACTTTACCGGTGAAATTGGGGTTGGCGCCGGGCGCGATGCCGTAGTTCGAGCCACCGGCGTGGGCAGCGAGCGGCAGGGCCGCCAGAAATAGTGCGGTGAGAGCCATTTTCATGTTGTCTCCTTCAAAACGAAATTTCTCTGATAGTGCGAACTTCATAGGTTGTGGTGCTAGCCCTGCAACAGCTTGATCTCCGCTGCCGCGACGTGTTCCTCCGTGCCCAGTATAACCACCACATCGCCTTCTTCGACAATGGTATCGGGTCCAGGCGCCATGGTTCTGACATTGTGGCGGCGCACTGCAGTCACTTCAACCTGCAGTGCGGCGAGGTCCAGTGCGGAAAAAGTTTTGCCGATGGCTGCCGCGCCCTGGCTGACCAATACCGAATGCAGGCGTGGATGCAAAGCGCTTTCGTCGCCATCATGACCATCGCGCTCGTCGGTGACCCCACGAAAGAAGCCGCGGAAAAGATGGTAATGATGTTCGCGTGTGTCGCGAATGCGGCGCAATACGCGATTTAAGGGTGTGCCTATCAGCATCAGCGTGGTCGAGGCGAGCATCAGGCTGCCTTCCATGATTTCCGACACCACTTCGGCGGCGCCGGCGGCTTTGAGTTTGTCGATATCGGTGTCATCGTAGGTGCGCACCACCACCGGCAGGCCCGGCCGCTGCACCTGCACCTGGGCGAGGATGCGCAACGCCGAAGCCGTGTCGGCGTAGGCGATGACCAGCGCGCGTGCGCGCATCAAGCCGGCGGCGGTCAGTACTTCGTGCCGCGCGGCATCGCCGAACACCACGCTCTCTCCCGCAGCAGCGGCTTCGCGGATGCGTTGCGGATCGATGTCGAGTGCAATCACCGCGATTTTTTCCTGCTCCAGAAATCGCGCAAGGTTCTGGCCGCTGCGTCCGTAGCCGCAGATCACCACATGTTCTGTCGCCGCCATCGACTGCACGGCGATATTGTGAAGCTGCATCGCGCGCAGCATCCATTCGTTGGTGTTCAGACGCCGCACGATCATTTCGCTGCGCTGGATAATAAACGGTGCTGCCAGCATTGACAGCACCATCGCGGCCAGCACCGGTTGCAGAAACTCCGGACTGATCAAGCGTGTGCTGTTGGCATGGGCGAGCAGCACAAAGCCGAATTCGCCGCAGGCGCCCAGTGCCAGTCCTGAGCGTAGCGCTGTGCTGGTCGCGGTGCCAGACAGCCGGGCGATGCCGAATATCAGAAATGTCTTTGCCATCACCAACACCACCAATATCACAAACACCCAGGCGTTCTGCATGGCCACGCGCGCATCGAGCAACATACCGATGGTGACAAAAAACAATCCCAGCAACACATCGCGAAACGGCTTGATGTCTTCTTCGACCTGATGGCGGTATTCGGTTTCCGAAATCAGTATGCCGGCGATAAACGCCCCCAGCGCCAGCGACAGGCCCGCCAGATCGGTGACGTACGCCACGCCCAGCGTCACCAGCAACACGTTGAGTACGAACAGCTCGGACGATTTGGCGCGTGCCACCACGTGAAACCAGGAGCGCATCACGCGCTGGCCCGCGAATAAGAGCACGGTGAGCACCGCGGCCGCCTTCAGCAGCGCCCAGCCGATACTCACCGCCATATCGCCCGCGGGTGCGGCCAGCGCCGGGATGATGATCAGCAGCGGCACGACGGCGAGATCCTGAAACAGCAGGATGCCGATGATTTGCCGGCCGTGCTCTGTATTGAGTTCGTAACGCTCGGCCAGCAGCTTGGCCAGTATCGCGGTCGACGACATGGCGAGCGCGCCGCCCAGCACCAATGCACCCTGCCACGACAGGCCGAGCAACAGACACACACCCATCACCACCAGCATCGTGATAGCCACCTGCGCGGAGCCGAGCCCCAGCACCGTGCGGCGCATGGTGCGAAGCTTGGGCAGGCTGAATTCAAGGCCGATGCTGAACATCAGGAAAACCACGCCGATTTCGGCCAGATCACTCACCTGCTGCGTCTGGCTCACCCAGCCAAACGCGTGCGGGCCGATGATCGCGCCAACGATCAAATAGCCGAGCAGCGGCGGCTGTTTGAGATGGCGAAACACCACCACTACCAGCACAGCGGTAGCCAGCAGCACCAGAACGGGTTGTAGAGTGGCGTGCATCGATTCGGTCCGGCAATATTTTCCGAATCGATAATGCCCTATCGCGCGCAAATTGCAAGCGCGTTCAGGTGTGCTGCCATCCCGGCAGCGGTGACAAGATGAGCGACTAAAACCTGGGCTTGGTCTTCGCGCCCTTATAGCGCTTGATGCCGGCGAGAATTTCCGCCTTCGCTGCTTTGGCTTCCCGCCAGCCGATGACTTTTACCCACTTGCCGGGCTCAAGGTCTTTGTAGTGCTGAAAAAAATGCGTGATCTGCGCGGTGACGGCTTCGGGTAGATCGCGCGGCGAATGAATCGTGCGATACAGCGGCGTGAGTTTATCCACCGGCACCGCCAGCAGCTTGGTGTCGTCGCCGGCGTCGTCTTCCATTTTCAGCATGCCCACCGGCCGGCAGCGCACCACCACGCCGGTAATCAGTGGCACCGGGGAGAGCACCAGCACATCGACCGGATCGCCGTCGCCCGCGAGCGTGCGCGGAATGTAGCCGTAGTTGCACGGATAATGCATCGCCGTCCACATGAAGCGGTCGACAAACATCGCACCGGTTTTCTTGTCGACTTCATATTTGATCGGCGGCGCGTGCATCGGGATTTCGATGATCACGTTGACGTCGTTGGGAATATCGCTGCCGGAGGGAACGCGGTCGAGGTTCATAATTCAACTCCTGCTTCAGGTCAATTCAAAATATAACATCAGCATTTGTTTTCAAACAGTTTTAAAATCAAACCGAACGCTGCTGCAACAGGGCATGTGGTGGTGGTTGTTGAGCTGCAAAATTAGCATCCTTGCAGCGGGTGTAGTACATTCCTGTTTGCGGCATCGCAGCAAAAAGGGAAGTTACTTCGTGAATCAAATTGCATCGCATGGGGACGCCAACCACGACCGTAGATTGGCTGCGCTGTCGCTAGGCGCGCTAGGCGTGGTGTTCGGCGACATCGGCACCAGTCCGTTGTATGCCTTCAAGGAAGCGTTCGGCGGCGCGCATCCGCTGCCGTTGAACGAAACCAATGTGTTTGGCGTGCTGTCGCTGATATTCTGGGCGGTGATGCTGATTGTGTCGGTGAAATACGTGCTGTTTGTGCTGCGCTTTGACAACAAGGGCGAAGGCGGTGTGCTGGCGTTGCTGGCGCTGGCGTCACGCTTGTTTCGCAACAATCGAAAATTGTCGGGGGCAGCGACAGTGATCGCGGTATTCGCAGCTTCGCTGTTTTATGGCGATGCGGTGATCACACCCGCGATTTCGGTGCTCTCCGCGGTGGAAGGCATTTCTGTCGCCACACCAGCGCTTGAGCACTGGGTGGTGCCCATAACCATTGTGGTTATTGTCGGCGTGTTTGCGCTGCAACCGTACGGCACCGGAAAAATCGGCCGCTGGTTCGGGCCCATCACCATGATCTGGTTTTTTGTCATCGGCGCGCTGGGTGTGATGAGCATCATGGCGACTCCGGCGATCTTGAAGGCGCTTGATCCCGGCTATGCGTTGCGCTTCGCGCTGAATTCACCGGGGCTGGCGTTCATCGCATTGGGCGCCGTGTTCCTGGCGTTGACGGGGGGTGAAGCGCTGTATGCCGATATGGGCCATTTTGGACGCAAGCCGATACGCATCGCCTGGTTTGGCCTGGTGCTGCCGGCGCTGATGCTGAACTATCTGGGGCAGGGCGCGCTGGTGCTGCGCAATCCCGCGGCGGTGAAGAATCCGTTTTATTTGCTGGCGCCGGCTGAACTGCTGTTGCCGCTGGTGGCGCTGGCAACCATTGCCACTGTAATCGCATCACAAGCCACCATCTCCGGCGCGTTTTCGGTAACGCAGCAGGCTTCGCGTCTGGGCTATCTGCCGCGCATGCCGGTGACCCACACCTCCGAGACCGAGCGCGGGCAAATCTATATTGGCCGCATGAATTGGCTGATGCTGGTGATTGTAGTGCTGCTGGTGCTGGGATTTGGTTCATCGAGCAATCTTGCGGCGGCTTACGGCATTGCGGTGTCGGCGACCATGGCGCTGGAGACGGCGCTGGTAGCGCTGGTGGTGATCGCGATGAAAGGGCGCTGGCGGGTGCTGGTGCTGGGACTATTGCTGCTGGTGTTCGCGGTTGAATTGATGTTCTTCGCGTCGAACACCACCAAGATCGCCGCCGGCGGCTGGTTTCCGATATTGTGCGGGCTGACGATTTTTACGCTGCTCACCACCTGGAAGCGTGGCGCCGAAGTGTTAGCCGCCAGCGCAGCGGGCAGGCATGAGCCGCTCAAAGGTTTCTGCGAACACCTGGGTTCGGTGACGCGCGTGCCCGGAACCGCAGTGTTTTTTTCCGCCAACACCGAGATTGTGCCGACCACGCTGTTGCACAACCTCAAGCACAACAAAGTGATGCATGAACGTGTAGTGTTTCTGACCATGACCACCGAAGACGTGCCCAAGGTCACAGACGATGAGCGCATTGAAGTCGAAATGCTGGCGCCGCAAAGCATCTATCAGGTGGTGGTGCGTTACGGCTTCATGGAAGACCCCGACGCCATGCATGTGCTTAAGTTGCTGGGCCAGCGCGGTCTGCGCTTCGACCTTCAGGAAACCACGTTTTTCCTCGGCAAATCGACCATCGCGCGCGCTGAGCAGCCGGGCCTGTTCACCTGGCGGCGCGAAGTTTTCCGCTGGATGCAGCGCAATGCGCCGTCGGCGGTCGAGTACTTCAAGCTGCCGCCGGATCGCGTGATTGAGTTGGGGACGCAGCTAAGGTTGTAGGCCAGCAAGCGCCATGCGCTGCCACTTAAAACGGGGTCAGAGTGGAATTAAATATTTTTCTTATTGAATTATTAAAATTATTCAATAAAAACAATAAGTTATGTATATAATTCGAGTCTGACCCCAATTTGTAAATCACTGCATCGGGATGTTCGCTGCGCGCACCACTTTTCGCCACTTCTCTGTTTCGGCGCGCACATGGGCGACAAACTCCTCGGGCGTAGTCACCCTCACGTCAACCCCTTGTTCGGAGAGGCTATTGGCGGTGAGCGGCAGCTTCAGCGCCTTGGTGAGGTCGGCTTGCAGTTTGGAGAGGATGGGTTTGGGCACTGCGGCCTGGGTGCAAATCCCGTACCAGGAGGATACGTCGTAGCCGGGCAGGCCGGCTTCGGCAACCGTAGGCACATTCGGAATGCGCGGGTTGCGCGTGGCCGAGGTTACTGCCATGCCACGCAATCTGCCAGACGTGATATGGCCCAGCGCACTGGGTAAATTGTTGACCACCAGCTCCATTTCGCCGGACATCACATCGATAAGCGCCGGCGCGGCGCCCCGGTATGACACGTGCACTATGTTGATGCCGGCGCTGAGCTTGATCAGTTCCATGGACAGTTGGGGGGATGATCCCACACCGGCTGTTCCGTAGTTGAGCTTGCCCGGGTTCGCCTTGGCGTAGGTGATTACCTCACGCAGATTCTTCATCGGCAGCGACGGATGACCTACGACCGTATTCGGCGTTGTTCCCACCATCGATATGAAAGCGAAATCGTTGATGTGATCGTACGGCAGCTTGTGCGAGCGCGCCGGTGTGATGGCGTGCGAGGCAATCTGACACAGCATCAGGGTGTAGCCGTCGGGGGCGGCAGCGGCCGTTATCTCGGTGCCGATACCACCTGCGGCGCCGCCCCGGTTATCGACCAGCGCGTTCTGGTTGCCCCACACCGTGGTAAGGCCCTGTGCCACGATGCGCGCGGCAATGTCAACGCCGCCGCCCGGCGGAAAGCCGACAATGATGCGCACCGGACGCGCAGGGTAATTCTGCGCGTGGACGGGGGCGAGTGCCGTCGCAAACCCGATTACCAAGACTGCAGACACAGCGCTCAGACTATTCATGCTGTCCTCCTCACAAAGATTTTCGTCGCTGCGCGCGACGCACCTGATCCAGCCCTCCTTTATACCTGAGCTCAATGAAATATTCAGCACGACACGATGGCTTCACCGGATTGCGGACGCTGCGAAGTTGAGTTTCTCAAGCACGCACCATTAGCCTACGGTTTATAATTATCAACTTCTCGTGCGTCAAATTGAATGACGGAAATTAACTACGCATAATTACGGATTGCGCCGCCTCGGCCCGCTCTGTAGCGTTGGCCTCAGCCGCAAATCCTGCAAATACCTAAACTTGGCGCGGCACGGCCCTGCGCGCTTGCCACGAGGGTTAGCAATGGGAATGTAGCAGAGGTGTCCGCGGACCCGGATTTCGGAGTTTGATGTACCCGCAAACAGACAGATAACGGAGCAGAAATCATGAAAAGTCCCGGTACTCGCAGTCGTTTTGGTTCATTGCGCATCGGCATGCTCTGCGCAGTAGTGGTAGTTGGGGGATACGCGCAGGCGCAAACTTATCCTTCGAGGCCGGTCGAGTTCGTCGCGCAGTCGTCGCCGGGTGGTGGCACCGACCTTTTCTCGCGCAGCATCACCGATCTCCTCACCAAGCAGAAGAGCTTTTCGCAGCCGCTCATCAATGCCAACCGCGTCGGCGCGGGTGGCGTGGTCGCCTACAACTACATCAAGGGCAAACGCGGCGATCCACACGTCATCATGGCGATTGCGACCGGCGGGGTGCTCAACTCGGCGAGCCGGCCGGAACTGGATCTGCCGCTCGACATTTTTACCCCGCTCGCGATGTTCGCGACAGATCCTCAGGTCGTCGCGGTGCGCGCCGAATCTCAGTTCAAGACATTCAAGGAACTTGTCGATGCGGCCAAACGCGAGCCCGGCACGGTGGCGGTGGGCATAACAGGGCCGACCGGGACTGCGCGCCTCGCGTTCCACATCATCGAACGCG
Source organism: Bordetella parapertussis (assembly GCA_945861275.1). GTDB lineage: Bacteria > Pseudomonadota > Gammaproteobacteria > Burkholderiales > SG8-41 > UBA5216. The sequence goes on from CAMATZ010000012.1 coordinate 27,569, forward strand.
AGACCGGAACGAAGTTCAAATACGTGAGCTTCAAGGGCGGCGGCGAAGCCGTGCTCGCCACGCTCGGCGGGCACGTCGAGACCACCGGGGAGAATATGAGCGAGATGCTGCCACTGGTCGAGTCGAAGAAGATGCGCGTGCTGGCGGTGACCGGCGAGCGGCGCTTGGTCCAGGCGCCCGATATCCCGACGGCGAAGGAGTTGGGCTACAACATCATCGCCGCCACCGGGCGCGGCTTTTCGATGCCCGCGGCGGTGCCGAAGGAAGCTGCGGTGGCGATGGAGGCTGCATTGAAGCGCGTCTATGACAGTGCGGCCTACAAAGAGTATTCCCACCGCAACATGTTCGATAACGGGTATCTTGACAGCGCTGCGTTCGGAAAATATCTCATCGCAAACCGCGCCGTGCATGAGGAATTTCTCAAAGCAATCGGCGTGGTGAAATAGCATGAGGTGAATGTGCGTAAGAAAATTTGGCTGTTGCTGGTGTCCATCGCCGCCGCCGGCATCGCTGCAGCGCAGGATTATCCCTCCAAGCCGGTGCGTCTGATGGTGCCTTATCCGCCCGGCGGGCCGGTTGACATCATCGCGCGCATACTCACGCAGCACCTTGCACTCGGCAAAAACGTCATAGTAGACAGCCGTTCTGGTGCGGGCGGCAGCATCGGCGCGGAAGTGGTGGCACGGGCGGCGCCTGACGGTTACACGCTGCTGATCGGGAACTCCGGCCCGATGACCATCAATCCCGTGCTGCGCCGCGACCTGGGATATGACCCGCAAAAGGATTTTTCTCCGGTTGCGTGGCTATCGTCGGCACAGATGGTCCTCATCGTACATCCGTCGTTGCCGGTACGCTCGGTGACAGACCTCGTCGCGTTGGCGCGTGCTCGTCCTGACAGCCTGAACTATGGATCGGCCGGCGTGGGTAATCTGACGCATCTCGGCATGGAGTTATTCAAGTCGGTGGCAAAGATAAAACTCGTTCACGTACCGTACAAGGGCGTCGCACCGGCATACATCGACCTGATATCAGGACAGATCGTCGTCATGTTCGGGAATGTTTCCGGCCCATTGGAGCATATTCAGGCAGGCCGGCTGCGTGCGATCGCGGTGACGTCATCGAAGCCTTCGCCGGTACTGCCGGCGTTGCCCAAAATGGCGGATTTTTATCCAGGCTTCGACCTCGTGACCTGGATGGGCATCTTCCTCCCTGGCGGCGCCCCGGAGGTCATACGCGCCAAACTTCAGGGCGAAATTCAGAAAGCCCTGCATATTCCGGAGGCGCGGGAGCGCATCGTCGCGCTGGGCAACGAGGTGGTCGCCGGCAGCGGCGAGGCGCTGGCCGCTCTGATCAGCCGGGAACTGAAGCTGTATGCCAGGATCATCGAATCCGCCGGGATCCAGCCGCAATAATTGAACCGTTGACGCGTAACGGGCACGCGACCGCTACATTTCTCAAGGATGCTAGAGTCGCGCTTAGCGGCCTTGCGGCCGCGCAGGATTGTCTCGCCATAACCCGGAGGTCCTCATGAGAATTTATTTTCATTGCGCGGCAATGGCATGCACACTGGCGTTCAATGCTGCAGGCGTGCATGCCCAGGGCACATATCCGACACAGCCGATCCGCTTGCTTACCCCCTTCGCTCCCGGCGGCGGCTCGGACATTCTTGCACGCATCATCGGACCGCAGGTGTCCGAGTCCCTCGGGCAGCAGATCATCGTGGACAACCGGCCGGGCGGCGGCGGCACGCTGGGCGCCGGGATCGCGGTGCGCGCCGACCCCGACGGCCATACGCTGATACTGGTCTCAGGCAGCTACGGCGCCAATGCCGCGCTGCATGATCTGCCGTACGATTCGATCACCGATATCACACCAATCATCCTGATCGGAACAACCGGGCTGCTGGTGTCGATGCACCCTTCGGTCCCGATCAAGTCCATCAAGGAGCTCATCGCTCACGCGCGGGCGAACCCTGACAAACTCAATTTCGGCAGTGCCGGCACCGGCGGTCTCGGACATCTTGCGGGAGAACTTTTCAAGCTGGAAACGCGAGTGACTTTTACTCACATTCCATACAAAGGAAGCGGTCCGGTGATGAACGCCCTGTTGAGCGGGGAAGTCGATTCGAGCTTCAGCAGCCTGGTGCCCAGCATTCCGCACGTGAAGTCGGGGCGGCTGCGTGCCATCGCCCTCACCACCCCCAAGCGCTCGCGCGCGATTCCGGATGTGCCTACCATCAGCGAGACGGTTGCCGGTTACGAGGTGACTCACTGGTACGGCATGTGGGGCCCCAAGGGCATACCCAGGGCAATCGCGACACGATGGAACCAGGAAGTTGCAAAAGTACTGAACACCGCCGCAATGAAAAAGTGGCTGGCAACGGAAGGACTGGAACCCGCCGGCGGCCCGCCTGAGGAGTTTCTCGATCGCATCAGAAGCGACATCGGAAAATGGAAGAAAGTGGTCAAAGAGGCGAAGATCGTCATCAACAGGTAAAGCGGTCAAGGAACGGCTGGAGAAGCTAGAATTTAATGCCGAGTTGCTTCACCGAGCGTTCGACCTCAGCATACTCGAGCGCAACGATGGCCTTAAGTTCCGCAGGGGTCATGCGCTCGGCGGGTTCACCGCCTTCGGCTGCGAGCCGCGGAATCATCTGCGGGGAATGCATACCGTCGGCTGCGACGCGATTGATCGCTGCGATGATGGCGCGGGGCGTTCCCGCCGGCACCCAAAGGTTGTAGCGATTGGTAAGCTTGAAACCGGATATACCCTGCTCGACTATCGTCGGCAGATCAGGCAGCGTCGCAAGGCGCGTAAGGCCCAGTGTAGCCAGTCCGCGCACCTTACCGGTTCGGATGGCGGCGCTCGCAGCCATCGCACTGGCGGTAGCCATATTGATCTCGCCTCCCATGAGCGCAAGGATGCTGGGGGCGCTGCCTTTGTATGCGACGTATTTCAATTTCATGCCCGAAAGCGACGCCAGCCGTTCCATGCCCAAATGGACGGTGGCGCCTACCCCGCCTCCGCCGCCGTAGGTCCAGGGTTTGGTGGCTGAAAGTGCGACAAGCTCCTTGATCGACTTGGCAGCAACATTGTGGTGGACGAGAATAATGTAAGGTTGGGTGCTCAAGCCGACAACGGGGTCGAACGCCTTGAGCACGTCGAAGGGCACGCGTTTGGTCGCGCCTAACAATATCATCCCATCCCCGTACTGGAAAATCGTGTAGCCGTCAGGCGCCGCTTTGGCCGCCAAATCCGCGGCGATTACGCCGCCGCCGCCCGGCCGGGGATCGACCACGACATTCTGGCCCCAGCGATCGCTCAACATTTGAGCGGTTGCGCGTGCGATAAAGTCAGCGCCCGCGCCGGCCGCCACACCAATGATGATGCGGATCGGTCGCACCGGATAGCCGGGTGGTTTGTCCTGCGCCAGCGCCGTCGTGCAGCACGCGAGCACGCCCGGCGTTAGCCAACAACCCCATTTCCTGATCATGGTATTCATGGGTACTCCTCCTCAGATGAAAGTCTCAGTTTGAATCCTGTTCACAGGGGTTTAGCTGAACGACGGCGAGCGCCGCGCTACTGGGTCTTGATGCCCACGTCCTTGATGATCTTCGCCCAGAATGCGACTTGTTCCTTCATGAAGGCGGCAAATTCCTGCAGCGAGCTGCTGGTGATCTGCTGCGCGCTCGCCTTTTCGTAATGCGCACCGACCCACGGGTCTTGAACCACCTTCTTCACAACCGCAAACAACTTGTTGATGACCGCTTGTGGTGTTCCTTTAGGCACGAAAATCCCTTGCCAGGAACCCAGATCCAGTTCCGGGAACCCCGACTCGATCATGGTCGGGATATTCGGCAGTGCCGGGACTCTTTGTTTTGAGACTACCGCGAGGATTTTGATTTTTCCCGAACTGGCGTGCGGCACGAGTGATGCCGTGGTCACCATCGTGGCCGCGACTTCTCCCGAGAGTACTGCAATGGTGGCGGCGCCCGCGCCGCCTTTGTAGGGCACATGCAAAAGCTTGATCCCCGCCTTATGCATGAAGAATTCAAATGCCATGCGCTGCGCGCTGCCGTACCCGGCAGAGCCGTATGCGAGCTTGCCCGATTGGTTCTTCGCATATGCGATGAATTCCTTGAGGTTTCCGGCGGGTAGGCCGCCATGCGCACCCAGCGCACCGGGGACATCCACCACCAGCGTGATGCCGATAAAATCGCGCAGCGCCCGCACCGGGAAATTAGGAAACATGCTGGGGTTGATGCCCATGGAACTGACATTGCCGAGCAAAAACGTGTGGCCATCGGGAACTGAATCGGCGGTGACCTGGATCCCAATGTTTCCCGAAGCGCCCGGCCGGTTGTCAACCACCACCTGCTGGCCCAGCACTTCGCTCAGTTTCGGCTGAAGTATGCGGCCAACAAAGTCTGACGCACCGCCGGGCGCAAACGGGATTATCATGCGCAGCGGGCGGCTGGGATACTGCTCGCCGGGCTGCGCGAGCGCCGTTGCCGAACTGGCGAGAGCAAACACCACAAGACCGCGCGAAATTGTTACGAACTTCATACTATTCACTCCTCAAAGCCAAAGTCTGACCAATTTGCTGATCTTCATCGTGATTGACCTCATATACTCGTACTCGAGAGGATGTCGTGCTCGTCCATGGCTGCTGCCTTTCACTCGAGGCCACCAGACTCGCGCAACAGTGAAATGATCTTCTGCCACTTTGCCGCCTCCATCCGGCGAAACTCCGTAAGCGCCTGCGGTCCGTTGACCGCCAGCAGCTGGCCCTCCTGGTCGAGAATCGCCGTCGTGCCCGGCTTATCCACCGCCACGCGTACTTCCTTGTAGAACTTTTCCCTGATGGCTCCCGGCGTGTTCCTGGGCGTGAAGATTCCGAACCACTGGTGAGACTCGAATCCCGGCACGCCCGACTCCGCGACAGTCGGGACATCGGGATACACGCTCGTGCGCTTTGCGCTGGTGACGGCAATCGCCCGTAGACGCGCAGACTTTATATGAGGCGCAACCGGGATAACGGTGGTAATGACGAGTTGCACGCGGCCGGCTATCGTGTCTATCACCGCCGGCGGCCCGCCCTTGTAGGGAACGTGCATCAGGCTGATGCCAGCGGCGCGGTTCAACATCTCGATCGTGAGATGGTGGATCCCACCGGTGCCAGGTGTGCCATAGAGCAGGACTTTGGGCTTCGCCTTGGAGAGGCTGATCAGCTCCTGGACCGTTTTGACGGGCAGCGAAGGATTGCTCGCCAACACGAGCGGCGCGAGCGTGACGAGCGTCACGGGAGTGAAATCCGCGACCGGGTCGTAGGGAGGCGTTTTCGTGAGGAATGGAACGATCACGAGGCTGCCGCCACCAACGATGAGCACGGTGTAACCGTCGGGAGCGGCGGCGGCGGTGATCTGCGCCCCAAGGAGTCCGGCCCCGCCCCCGCGATTGTCGAGGATGAGGGACTGCCCCATAGACTCCGACATGCCTGGGGAAATGAGGCGTGCTATGACATCGGGCGCCGTCCCCGGCAACCCCCCGATAATGAGCCTGATGGGTTTGACGGGATAAGTCTGACCCCACGCAGACGCGCCCGCGACGAGCGCGATCGATGCGGTGAGAAGTACGGCCATTTGAGACAATGTCGTTTTCATGCGCAACTCCTCCATGTGATTCATCCTGCACTCAACAATCCGCACCCTTCACTGAAGGCGCTCGCTGTGGCTCGAACGCATTGACGCCTCACGCCGGCGTGGCGGTAATCTTCGCCTGAATGGCCGTCACTCGATCTTGATGCCGGCCGCCTTGACTACCTTGGCCCACATCACGATTTCGCGGCGTACCTTCGCGCGGCTTTGCTCTGTGGAAATGCCGGAGGTCTCCGAACCGCCCGCGAGCACATATTCCTTAACTTCCGGCATCTGAAGAACTTTCACTGCTTCGGCATAAAGGCGTTCGATGATACGGGGAGGCGTGCCGGCCGGTGCGAAGAGCCCTACCCAGCCGTCCACGTGAAAGCCGGGAACCCCCGCTTCTACAAACGTCGGCAGATCGGGCAGCGGCGCCGCGCGCTTGGCCGTGGTCTGGGCAAGCGCTTTCAGCCGGCCGCTTTTCACGTGGGGGAGGGACGAAGGCGGCGTGGCGAACGATATTTGGGCCTCGTTGCCCACCACGCTCACCATCGCCGGCCCGCCGCCCTTGTAGGGCACGCTGATGATGTTCACTCCCACTGTCATATTGAACAGTTCCCCCGCGAGGTGTATGCCGGTGCCTATGCCCGGATGCGCATAGCGGAGCTTCCCCGGCTGCGCTTTCGCAAGCGCAATCAATTCCTTCAGCGAAGCTACCGGCACCGCGGCGTTCACCACCGCGACATACGGGTAGTTGATCAACTCCGTAATCATTGGAACATCGCGTGGCGGGTCGTATGGCAGCTTCGGGTAGATGCTCGGGGCGATGGAGACCGGCGGGTCGGCCGTGACGAGCAGCGTGTAGCCGTCGGGCGCGGCCTTGGCAACGATGTCGGTGCCGATGGTGCCGGCGGCGCCACCCCGGTTGTCGACAACCAGCGTCTGGCCAAGCCCTGCAGGCATATGCTGCGCCAGCACGCGCGCCATGAAGTCCGTCGACCCGCCGGGCGGAAAGGAAACGACGACGCGGATGGATCGTTGGGGATAGGCCTGTGACAGCGCGGCAGACGGTATTCCAAGCGTGACAGCAAGTGCGACAGCGCAGCCAATCGACTTCATCGCTTTCTCCTTCAAGGCAACCTCGTGGACGGTCGCTTATTCGATTACGTTCGGCGCGACAATGAAAACTCAATTATCTTCGCCCAGAATGCAACTTGTTTCCTCATGAATGAGGCAAATTCTTGCAGCGAATTGCTGGTGATCTGCTGAGCGCTCGCCTTTTCGACCTGCTCAGATTGATTCCCATGGAACTGACATTGCCCAACAAATCAACCACCCATCACTTGGCTATCAAGCCGGCGACCTTGACCACGCTGGAAAAGGTCGCGATGTCGGCACGCAGTATCCTGTCGTGCTCTTCCGGTGTGGTCGGCGCCGAAACAAAGTCGAAGTTTCCCAGCCGTTCCTTGACATCGGGCAGCTCGAAGATGCGTCTGACCTCTCTACTGATCTGGTTCAGGATGGGACGCGGCGTCCCGGCCGGCGCCAGCAATGAATGCGATCCATCCCTCGCGTAGCCGGGTAGCGCCTCTGCAATGGTCGGCACGTCCGGCAAGAGTGATGAGCGCTCCGGCGTACCCACTGCCAACGCAACCAACCGCCCATCCTTGATGGGTGCCAGAGAGCTTGACAGCGCCACGATGGCATACTGGGCGCGTCCGGCCATGACTTCGATCATGGCATCCGACGCGCCTTTGTACCCCACGTGCTTCACTTTGATGCCGGCGGCCAGCCTGAACCTCTCGCCGTTCAGGTGGGTCGAGCTGCCGAATCCGGCGGAACTGAAGATGAGCTGCCCCGGTTTCTCCAGGGCAAGTGCGACGAAGTCTTTGGTGGTCTTGACGCCCAGTGCAGGCGGCACGATCAGCGTTGTCGTGGAAAAGCCGAGCCGGCTGATGCCGGAGAAGTCCTTGATCGGGTCGTAGGGAAGGTTCTGGCTTATCGCCGCGCTGATTGTAAATGCAGCGGAAGAGATCAGGAGTGTATGGCCGTCGGGCGTGGCCTTCGCGGCGATGGCCGCGCCGATCGTGCCGCCCGCTCCGGTGCGGGTTTCGATCACCACCGGCTGCCCCCAGCTTTCGCTCATCTTCGGGGTGATCAAGCGCGCCAGGAAGTCGGAGGTGCCCCCGGGCGTGAACGGCACTATCAGGCGAACCGGCTTGCTGGGGAACTTCGGCTGTGCGTGTGCAAAACCTGGCGCGGCCGCGACAGCAACACTAAGCGCAATTACGATGGAAATCGAAACGCGTTGTAACGCCGGGATATGCTTGCTCATAAACCCTCCTCAACCTGCTCAACGTCGTGCAGCGCGCACCCAATGCTTCGTCATCGCATGCCGCCCCGGCAAACGCGCGCGTAAAAACTCGCATGGCGGATGTGATAACGCAAGACCGCGGCAGGTTGCGCGCTTTCACTGCGGTTTCAGGCCGATCTGCCTGACTATCTTGCCGAACTCCGTTGACTCTTGCCTGATCAGTGCGCTCACTTGCTCCGGCGTCGAGCCCACGGGTGTGAGCCCCTGCCCCAGAAAACGCTCTTTCATGTCGGGCAGGTTGACAATTTTGACCAATTCTCTGTTGAGCCGCATGACGATGGGTCTGGGGGTACCGGCGGACACCAGAATGCTGTGCCAGGTGATGTTCTGGAAACCGGGCATGCCCGATTCGTCGACGGTCGGCATGTCGGGCAAGGCCGGATTGCGGGTGAGGGAAGTCACCGCCAGCCCACGCAGCTTGCCCGAATTAACGTTGGTGATGGCGACCAGCGGGTTCATGAAAAAAAACTGCACGTGCCCGCCGACCAGGTCGATCACCGCTTGTCCCGTGCCCTTATAGGCGACGGCGACCATGTCAATACCCGCTGCCAGCTTGAAATTCGCGATGCCGAGCAGATTGCCGGTGCCGGTGGTGGCATAGTTTATTTTCCCCGGCATGGATTTGGCCAGCGCGATGAATTCTTTTATCGACTTGGCCGCTACCGAAGGATGCACCACCACCACGTTGCCGCCGGTGGTGAGCTGGGTGATCGGCTGCAAGTCTCGCTGCGGGTCATACGGCAGTTTCAGGAATACATGCGGGTTGATGGTGAGCAGGCTGTTGGCAGACATCAGCAGGGTGTAGCCGTCCGGCGGCGATTTCGCGCCGATTTCGAAGCCGACCACGCCACCCACGCTGCCGCGGTTATCGATGACGATCGTCTGCCCCAGGCTTTCGCCGAGTTTCTGGCCCACCAGTCGCGACAGCACATCGCTGGGCCCGCCGGGCGCGAACGGCACCACGAATCTGATCGAGCGGCTGGGATAATTCGCCTCTGCCGCGTTCGCGCCCGGCACCGTACACGCCAAAATCAACCCCGCTGCCATCGCGCTTGCATGTTTCATTGCATCCTCCTCGTGGTGTGGTTGTTCAATTACGCTGTAGTGAATTCCTTGGTTGAATAATGTCTGCTATGTGATACGATAGTCCACAATTACGCCGAACGCAAAGGAAATATCCTTCTGCAGTAAGTACCGTCTGCGGTCCCATTTCGAAGAATGTTCTCAGACTGGACGCAATCACCAAGGAGCGCGCGGCAATGAATCAATATACCCGCATTATGCTTGCGATGGCAGTTGTAGCGAGCGGCCTGTCGGCGCAGGCGTTTGCAGCCGCGCCGTTGTATCCCACCAAGTCCGTGCGCATCATCGTTCCCTTTCCCGCCGGCGGCAGCAACGACATGCTGGCGCGCTACTTTGGCGACAAGTTGACCGAGCGCCTGGGACAGCAAAGCGTGATTGACAATCGCGGTGGCGCCAACGGCATTATCGGCACCGAGATGGCGGCGAACGCGCCGGCCGACGGTTACACGTTGCTGATAGTTTCCACCTCGTACACCATGAACGCGGCCCTACGCAAGCTGCCCTATGATGTGAACAAATCGTTTGATCCGATCAGCATGTTTGGAGCCTCTCCGAATACAATAGTCGTGCATCCAAGCGGGGGAATGAACACGCTAAAGGAAATCGTCAGCCGCGCCAGGTCCAATCCCGGTTCGGTGCTCTACGCATCTACCGGCGTGGGCGGATTCAATCATTTCGGCGGAGAGTTGTTCAAGAAGTTGGCGGGTATCGATCTGGTCCACGTGCCGTACAAGGGCGGCGGTCCTGCCATGATCGACGTGATGGCCGGACAGATTCCGATAATGTTCAGTTCCCTCACCCAGGTGCTGCCGCATGTGCGTAATGACAAGCTCAAGCTGGTTGTGATTGGCGCCGACAAGCGCAGCCCAGTGGTTCCGGATATTCCCACCTTCGCCGAAGCCGGCTATCCGGGATATGAAGTCTCGGTGTGGTGGGGCATCGCGGCGCCGGCGGGCGTACCCAAGGGCATCGGGCAAAAACTTATCAAGGCGTTCGACAGCATTCTGGCGGATCCTGCCACCCGCAAGCGGCTCGATGCCGAGGCCGCGGAGCCCCGTCACGCCACGCCCGACGCGTTTCGCAAGATCATTCGTGAGGAAGTCGTAAAATGGCAAGCGGTGGCGAAGTCCGCGGGGATTCAGTTGCAGTGACACGGCCATTCTCCAGCCTCTTCCCTCAAAACCTGCTGTGACGTGGAAAAAAATGAAAATTCACACCCATACAATCGCGGCAGTCGTAGCCATAGGCATTGCTGTTCCGCTGCAGTCGCTTGCGCAGCAGTGGCCCGACAGGAATGTGCGCATACTGGTGCCCTTTCCGCCGGGCGGCGGCACCGATATACAAGCGCGCTTGCTCTCCAGCGCATTCCAGAAGCGCATGGGCCAGAATTTCATCATCGACAATCGCACCGGCGCCAGCGGCATCATCGCCAGCCAGCTTGCGGTGGAGTCGCCCGCTGACGGCAACACCATTCTTTTCACGTCAGGCAGCATATCGGTGGTGGCAACACTTTTCGCGAAGCAGATCAAGTTCGATGTGCACAAGGATTTGCAGCCAGTCAGCTGGATTTCCTCGACGCCACTGGTGTTGTCGCTGCACCCCAGCGTTCCTGCGAAATCGGTCAAAGAACTGGTAGCGCTCGCCAAACGCACGAAGGTGGGTATGAACGCGGGCGGCAACGCCTCGGCGAGTACCGCCCATCTCTCCGCGGAGATGTTGAATCAGGCCGCCGGCATCAAGACGACGGTGTTGCACTACCGCGGCGGCGGGCCGGCGGTAATCGCGCTGTTGTCGGGGGAGATTGATTACATTTTTGCCACCGCCCCATCCGTCATGCCTTACCTGAAGGCGGGCAAGGCCAATGCAATCGCCGTCACCACGGCGAAGCGCTCATCGATGCTCCCGGACCTGCCGACCATGAACTCGATTTACCCCGGCTTTGAATCCGACAACTGGTACGCGATGTTCTTTCCGGCGGGAACGCCGCCGGAGATCGTGAATAAGTTGAATTCGGAAATCCGTACCGCGCTCGCTACCGAGGAGATGAAGAAGTTTTTCCAGCGGGAAGCGCTGGAACCGGTGGCCAGCAGCCCGGCCGAGCTGGCAGCGCTGCTCAAGCGGGAGGTCGAGAAATACGCCAAGGTTATTCGAGCAGCTAATATCACGGCACAATAAAGGCAGCTCGACGCCTTTCAGGGAGTTCAGGCGCCAAAAGGTATTGCCCGTCAGAGGGGAAAACGCTTCGAATCAGGGATCATTAATCCCCATCGGTTGGCGCTCCATCCATTCCATCGCGCTTTCATGTATCACGGTGTGGCATGCGGACAGTGTTATCGCCACAACTATCGCCGCTAGTATTCTGTAAGCGATTGTTTTCATGGTGTTTTTCCTATATGTCTACGGTTTCGACAATACCCGTTTAAAGCTTGCCTGCGATCCTAGTATAAACACTTATTGCGCCAGGAAATTACGTGACCGGCGAAATAGGACATTACCGTTTCGAGGTAACGCTGCATTTCCTACTCAAACTTCAAGCCAAGCTGGTCCACGATTTTGCGCCACTTGGCGAGTTCTGCCTTGCGAATACCGTCAAGCTGATCGGGCGTGGCGTTGGCGGGGTCGAGGTCTTCGGCGTTCAAACGCTCCTTGATTTCCTGTGCTTGCAGCGCGCGTTGCGATTCGGCGTGCAGTGTGGCGGCGATGTGTGACGGCAGGCGCGCGGGCGCGAGAATGCCGTACCAGGCGCTGAATTCATAACCGGTGGCGCCGGCTTCCGCGAGTGTGGGCAATTCGGGCAGCACACGCGAGCGCCTGGCGCTGGTAACGCCGAGCGCGCGCAGGCGCCCGGCCTGCACGTGTTGCGCGACGGCGAGCGTGGGGGCGAACATCAGTTGCACTCTTCCCCCCATCAGATCAGTGGTCGCCTGAGCGGTGCCTTTGTAGGGAATGTGAACGAGATCCACACCCGTCACGTAGCGAAACAGCTCACCGGCGAGATGACCGCCGGTGCCGGCGCCCGGCGAAGCGAAATTGATCTGTCCCGGTTTTGCTTTTCCCAGCGCGATCAGGTCGCGCACCGTCGGCGCTGCGACCGCCGGGTGCATGACCATCACCGAGCGGTAATGCACCAGTTGCGCGACGCTGCTGAAATCGCGAATCGGATCGTACGGTAAATGTTTTTTGAGTAAACCCTGTATCGGGTGGCTGCTGGAAATCATCAGCAGCGTGTAGCCATCCGGCGCGGTTTTGGCCACCAGTTCCGCCGCCAGATTGCCGCCGGCGCCGGGGCGGTTGTCGATCACCACCGATTGCCCAAAGCGCTCGGCGTAGCGTTGGCCGAACAGGCGCGCCATCGCGTCATTGCCGCCGCCGGGCGGGAAGCCGACCACGAGGCGGATGGATTTGGCGGGGTAGGGGGTGGGTTGGGCGGTTACGACGGCTGGATGTAAAAACATCACCGCAGTGGCGCAGAGGCGCAGAGAACAACACGCAGAGAACTTCAATACCGGCTTGCTTTTCTGTGCGCTGCCTCTGCGCCTTTGCGCCTCTGCGGTGATGCAGTTGAATTTTTGCATATCAACTCACCAGTACTCGCGCGCCCTCGACACGCAATTTCGTGCCGAACGACTGACACAGCTTTTCAATGCGCATGATTGCTGCGGCCTCATCCTGTGTCGGCGACAGCAGCACTTCCCCTGCGTCATTCTGCCGCACAATGGAAAATGCGGTTTCGGTCAGTGTGGTGTTTTCAAAGGTGAGATGCGCGGCCATGCCGGTCCAGCCGCGATGCGCTTTTTTGTTGCTGCGGATGAAGCAAAACATGCCGAGGCCGTAGTAGATCGGTTTGGTCTTGTAAAACGCAATCGCCAGCGGGAAGTGCGGGCCGTGGCCCATGATGATGTCCGCGCCGGCATCGATGGCCGCGTGCGCGAGCTGCGTTTGATACTGCAACACCTCTTCGGCGTAACCCCAGTGATGCGACGAAATCACGATGTCGCACCGGCTTTTCAGTGATGCGACATCGGCTTTGAGTTCGGCGAGATAGTCCGGGTCGGTCCAGGTAATCACCTTCGCCGGCGCGCCCGGGCGATTGGGTGGAATCTGGTTGTCTTTGTAGTACGGCGGCTGGTAGGCAGTGTACGCTTTCATCGCGGCCACACCGGTAGAGCGCTCGCCGGCTTCATGGTTGTTCGGCCAATACTGCGAAGTGCGCTGAATGAAACCGATTTTCAGCCCGTTGCGCTCGATGACCACCGGCGCGCGCGCGGCGTTCTTGTTTGCCCCAGTGCCTGCGTGCGCGATGCCAAGATCGTCGAGAGTGCGGTTGGAGGCGAGTATCGCTTCCGCGCCGTAATTCTGATTGTTGGCGTTGCCGATTACCTGCACACCCGCAACACGCAGCGACTCGCCGCTGGGCGGCGGCGCGTAAATGCCTTCAAAGCCCGACTGATCGTCGCGCATCATCTCGCGCTTTTCATGCGGGTTGAATAAACAGCATTCAAGATTAGCGAATACGGCGTCGGCCGCTTTTAAGGTGGGCGCGACTTTGCGAAACGGGACGGCAGGGTCTTCGACACCGAGCAGATTGATATCACCGGCGAGAATGATGCGGGTAGCAGACATGGTTTCTCAGTTCGTTTGTATTCCTGCCGTTTGGATGACTTTTTCCCATTTGACCATTTCGGCACGGATGAAGGTGTCGAATTCCTGCGGCGTACTGGTCAGCACTTCGGCGCCGAGTCCGGCGAAGCGTTCGCGCATCTCAGGCAGTTTGAGTTGCTGCACGGTAATACTGTTGAGCCGTGTGATGATGGCGCGCGGTGTGGCGCCGGGCGCGATGAGTCCGTTCCAGATATTTGCCTGATAGCCCGGCACGGATTCGGCGATGGCAGGCACCTCTGGCGCCAGCGCGGAACGTTGCGCGCCGGTGGTGCCCAGCGCTTTCAGTTTCGCCGCGCGCACGTGCGGCAGCACCGAAGTCAGACTCGCCATTGCGGATTGCACGTGGCCCGCGATGGCGTCGGTTGTGGCTTGCGGCGTGCTCTTGTAGGCGACGTGGACGAGCTTGATGCCCGCCATCATATTGAGCAGCTCGCCAGCGAGATTGTTGGGCGAGCCGTTGCCGGAAGTCGCGTAGTTGATCTGGCCGGGCCGCGTTTTCGCATGCGCGATGAAACTTTTCATGTTGTCCACCGGCAAGCCGTTATACGTCACCAGCAACATCGGCGTCGAACTGGTGAGGCTGATGGATGCGAGGTCTTTGAGCGGATCGAACGGCATTTTCTTGATCACAATCGGATTGGTGGCGTGACCATTGGCCACCCACAGCAGGGTATGTCCGTCGGGCGCCGAACGCGCAACCATCTCGGAACCGAGCAGGCCGCTGGCGCCGGGCCGGTTGTCGATGATGACCGGCTGACCCAGCAGCTCCGCGAACCGCGCCCCGACTATGCGCGCTAGGATATCGGCATTGCCGCCCGCGCCGTAGGGCACGATCAAGCGTATCGGGCGCGTGGGATAAGCCTGTCCCGAGCTTGTCGAAGCGGCGCCGGCGGCGAGGGCAGGCAAGGCGCCGGTCAGGAGTAATAACGCCATGGCCACATAGCGCATCACTATTTGAAAATAAAAGTTTCGCAGCCGCTTCAACGCCGAACGCGCTCCAGCGTGTCGCGGACCTGCTGGGCGGTGAGTGCGGGCAGCGCAGAATCCGGCACCGCAACCACGCCTTTCCCGCGCTTTTTCAGTGGCATAGGTGTCGGCGCAATCTCAATCTCAAGGTGTCCGTCGCCTGCCCGGATACCCAGCGGCCTAGGCACGACGATCCGGCCCGCAGCATCAATGGTGGCTTTCATAGGCCACAGAATGGCATAAAAATGGCGCACGCTCAACCATGCCTTGCGCTGCGCATTGACGGTGCCTACCCGCTCCGCGATACTCTGGGCAACGCCGTTTAATTTCTCAGGAAAAAGGTGAGGTGATGACTGATCTGGAACTGCTGGAAGCGTTGAAGAAGATTGATACGCCGACCGTTACCAACGTGGTTGCGACCTATCCCGGACGGCCGCTGTGTCTGGAGATCTACAATCCGTGGAGTGAAAACTGGTACACCAACAACGCGCTCTCGTGCTGGTATCCAGAGATGGGGCCCATCGCGGGTTACGCGGTGACTTGCACTTACGGTCTGCCCGATCCAACCTTCAAGAGTCTCTCCCTGATGAATGTGCTGGAGGCCATGGACAAGCTGGGCAAGCCGTCCATATTCTGTTTTCAGCAGAAGTTTCCCGGTGACATCGCCGACAAGGTGGGACTGTCCGGCGGCAACATGACTTCGTCGATGCGCGCCTGCGGCGCCATCGGTGCGGTATCGAATGGCCCGTCGCGCGACATACACGAAATCCGGCCGATGAATTTTCAGTATCTGACGCGCGGAATTTGCGCAGGCCATGGCCCGCAGGCGGTGCACGCGGTGCAGGTGCCGGTAAGCCTCGCCGGCATGGATGTGGCGCCCGGCGAGATCATTCATATGGACGAGAACGGCGCGGTGAAATTTCCCGCCGACCGGCTGGAAGAGGTGGTGCGCAATGCGCAAGCCCTGCTCGCCGAGGAAGATGAGCGTGTCGGGCAGCTGCTCAAAGCACGGGGGCTGCAAGCGGTCAAGGCCATCATGAGCGGTCATCAGTACATGAAGAAGTGACGCCTGGCGGTTCCGGTCACCCGGGGCCGGTTTCTTGTGGCGTTCAATTCGATCCTGAGCCGCCGCCGAAATCTCCGGAACGCTGACATTCCGAATCATGTTGCCGCGTCTTGATTTTGATACATTACCGTGGTAATGTTCTCACTATGCCGCTCGCACATTCCAAACTGACAGCCCAAGGCCAAATCTCCGTGCCCTCTGAAATTCGCAGGAAGCTCGGGGTCGGGCCCGGGTCTGTACTCGAATGGGACGAGAAGAACGAAGAGGTTATAGTGCGAAAAGCGGGGCGGCACACCCTGGCGGATGTGCATGAAGCGCTATTTCCCGACGGCAGCCCCAAACGAAATTCGCGGAGAAAACCGGCAAACGTGAGAGAGGGCATCCGAAAGCACATCCAGCAGAAGTATGCGCGCGATTGATACCAATGTATTGGTGCGACTACTGGTGCGTGACGATGCAGGTCAGGTAACGGCTGCGGAAGCGTTTGTCGCAAAAGGGAGCTGGGTGTCTAACCTGGTACTGGCAGAAACGCTGTGGGTGCTCGACGCGGTTTACAATCGCTCTCCAGCGCAGATCGCGAACGCGGTCGACATCATGCTCAACCACAAGGAATTGACGCTCCAGGATCCAGATGTCGTCAAAAGGGCGTTGATACAGTTCCGCTCTCGTCCATCACTGGGCTTCTCCGATTGTCTCGTTTTGGAAATTGCCCGCAAAGCCGGTCATCTGCCGCTTGGCACCTTTGATCGGAATCTTGCAAAACTTGACGGTGCACAACGTCTGTAGTGCGTGCCTGTAGCGCGCTCGATTTCTCAGAGAGACATACCTCGCTGCTGCCAAAGCGATGCGGCAGGCCAGTCCGCTGCAGCGCCTCGTTAGGCCACACCTGCACCATGTCTGCCTACGCTGCCTTCAGCGTGAAATCTACATGCACAGCCGCATACGGAAACTCGATACCGTCCTTGGTGCGGTTGAGCACGCCCGCGTTGATGAGCGCGGTCACATCGGAATGCACCGCACGCACGTCGCGGTTTACGCGCCGCGCTGCCTCGCGGATGGACACGACCCCCGCGCCGGTCAGGGCGCGCACCAGCGCCATGCGGTTGGGCGCCAGCACCTTCCACAGCAATTCCATGGTCGGGAAAGTAATATGCGCACCCTGCCGCTTGCCTTTGGAGGCCACCAGGAATCGTTGCCTGGTTTCGTCCATCGAGGAAACCGAAATCGTCACTGTTTTCATGTTGCTTACGATAGCAACACACGCCAGCGTTGTCAACGCGAGCAACCTTCGCGTGCCGCGGATTTATTTTCAGATCAGGCTGCACTGCCCGATCTGAGATTTAAGAGCCTGTCCTTGATGAATGTGCTGGAAGCCACGGCCCTCAGGCCGTGCATGCCGTGCAGGCACCGGTGAGCATCGCGGGCATGGACGTGGCGCCCGGCGAGATCATTCACATGGACGAGAACGGCGCAGTGAAATTTCCCGCGGACCGGCGGGAAGAGGTGGTGCGCAATGCCCAGGCCCTGCTCGCCGAGGAAGATGAACGTGTCGGGCAACTGCTCAAAGCGCGGGGGCTGCAAGCGGTCAAGGCCATCATGAGCGGTCATCAGTACATGAAGAAGTAAAGCCGCCCTCTAATCTGTGTTCACCTGGGGCAAAAAAGCTGTTCCGGGTTCAGTTAATCCGCGCCCCAGTCGCCTTCACCACCTTCGCCCATTTTTCAAGATCAGCGGCGAGCAGCTTCACCATCTCCTGCGGTGTGCTGGTGTGCGCATCGACGCCCTGATCGGCTAGTTTGTCTTTGATCTCGGTCTGCGCGAGTATCGCGCCGACTTCGCGGTTCAGGCGATGGATGATTTCCGCCGGGGTGTGGGCGGGCGCAAACAGCGCGTACCACAGTTCCGCTGAAAAGCCGGGCACGGTCTCGGCGATGGCCGGCACCTCGGGTAACGCCGTGGAACGTTTCGGACCAGTGACGCCAACTGCGCGCAAGCGGCCGGAGCGGATGTGCGGCACCACGGTCAGCGCCGAGGCGAACGACAGCACGATCTGGCCGCCGATCAATTCGGTGATCACCAGCGCGGTGCCTTTGTACGGCACATGCACCAGCGCCGTTCCGGTCATCACCCCCAGCAGCGCGCCCGAGAGATGGCCGAGCGAGCCATTGCCCGACGAGCCATTGGTCAGTTGATTGGGCTTGGCGCGTGCCAGCGTCAGAAAATCCCTGGTGGTGCGCACCGGCAGCGAGGGATGCACGACGAGGATCAGCGGACTGGTTCCGATTTGCGTGACCGGCGCCAGATCTTTGGTAACGTCAAACGGCATTTTGCGATACAGATGGGGATTGATGGCGATTGCGTTCGGCAGCACGATCAAGGTATAGCCGTCGGCTGCGGATTTCACCACCAGTTCGGTGCCAACGATGGTGTTCGCGCCGGGGCGGTTTTCCACCACCACTTGCTGCGTTAGCCGCGGGGTCAGTGAGGCGGCGAGGATGCGTGCCAGTGTGTCGTTGCCGCCGCCGGGCGCGAAAGGCGACACGATACGCACCGTTTTGGCCGGCCACGATTGCGCAGCCGTTGGGGTAGCGACCGCGGACACTGACAATAGTGACAATACGATGAAAATAGGGGGCGGCATGGTGAGCGTAGTTTGAAAGAATTAGATTGCATTGTCTCAGGAAGTGTAGAGAATATAACGCGTTTTAACTTTTGTGGCGCGCGCGGCATGCACCAACCGAGTACGGTGCCGGGCACGCAAACGATCACACACCCATAACCCGGAAATCGAGCACAACATGAGCGTAAAACAACCCATTGCACGGCGCAGAAAAGGCGATATGCTGCGGCCGCTGCCGCGCTGGATATTCATGAGCCGCTGGTTGCAGGCGCCGCTGTACATCGGCCTGATTGTGGCGCAGGCGCTCTACGTGTGGCAGTTCTGGCGCGAGTTGGTGCATCTCATCCAGGAGATGACCGTCAATAATCTTACCGAAGCGCAGGTCATGCTGATCACACTCGGATTGATCGACGTGGTGATGATTTCAAATTTGCTGGTGATGGTGATCGTCGGCGGCTGGGAAACTTTTGTGTCGCGTCTCGATCTGGAACATCATCCGGATCAGCCGGAGTGGCTGTCGCACGTGAATGCCGGCGTGCTGAAGGTGAAGCTCGCGACCGCCATCATTGGCATTTCATCGATCCATCTGCTGCAGACCTTCATCAATGCGGCAAAGCTCGATCAAAATACGATGATGTGGCAGACCATCATTCATCTCGCCTTCGTGTTGTCGGCAATCGCCATTGCGTTCACCGAGCGGCTCACCCACCCGCCGGCAGCCGCGCATTAAGCGCCCGGGATAAGACCCGCGCGCGCGGACGGCGCTTATTTTTTGGGTGCGAGCTGTTGCTTCAGGGCGCGCTGCAGCGCCAGTGCTTCACCCACGCTTTCGCCCATCATCTGCGCGATTTCGGCGACCCGCGTGCTGGCAAATGCGCCGGCGTTATCGGCGGACGCGGCCTGCTGTTGAATTTCTTCAACCAGACCGTGCATCCACAATAGCCGTTCGCCCAGGTCAGCCAGCGTCTGTTCAAGTGCGGGCGGGGCGGGCGGCGGCGGGATGATCCGCGTTGCCGTGCCCTCAATAATGCTGACGTCTGGCCGCGGTGGTGCTGACTTTGCGCTACGCCGGAGTTGCGGCATCGTATGCGTGCCAAGCCTCGGCGGCGCGGCGGCAGGGGTTGATGCAGCGGCTTTCGCGGGTTCGCCACGTAGTGCGCGAGCACGGCTGTCGATGACGCCGGCGTCTATGGCGGGCGCCGCTTCGCCTTGCAGCGCATGCGCCCATTCCGCTAGCAGCACACGCGCGTCGTCCGCCAGCGCGAGCAGTTCCGGCGTGGCGCCGTGGCCCTGTGCCAGCCAGTGATTCATCAACTGCTCCATCTCCCAGCCGCACTCCCCGAACGCGGCCAGGCCCACCATGCGCGCGCTGCCTTTGAGAGTATGAAAGGCGCGGCGGATGTTGATCAGCGCGTCGTGATCGCCCGCGTGATTGCGCGCCTGCGAAATACTCGTTTCCATGGCGGTGAGCACGGCGCTCGCTTCTTCGAGGAAGATTTCGAGCATTTCGCGATCCGCGCCCTCGGGCCTGGGTGCAGGCGCTGCGGTGATGGCCGCAGCCGGCGTTGCGGCGGAGGGTGCAAGTACAGGTGGCGCTACATCGAGCAAGGCTTCAAAACCCGGCTGATTTTCGTGGCGCGTGAAAAATAGATTGATCGCGCGTTCAGCGGGTTCCTTGCCGTTCAGACACGGCTCCAGGTAAAAGCCGAGGCTGCCGAGCGCTTCCGCCAGCCATTCGACGTGGCGCCGGGACTCTTCGGACGCGGTGGTGGATGCGGCAAGGCAGCGCTCAACCCAGTGTTGGCACGCGGTGGCGAGCCGCGCCGCGCGTTTTTGATTGGAGATGTCAAACACGCCGCGCACCTGGCGCAGTACGCTGGCCTGCGGTTCGAGTCCGATGCGTTGGGCGGGATCGTTGGCGTAGGCGTCAACGGCGCGTTCAACTTGTTGCAGACTTTTCAGAATTTCACGCGCGATGACGATGCGCAGTTTTTCGTCATTGGCCTGTTGCACGATATCGGCGCGCAGGCCGGGCGGCGGACTGCTGGCGACCTTGCCTTCGACGGCAGTGGCGAGCCAGTTTGTCATGATCGCTACTTGCTGGTCGAGATCAGAGGGTAAATTATTGAAATGATAGATTATGTTTTCAACCATCAACAGCGCCGAAGCCATTTCCAGCGACATCACCTGGCCATCGAGCGGATACGGATCGGGCAGTTGCGGCGTGGCGGCGCTGATGGCGAGCAGCAGTTGCAGCAGCGGCACGTTGCCCAGATCACGTGTTTTTTGTGTGAGCGGATCGAGCAGCTCGCGAAAGCGTGCCAGCCGCTTGGGTTCACCGGCGATGTAATCGGTCCACACTTGCTTGATGTTTTCAAGGCGTATGCGCGCATCGTCGAGCTGCGGCTGGTGGCGTTGCGTGGCGCCGGCGGCTTGCGCCTCGGGGATGAGCCCCACGAGCCCAAGTACTTGTTGCGCGTGCTGCAGGCGCGGGTTCGTCACACGGCAACTGGCGATGGCGTAGAACACATCGCGTTGCGCGGGCATGGTGTCGGCAGTGCCTTTGGCAGCGAGATCGCGCAGCAGAAAATCGATACGGCTGAACACCGGCTTGACGCGCGCCACCCACTCCGCCGCTTGCGCATCGGCAAGCAATTCAATCACCGCTTCGGTCAGGTTTGCCGACGCCCACCACACGCCACGCGGTTGCGGCAGCTGCGCGGCGATCTGGTGCAGCGCGTCGAGCACATCGCGCATTTGTTTGAGGCCGTCCGCTTTGGCGCTGTCCTTGAGCCAGCCCAGCAAGCCGCGTTGATAACGCGAGCGCAGGTCTTTCACCAGCGCCGGCAGCACCGCCGGCGTGATCGCGCGCGGCTGGGCGTGGGCAGGTGCGTTGTCCTGCGCATCCGGAAAAAACAGGTCTTTTTCCGAGACCGTCGCATTGCCGCTGATACGCGCGAGTTCGCGGTATGCCGCAAACAATTGCAGGGGCGTATAGGCGCCACCCGCCGCGACAGCGTTAACGAATTCGCGCAACGTATCGGCGCCACGCCCGGCGAGTGCAGCTTCGGCTTTGTCGGCGGGCGTGGCGCGCAGCGCGGTGCGCACCGCGCTTTCGATTTCAGCGCAAAAACGCGCGGCGCCGTGATACTGAATCATGCGCAGCGCGCCGCTGACCTGATGCAATGGCGCCACGCAGGCCGCCAGCGCACTGTTGTCGGTACCTGCGGCGGCGTGCCGCGTGGCGGCGTCAGCCAGTTGACACAGGTTGATTTCAATCGGCTGACGCACAACCGCCAGCAGGCTCACGCGCTGATCGGTGGTCACCCTTTACCCGCCGCGTTCAATTGCGCATTAACCGCGCCGAGCAAGCCGTCGCGCGTGAACGGTTTGGTCAGATATTGGTCAGAACCCGCGATACGGGCGCGCGCGCGATCGAATACGCCGTCTTTGCTGGACAGCATGATCATCGGCGTTTTGGCGTAGGCGGGATTTTGTCTGACCATTTGGCACATCTGGTAGCCGTCGAGCTTGGGCATCATGATGTCCACCAGAATCAGGTCGGGATTGAAGTCGCAGATTTTCGACAGCGCATCAAAGCCGTCGCTCGCCAGAATGACCTCAAGGCCGGTCAGGCGCAAAAAAGTCTCGGCGCTGCGGCGTATGGTTTCACTGTCGTCCACAACCAGCACGCGGCGAGCGCTGACTTTGGCGGTGACGGGTGAAGGATCGGTCAAGGTGGCATCCGTAAAGAACTGCGGTCCGACGGTATTTTTTGTATCATAGCCATTATTCACTAACCTTACCAATAGGCTTGAACACCTCATGAGCGATTTTCGCTACGGACATGCGTCGGGTGCTGATTGGCGCGAAGCGGTAAGTGCTTGCCTGCAACAAATCGGCGCCAGCGCCGGTGCCGGCACGCTGGGTTTTTTGTATGTGACCGACGTTATCGCCGATCACTATGACGAGATTTTGAGCGAGATGCGCAGCCAGACCGGGATCGCGCACTGGGTGGGCGCTACCGGCATCGGTGTGTGCGCGACCGGCGTTGAGTATCTCGATCAACCGGCGGTGGTGGCGCTGGTGGGCGACTTTGATGCGGACAGCTTTCGTGTGTTTTCCGGCGTGGCCAATGAAAAAGACGCCGCCAAGGTCGCCTTGGAATGTGGTGGATCATCACCCAACTTCGCCATCGTGCACGCCGACCCGCACACCGAAAACATGGACAAGCTGGTGGCGGCACTCGCCAAGCGCGTGGAAAGCGGATTTCTCGTCGGCGGGTTGGTGAGCTCGCGTAACCGCGTCGCGCAGGCTGCAGATGCGGTAATCGAGGGCGGCGTGTCGGGCGTGGCGTTTTCCGACAGTGTGATTGTCGCTACACGGCTCACGCAGGGCTGCTCGCCGATCGGCCCGCGGCGCGTGGTCACCGGCTGCCAGCGCAATGTGTTGATCAGCCTTGATGGCAAGCCGGCGTTTGATGTGTTTCTCGAAGATATCGGCGAGAAACTGGCGGGGGATCTTAATCGCATCGGCGGCCATGTTTTCGCCGGCCTGTCGGTGCCCGGCAGCGACACCGGCGATTATCTCGCGCGCAATCTTGTGGGCATCGACACCCAGAGCAAACTCATCGCCGTCGGCGACTATCTGAAAAAGGGCGATGGCTTGATGTTTTGCCGGCGCGACGCCAAGACTGCGCGCGACGACATGGTGCGCATGCTCGAAAGCATACAACAGGGTTTATACAGCCGCCCGAAAGCCGGCGTGTATTACTCGTGCCTCGGCCGCGGCGAAGCACTGTTCGGCAAGGGTAAAGGTGAGTTGAAAATGATTAAAGATGTGTTTGGCGATATTCCGCTGGTGGGGTTTTTTTGCAACGGCGAGATCTCGCATAACCGCCTCTACGGGTATACCGGTGTGCTGACCTTGTTTATATAACCGCGCGAACAAAAATTTAGATTTTTTTTACCTTGCCCGCCAGCACCGCCAGCTCAATCCCGGTGAGCAGTGAAAGCGGCTTGCCCGTCACAAATTCCCGCGCTTTGGGTGACACCATGGCGGCGGTAATGCAAATGCCCTTGTACGCATCCTCGCTGCTGACGGCGCGCGCCAGTTCTTCCAGCGGCCCGGCGCCGAGTTGATTCACTTTCCAGCGGCGGCATTGCAGCAGGGTGACGCGGCCTTGTTGCGTCAGCGTGTAGTCGTAAGCGGATTTTTGCACCGCTTCGACGGTGTAGCCCTGACGTTGGTACGCAGCCACGATGATCGCGCTGAATTGATCCCACGAAAGCTCGCGCAAGGTTTTAAGGCGTTCATCGACTTTGCCGGGTGAGACAGTGCGCATTTGACGATAGCCTACGTACAGCGCGATGACCACGAACGGCAGCGCGACGAATGGCGCCACCGGTGGAAACGCCAGTTGCGCAATACCAAACAGCCCCACGCCCACCAGCGCGGAAATCCACCACGGCTGTTCGAGCAGTATGGAAAAGAGGGTGCGGGATTGGGCCATGCGGGTGCCTTGATGTGAAGTGTGGCATTGTAGTGGCTCGCTTCACATTGTGTAAGTGGGGCTTAAATTGCGTTGGGTGAACGGTGAACGGTGAACGGTGAAGGGGTGAATGGGGTACCCCCTTCACTCATTCACTCATTCACTCCTTCACGGCTTCACTCCTTCACGGAAAAGGATGCATCTGTGACATCAGAAAACAAAGGCCCATTGGCGGGCATTAAGGTCATCGAACTGGGCACGCTGATTGCGGGACCGTTTTGTGCGCGCATGCTCGCCGAGTTTGGCGCGGAGGTGATCAAAATCGAAGCGCCCGAGGGCGGCGATCAGTTGCGGCAGTGGCGCAAGATGTATCAGGGCACCTCGCTGTGGTGGTATGTGCAGGCGCGCAACAAGAAGTCGGTGACGGTGAATCTGCGTGCGCCCGAAGGGCAGGCGATAGTGCGTGAACTCGCGCGTGATGCCGATATCGTGGTGGAAAACTTTCGTCCCGGCGCGCTGGAAAAATGGAATATCGGCTGGGAACAGTTGTCGAAATGGAAAGCTTTATCCCGGAATACGACGTGCTGGGCTACAAGCGCGAACGCGCGGGCAATGCGCTGCCGGGGATTACGCCGTCGAATACCTACGCCACGCGCGACGGAAAATATGTGATCGTCGGCGCCAATAATGACAGCCTGTTCAAGCGCATGATGATGGCGGTGGGCCGCGCCGATCTGGCGCATGATGCTACGCTGGCCACCAACAGCGGTCGCGTGCCGCGCGCGGCGGAACTGGACAAAGCCATTGAGGACTGGACGCGCACGCAGGATCTGGCGGCGGTGCTCAAAGCCCTGGAACAAGCCGAGATTCCCGCCGGCCGTGTCTACGATCCCGAAGACATTATCAACGACGTGCATTACGCCGCGCGCAAAATGATCGAGCAATGGAAGCTGCCCGACGGCAGGCCGATGCGCATACCCGCGGTGACGCCGAAGCTGATGGATACGCCGGGCGGCACGCGCTGGCTGGGGCCCAAACTCGGCGAGCATACGGCTGAGGTTTTGTCCGCGCTCGGTTATAGTGATGTCAGGCAAGCGGAATTACGCAGCAAGAAGATTACCTGATTAAAGATAACTTATTGTTTTTATTGAGTAATATTTGGAGAGGTAAAGTATGAAACTCAAACATAGAATGACCCTATTGAGCGCGCTGATGTTGGCGGGCGCAACCATGACAGTAGACGCAGCGTATCCCGAAAAAAACATTCAGTACATTATTCCGTTTGTCCCAGGCGGCGAATCCGACATCATGGCGCGCTGGCAGCAGACGGTGTTTCGCAAGAAAAATAAGACCGAACTCATCGTCGTCAACAAACCCGGCGCGGGCGGCGGCGTCGCGTGGGCGCAATTGAACAGCCTGTCGGCGGATGGTTATTCCATCGTCGGCTGCAACCTGCCGCATATCGTATTGCAGCCGCTGGAAGGCATTGTGCAGTACAAGACCACCGATATCACGCCGGCGTACTGGTTTCACTACACCGCCGATGCGCTGATCGTTGCCTCCGACAGCCCCTATAAAACGTTTGCCGATCTGGTGAAAGCGGTAAAGGCGCAGCCGGGAAAACTGACGTTCGCAGGCTCAGCGACATTTTCCGCCAATCACGTGGCGCATGAAAAGTTCAATCTCTACACCGATTCCAAAAGCACCTACGTGCCGTTCAAGGGCACCGGCGAGATGATTCAGTCGATCATTGGCAAACATGTCACCGGCGCCCTGTCGTATGTGCCGCTGGCGATGCAGCAGCGCAGCCGCATGCGCATGCTGGCGGTGGCGCTCGACAAACGCCATCCGGCGTTCCCCGAAGTGCCAACCTTCAAGGAGCTCGGCTTCAAATGGGTGGACGGCGCGTATCGCGGCGTCGCGGTGCCGAAATCAACGCCGCGCGATGTCCAGAAGCGCGTGTCCGACATGATGGCCGAACTCAACAAAGATCCCGATATCCTCAAGTGGATGGCCGATGGCGGCTTCGAAGTGGTCGATATACCCTTCGACAAAAGTGCCGCGTTCATCAAAGAGCGCAGCAAGGATTACCTGGAAGCCGCCAGGGCCATGGGCCTGGTCAAATAGCGCTGCCGGGCATGCGTTTGGCGCTCAGGCATCAACAGCGCTACACTATGCCGCGATTTCCACAATTATTTTGACTCACGAGGAAGACCATTATGCCCAAGCCTGCCGCTACAACCCAACTGCAAATCGATATCGTTTCTGACGTGGTTTGACCCTGGTGTTACATCGGGCAGCGCCGGCTTGAAGCGGCGTTAAAGCTGCTGCAGCAGCAGTTGCCCGATGTGAAGCCCGCCGTGCGCTGGCTGCCTTTTCAGTTGAATCCCGATCTGCCGGCGGAAGGTATTCCGCGCGTGGATTACATCGCTCGCAAATTCGGCACGCGCGGCAAGGGTAATTATGAGCGCGTGGCCAAGGTGGGCGAGAGCGTGGGCATTCCGTTTGCGTTCGACAAGATAGAGGTGCAGCCCAACACGCTGAACGCGCATCGCCTGCTGCATTATGCCGGGCAGCACCAACGGCAGGAAGCAGTGGCTGAAGTGTTGTTCAACGCCTATTTCATCGAAGGCGCCAATCTCACCGACGTTGATACGCTGGCGGGCATTGCGAAAAAAGCCGGGCTCGATGGTGACGCCGCCAAAACCTATCTGGCGAGCGATACCGACCGTGACACGGTCGCCGGCGCGGATGTGGATGCGCGCAACGCCGGCATCGGTGGCGTGCCGTTTTTTATTTTCAATCACGCGGTCGGCGTGTCGGGCGCGCAGGAGCCGGAGCAGTTGTTGCAGGCCATGTTGCAGGCGATGCAGCCGCCGGTGGCACGCACCGGTTAATAGCGCTGTGTCAGAATTTGTAGCCCGGAAGAAGCGCAGCGTATTCCGGGAGAGTGTCGAACAATGACCGACATTGCGCTTCAACGGATGCGAATATCCGCGCGCAATTGCAGGCGATGATTACTGTGGCCAGGGTTCCCCGGAATACGCTGCGCTTCTTCCGGGCTACAGGCTGCGCTTGTGCCGCGCCAGTTTCTCGGCCACCTTCTGAATTAAAGCGTTATTTCAAAAGTTTAAAGACATTCTTAATGAACGAAACACGTGCCGTAACATCCGCCGTGGCGGCTGTGATGCGCAGTTTGTCCTGCCCTGCCAGTTTGTAATTGCGCTGGGTCTGTATGAGTTTGATGATCTTCATCGGATCAATCGGCGGCTGCGGTATGAACTGCAACTGTATCGCGGCGTCGCTCGCGTCAATTCGCGCGATGCCCAGTGGCTTGGCTGCGAGACGCAGCCGGTGGCTGTCGATCAGCGCGCGCGCCGCACCCGGTAATTCGCCGAAGCGGTCGATTAACTCTTCGCGCAGGCGTTCGAGTTCCTCGTCGTTATCGCAATGGGCGAGGCGTTTGTAAAGCACCAGGCGCTCGTGCACGTCGCTGCAATAATCCGGCGGCAGCAACGCGGGCACATGCAGATTGATTTCGGTGGTGACGCCCAAAGGGGCTGCGAGATCGGGCACTTTGCCCAGCTTCAGTGCGCGCACCGCGGTGTCGAGCATGGCGGCGTACATATTGAAGCCGACTTCCTGCATCTCGCCGCTTTGCGATTCGCCGAGCACTTCACCCGCGCCGCGAATTTCAAGGTCGTGCATGGCGAGAAAAAAGCCGGAACCGAGTTCTTCCATCATCTGTATCGCTTCCAGACGCTTTTTGGCCTGGGTGGTGATGTTGCCTTCATCGGGCAGCAGCAGATAGGCATACGCCTGATGGTGCGAACGTCCGACGCGCCCGCGCAACTGGTGCAGTTGGGCGAGGCCAAAGCGGTCGGCGCGGTTGATGATGATGGTGTTGGCGGTGGGAATGTCGATGCCGGTCTCGATGATGGTGGTGCATAACAGCACATTGAAGCGTTGCTGATAAAAATCGCGCATCGCCAGTTCCAGATCGCGCTCGCGCATCTGTCCGTGCGCGACGCGTATGCTCGCTTCCGGCAGCAGTTGTGTGAGTGTTTCTTCGAGGTGGCGTATGGTATTTATTTCATTGTGCAGAAAATAAATCTGCCCGCCGCGCTTTAACTCGCGCAACACGGCCTCGCGGATTTGCGCCTTCGAGTAGCGTGTGACGAAGGTCTTGATCGCCAGGCGCCGCTGCGGAGCGGTGGCAATCACCGAAAAATCACGCAGGCCTTCCATCGACAACGCCAGTGTGCGCGGAATCGGCGTGGCGGTGAGCGTCAGCACATCCACCTCGGCGCGCAGCGCCTTCAGCTGCTCTTTGTGGCGCACACCGAAGCGGTGTTCTTCGTCGATGATGACCAGGCCGAGATTTTTGAATTTAACACCGCGTTGCACCAGCTTGTGCGTGCCGATGGCGATATCGACGCTGCCGGCGGCGAGGCCCGCGAGCGCTGTGGTTTGTTCCTGCGCAGAACGAAAGCGCGACAGCTCGGCGATCTTTACCGGCCACTCGGCAAAACGATCGCTGAAGGTGTTGTAGTGCTGCTCCGCCAGCAGCGTGGTGGGAACGAGTACCGCGACCTGCTTGCCGTCTGCCACCGCAACGTAGGCGGCACGCAGCGCAACTTCGGTTTTGCCAAAGCCCACATCGCCGCAGATCAGGCGATCCATCGGCTTGCCGCTGGTCAGATCATCGAGCGTGGCCTTGATGGCAGCGGCCTGATCGGGCGTTTCCTCGAACGGAAAGCCCTCGGCAAACGCTTCGTAATCATGGTGTTTGAGCGTGAATGCATGTCCCATGCGCAGGGCGCGTTGCGCGTAAAGATTCAGCAATTCGGCCGCAGTGTCGTGGGCCTGCGCCGCGGCTTTCTTTTTGGCTTTTTCCCATTGCCCGCTGCCCAGCATATGCAGCGGCGCCTGATCGGCCGCAGCACCACTGTAGCGGCTGATCAGATGCAGACTCGATACCGGCACATACAGCTTGTCACCGTTGGCGTATTCGAGGGTGAGGAATTCGCACAGTTGATCGGTCAGGCCTTCGCCCAGATCCATGCTGTGCAAGCCGAGGTAACGCCCGATGCCGTGCTGCTCATGTACCACCGGATCGCCGATTTTGACTTCGGACAGATCGCGCAGCATGCCCTCAACGGTGGTCTTGCGTGTTTCGCGCGCACCGCGGTTGCGTGCCTGCGTGGCGTAGAGTTCGTTTTCGGTGACGACGGCAAAGCGCGCATCCGCCATGGAAAAACCGCTGTTTAGCGGCCCCACGCCCAGCATGAAGCGCGCAGGCGAGGTGCGGAAATCCTCAAAGCTGGCAGCAGGCACGGGGCGCAAATCATACTCAGCCAGATAATCCTGCATGGTTTCGCGCCGGCCAGGACTGTCGGCGAGCAGCAGCACGCGGCCACTGTAGCCCTGCAGAAACTGGCTCAGGTGGTGCAACGGGTTTTCAGCACGACGTTCAACGGCAAGCAGCGGCAACGCCACGGTTGAGAGTTGAGCGTTGGCAGTTGGCAGGGGAGGGAGGTGTTGCTCCGAACTCTCAACGCCCAACGCCGCACTCGAAGTCACGATTTCCACTCGTGCAAACGGCTTGATCGAGCCAAAAAATTCATCCGGCGCGAGAAACAAATCGTGCGGCGGCATCACCGGGTTGGCGCGATCGCCGCGCAGCATGGCGTAGCGGCTGTGCGTGTCCTGCCAGAAGGCGTCTACAGCTGCTTGCAGGCCGTGCGCCGCGCAGATGACGGTGCCTGCGGGAAGATAGTCGGTGAAGCGCGCGGTGTTTTCATAAAACAGCGGCAGGTAATATTCGATGCCGGCGCTGGGCACGCCTTTGGAAATGTCTTTGTAAATGCGGCTCTTCGAGGGATCACCTTCGAAGTGGA
The DNA here is from genome assembly GCA_945861275.1 of Bordetella parapertussis. Lineage (GTDB taxonomy): Bacteria > Pseudomonadota > Gammaproteobacteria > Burkholderiales > SG8-41 > UBA5216. The sequence goes on from CAMATZ010000012.1 coordinate 57,370, forward strand.
TGCGAAAATTCTGCCTGAAGCGAGCCTGCGCGGCTTCGTCCATCGGAAATTCGCGCGCCGGCAGCAGGCGCACTTCATTCACCTTGTAGATGGAGCGTTGCGAGTCAACATCGAAGCTGCGTATCGAATCAATGTCTTCGTCAAACAAATCAATGCGATACGGCAGTGCGCTGCCCATCGGAAAAATATCGATCAGCCCGCCGCGGAAACTGTATTCGCCTGGCGCGACGACCTGTGTCACGTGGGTGTAACCAGCGATGGTGCACTGGCGGCGCAGTTCCTCGGGCGAAAGTTTGCCGCCTTGCTTGAAGAAAAACGTATTGGCGGCCAGATACGCCACCGGCATCAGGCGCGTAAGCGCCGTGGTGACGGGCACGATGGCGACATCGAAGGTGGCACGCATCATTTCGTAGAGCGTGGCGAGGCGCTCCGACACCAGATCATTGTGCGGCGAAAACTGATCGTAGGGCAGGGTTTCCCAGTCAGGGAAGACGCAGGTTTTTAACGCCGGCGCGAAGAACGCGAGTTCCGACTGCAGGCGTTGTGCGGCGGATGCGTCAGCGGTAATCACCAGCAGCGGACGCACCAATCCCGCCAGTTCCGCGATGGCCAGGGCATCGGATGAACCGTGAAACGGGCCAGCCCGCACGCGTTCGCCGGGCCGAGGCGCTACCGCCAACATGGTTGCTGCATCAAAAAAGCTTTATTATACCGGCACTTAATGCAGGTAAGCAGATGGAGGCGAGATGAGCGTCGTGTTTGCAGTAGTGACGCTGGCGCTGGTTTTGGCGACTTGGGGTTCTCCACCAGCAATGCGGGCGGGGACAGCGGCAGTAGCTGCGGGGGCGGCGGTGGGAATTGAATAATTCTCAGAATGCCGTCGTGCCTAATTGGTTAAGGCGTTTCTGGAGCGGTGTAGGCTGGTTCGGAGTGGCCTTGCTCATTTATCTGTCGTTTGCCCCGAAGCCGCCCACGATTGATATGGAGCTAGGCGACAAGATCGGGCACCTGCTCGCCTACGGTACACTTATGTTTTGGTGGGCACAGCACTTCGGTACCACACGTAAGCGTTTCGAATTGGCGGCAGCATTGATAGCGCTGGGTATTGCTATTGAGTTCGTGCAAGGATGGACCGGATGGCGAGCCTTCGAAGTTGTGGACATGGTGGCAGATGCCGCGGGTGTTCTTTTGGGTGGTGTAATCGCCTCACTTACGCCGAATTTATTGCGTGCGTTGGCGTATCGTCTTAGTGCTAAGACGTGATTTCGTAACTGTTTGTTTTTAATAAATATTATCGTGTCCCTACCTGCGCCCGGTTAATCGCTACCGGAATTCGCCTCGGCCCGAACGGCGTGCCAAACTTTTCCGCATAACGCCCGGCGATGGCCGTGCCGCAATCGGGGCAGTTTCCGTGCGCAGTCACGCGGTATGCGCCGATGCGATACCAGTCGCGCACGATCAGCGCTTTATTGCAACCGGGGCAGTAGGTTGAGCCGCCGCGCTCATCATGCACATTGCCGGTGTAGACGTAATTCAAGCCTTCGTTTAATGCGATGTTGCGCGCGCGCGTGAGTGTGGCGGGCGGCGTGGCGGGAATGTCGCGCATTTTGTGGTCGGGATGAAACGCGGTGAAATGCAGCGGCACATCAGAGCCGAGTTCTTTTTTGATCCACTGGCATTCGGCGGTGAGTTCTTCGTCTGAATCATTTTTGCCGGGGATCAGCAGCGTGGTGATTTCAAACCATACGCGGGTTTCGTGCCTGAGGTAGACCAGGGTATCGAGCACCGGCTGCAAGTGTGAAGCGCATTGCTTGAAATAGAATTCGTCGGTAAAGGCTTTCAGGTCAACGTTGGCCGCGTCCATTTTGGCGTAGAACTCGCGTCGTGGCGCGGCGTGCATATAACCAGCGGTAACCGCCACGGTTTGCACTCCTGCCGCGTGGCAGGCGTCGGCGATGTCCATCGCGTATTCGGCGAAAATTACCGGGTCGTTGTAGGTGAACGCCACGCTCTTGCAGCCTGCTGCTTTGGCGGCATTGGCGATGGCTTGGGGCGTCGCTTGATCGGCAAGCTTATCCATGTCGCGCGATTTGCTGATGTCCCAGTTCTGGCAGAACTTGCAGGCGAGATTGCAGCCGGCGGTGCCAAACGACAGTACGCTCGACCCCGGGTAAAAATGATTGAGTGGCTTTTTTTCGATGGGATCGATGCAAAAACCCGATGAGCGGCCATAGGTGGTGAGCACCATTTCATCACCTGCACGCTGGCGCACAAAACACGCGCCGCGCTGGCCTTCATGCAGCCTGCAATCGCGCGGACACAAATCGCATTGCATGCGCCCGTCGTCGAGCAGGTGCCACCAGCGTGCCGGGTAGGCTTGCGCGTTCATGGTCAGGGCTGCTGCTGCGGCTCGCGCAGTTTTGCCACGGTGTAGGTGTGGATGCGGATGCCGGGCTCCCAAAAATTCGGCGGCAGTCCGGCTTTTTGCTTGAGCGTGGCCATGAACATGGCGGGGTCGGAAAAGTTGTCCCACACTTGCGGCAGGTAGGTGCTGCGATGATGGCCGTATTCGAATATGACGCCATGCACATGGGGCTGCAGTTGCGAAAGTGCTGTGGCTTCGTCGGTGAAATGCAATGCGCTCAGCGCCGACAGCAGCGAAATTTCAAGGCTGATGTTTTCAAACTCGGCAGCCGTCAGTGGCTTGAAGCGCGGATCTTTAAACGCGGCCGCCAGTGCGTTGGCTTTCACATCATCGAGCAGCGGACGGTGCGCCCGCAGCGAGCCGATGCAGCCGCGCAGTTTTTGTTGCAAATTGAGCGTGATGAACGATGCACCCTGCGCGCGCAGCCACGGCGCACTTTCGTCGGCGGCGTGCGTTTTGCCGAGTTGGCCGGCAATCGATGCGCGCGCTATAGGCAGCAGCGTGCCTGCGGCTTCAATGAGCGGTACGGGGTTGTTCATAATAGGCAAATGAACCGTAGCCGACCACGCGCATTTTGTCGCCGGCAGTGTCGCCGGAATTGCGCACATCGATCATCACGGGCTTCAGCCGGCGCTGTTGCGCCAGCAGGTTAAGCCCGTTGACGGGCGTGGCGCCACAGGCTTGCTGGTGACTGATGTCCGTGCGCAAACCGAGTATCGCCTGTGCGGTGCCATTATCCATGGTTTGCGCGTCTGCGTAAGGCAGGTAGTGCGACAGATCTGAACTGATCACAATCAGCGTTTCGTCGCCGCCCCACAGCATATCGATTACCGCCGCAACCTGTTGCGCCGAGGCGCGTCCCACAGCCAGCGGCAGCAGGGAGAATTCGTCGATGACTTTCTGCAGAAACGGCAGCTGCACTTCAAGAGAATGTTCCAGCCGGTGCGCCTCTGCGTTGGCGCCCACGTAGGACAGCGCCATGAGTTTTTTTACCGCATCGGCAGCGATGGGTACTGTGCCCAGTGGCGTGGTAAATGCATCCACGCCGGGCAGCGCCATGCCGTGTATGGTGACGCGGTGTGTCGGCCCCAGCAGCACCACGCGCTTGATACGCGCCCGCGCGGGAGTGATCAACGCATAGATGCTCGCCGCTACCGGCCCCGAATAAACAAATCCAGCGTGCGGCGCGATGATAGCCTTGGGCACTGGCGCCATGGTTGCAGGCGTGGCTGCAACCAGCATCGCATCGACAGCGCGCGCAAGTTCTACTGGCTTGCCGGGGTAGAACATACCGGCGATGGCGGCGGGGCGCACGGATGACATGGGATTCCTCTTCAGGTTCACTACTTGCCTATATTGAACGCCCCCAGCATTTTTTCAAGCGTATCCAGCTGCGGGATTTGCCCGTCCGGCGTGAGCTTATCGACCAGGTCCGGCAGGATTTGCGACAGTCCCGACGCCGCATCACCGTGTGACAAACCGGCTGACTTTGCCAGTTGTGCGAGCAAGCCGCCGCCACCGAGGGCGCTGCTGATCTGATGCGCGGAAACGGGAAGATTCTGTCCGGTGCCCACCCATGAACTCGCGACATTGCCGAGGCCGCCTTGCGTCAACGCGCCGACCAGTGCGCCCAAGCCACCACCCGCGCCGCCAGCGCCTTTGTTCACAATCATCTGCATCACCGCGTTAATCAGCGCCGCTTGGCCGGAACCTTGAGCTTGAGATGAGCCTCGGCCGCCCAGCACGGAACCCAGTATCGAGTCGAGTAAACCCATGGCACTTCCTTTGATAGTGGTGTTGTTTTACATGGGCATTATAGGGGATGAAACGGCGGAATTTTGAGTCAGGACTGCTAGAATCGCGCCGATGAAACCCATTTCACCCAAACGGCCGGGGCGATGCCTGATATTCACGCGCTGATTCCTGCCGCCGGCACCGGCAGTCGCATGGGCGCTGAAATTCCCAAGCAATATCAAATGCTTGCTGGGCGGCCGTTAATCCGCCATGCGATCGAGGTGATGTGCGCGTGCGCGCGAGTGCAGCAGGTTTTCGTGGTGTTGTCGCCCACGGACACGCATTTCCGGCAGCAGGATTGGTCGGCTTTTAAGGGGCGAATGGAGCCGCTGTATTGCGGCGGCGTCACGCGCGCGGCGAGCGTACTGAACGGATTGATGGCGATGGCCGACGCGGTGGATGCGGACGATTGGGTGATGGTGCATGACGCCGCGCGGCCGTGTTTGACTGCGCGGTTGATTGAGCGACTGATCAATGAAATCGCGGACGACAATGTGGGCGGTGTGCTCGCTGTGCCGGTAGCTGATACTTTAAAGCGCAGCGATTCGACGCAGCGTATTGTGAGCACCGAGCCGCGTGATAATTTGTGGCAGGCGCAAACGCCGCAGATGTTTCGTTACCGCTTGTTGCTGGAGGCATTGCGTGCTGCCAAGTCCGGCACCGTGACCGACGAAGCCAGCGCCATAGAGCAACTGGGCCTAAAGCCACGCCTGGTAATGGGCAGCCCCGGCAACCTCAAGGTTACCTGGCCTGAAGATATTCATTTTGCGGAAATCAGTTTAAAATCAAACCTGTAACAATCCCATAGACTATTGAAATGACTGCACGCGGAGAGCCGAAGGTAATGAAGCGCTGGCGCAATTTTGCGCTGGCCTGCGGGATAGCGATAGCGATAGCGATAGCGTGCGCGCCTGCGCCGGTGCCGGCACAGCCGGCACTGAAACCCGCGGCGAAAATGGCGCCCAAAGCGGCCGCCAAAGGCCCGCCGCGCGGCCCGGTGGAAAAGTACGATTGCAAGATTGGCACCGAAGATGAACACGCGCGCATCGCGTTGCTCGCGCAGGGCGGTGAAGTGCAAAGCGTGGCGTATTACAGCAAATGGAAACCGCGCACCTGCTCTGTCCACTTACAGCGCGGCGACGCCTACAGCAAGTGGAAGGATACCGGAGATGCCACTACGGTGACCACCGATTACGGCGATTTTTTGATTCAGACCAGCCGCAGCGAATTTCAACTTTTTTTTCGTGAAGTCGATCGCATGCATTATTGCGGCATGATGGGCAAGCTCAATGGATCGATGACCGTGACGCGAGGGCCGCGGCGCCAGTGCTCCGTGGAGGGCATCATGCAACGCAACGAGACGGAAGCCCTGAACGAGACCGACGTGAGCGGCAAGACGGCTGGCGCCGCAAATGACGCCATACCAAAGTCTAGCCCGTCGGACTGATCGCAGACGATTTTCTATGGGGCGGATTGCGCGACGAATCCCGCGGTCATCATCACCGCATCGGCCGCGCCGAGTCCATTGCGCGAGGCCTGGTCAAAACATTCCAGCGCCTTGGCGGTCAGGGGTAATTCGCGTCCCAGCGAACGGCCCTCTTCAAGCATGGTGCGTAAATCCTTGCGGATGGAATCGATGTCGAACGTCACCGGATCAGGCGCTATGCCGCCCAGTGCAGCGGCCAGTGACGCACCGCGCGACTTCAGAACATTGGGGCCGCCGGAAGTCTCAGTAAAAATTTCGATCAGTTTCGACGGCTCAAGTCCCAGCGGCTTGCATAACGCCAACGCCTCGCCAAACGCCTGCCAATAGACCGCCAGCGGCAGATTAATCGCCAGCTTCATACTCGCGCCCGCACCGATAGCGCCGCAGTGTTCAACGCGCCGGCACAATTGATCCAGCACCGGCTTCGCGCGCGCAAAGTGCGTGTCAGCGCCCCCCACGAACCCCAATAATTTGCCGTCACGCGCGGGGCCGGTGGTTCCACCGACCGGGCAATCGATAAGAAACGCGCCTTTGGCGTTGATCGATTTCGCCAGATTGCGCTCGACCTCGGGGCGCACCGTGCTCATTTCCACGAACAACTTGCCGCTAACGGCGCCTTCCAGCAACCCGTCCTTGCCGAGGTAAATTGCGTTAATCGCTGCGGCATCGGTGAGTATCGTCAGGATCAACTCACTGCGTGTGGCGAGTTCGGCAGGCGTTGCAGCCACCTTCGCGCCGGCATCGGCCAGCAGTTTGGTTTTGGCGGCAGTACGATTCCATACGGTTACCTCGTGTCCCTGTTTCAGCAAGCGGCCCGCCATCTCGGTGCCCATGCGCCCCATGCCCGCGAATCCAATTTTCAATTTGTTGTCCTTTTTAGGCCACGATTTTCCGGACGAAATGCTAGCACGCGAAGCACTCCCGCAATCGTCAATAACCCAGCGTTTCGTAACCGCTTGTGTATTTGGTATAATCCGCCGCTTAGCGCCCGTAGCTCAGTTGGATAGAGTACCTGGCTACGAACCAGGGGGTCGTGGGTTCAAATCCTGCCGGGCGCGCCATATAAATCAAGCGGTTAGATGAGAAATCGTCTAGCCGCTTTTCATTTGCATGGGGACTTTTTGGGGACTTCTGGCCCCTCGAGCCTCCCGCGCAATCATCGCCAAGCTACGATTGGTCCGACTGCGTTCATCCGTGATCCGGTTTAACGCCTCCACCAGCTCACCAATCTGTGCCACCGAGTAGTGAGCCGTCATGCCGGGGCGTATGTGCCACAGAATGTCAGCAATCGTTTCTTCCCGCACCTCAGCTTCCCGCAACCGCATGCCCACGGTATGGCGTAAATCATGGATGTGCAGATCAGCTATGGCTTACCGCGGATCGTCGACCACTGTCGAACTTCCCAGCGAACCAAAAAGTACAAGGTCAAGCAAAACCAGCTGACGATTATTTTGACCATACGCGAAGGCGTATCCCTTTCCAGGGACCGACTTGCGCCCTGGAAATGTCGTCTTGCAGGAGTCGCCCCTTGTGCCTTGGGCTCACTCCACCTTGATCTTCCGATCCCGAATCAGATTGCGCCAGCGCTCGATGTCCGACCTGATGAGAGCCGCTAGCTGGGAAGGCGGTCCGCCCAGCGCGGTCGAACCGTCGGCTTCCAGCACCGCGGCAAAATCCTTGTCCTTTATGATGGCATTGATTTCCGTGTTCAAGCGGCTGACGATCTCCAGCGGAATGCCTTTCGGGCCCAGGATCGCCTTCCAGTCGTAGGGATCAAAGCCGGGTAGTCCTGCTTCGGGGTATGTCGGCACATCGGGCATGGACGGCAGGCGGTGGCTCCCGCCGACGGCCAGCGCGCGGATGCGGCCGGCTTTCACCATTGGGGCCGCCACAGTCGGGTTTGCCGTGGTCACCGCGATGTTTCCGCCCAGCATGTCCGTCAGTGCCTGCGAGGAGCCTTTATACGGCACGTGGGTCATCTGAATGCCGGTGACCGAAGCGAAGTGCTCCATATTCATATGCGCGATGGCGCCGATGCCGGCCGTACCGAACATCACCTCGCCGGGATAGCGCTTGGCGGCATTGATCAGATCCCGAAGCGTTTTGAACGGTGAGTTCGGGGCTACGATGACGACAGCCGGGGAGCGGGCAAGCCCGGCGATGGGCGCAACGTCGTTCAACGGATCGAAGGGCGTCTTGCCGAGAGACGCTTGGATGCCGTAGGTGCTCGAGAGGGAGAGCAGCGTGTACCCGTCCGGCACCGACCGCACGACGATCTCAGCACCGATGTTGCCGCTGGCGCCTGCGCGGTTCTCGACGAAGGCCGACATTCCCGTGCGTTCAGTGAGCTTTACAGCCACCTTTCGCGCAATGAGGTCGCCGCCGCCGCCGGGAGAAAAGGGCACGATGATGCGTATCGGTCGAGACGGATATTGCTGCTGACTCCATGCAGTCGGCGCCAGCACCAAGATCCATCCCAAGGTCATAACGAGAAACGACGGCAGCAGCAAACCTCCGGTCATAATCGGACCCCTCAAAAAAGCGACTTCTTTCCGGCGCGCGGTGTCGCGCGGAGTCGGCCAGAGCGCCACGTTAGCACAAAATACGCGCCTGACCGAGCAACGATACGGCCTCGCGCGCCGGGCTGCCGCCTCGGGAGAGCGTGACGTACGGAATGTGCGACGGCAGCGGGCCGTTGTCCGCGGGCGAGTCGTAGTCGTTCATGTCCTATTCCGGACACTGGACCTTCGACGGAACGACCCTTTTCACGCGCGTCGACGCCTCGTCCGATGCCAGTCTGGATCGGCGGCGACCAGGTGCGTCGGGTCCGTTTCGAGAGCAGTTCCTTCCCGTGCAACGCTGGTGCGCAAATTGCAATGAACACGATGCGCACTAGAAGTGCTAAGACCTTCTCTTCCGTTCGCGTTAAACTTCTACCCATTCGCCATGCACAGGAGATACCGATGCCACGAAGATTTGACGGCCTGACGCCTTATGAAGGCTACGACGACGCAATAGTCGAGAAAACGGACGGGGTGGTCACCTTCACGCTCAATCGGCCGGAAAAGCTCAACGCACTCTCGCCCGCGCTGCGCTTCGGTCTGAAACGCATTCTGGAGGACGTGAACGACGACGACGATGCCAAGGTGCTGGTGCTCACGGGTGCGGGTCGCGGTTTCTGCGCCGGCGCGGACATGATTGGGCAGTCGCATTCAAGCAGCCCACCGCCGAGCCGGCAGGACATAGAGGAATCCCGGTTCGGCTGGATCGGACGCTTCCGCACCATGCGCAAGCCCGTGATTGCCGCGGTCAATGGCGTGGCGGCCGGGGGTGGTTTCTCTCTGGCGCTCGCCTGCGATGTGCGGATCGCGTCCGATCAGGCGCGCTTCGTGTCGGCATTCGTCCGGCGCGCAATCCTGCCCGACCAGTCGTCCACCTGGCTGCTGCCTCATCTGGTGGGAACGTCGAGGGCCCTGCTCATGCATTGGCTAAGCGACGAGGTGAAGGCTGAAGAAGCGCTGCGGATCGGCCTGGCCGACAAGGTCGTGCCGCACGAAGAGCTCATGGCCCGCACGATGGAACTCGCGAACCGGCTGGCGCGCGGGCCGTCGATCACTATTGAATTGACCAAGCAGGCGGTGTACCACGCGATGGGCGTCTCGCTCGAGACGCACGCGGAATACGAGGAAAATCTGCTCAACAAGGTGCACAACACTGAAGACGTAAAGGAGGGGCGGCTGGCATTCCGTGAGAAGCGCCAGCCGGTATTCAAGGGCCGCTGAGCGTTCGAGCTGCGTGCTACCCCAACCCCGGCCCCCGTACGATGCCCCTGGCCGCGAGCACCTGCGCATCGGCATCCGAATAACCCAGTTCACGCAGAATTTCTACGCTATCGCGGCCCGGCTCTTTCGGTGCTGAATGGCGCACTGAAAAGCTATAAGCGTCGCTCTCGTAGGGGATTGGCGGCAGACGACCGGCAAGATCCCCGATCTGAACAGGCAGCGTCCGGCCTTCCGAGCGCACGTGCACGTCTTCCTCAAGCACGCTGGATGGCGAGTGGAGCGGCGCAACACATACGTTTGCGGCATCCAGCATGTCGACGATCTCATTGCGCGTGTAACGTATGCACACGTCGCTGATACGTTTCTTCAGGATGTCGTGATGCTCGGCACGGCCCGGGTTATGGTCGTAGCCCGGATCCGCAGCCAGGTCTTCCATGCCGAAGATAGGGCATATTCTCCGCCACTGCCCGTCGCTGACGATGCCGATGAAAACCTGTTTATCGTCCTTGCACACAAAAAGATCGTAGATCGCAGTGCCGTTACGCTTGCCTGCGTGGCGCTGCGCACGCATCGGCTGCGAAGGCTCGCCGGTGAACTGTGCGGTGGCCATGTGCTGGCCGACGTAGAACAGCGCGGTCTCGAACAGGCCGCCGGTGATGAGCTGGCCCTTTCCCGTTTTCTCCCGCTGCATGAGTGCCGCCATGACACCGAGCACGGCATACGTTGCTGCGCCCATGTCCACAACCGATGCGCCGGCACGCATTGGCTGCCCGGCCGGACCAGTCATGAATGCCAACCCGGAAGCCATCTGTCCGGGCTCGTCCATCAACGGCCGCGAAGAATAGGGGCCCTTGAGGTAGCCCTTGAGGCTGCAATAGATGAGACGCGGGTTGGCCTCACGCACTTTGGCGTAGCCCAGGCCCAGCCTGTCCATCGAACCGGGCGCCATATTCTCAATAAGCACGTCGGCGCGATTGATAAGGCGCATCGCGACTTCACAACCATCAGGTGAGGCAAGATTGATGACGATACCGCGCTTGTTACGGTTGAAGTAATAGAAAGGACCGTTGCGCCTATTGCCCATGCGGCTTTCCTGGCCGGCATCGGGCGGCTCCACCTTGATCACGTCGGCACCCATATCGCCGAGCAGCAGGCCGGCAGTAGGCCCGGCTACGATCTGCCCCATTTCAACAACGCGTACTCCTTCAAGTGGCAGGCCACTCATCGCTTGACCTCATTCCGACGTTTCTTCATGGAAATCTGTCCCCGTTACAGTTTGATCTCGCGAATCATAACTCGATGTTACGTTTCAGGGTGTGTGCTCCGCAATTATTCGATCCGAGGGTGGTAGCCGACAAATCGGGGTTCATGGCATGATTGGCACCTGGTCGCGCTGATCGAGATTGCATTCCAACTTCTTGCTGACGCTGCGCGACTCACCGTCCTGTTGACCATGTGCTGATGACAGCTCCACTGAAAGCCAGACAATTATCCCTACCTGAGGTCTTCCATGCCGAGAATCTCTCCCGCTGACGAAAAGAACAATCCCCTGCTTGCCAAAGTCTATGCGCCGCTTTTATCCAGGCCGAACGGTTGCAATGGGGCAAGGTTATAAAGGCTGCTGGCGTAACTCTCGATTGAAAGGCAAACACCACCCGATCATGGCCAAACCAATGGGACTTCTCGGCGGCGGCTTCGATTATTCGAACGCGGCCGAGGACGAATTCAACGACTGGTACGACACCGAGCACATACCGGAGCGCCTGCGCATCAAGGGCTTCATCAATGCGGTGCGCTGGATCGGCGCCGAAAATCCGAAGATCTCGCTCGCGATATACGACCTGGAAAGCCTCGACGTTTTGAACAAGCCGGAATATCGCGCGGTTTCGCCGGAGAATTTTTCGCCATGGTCAAAACGCATCTTGCTTGGCAAATGCACGCGCCTGTGCCGTTTCACGTGTGAACAAATGGCTCCCGGCGACAAGGTGGCGCCCGGCGATGCCGGCGGCCTGCTGGTTTCCGCGCTCAACGTGTCAGAGCAGGCCGATGCCGAATTCAACGAATGGTACGCTACTGAGCATCTGCCGGCCCTCAAGGCGATTCGAGGCATGCTCTGCGCCCGGCGCTTCCGGTCAGTGGGTGGCGCAGTCCACAAGTACGTCACCGTATATCATCTGGCTTCGCCCGGGGTGTGCCAGTCGGAAACCTGGCGCAAAGCTGCGATCACTCCCTGGACGCACAGGATACTGGCGCACACCAGCGACAGGCTGCGCCTGCTGTTACAGCGCTATGTGAGAACGAGCTGAGCTAGAATCATGGCTTAGCCCTACGTCTCAATTCTTTAACCCGAGCTCTGGACCCCAGTAGTTTAGCCAATGCGCGAGATCAAGCGATGAACATCTTCCGACTCCCGGACCTCGGCGCCAGCACCGGCGAGGCCGAGGTGGTCGTTTGGCTCAAGGCCGTGGGCGAGAGCATCACAGTGGGCGAGCCGGTGCTGGAGGTGCAGTCTGACAAAGCAAACGTGGAGGTTGAAGCCACCACCTCAGGCACCCTGGCTCGGGTGCTGGTGGAGGAAGGGCAGATCCTGAAGCCGGGTGATCCGTTGGCGGTGATCGCAGAGCTCGATGAACCGCGAGACGCCGCAGCCATCGACCGCGCGATTGCCGAGCTTGGCAGGTGAGCTGTGGTTGACCTCCCGATGCTTGCGCCAGCGGAGGCGATAGGCCTGAGCGAGGGCCTACGCCTTTACGGCTGGATGGCACTCTCACGCGAGCTGGACGAAGCCCTGTGCGCCGTCAATCCGCGCTGGTTCCCAAGCGCCGGAGAAGAGGCCGCCATGGTGGGCGCGTTCTGCGATCTCCGCCCGGACGACGCGATCGCCGCGCACTACCGCGACCCCTTGGTGATCTACATAATGCGCGGCGCGGAGATGGCGCGGCTCGTGGCGCAGGTCCTGGGCAAGGTCGGCGGCTACAACAAAGGCCGCTCAGTGCCGTTTACCGGCCCTGTGGAGCTCAATATCGTCCCATGGGTGGCCGGTGATCTTGGCACCAGTCTGGGAGTCGCTACCGGTGCCGCGCTCGCGTTCCAGCAGGAAGGATCGGACCGCATCTGTGTCTGCAGCTTTGGCGATGGCACGGCCAATCGTGGTGACTTCCATGAGAACCTTAACCTGGCAGCAAGCTGGCGGCTGCCCATAGTCTACGTCTGCCAGCACAACGGCTGGGCCATCTCCCAACCCGCCAGGGACTATCTGCCGGCCCCCGTGGCCAATCGCGCGGCGGGGTACGGCATACCCGGCCTCGAGGTGGACGGCAATGACCTGGACGCTGTGCGTCGGGCGATGACAGAGGCAATTGCACGGGCGCGCGAGGGCAAGGGACCCAGTCTGATCGAGGCGAGAACGTGGCGAGCCAAGGGTCACTGGGCCGCGGATACGCAAGACTATCGGGCAATGCACCCGGACACGCCCATGGCGGACCCTCTCGTCCGATACGGCGATCGCCTGATTCAGCGAGGCGAGGCGTCCGCAACGGATTTCAACAGGCTGCGTGACGCCGCACGGGCCACGGTCGTGTCGACGCTCGAGGCGGTGATGGCGCTACCGGACACCGGTGAGGCGGAACTGGGTTTGGACGAGGTGCACCCATGAGCGCTGAGCCAAGCCGGCGACTGACCCACATGGAGGCGATCATCGAGGCGATCGCGGTGGCCATGCGGGAGGATCCGCGCGTCTTCTACATTGGTCAGGATGTGGGTGCCATGCAGGGATCCATGCAGGGCACCAAGGGTCTGCTGGAAGAATTTGGCCCCATGCGTATCCGCGAGGCGCCAATCTCTGAATCCGCCATGGTGGGCGCCGCTTTGGGCGCGGCGCTCTTCGGCCAGCGGCCCATTGTGGAGATCAGCTTTGGCGAGTTTCTGCCCGCGGCCATGAACCAGCTCATCAACCAGGCACCTAACCTCCATTATATGACCGGCGGGATAGCGCGCGTCCCGGTAGTGGTACGGACACGCGTGGGCGACGGCCCCTACGGCGGCCACCCTCAGGACTACTCCGCCTGGTTCGCCCACGTGCCGGGTTGGAAGGTGGTCATGCCGGCCACGCCGGCGGACGCGAAGGGGATGATGACAGCAGCCATCCGCGACGATGGTCCGGTGCTGTTCTTCGAGGGAATGAGCCTCTCTCACGCCGCCCGTGCACCCGTGCCCCACGACGCCTTCGAAACGCCAATTGGCAAGGCGCAAATCGTGCGAGAGGGCCGCGACGTAACGGTGGTTGCGGTGGGCAGCTCGCTCCCCTTGGCAGTGCGCGCCGCCGGCGAGCTAGCCGCGGAGGGCATTGAGCTGGAGATCCTCGATCTGCGCACGCTCCGTCCGCTTGACCGCGACACCATCCTCGCCTCTGTCCGGCGCACCCGCCGTCTCATTACCGTGCACGAGGCCTGGGTGGCCGGAGGGATCGGCGCGGAGGTAGTAGCGTCCGTAGTGGAAGAGGCGCCCGAGGTGCTGATTGCGCCGGTCATACGCATTGGCGCCGCGCCGGTGCCCGTGCCCAGCGGCAAGGTGCGCCCACACGCGCTGCCCAACGTTCGCCACGTTGTTGAAGCCGCGCGCCGCGTGATGGCGAGCACGCGGACATGACTGCGCAGGAGTCAGGCGCGACGGATCAGGTCAACGGCGTCCCAGTCGCGCGGCGCATCCCCCTGCGAGGCGTTCAGCGCGTAGTGGCCAACCGCACCCTGGCGGGCATTCAATCCACCGCGCACGTCACTGCGATGGCGGAAGTGGATGCCGAGCCGGTTCTCACACACGCCAGAGACCTGCGCGAACAGATTCCCGGACTGACGCTGACCCACCTCCTGATCAAGGCGGTGGCCGCCTGTCTGCGCAGGCACCCACGCCTCAACGCAACGATCGAGGAACAAACGGTGATGGAGTACGCTGAGGTGAACGTTGCCATAGCGCTGGCACTCCCCTCGGATGATCTCCTGGCGGTGGTGATCAAGCACGCGGATGAGCGCCCACTTGCCGAGATCGTGACCCGGCTGCATTCACTCCAGCAGCGAGCGGAGGCCGGCGCCCTGTCCAAAGACGACGTCCACGGCGCAACCTTTACCCTGAGCAACTACGGCATGCTGCGCACCGTGACCTGGGCTACGCCCGCGCTCACCCCGGGACAGGCCGCCGTACTAGGCATTGGCCGCGCCGCGCCGCGGATGGTGGTGGACAAGGCGGTTCACGAGGGCTGGAGTGTGCGGCGAATACTCCCAATCTCGCTCACCTACGACCACCGTATCGTGAACGGCGTCCCGGCAGGCCGCTTCCTGGACGATCTGGCGGAGCTTCTCCAGCACCCGGGCCAGCAACTCTCCTCTTGAAGTCATCCGCGGAATCACCCCGGGTCATCCGCAGCGTCACCTCGGAACATCGGCAGGGAATCTGCGGATTGCTTCACAACAGGCGCACGGCAGAGGTCACTCTTCGTCTCCGTAGTCGTGGTCCGGATGGTTCGCCGCGCCCACCATGCAGTAGCCCTGCGTGTGGATCTTGGCTCGGTCCATGCACAGATCGTTGAACAGGTAGGCGAACAGACGTTTGCTACGCTCATCAACGCTACCAAGGCGAGCGCGGATGACCGAGCGGCAATTCGGCGCTGGGCCGAAATAGCCGAACGTTGTCACAAAGAACATGCTGAAGAAGGCCGAAAAACACTCTCGCAGCTCGAATTCCAGATTCTTCAACGCGATCACACGCAATTTCTCATTCTTCTTGCCGACCTCTACAACGGAAATATCACATTCGGGGACTTCGCCAAACGCCGCGCCGAGCTGAATTCGGTTACCGCCAGCCAAATCACGGCCATTGTGGAGGAGCGGCAACGCGCAGATGATCAGCAGGCACAGCAACGGGCACACGAAGCGGCTCAGGCGTTGGGCCGGACACTTTCACCCGCTCCAGGATACATCCCGATGCAACCCTACAATATCCCGATGCAACCCTACCTCGCTCCACTCCCGCCGACTACCACTTGCTACACGGACATGGTGGGCCACACGCGCTGCAACACGCAGTAGCTTGGCGCTATTACACCTATGCGTATGTGCCGCTCGACCGGCACCATCTTGGCAATCTGGCTTGCTCTGTTCATCTGCGCCAGCCACGCAGCGACCATTCACGGCAAGGCGATCAAGGTTGCCGATGGCGACTCAATTACAATCCTTGGTGTCGGACACATGCAACATCGCATCCGCATAGACGGAATCGACGCCCCAGAGAAAACCCAGCCATTCGGAGAACGTTCGCGGCAAAACATGGTGCGCATGGTAGCGGGCAAGGAAGTCACAGCCGACTGCCACAAGACCGATCGATATGGCAGACAGGTGTGTACCTGTCGCACGTGATGCCGGCGGAGACTGGCATCGTGGTTCGAGCCAACGTGAATTTCAGGGAACCTGTAGTGACGTGATGCCCACCGGTTCGACGTCGATTTTTTCCCGACGGTAGACGAATCCCAAACGCATTGGAACCAGGTAGCCGTCTGCGTCCTCTTGATCCACGACCATGTCGACGGGCACCGGTTCGTCGTCCCACACCGGAAAAATTGAGGACGCTTCCGGCATGGCATCGAAATCGTGATTGCGCCGCAGATGAACCTCGATGACATTGCCGTCGATCAGTTCGATGTTTAGGCAGGGTATATCCGTTCCATCGATCGCGATAATGTCGGGCAATTCCGGCACTTCTGTCACCTTTCTCCACTCGAAAGGCCGATCGTTACGACAGATACATTCGACGATTAGACCGAAGTCCCACCCCGACGACGCGCGTTTGAGATCTATCGACAGGTGCCGGCCGGTGAAGTGCGGCATCCAGAAGCTACCTGGGCGGACGGGGAAAGCAGGGCCACCATCATAATGCTGAGCGTACGCGCCGACACCCATGCCGTTCAGATTGATGATGGGCTTTACGAACCAAATTCCGGGCCTTGGCGGTAGCGTCCCGGCCGGGCCGCATTCGTATTCAAGCGCCTGCGATAATTGCAGCCGATCGTATAACCAGCGTAGCTGCGGGTAGCGCTGCCAGGCTTCAGCATCCGTCATTGTGCAACTAAAGAAATTAGAACACGCATGAAAGGTTTCAAGTGTTTTGTTTTGCGACCGTCAAAGCGAACGGGTCGTGAACGTGTCGCAGTCCGTCGGGCGGCCCTTGTCCATGCCGCGCTTGAACCAGCGCACGCGCTGTGCGGACGAACCATGGGTGAACGACTCGGGAACGACGCGGCCCTGACTTTGCTTCTGCAGGCGGTCGTCGCCGATCGCCGTCGCCGCATTGAGCGCTTCGGCGATGTCACCGGAATCCAACTGATTCATGGTGCCTGCGTGATGTCCCCACACGCCCGCGTAACAGTCGGCCTGCAATTCCATGCGCACCGACGTCTGGTTTTGTTCGGTCTGCGATACCCGCCCGCGCGCAGCCTCCATCTTCTGGAAGGTGCCGCTTAGCTTCTGCACGTGGTGACCCACCTCGTGGGCGATCACGTAGGCTTGGGCAAAATCGCCCGGGGCACCAAAGCGCGTTTTCAGATCGCGGAAGAACGCAAGGTCAATATAGAGCTTCTCATCGCCGGAACAGTAGAACGGGCCCATGGCCGATTGCCCCATGCCGCAGGCCGAGCGTACTTGCCCGTCATACAGCACCAGCGTCGGGGGCCGGTACTGGGCGTTCGACTGTTGGAAGACCTTGCCCCAGACGTTCTCAGTACTGCCAAGCACCTTGGAGACGAATTGCCCCATCTCATCCGCGGGCGCGCCCTTGGGCGCCTCGCGCGCTTCGCGCTGAGGCACGATCTGCTCAGCTACGTTCAACACCGCGCTGGGGTCGAAGCCGAGGAAGTAGGCGATGACCGCGATCACCATCCCGCCGACCCCCAGCCCGCCTCCGACCATGCCTATCCCGCGCCGATCCTCGACGTTGCCGCTGGCCTGCTGGTCGCCTAGTTTCATGTTTGCTCGCGCCTTTTCTGGCCTATGGCCTACAGACCGGGTTCCATTTGACTGCCACCCATTTCATTGCGCGGGCCACACATGGGACACGGTCGAACATTAGCCCCGCTTGATGTGCCCGACCAACGGCTGCAATGATTTTGGTGCTTTAGCGCAGTCCAAGAAACCCCAGGATCGCGAGGATAATGACGACGGCGCCGACTATGTAGACAATGCTGTTCATGAGAGTATCTCCTTTAACGTGGATTAAATTATCGAATCACGTGCTTAATGTGATTCCGCGATTCACTGCACAACGAATAACTACTGTACCCGTTTAGGCTTGGGCGCTCTGTACGTTACCGCGCGTAATATCCATTGCTTGATCGACTATGGGAATCATCGACGTTTGAGTGGCGCACTGGAACCTGTCTCCTAATCATTCGCACACGTGAATGATCAGGAGATAGGTTTCAATATCATCACCAGTATTCTTTGGCGCTGGAGCACTGAATGTGCGCTGGCACAGACTAAGGGTCGAGGCTCCCTCGCGCGAGGAGGGCTCGCGTCAACGGCTTGCTACGCGGCTTTCATTTCTGGAATCCTACGGTCCAGATTGGGCTCGCAAAATAGCCAAGCTTTCCCAGCGGACGCTAGAATCATCAAATCGGTGCACACGAATATGTGCAAAATGGCGATAAGTGGTGTCGTAAAATATTAATTATAACAATCACTTGCGCCTACTTTGTAAACTACGAACCAGGGGTCGTGGGTTCAAATCCTGCCGGGCGCGCCATATAAATCAAGCGGTTAGATGAGAAATCGTCTAGCCGCTTTTCATTTACATGGGGACGTATTGGGGACTTCTGGCCCCGCGAGCCTCCCGCGCAATCATTGCCAAGCTGCGATTAGTCCGACTGCGTTCATCCGTGAGGCGGCGCTTTTTTTGTATCCGCTCAGCCAGTGGCCCTGACGCCGCAACAATCCATGAAGTGTTCGTTAGCGCACAGACTGCCTAATACGAAAGCAAGACCATTGCGCTCAAATGAATAACCACAGGAGATTGTCATGAACCAGGATCGTGTTGAAGGTATTTGGAAGCAGGTTGCCGGGCATGTGACAGAAAAGTGGGGCAGGCTGACCCATGATCCACGGCGTGAGGTTGCCGGAACTAATACGCGCCGTGTCGGAGCGCTCCAGGAGCAGTACGGCATCTCGAAAGAGGCAGCCGCCCGTCAACTGAAAGAGTTTCGGGATCGAAACCACAACTGGCACATTTCGAATTAGCAATCATTGCGCTGTCAGGACGTCGGGCTCGCACCCAGCGCGAGCCCGCTCGTAATGACAGGTAGTGTCCTACTGCGCTACACGCTGCTATTCAGATACCCACCGGAAGTCGACAGTATTGAGCTTCGCTGCGCCGACAGCAATGGTGCGTTTTTCTGCATTGCCTGCAAAGTTGGCGACGATTTGATATTTGCCCATCGGCAACTTTGTCAGAAACCACGGGCCGTTGGACATCGTATCCACAATCGCCTTACCTGCTGTGTCAGTGATGGTGACCTTGACGTCGCTCACCCATTCGCCTGACTTGAGGGCGAACACAAGTTTGAGATTGAACTGGCCAGCCATCGTATCGAGCCGGTCAATGGAGTCCAGTCCGACACCGCCCGAGACATAGGGCACGTTGCCGACCGCTTGAAAAATGGTTTCGCGGTTATCGGCGCTTGCGGTGGGCGCAAGCGATGCTGCACCCAGCACAAAAACCGCCAGGGTGCGCGCAAGTAATGGGTTCATCATGCCTGGAATTCGCTTCATGTTATGTTGCTCCAAATTATGTTGAATAAATGATGCTTCCATCCGCACTGCCCACTGGTCTATTCGATCATTCGGATTCACTGCGGATTATCCACAGCTGCGCTACAAATTCCGTGCGCTAACGTACGGAGTGCTCTGTCGCAAGCAAGGATGATTACGCCCCTACAGACCCCGTTCAGTTCATCCTTACAGATAGTGATTAAATCTTATAGACCTCGGATCGCACGCATCGGACTTGTCATTGCCGTGGGCGTGTTGCTGGCGGGTGGCGGCTACTATGCGTGGCTAACAGCGTTTGGCCACGACAGCCCGGCCGACAGTCTCATTACTGCAGCGGCCCAGCGCGGGGACCTTGAAGATACGGTGACCGCGACCGGGACACTTCAGCCCAAGGAATTCGTCGACGTCGGCACGCAAGTCTCGGGACAATTGAAAAAGCTGCTGGTGGAAATCGGCGACATTGTCAAGGCCGGGCAACTTCTTGCCGAAATCGACCCTTCAGTGTACCAGGCTAAAGTCGACGGCGATCGCGCGCAGTTGCTTAATCAGCGTGCGCAGCTTGCCGATCGCAGCGCTCAGATTGTGCTCGCCAAGCTGCAATTTGCCCGGCAAAGGAACCTCAGCCGCGAGAACGCAACGACCACCGACGCGTTGCAGAGTGCGGAGGCGACTCAGCAATCGGCGCTGGCTCAGGCGGATGCCATTCGAGCACAGATCAAGCAGACCGAATCGACCTTGCGCGGCGACGAGGCAAACCTCGGTTACACCAAAATCTACGCGCCGATTGCGGGTACTGTCGTTTCGCAGGCGGCAAAGCAGGGGCAGACCTTGAATGCCAACCAGCAGGCGCCCATAGTCATGCGCATCGCAAATCTTGAGACGATGACGGTGCAGGCCCAGGTTTCGGAAGCCGATGTGCCCAAACTGCATATCGGCATGGACGTCTACTTCACCACACTGGGCGGGAGTAACCGCCGCTATTACGGGAAACTGCGCCAGATTCCACCCACGCCGACTGTCGTGAATAACGTGGTGCTCTACGACGCATTGTTCGATGTGGAAAATCCCAAGCAGGCGCTCATGACACAGATGACGGCGCAGGTATTCTTCGTTGCTTCCAGCGCAAAGAATGCAGTGCTGGTGCCGCTCACTGCGCTGCGTCCTGTGGTGGCGGAGGGGCGGCCGCGCGAGCCGCGCGGCGGCGCTGGGCCGGGCGTGGGCGCAGCGCGCAAGGGTGGGAGCGAGCGGGCCTCCGGCGTGGATACGCGCAGCCAGTACAGCAACGGACGTGCACTGGTTAGTGTGGTTGGCGCCGATGGCAAGGTCGCTGAGCGCGAGGTGAAAGTCGGCGTGATGAACCGGGTCTCCGCCCAAATCCTCTCCGGACTCGAGCCTGGCGAAAAGGTTGTGATTGGCACCAAGACGCCTGCCGCGGCTGCGCCGGCACAGAGCGGCAGCGCGCTGACGCCGAATGCTGCGAAGGGCGGTGGCCGCCCGTGACATCCGACCCGGCGCACGGGATGAGTGACAAGCCGCTGATAGAACTTGTCGATGTGACCAAGACCTACCGCAGCGGAGAACTCGACGTTGAAGTGCTCCATGGGGTCAGTTTAAAAATTTACGCGGGCGAGTTCCTCGCGATCATGGGCGCTTCGGGGTCGGGCAAATCCACGCTGATGAACATGATCGGATGCCTCGACCGGCCGACCAGCGGCACTTACCGCTTCATGGGCGAGGATGTCTCGGGCTTCGAGCGCGACCAGTTGGCACGCTTGCGGCGCGAGGCGTTCGGTTTCGTGTTCCAGAGCTACAACCTGATCGGCACGGTATCCGCGCTGGAAAACGTCGAGGTGCCGGCGGTCTATTCCGGGATGCCGCCGGCGGAGCGCGCCAAGCGCGCAAAAGAATTGCTCGGCTCGCTGGGTCTGGGTGACCGGCTTGCGCACCGGCCCAGCCAGCTTTCCGGCGGCCAGCAGCAGCGCGTTTCGATTGCGCGCGCACTGATGAACGGCGGCCGCATTGTGCTGGCCGACGAGCCCACCGGCGCGCTCGACAGCAAAAGCGGTGTCGAGGTGATGGCGTTGTTGCAGGATCTGTCGCGCCGCGGGCACACGGTCATCCTCATCACGCACGCGCCGGAGATTGCCGCGGTGGCGAAGCGCATCATCGAGATCAGGGACGGAAGCATTGTGAGCGATCCGGGCCCGCAGATGTCCGCTGGTCCAGCGGTGTCCGAAATCGCACCGTCTGCGGATGAAGGCGGCGCTTCCTTTGCCGGCGGGGCGTTTGAGGCGGCGAAGACGGCGGTGCGGGCGCTGCACGCCAATCTTTTCCGCACAGCGCTTACGCTGCTCGGTATCGTGATTGGGGTGGCCTCGGTGATAGCGATGCTCGCCATCGGCGACGGTGCCAAGCAACTCGTGCTTGACCGCATCAGCGCGATGGGCACCAACCTGCTGCTGATCCGCCCCGGCCCACCCACCCGCAGAGGTGTCGGTGGCGCGGTGGCTTCACTGGTGCCGGACGACGCGGAGATGATAGCCGCGCTGCCTAACGTGCTGGCGGCAGTGCCCGAACTGGGGGGAAGCGTCACTGCACGCTTCGGCAATTCCGACTATCAGACGCAGGCAACCGGGACTTCGGCGACTTTTCCAGTGGCGCGCAATTGGCCGGTCGGCAAGGGCGTATTTTTTTCTACGGCGGATGTCAAGAGTTATACCTCGGTGGTGGTGCTCGGCCAAACCGTCGCGGACAATCTTTTTCAGAAGGGTGTGGATCCCGTCGGGCAATACGTCGTGCTTAACAACGTGCTGTTTCAGGTCATTGGAGTGATGGCGGTGCGCGGCGCATCGCCGCAGGGGCAGGATCAGGACGACGTAGTGCTGGTGCCGTTAACGACGGGCGGCCTGCGCCTGTTCGGCCAGCGTTTTCTGCGTAACATCACGGTGGCGGTGGACGATGTTGAACGCATTGACGAAACGCAGGGTGCGGTGACGGCGCTGCTGCAATCGCGCCACCAAACTGTGGATTTCCAGATCCGCAACATGGCATCCATCCTGGAAACAGCCACCGAGACACAGGATACGCTGACCATTCTGCTGGGATCAATCGCGGCTATCTCGCTGGTGGTGGGCGGCATCGGCGTGATGAACATCATGCTGGTGAGCGTGACCGAGCGCACGCGTGAGATCGGCATCCGTATGGCCACCGGTGCGCGCATGAGGAATATCCTGCAGCAGTTTCTCACCGAGGCGCTGGTGGTGTCATTACTCGGCGGTGCGATCGGCGTGGCGGTGGGGCTGGGCGCAGCGGCGGTCATCGGCTATTTCGGAACCCCGGTCAAATACTCGCTGGGACCGGTGCTGCTTGCCTTCGGCTGTGCTTTCGCCACCGGACTCGTTTTCGGCTATATGCCGGCGCGCAAAGCAGCGCGCGTGGATCCGATCGTCGCATTGGCTACGTGATGCGCTGTTGCATTGCATCGAATCGACGCACCGCGCAGGCCGCCTTCACCGTGTTGCTGGTGGTGACCGTGTTTACGCTAGCCGGTTGCGCCATCACCGGCAAGTCCCCGCAGCGTCCGGCAATCGCGTCCAATATGCCAGGGTCTTGGGACGAGCGGGCACTTTCCGATGCAGCCGTGACTGCACCCGACTGGTGGCGCAGTTTCAACTCGCAGGAACTGTCGACTCTGATTGCTGCTGCGCTGGACGCCAATCCAGACCTGGTGATCGCCGCAGAGCGCGTGCGTCAGGCGGATGCTCAAGTGCGGATCGCGGGTGCATCACTGTTTCCCGAACTCAGCTTCGGCGCAGGCACTTCACGCCGCGCATCGCGCCCGGACGGCGGCGCCTGGGACCGTAGTGATGGGTCGAATGCCACCTTCAGCGCAAGCTATGAGCTCGACTTGTGGGGCCGCAACGCTGCAGGCGTGCGCGCCGCCCAGTCTTCGCTGCGCGCCAGCCGCTTTGATCTGGAAACGGTGCGGCTTACGCTGGTCACAGGTGTCGCCGGCGCCTATTTCCAGGTACTGTCGTTGCGCGGGCGTTTGCTGATAGCGCGTGAAAACCTCGTCATCGCGAATCGCGTATTTGTGGTGGTCGATGCCCGCGTACGCTATGGCGCGGCTTCCGCGCTCGACCTCGCGCGCCAGCAGGCGGCGGTGCTTGGGCAACGCGCCGCTATCCCGCCGCTCGAACTGCAGGAACGTCAAATGTTGTTCGCGCTCGCGCTGCTGTTGGGCAGGGCGCCGGAGGGATTCAATGCCGGCTTTAATGCGGCAGCCCCGGCCGCGGCATTGAAACTGACGGATCTGGCTGTGCCGCGCGTAGCGCCCGGACTTCCTGCGGATCTGCTGACGCGCCGGCCCGACCTTGCCAGTAGCGAGGCGCAACTGGCGGCCGCCAATGCCAATGTCACTGCGGCGCGCGCTGCATTGTTGCCTGGAATTCAGCTCACCGGATCGGCAGGACTTGCGAGCAACGTGCTGCTCAATTTCCTGAATGCGCCCACTGCGGCATGGGCGCTCGGCGCTGCACTGGCGCAAACGATTTTCGACGGTGGCCGCCTGCGCAGCCAGGTCGATGTGGCAGCGTCACGCGAGCGTGAACTGGTCGAGAACTATCGAAAGTCCATTCTCGCTGCGCTGGCGGACGTCGAAGGCGCGCTGGCCGCCAGCAGCCGTACCGCGGACCAGGCGGTGCTGCAAGAGCAGATAGCGGAACAGGCACAGCGCGCGCTGCGGCTCGCAGAAATCCGCTACCGCGAAGGCGCTGATGATTTGTTGACCGTGCTTGACGCGCAGCGCACGCTGTTTCAGGCCCAGGATCAACTCGCACAGATCCGTTTGTCGCGGCTGCAAGCGTCGCTGGGCCTGTTCAAGGCGCTCGGCGGCGGGTGGAACAATAGTTAAACCCTACAGGTTGCTGCCGTTGCAAAACTCGAAATCTACTACGCTCACACCGCAACTGCTGCAGGCGATGGATGCGTATTGGCGCGCCGCCAACTATCTGTCGGTCGGCCAGATTTATCTTTACGACAATCCCATCCTCAAAAAGCCGCTCACGCTGTCACACATCAAGCCGCGGCTGCTCGGCCATTGGGGCACGACGCCGGGATTGAACTTCATCTACGTGCATCTGAACCGGGTCATCAAGGAACACGACCTTAACGTCATCTACATCACCGGGCCGGGTCACGGCGGTCCCGGGTTGGTCGCGAACGCATACCTCGAAGGGACATACAGCGAGGTCTATCCTGATATCGCGCAAGACGAGGACGGGATGCAGCGGCTGTTCAAGCAGTTCTCTTTCCCCGGCGGGATTCCGAGTCATGTGGCGCCAGAGACGCCGGGTTCGATTCACGAAGGCGGCGAGCTGGGTTACTCGCTGTCGCACGCTTTCGGCGCGGCGTTTGACAATCCCGACCTGCTCGTCGCCTGTGTCGTCGGCGATGGCGAAGCAGAGACCGGCCCATTGGCCACGGCGTGGCACTCGAATAAATTCCTCAATCCGGTCCACGACGGAGCCGTGCTGCCCATACTGCATCTGAACGGCTACAAGATCGCCGGCCCCACTATGCTGGCGCGCATTCCGCATGACGAACTGGAAGCACTGTTTCGCGGCTACGGTTATACGCCGTACTTCGTCGAAGGCGATGACCCGGGCAAGATGCACCAACTGATGGCTGCCACCCTTGATGTGGTGGTAGCCGACATCCGGCGCATTCAGCGCAATGCCCGCACCAGGGGATTCAAGGCACGGCCTCGCTGGCCCATGATTATCCTGCGCTCGCCAAAGGGCTGGACCGGCCCAAAGAGGGTGGATGGCAAACCCGCCGAAGGCACGTTCCGCTCCCACCAGGTGCCGATGGGTGACATGAGTCATCCGGGGCATGTGAAGATTTTGGAGAAGTGGTTGAAGAGTTATCGGCCGCGGGAGTTGTTCGACGCAGCGGGCAAGCTGCGTTCCGAACTCGCGGAATTGGCTCCGCAAGGCGAGCGTCGCATGAGCGCCAATCCCCATGCCAATGGTGGACTTCTGCTGCATGACCTGCGAATGCCGGATTTCCGCGACTATGCGGTCAAGGTGCCGAAGCCCGGCGGCGTGCACGGCGAAGCCACCCGCGTTCAGGGAGAGTTCATCCGCGATGTGATTAAATTCAACCCGGCCAATTTCCGCGTGTTCAGTCCGGACGAGACCACCTCGAACCGCTGGGGTGCCGTGTTCGAAGTGACGGACCGTTGTTCGACCGCGAAAATCATTCCCGGCGACGATCATGTCGCACCCGACGGCCGCGTGATGGAAGTGCTGAGCGAACACCAGTGCCAGGGCTGGCTCGAAGGTTACCTGCTCACCGGCCGTCACGGCTTCTTTTCATGCTACGAGGCGTTCATACACATCGTCGATTCGATGTTCAACCAGCACGCCAAATGGCTGGATGTCGCAGGCAGGATTTCGTGGCGCCGACCGATTGCGTCGCTTAACTATCTGCTGACATCGCATGTGTGGCGGCAGGATCATAACGGCTTCAGCCACCAGGACCCGGGCTTCATTGATGTCGTGGCAAACAAGAAGGCGGCGATCGTTCGCGTCTATCTGCCGCCCGATGCGAACACGCTGCTCTGCGTAACGGATCACTGTCTGCGCAGCCGCAACTACGTCAACGTGATCGTGGCCGGCAAACAACCCTCGCCGCAGTGGCTCGACATGGATGCCGCCATCAAACATTGCACTGCGGGCATTGGCATCTGGCCGTGGGCGAGCAACGATCAGGGCGGAGAACCGGATGTGATCATGGCGTGCGCCGGTGATGTACCCACGCTGGAAACTCTGGCCGCTGTCCACCTGCTGCGGCGGTATTTTCCCGAGCTGAAAGTCAGAGTGATCAACGTGGTGGACCTGATGAAGCTGCAGCCGCAAAGCGAGCACCCGAACGGCCTGAGCGACAAGGATTTCGACGTGCTTTTCACGACCGGAAAACCGATCGTCTTCGCCTATCACGGTTATCCAACCCTGATACATCGGCTCACCTATCGCCGCACCAACCACGGGAATCTCCACGTGCGCGGCTTCAAGGAAGAGGGCACAACTTCGACGCCGTTCGACATGGTGGTGATGAACGATCTCGACCGTTTTCATCTCGTCGCCGACGTGATCGATCGCGTGCCGGCCCTTGGCCCGCGCGCTGCCTACGCCAAGCAGGCCATCCGGGACAAGCTCATCGAGCATAAGCAGTACATCGCGAAGCACGGCGAAGATATGCCGGAGATCCGCAACTGGAAATGGGGCGTAAAAAAGTGATCGACCGGCGCAACGTGCTCCCGCGCATTTACCTCGTCCGGCACGGCGAAACCGAGTGGTCGCTCTCGGGCCAATATACCGGTCGCACGGACATTCCATTGACCGCGCACGGCGAGAGCGCTGCACGGGAACTTGGACAGAGGCTCCGGGACATACCGCTCGCCCATGTGCTGACCAGCCCGCTGCTCCGCGCCCGGCAAACCTGTGCGCTGGCAGGGTTGACGCTGGTCGCCGAAATCGAGCCGGACCTGGCGGAGTGGGACTATGGTGACCACGAAGGACGCACCCCCAAAGACATTCTCGCTTCGCGACCGGGCTGGAATCTCTTCCGGGACGGCGCCCCGCAAGGTGAAACGCCCGGCCAGGTTTCTACCCGTGCCGACCGTTTCATTGCCCGTCTACGCACTCTGAATGGAGATGTCGCACTTTTCACACACGGCCACTTCGGCCGCGTCCTCGGCGCGCGCTGGATCGGGCTGCCCGTACGGCAGGCGCAGCATTTTCTGCTCAACACTGCTTCGCTCGGCGTTCTTTGTTATGAGCATGACTGCATCGACCAGCCTGCCATCGCTTTGTGGAACGCCGCCTCACACTTCTGGGCGGGCGCAGGTCCCGATCTGCCGAAGTAAAGTGAACCGCAGCCTCGTCGTGGCACTGCTGGTGGCTGCTGGCGGCGTCGCATTCGCTCTTGGCAAGGCCATCGAGGCGGTCGAAAAATCAGCGCGTTGAGGGCGAAATTTTGGCGGGGCCTGGCGAAAATTCACGCGGTTGACTGTTCGCTAATCCCGGGATAGCTTGCTGGTTGGTGAAAAATGGTGTTTGAAATTCCTATACCCCGACTCTCCGCAGAATTGGACTTGTCTTGACGCCGGAATTCAGCGACGGCAACAAGCTGCAGTTGCTGTGCAATGGCACGGCGTACTTTCCGGCGTTGCAGCAGGCCATCGATGTGGCGAAGCTTGAAATCTACCTCGAGACCTACATTTTCCGTGATGACGAGACCGGGCAGGCTATTGCGGCAGCGCTCGCGCGCGCAGCCGGGCGCGGTGTAGCTGTGCGCGTGCTGGTCGACGGTTTCGGCTGCAAGGACCATTTTGCGGAAATACGCGAGCGCCTGCTTGCGGCCAACGTCCGGGTGTTGGTCTACCGGCCCAGGATTTCGCCGTTGACCCTGCGGCGTAACCGCTTGCGCCGAATGCACCGCAAGCTGGCGGTTATCGACGCGCGCGTGGCCTTCATCGGCGGAATAAACATCATCGACGACATGGATACGCCTGGCGACAACCCGCCTCGCTACGACTATGCGGTGTGCATCGAAGGGCCCTTGCTCGCGCCGATCACGCAGGAGGTCGAACGGTTGTGGAGCCGGGTCGCCTGGGCCAGCCTGCGGCGGCGCTGGCGTGCCAAGCGGATTGCCGCGGTCGATGCAGCCCCGCGTGGCACTCAGCGCGCGGCCCTGGCGGTGCGTGACAATCTACGCCACCGCACCGACATCGAGGACGCCTATCTGGCGGCGATCGACAACGCGCGCACGGAAATCATCATCGCCAACGCCTATTTCTTCCCCGGCATGCGCTTCCGCCGTGCCCTGCTTGATGCAACCAGGCGAGGCGTGCGCGTGGTATTGCTGTTGCAGGGGCGGGTGGAATATTTTCTGCAGCATTACGCCGCGCGCGCCTTCTACGGCCCGCTGCTCGATGCCGGCGTCGAAATATACGAATACAAGCGCAGCTTCATGCACGCCAAGGTTGCGGTGATCGACCAGCGCTGGTCCACGGTCGGATCAAGTAACATTGATCCGTTCAGCCTGCTGCTGGCGCGCGAAGCCAATATTGTTGTGGATGACCAGCCGTTCGCGCAGGAATTGCGGCGCAACCTGCAGCGGGACATGAATGCCGGCGCCATGATCGTAGCCAACACGGCCTGGCGCCAGCAACCCTGGCTGGAGCGGGCCTTGATCTGGGCCAGCTACAATTTTGCGCGGCTGCTGATGGGTTTTCTCGGATACGCCGATAAGCAGTAAACCCCGGGCTGGTCTGCGGCGGCCCGGCTTTTTTGCATCTTTGCCGCGCGTCAGTCCGTGGCAATCGCCACGGCCATTGCGAATGCAGCGCAATAAGGCGCGTTCGAGACCGGAAAGCTTTCCTTTAACCTAGAAACGGCAGTTGACCGCTCGCGATGCTACCAACCTCTTGATGGCCTTATAGTTTTTCATGCTATCAACGATCACCCGTTTGGTGACAGCGCTACGGGGCGGATCGCACGGTTCTGGCGGCCTCATTTGTCAACTGAGGCGGCGTTGCAACTCCTTGGAATGGAACAACCATTCCGCGTCGTCGCGCCTTGCCCTGCACCCCCATAACCGCACGCTCCACCACGTCCAACTACCGTTTCTAGGTTTAACGCGCGGCCTTGTCCTGAATCTTTTCGCCGCCCCGCTCAATGTCTCGTCCAACGCCTGACATCGTATTGCAACCTGTGATCGTGCCCAACATGCCCAACAACAACAGAGTCGCCAAGATTCTTTGCAGCATGATATTTCTCCAGTGAGTGAAACCACACAAAAAACGGCCAATGCGATTAAATCTGGACACTGTCACCTGCCCGGCAAAGGGCTTGGTGACGGCATCCTGTAGTCAAAGTCTTATCGGGGCTATTTGGCTTGAACCAAGATGTCATTTCTGACCGAGGTTACGCCCTTGGTATCGCGCGCAAGCCTGGCGGCCTGGTCTGATTCAGCCGTGCTCCTGGCGTTGCCGCTCAGCGTCACAGCACCCTTGTCGTCGGTATCGACCTTGATACGCATCGCGCTGACCTGCTTGTCCTTCGCGAATTCAGCTTTGATCTTGGTGGTGATCATTGCGTCGCCGACGTTTTCCTTGACGCTTGCCGTCACCGATTTCTTACCGCCGGTGTCGCCGACCACTATATTGTTAGTGACCGAGGTCACGCCTTTAGTCTCGCGCGCAATCTTCTCGGCTTGGTCGGACTCGGCCTTGCTCCCGGCGTTGCCGGTCAATGTGACAACGCCTTTGTCGTCGGTATTGACATGCATATTTCTCGCTTTGACCCACCTGTCCTTCACGAAGGCTGCTTTAATCTTGGTGGTGATCGCTGCGTCGCCGACGTTTTCCTTGGCGCTTTGGGTCATCGATTTCTCGGCAGCGTAGCCTGCCACAGGCGCGAGCAGCGCGCTGATTATCAGTGTTGTTGCTAGTATTGTATTCACGATAGGCCTCTCTAAAATTGAAAATGTTTACTGCTTGATTTAACAGCCGGTCTTTCCGGCTGTGCTTCAGTGCTTGGGAAAGTCGTTGAATATGTCCTTGTTGCGTGCTTCCCAGTCTTTGACCTGCTTTTCGGCGTCATCCTGGGCAATGCCATAGGACTCCTGTATCTTGCCGACCAGTTGTTCGCGTTTGCCGGCGATCTTGTCAAGATAATCATCGGTCAGCTTGCCCCATTGCTCCTGCACTTTGCCCTTGGCTTGTTTCCAGTTGCCTTCAATACGGTCCCAGTTCATGTTCGTCTCCTCGGTTAGTTCACTACAGGCGCCGGTTGCATGTTCAACGGCACTGAAAGAAGTCACTGTTATGCTCGTGACCGACAGCATCAGATGTGGAAGTTCTCTGCGAAAAACCCGCCGATTCCCCTCCAGCACTCTGCGTAGATTACGACCTGTCCTGATTGACCGTCTGTGCACTAACGTACATACGCCAAACGGTTGCAGTCAAAGGGATAAGGAAGTAATCGGGCCGAGGCGTTCCGGCATTGGCATGCTTCAGCTTTGGGTCCGTTGAATGCTGACCTCGACCGCATGGTCCAAATGATCATCAACCAGAGGAATGGCCCCATCTCGCTGTAGTACGCCGTCAACCGTTACGCGTGTCTTGCTGTTTGCCGCCTGTGCTTGAATAACGGTGATGTGGTAGGCCGTTTCCCGGTAGCGGTAGTGCAGCTTGAACGATTCCCAGCCCACTGGGAGGCAGGGCGCAAAGCGCAGCTTGTCCACTTCCAGCTTCAATCCCAGCAGCGATTCCACGATAAGCCGGTACATCCAGCCGGCGGAACCGGTATACCAGGTCCAGCCGCCGCGGCCGGTGTGTGGCGCGACGGCATAGATGTCGGCTGCGACGACGTAAGGCTCTACTTTGTAAGTGGCTGTTGCCGCTGCGGTATTGGCGTGGTTTACCGGGTTGATCAGATCGAATAGCGCCCATGCGCGCTTGCTGTCGCCGAGAGCGGCAAAGGCCATGACGTTCCAGATGGCCGCATGCGTGTACTGGCCGCCATTTTCGCGCACGCCGGGAACATAACCCTTTATGTAGCCGGGATTCAATGCCGATTTGTCGAACGGCGGGTCGAGTAATTGAATGAGCCCGTTCGCGCGCCGCACGAGGCGGTGCTCTACTGCCGCCATTGCCATGCGCGAGCGCCGCGCATCGCCCGCGCCGGACAGCACGGCCCAGCTTTGTGCGATGGCATCAATCTGGCATTCGGCATTGGCCGCAGATCCCAGAGGCGTACCGTCATCAAAATAGGCGCGGCGGTACCACTCACCATCCCAGCCGTTGCGCTCGAGATTCTGACGCAGTTGTGCAGCTTCTCGCTGACAGCGCTCGGCGAATTTTGTGTCACCCCGCATGCGCGCAATGGCGGTGAATTGCATCAGCACTTCGTATAAGAAAAAACCGAGCCAAACGCTTTCGCCTTTGCCCTGGGCGCCCACCAGATTCATCCCATCATTCCAGTCGCCGGAACCCATCAGCGGCAGGCCGTGTTCGCCGAAACGCAGCCCGTGCAGAATTGCACGCGTCGCGTGCTCATACAGACTGGCAGATTCATCCGAGCGCCCGGGCAAGTCGTAATAGGCGTCTTCTTCCGGGTTCACCGGCCGGCCATTGAGGAAGAGTATCGATTCATCCAGCACGCCGGTGTCGCCGCTGCTCAACACATAGCGGCAAATCGCCAGCGGCAGCCATAGATAATCGTCTGAACAGTGCGTGCGCACACCGCGATCCGACGTGGGATGCCACCAATGCTGCACATCGCCTTCTCGAAACTGGTGGGCTGCACTGCGCAGCAGGTGCTCGCGCACGAGCTTGGGCTGGGTGTGGATAAGCGCCATCACGTCCTGCAATTGATCGCGAAAACCGAATGCGCCGCCGGATTGATAGTACCCGCTACGCCCCCATAGGCGGCATGCCAGCGTTTGATATAAAAGCCACCCGTTGGCCAGTACATTGAGAGACTGATCGGGTGTTTCAACCTGTACAGCGCCTAGCGTATGCTGCCAGTATTGCCGTACTTTTTCCAGCGCGTCGTGCGCTGCCGCCGAGCCTCGGTAGCGCTGCACCAGATTGCGCACATCATTGAGCGTGCGTCCGGCGCCGAGCTGGAAAACAATCTCGCGCTCTTCTCCATCGGCCAACTCAATTGCAACCTGTAGGGCCGCGCAAGGATCCAATGCGGCGCCCGCCTTGTTGGAAAGCAGCGAGCGGGTCATGGCTGCCGGATTCCTGAGCGTGCCGTTGCGCCCGACGAATTCAGCGCGGTCGCCGCTGAAGGTCCGGCTGGTATCGTCAACGTCAAAGAACGCAATGCGCTCGGCGAATTCGGTGTTGTAGGCGTTGCGTGCATGGAATGCGCCGCTGCGAGGATCAATTTCAGTGATCACGTGCATCGCCGATTTCGATCGCAGATCGCCCAGCACCCACTCCACGTAGCCGGTTGCGCTGAGCCGCCGTGCGCGGCCTGAGTCGTTACGCACTTTAAGCACCGAGAACTTGAGCGCAGCGTCGAGGGCAACGTAAACCGTGAGTTCCGAGTGGATGCCGTCTTCGGTGTGTTCAAAGCTGCTGTAGCCGAAGCCGTGCCGGGTGACGTAGGGTGTAGCGCCGCGGCTGGGCAACGGCGTCGGTGACCAGAAATGCCCGCTCGCTTCGTCGCGGATATAAAAAGCTTCACCGCCCGCATCGCTCACCGGATCATTGCTCCAAGGGGTCAGGCGGAACTCATGCGCATTCTCGCTCCAGGTGTAGGCCATGCCGTTTTCGGAAATGACGGTTCCAAATTGCGCATTTGCCAGCACGTTTACCCAAGGTGCCGGCGTCACCTGCCCGGGCGTGGTTGTAATCACGTACTCGCGCCCGTCGGCGGCGAAGCCACCGAGCCCGTTATGGAAGAGCAGATCACCGGCAACAGTCGGAGCCGTCGCCGGGAGGTCTGCGCGATGGGAGCGCGTGGGCTTGAAGCGCGGTAAATTAAGATGCGGTGCGCGCACTTCCATCAGACCGCGCCGATTGATTTGCTCTCCCAGCGTTCCGCGCCTGTCACTGATGATGGCGCGCGCGACCGCTTGCACCAGAATGCGATCTTCATCCGATATCTGTTCTGCCCGCCGCACGAAAATTCCACCGGGTTTATCCAACACATGTCCTTCGACGCCGGCGGCAATCAGCCCCATGATTTGCTCTTGCAGTAGTTGGCGGTATCCGGCGCGATCTTCATTCCAGATCACCAGGTCCACCGTAAGCCCTTTCAGGCGCCAGTAAGCATGGGCTTTTACCAGTTGGCGTACCAGATCGATATTCGCCAGGTCACCAATCTGCAGCAGCACAATAGGCAAATCGCCCGAAATCGCATAGCCCCATAAGCTGGATTGTCCGCGACGATTTTTGACGAGAACGCCCGCATCGGCACGCAAACTGGCGTTGGCGTAGAGAATGGCGCCGGCAAGACGTCCATAAAGTTGTGCGTCTGCCTCGTTGGCATTGATCTGCCGTAGCACCACGTGGCTGTGGGTCCACGCCAACTCGAAAACGCGATCCGCAAGATGCCGATCCTGGTATTTGCCGGCCAAGTCCAGGCTGGCGTCGCGCGTGGCGCCGATGCCCGTGACCATGTCCAGGGTTACCGATTGATTGGCGTCCAGTGTAAGTCGATAGCGGATTGCGGTGATCGGATCCAGCACCGAGCCTGCGCTGCCCGAAAGCGCCGCAGCACCGTCCATCGACTGTGGCGCGGCAACCGTGCGCCCGCGGCCGATGAAGCGCGCGCGGTCTGTTTCGTAAGATAATTCCCCGGCCAGCGCCCCGCGCACGGCCAGCAAGTGAAACATCCACAGCGCCGGCTCGCCCAGCGAGCGCGGCCGGCGCGTGCAGAGGATGGTGTGCCGCTCAGCGATAATTTCGGTTTCTACAAACAGATTGGTGAACGCAGGATGCAATGCGTCCGCAGCCGCTACGGCGAGCACCACTTCAGCGTAACTCGTAACCTCAATCGTGCGCCGACTATCCGCGCGGTTTGTGATATGCACCCGGCGCAGTTCGATGTCATCTTCAGGCGAAACAACAATCTCCGTATGCGTATCGTAATCGAGGTCGCGGCGGCGAAATTCTGCCCGCCCTTCCGTGAAAATGGCTTGGTAAGTTTCTGCCCGCTTGAGCGTCGGCTGATGGGTATTCGACCAGAACGCGCCGCTGCTCAGGTCGCGGATGTAACAGAACGTACCCCAGTTGTCACAGGTCGTGTCTTCGCGCCAGCGGGTAACCGCGAGGTCTTTCCAGCGGCTGTAGCCGCCGCCCGCGTTGGTGACCATCACGTGGTATCTGCCGTTCGAGAGTAATTGCACCTCGGGTGCCGGCGTGTTGGCGCTGTTGATGACGCGCATCGGCATCCCGGGTTCGTCGGCTGTCGCGCGATTGGAGGAGAATTCGGCGGCATGCAACTGATGTGATCCCGTTTTAGGTACCCGCTCCTGTAGCAACAGTGTGGTCGCCTGGAACATCGGTTCCGACTCGAAGCGCCTTTGCATCGGACGGTTCAGGATGTGATAAGCCAGTGATAAAAGAATCATCCCCTGATGATGCGCCATGAACGAGCGGATCACGGCGCGTGATTGCCCACGCGGCAGGCGCGAAACCGTATGGTCGGCCGCTTCATAAAAGCCGAATTTTCCGGTCAAGCCTTCCGCAGCGAGCCGCTGCAGATTCATGCACGCGTGTTCTGGCGCAATCATCAGCGCGAGCGCAGAAGCGTACGGTGCAATCACCAGATCCTCCGCCAACCCGCGCTTAAGCCCCAGGCCCGGCACGCCAAAATCACGATACTGATAGTTGAGCGCGGAATCGAATGCGTTGTAGCCGCATTCCGAAATGCCCCACGCAACACCCCGCTGGAAGCCGTACACAATTTGTCGTTCCACAGCCGCTTGATAGGTGCAGTCGAGCAGCGTGTTTTTGTAGGTGGGCATTACCAGCAGTGGCATCAAGTACTCAAACATCGAACCGCTCCACGACATGAGTGTCGGCTTTCCGCCCGTGGTGGTGAGCTGGCGGCCCAGGGCAAACCAGCTTTCCTGTGGCAGTTGTCCTTGCGCAATCGCCACAAAGCTGCACAGCCTTGCTTCGGAAGCAAGAAGATCGTAGTAACTCGCGTCGCGCCGGTGCTCGCCTACGTTGTAGCCGATAGCGAGCAAATGACGGGTCTTGTCGTACAGAAAGTCATATTCCATTACAGCCAGTTCGCTCGCTAGACGGGCAAGACGTTCGATCGCTGCAATCTGCTCCTCGGCGTGGCGCTGTGCTGTGGCCAGCTGCTGTTGCAGTGTATCCAGCCATTGGCGCTCCTCTGGCGTTGCGTCAGAGGTGCGCAGTTGCTGAATCGCCGCCGGCCACTGTAAGTGGTGTGCGGTTAGTTCGTGCAATGTAATATTATTGTTTAGTTTCAATAAGTTACGTAACCTGTCCGATGCGGTTGGGAGCGTTAGCCAAGGCGCGAGGAAGGTCAGCTCATCGAGAGCGCGCCGGCATTGCTGGGTGAGCGCCTGCGCCCACCACTGCGTGTGTCTTTGCGGCCCACTTACGGGTCCAAGGTCGTGGGCGGTAGCCATACTGGCGGCTAGCGCTGCCGCAGACGTCGCCAGCCGGCCCAGCCAGGCGTGTGCCGCATCGAGCGTGACCGGCCGTGAATCGCAGACAGACGCTGTATCGTTTTGCAGTTGATCGAGTGCTGCCCGCGCGGCGGGTTGCAGCTCTGTCGCAGTGTCGACCAGCACACGCAGCGAGTCGCATACGCCGTCAAATATTTGCGGTCCCATAATCGGGTGATCGGGAAGCGAGAGCAGGCCCGCCCGCAATGTCAGTAAATGGCCTGCTAGGTTGCCGCTGTCGACCGACGAGATGTAGAACGGGGGTAGCGGCTGCAAAGACTGCGTGTCGTACCAGTTGTAGAAGTGACCGCGGTGGCGTTTCAGGGTTGCCATCGTTTGCAGCGCATTGGCGGTGCGCTCGATGAGTTGTCCGGCTGCAATGTAGCCGAAGTCGTATGCGGACAGATTGGCGAGCAGTGCGAGCCCCATATTGGTCGGTGACGTGCGATGCGCGACCACCGCAACGGGATCCTCCTGATAGTTATCCGGTGGCAGCCAGTTATCTTTCTCGCCGACGAAACTCTCGAAAAACGCCCAGGTTTTGCGCGAAATCTGCCGTAGAAAAATAATCTGGTCATCTGTCAGTGGCGGCGCCAGGCGGTCAAGGGGGCGGCTGATCCACCAGGTTATGGCGGGCGCGGCAATCCATAACAACAAAATCGGTCCCGCGATGGCCAGCGTGGCCGGTGCGACCGAGGATGAGGCCATTAGATAAGTTGCCGCTGCAATGGCGATAGCGGGTGCTATCCACATCGATTGGTAGCTTGCGCGCAGGCTGGTGCGGGCATCGCATGGTGAAGCGCTTGATGGTGTCCATTCCATCAGCCGTTTTTTTGTCACCAGTATTCGCCAGTTGGTACGCAGGATCGCGTCGATACTGAAGTACGCTTCATAGGGGAGGCAGGCCAGCGTAAACACTGCCTGCGCGAAGTGCCCGCCAGCGGCATGGAATGCCGCAGAAAAATGTTGACCGGGCGGCACGTCATCCGCCTTGCGCAGCAGGTCAAGCATCGACGCAATCAGGGGCGGTATCAGGATGATGCCCAGTACTGTCAGGCTCCAAAACCCGGGCGCTGACAGGCACGTCCAGCCCAGCAACAATAGCAGGGTCAATCCCGCAGCGGCCAGACTGCGCCGCAGGTTATCGAGAATTTTCCATTGGGACAAAGGCGACAATGGATTTCTGCGATCGCCGGCGCCACTGCCCGCGCCGTTGCCAGGGACCCGCGACAGGCACCACGATGCAATCTGCCAATCGCCGCGTATCCAGCGGTGACGCCGGCTGACATCCGCATCGTAGCGCGACGGATATTCCTCGTACAAGTGCACGTCGCTCAGCAGCGCGCCCCGTGCATAACAGCCTTCCAGCAAGTCGTGACTGAGGATACGGTTTTCCGGGAAGCGCCCTTTGAGCGCACACTCGAATGTGTCAACCTCGTAGATTCCCTTGCCGATGAACGAGCCTTCACCAAACAGGTCCTGGTAAACATCGGAAACGGCGCGCGTATACGGGTCGATGCCCGGCTCGCTTCCAAACAGCCGCGCATAGCGTGAGCGGTTAGCGCCCGGCAGGCTTACCGCCATGCGCGGCTGCAGGATGGCATAGCCCTCGGTCACCCGCTGCAGGGTCTGGTCGTAGTACGCACGATTCAAGGGGTGCGCCATCGCGCCTACAAACTGACGCGCCGCATCCCGCGGCAGCTGTGTATCCGTGTCCAGGGTGATGACGTACTTGACGCCGGATAACCGGTGCGTGGTGCCGGCGATCAACGAGAAATGTTCTTTTCCGCTACCGCGCAGCAGCGCATTCAATTGCGCCAGCTTCCCGCGTTTACGCTCGTAACCCATCCACAATCCCTCCGCGCTATTCCACCGTCGCGGGCGATGAAACAGAAAGAAAGGGTCGCCGTTTCCACTCTGTTCATTGCGGTATTTTTCGTTTAATGCGTCGATCTGGT
This sequence comes from Bordetella parapertussis, assembly GCA_945861275.1. Lineage (GTDB taxonomy): Bacteria > Pseudomonadota > Gammaproteobacteria > Burkholderiales > SG8-41 > UBA5216. The sequence goes on from CAMATZ010000012.1 coordinate 94,854, forward strand.
TCCGCGCCAGCAACAACAGCATTTCGTCGTCCAGCAGCGTTTCCACGGCTGCGTCCCGAAAATCCGTCAACAGGCCGAAGTACAGATTGGCGTCCCGGTTTGCCAGGAACCGCACCTCAAGCGCCTCGATCAAATCCTCGATGCTTTGAGCGCTTGTGAGCAGGGTTGGCACCACCACCAGCGTGCGGCAATCCGCCGCAATTCCCCTGGAAAAATCCAGTCGCGGTAACGGCCGCGGCGCCGCCAGCAAAGCGGTCCCCCAGTTGACCAGCGCAATGGCCAGATGGCCGCTGCAAAAAAAGACCAGCATCGCCAGCAGTGCAAGCGCCCAGCCGCCCAGCTCACCGGTATCTGCGCTTGCCAGTAAGCCAGCGCTGAAGACAACCGTCAGCAGCCCGCTGCTACCCAGATAGAGGAGCAAAGGAAACCGGCGGCACGCGCGCTGCATCGTCTCAGGGATCGAAAAACGCATTCCGGTCGCGCGTTCGAGCTGTGGCAGACCCTTATCGACCAGGTAGTAGCCCACGTGCGATGCACGAGCATCATTAGCGTTACCGTCCCTGGATTTCGCGCTGGCCGTGCCTTCCTGTGCCAGCTCAATCGCCTTGTGCGCGACCTCACCCTCGGATAGACGGCTCACTTTCGCAATCTTCTCGACCGCGTGGCGGTAGCGGTCACGTGTGGCGAAATCCATCAACGCGTAAACGCCGCCGGGATCGTCCCGCAACTTTTGCTCGACGCCGCTCATCGTTTCGACGAACGTGGGCCAGTCCATGGCGCCCAGAAAGCGCAGACTGCCGATGCTGTTGCTGATAGAAACCTGGCCGGAGGCCTGCTTTTGCGTCTCCGACTGCACCAACTGGTCGATCGTCAGGCCGGATTCGGAGAGCCGCTGTTCAATCCAGGTCAGGGGCAATGCCAACGCAGCGCTCTGACCCTGCAGGCGTCGCGCGAGCTCCGCGACAAACGAACTGGCCATCGGTGGATGTGATCGCGCCATGTCCGCAACCACCAGAATCAGGCTCTTCGGATCCTTCTCGGCGACCTCCATCATCTGATCCGCCCAGGCATCGGCGCGGTCGCGGTCCAGGGTGCTGGCGGCCACTCGTGCGCCGACACGGCGCAGATTCTCGACAAGCGCAAGGCGCAGCATGATTGGAATCGCCCACAACTCGCCTAACTTGAGCGCTGTAATCGTCTGGTAGGCCGCTACAAAGCGGCTGAGATTTTCCGCATCCACGCGGCCGTCGCCATGCGAAATCGCCTCCAACGCGATGTCATACGCGCGCGGCAATCCAGCCGATGGGCCTTGAGCCAGACGCGGCAACTCCCGGCTGTAACCCGCGGGGAAATGCCGTTTCGCCGTGCGTATCTGCTCTTCGATCAGATAAAAATTATCGAGCAGCCATTCGCCGGCTGGCGAAATCCGGCGGTTGGCCTTGACCGCCGCCGTCAGCAGGTTGCAGGCTTCCAGCAGCACATGCTCGTTTTCCGCCAGGCGCGCGAGGAGTTTATCGGGCGCGTGCCGCGAGCGCAATCGGTGCAGGCCCGCCAGCGTCTTGCCATGCCGTTCCATTTGCTCGGCACTAAACAGTTCGGCTCGCAGCGGAGGCTCGTCGCCGGTGTCATGACGCGCTGGATGTTTGCCGAGAATGCGCGCTGCCAGGTGGCGCAGGGCGCCGCGAATAGTGTCACCGCTCAATTTCAATTTTCAGACTTCCTTCTGCGACATGACCTTGCCGCGCCTTGCTTCAGATCACCCTAAACGCGATGCATCGCCCCGCGTTCGCCGCACACCGTCCTGTAGCTGTGCCTTGATGCCATCGAACGCCGTAACCGGATGGATTCGTACCACCGATTTTTCATGCATGTTGACAGTATTAACCCCGTTCTTACGTGCGCCAGCGCACAGAGATGTAGCGCCAGATGGCGGAAGGTTGCGTCCATGGTCACGAACCCTTAACCGCAAATGGAGAAATTCTTATGAAATCCCAGCTTACATCAGTTGTTTTGTATACAGCAATTGCAAGCGCAACGGTGATCTTCGTCGCGGGTTGCAACAAACCGCCGGAAACAGTCGGCGCGCGGCCACCGAGCACGTCGGTGGGGACTGAAATTGACGACAGCGTGATTACCGCGCGGGTTAAATCCGCATTGCTTGAGGATCCGGGCATTAAAAGTTTTGATTTCAAGGTCGAAACCCGCAAAGGCGAGGTCCAGTTGAGCGGCTTTGTGGATAACCTGATGCAGGTGGATCGCGCGATCGCGGTGGCGCGCGCAGTGGAAGGCGTCAAAGGCATAGACAATAAAGTGAGCATGAAAGGCGCGGTGACGACAATAGGCAACAAGGTTGATGATGGCGTTACGACGACCCTGGTCAAGACCGCGTTGCTTAACGATGCAAGCGTCAAGAGTTTCGACATCGCGGTGGTGACGCGCAGAGGCGAAGTCCAGCTCAGCGGATTCGTCGACAATCAGAGTCAGGTCGACCGCGCCGTCGAAGTGGCCCGCGGCGTCGAAGGTGTGCGCATTGTGGGTAATGAAATGAGCATCAAGAAGTAAGGCGGTATTGCCGGCACATTGACTTGGGTTTTCTACTGCTGATAAATCGAAAGGAAATAAAATGAACTGGGATAACATCGGAGACAACTGGATGAAGCTCAAAGGTAACGTCAATGAGCAATGGGACGATCTTACCGAGGATCAACTCACCAGCCGTATCCAGGAATCGTACGGCACCACGGAATACGAAGCAGTGCATGAGCTCACAGACTGGCAGCAACGCCTGAGCGAGATTAATCGCGCTGCATGACGCCAGCTTTTTTTGGCATGCCGGTGGTTGTAAATTTGACGAAGGTATTCCCATGCCAGTGAGTGCAGATGAAGTCACGCCGAAAACCGGTGCGGCTGATGGCGCTGGCGAAACGCAGGCTGGCACTGACGGTAAAATGGAATTTCAGCGTCAAAAAACACCGCTCAAAACGGGTGCGTTGCAAGACGCCATTTTCAATAGCGCCAACTTCTCCAGCATCGCCACGGATGAGAAAGGCGTAATTCAGATCTTCAACGTCGGCGCGGAACGTATGCTCGGCTACACGGCCGCCGAGGTGATGAACAAGATCACGCCGGCTGACATTTCCGATCCGCAGGAGGTGATCGCGCGCGCCAAAGCGCTGAGCGCCGAGTTGTCAACGCCGATCACGCCGGGCTTTGAGGCCTTGGTGTTCAAGGCCTCACGCGGCATCGAGGATATCTACGAGCTGACCTACATCCGCAAGGACGGCAGCCGCTTTCCCGCCCTTGTCATCGGTTGCAATGCTCGAAAAGTTCGCGCTGTTGAGAATCGCATTCTGCAATGCCCCGGTCTTGAGCAGGCTCTCCTGACGCAGAACTTCGGTGCTGATATCCATGGCACCTGCATTATCAGGACTTGCCGCCACGCGAACTTCATTGGACATTTCCCTACTCCAGGTAACGCGTGAGGTTCACGTGCGATGGGACGAAAGGAGCGGCAGGCACCCGCTTGCCGCGGTGCAGCGGGGAGAGGCTAGTGTAGTGTCCTTCAAATAACTTTACAGCGCGTAGGGCGCAATGCTTCGCTTCAAGTGTTCCCTTGTCCCTATTGCGCCGCATGGCTACTTTGCAAACCGCATTCGGCGCAATGGGATTGCGCCCTACGCTGGCTGCCGGAAAGTCTGTCACGTTATTTAAGGGACACTACACTAGCGGACACTGGCGGGAGCGCCCTGACGGTGCTGCACGTCCGATAACAGACGGCCCATTTCCTTTTTGACCACGGCGTAGCACTCGCACGTGGCGGCCTCCAGCCCCGCGCGCTTAACCACTGAAATATGGCCGCGGCGGTATTGAATAAACCCTGAGCGCTGCAAGTTGCCGGCCGCCTCGGTAATGCCCTCGCGGCGCACACCGAGCATGCTGGCAACCAGTTCCTGCGTCATCACCAACTCCTGTGAGGAGACGCGATCCAGCGTCAGCAGCAGCCAGCGGCACAGCCGCTGTTCCAGCGTATGGTGCTGATTGCAGGCCGCGGTCTGGCTCATCTGTGTCATCAGCGCCTGGGCATAACGCAGCAGCAAGCGTTGCATGAAGCCGGCGCGATTGAATTCCTGCTTCAGCAAGCGGGCTTCCAGCCGGTAGGCGTGGCCCGCGGTCTGCACCACGGCAGAGCTGGATGTGGTTTCTCCGCCCATGAACAGCGCCACACCGACGACGCCTTCATTACCCACCCCTGCGGTCTCGGCTGATGCACCGGACGCCGTTACATAGTGCAGCGAGACGATGGCGGTGGTGGGGAAATAGGCGTAGCGCATTTGTTCGCCGGGCTCATACAGGTATTCTCCGAGCGGCATCGGCGCCAGTTCCAGATGCGGGGCCAGGTGCTCGAAGTCCGCCGTGGGCAGAGCGGCCAGCAGGTGGTTTTGATTGGGGCTATGAGGCGTAGGCATTGCGGCGTGACGGTCCATTAGTTTGCGAAGACTTCAACGCCGATGCCGCGATAACCGACAAAGCGGGCGGCCTGATTGAACATCGGCTGTCCGCTCACGCGAAACTGTTGCTGCGAGCCGTCGCTATTGACGCGGTTGAAGGCGAAATCCAGGAAGGGCTCGCGTGCGGCAATCTTACCCTGCAATGCTTCACGCTCCGCTTCATTCCAGCCGGCCGGCTTGGCACTGCCCGGTTCACCCGCAATCGAGTTAACCTGGATGCCCAGCATTTCCAGCACCGGACCCGACACCTTGGTGAAGGCGCCGCTCTCGTCCTGCTCCCAGTACCAATCCGACGCCAGTTCGGTCAGGCTGCGGTAGCGCGCTTCGCTTTCGCGCAGCTCAGCCGTGCGTTCCTGCACGGTTTTTTCCAATAACTCATTGTATTCATTTAGTTTTTTATATAGCAACCGCACTTCCAGCATGTTGTGGATACGCGTCTTGACTTCGACCAGATCAAACGGCTTGCTGATGAAATCCTTGGCGCCGGCCTGCAATGCGCGCAGCTTGTGACCCGGTTGGGCGGTGAGCACGATCACCGGCAGGTAGCTGTCGGCCTCGTTGGTTTTAAGCCCCTCCATCACCGCGAACCCGTCCATTTCCGGCATCTGCAAATCGAGCAGGATCAGGTCATAGCTGTTTTTGCGATGCAGCGCGCACACCTCCCGTGGATTCATAGTGGAGGTCACGCAAGTGTAGCCGGCTTCGGTCAACAATTGCTGCAGCAGACTGACATTGGACTCCTGATCGTCAACAATCAGGATGCTGGCGTTAAGAATATCGGGCGCACTGTGTAGACTGAGCATTATGCTTTTTCCTCCAGGTGTGTGCGGGCCGCGTTACGGGATTGCTGTTCCGCGAATTTGAGTGTGATGTCAAGCGTCTCCATGAACTCGTCGACCTTGATCGGTTTGGTGAGGTAACGAAAGAATCCCGCCTCCAGACCTTTTTCGATATCGCGCGGCATGGCATTCGCGCTCAGCGCCACCACCGGTATGTGCGCCGTAGCGGGGTCTTGCGCCAGGATTTGCATCGCCTGAATGCCGCTCATGCCGGGCAGATTGATGTCCATCAGTATGACGTCGGGCAAGGAGGCCAATGCCATCCTGATGCCGCTTAACCCATCCAGCGCGCTTGACATTTTGATGTCCGGCCGGCGCGCGATGATATCTTCGACCAGCATCAGATTGGCCGGGTTGTCCTCGACATAGAGCAGGGTTCGAAACGCGGCATTGGCTTGCAAGTGTGCCGCAACGGCAGTGGGAAGGTGCGCCGCTTCGGCGGCAAGTAGCGGTTCAGCCGTCAGGCTCAGTTCAATCCAGAACACGCTGCCGTTACCGACGCTGCTTTCCACGCCGATGGCGCCCCCCATGGATTCGATCAACCGCTTGGCCATCACCAGGCCGATGCCGGTGCCTTCCTCCACGGTGGCCTCTTGTCCGAGACGATTAAACGGCTGGAACAGTTGCGCGAGTTGCTCCGATGTCAATCCTGCGCCGGTGTCTCTGATGCTCACGCGTATGCATTGCGGGGCAGGCTTGGTCCAGCTCACCATGACAATTCCACCCGCAGCATTGTATTTGATCGCATTGGAAAGCAGGTTGATGAGCACCTGTTTCACCCGCGTGCGGTCGGCTTTGACAAAACAGGGCCCTTCGAACTCAGGAAAGGTCACACGGATGCCGCGCTTTTGCGCCTGCGGTTCTATCATGGTCTGACATTCGACCATGACGTCGTTCAGCGACATCGGCTCCATCGACAGCGACAGCTTGCCGGACTCGATCAATGCCAGATCGAGAATTTCGTTGATCAGATCCAGCAGATACCAGCCCGCCTTGAGAATTTGCTCGGTGCTGCGCTTCTGGGAGGGCGTGGGTGACGGTGAACCGGAATCGATGAGTTGGGCAAAGCCGAGGATGGCGCTGAGCGGGGTGCGCAGTTCATGGCTCATGCTGGAGAGGAAATCCGATTTCGCGAGATTGGCTTTGTCCGCGACAGCCGAGGCGCGTTCCAGCGCGGTGTTCTTTTCGTGCAGCACCTTATCCAGGCGTTTACGTTCGGTGACATCGCGGAACACCAGCACCGCGCCGACCACCTGAGCGTTGCGGTCGCGAATCGGCGCGCAACTGTCGGCGATATCGCATTCGCTGCCGTCGCGTGCGATCACTATGGTGTGATTGGCGAGGCTAAGCGTGGTGCCGTTCGAGAGTGTTTCCCGCACCGGGACCGGGTAGGGTTCGCGGGTATCCGCGTTGATGATGTGAAAAATATCCTCTATCGGGTGATGGGCCGCTTCCAGGCGGGTCCAGCCGGTGAGCCGTTCGGCCAGCGGATTGAGCAGCGTCACACGGCCTTCGGCATCGGTGGCGATCACGGCATCATCGATGGAGTTGAGCGTAACCGCAAGCCTTTCCTCGCTGATGTGCAGGTTGATGTTGGTCAACTGCAGTTGTTTATTCACATCTTCCTGAATGTCGAGCAAACGCTTTGTTTCAATGTGAAGCAGATTCCTGACTTGTTGCTGTGATTCCCGATAGATCAGGTAAGCAAAGAATATCGCCAGCAGCAGCGTAAACAGGCTGGCGGTAACGATAAGCGCAAACAAGTTACGCATATTCACCCGGAGATTTGCATCGTGCTGCTCCAGTAAGAGTTTTTCGTCATGAATGAGGCCTCCGATTTCGGCACGGATCGACTCCATCAACTGGTTGCCCTTATGACTGCTTGCATCCGCCAGAACGGTAGTGGCGTCATGGCGGCGGCGCAACTCTATGGTCTGCGACAGTTGCGCCAGTTTGGCCTCCACCAATGGCGTAAGCGCCTCCAGATGTTTGCGCGCAGCAGGGGTTGACTCAATCGCACGCAGTTCTTTCAGTTGGCCATTGATACCAGCATGCACTGCCAGGTACGGCTTCAGATAGGCTTCTTCGCCGGTCAACAAAAAGCCGCGCTGACCGGTTTCGGCATCTACCATGTCACTTAGCAAAGCATTCGTGAGAACCAGGGTATTTATGGATTTCTTCTGCTCCGATGCTGTCGTCTCGACCTGGCTGAAAATCTGCAAAGACGCCAGTGCCGTCACACCGACCAGCAGGATCACCGCCACAACCAAAGCCACAAATTTGTGGTTGTTTTTCAAGAACAAATTACCGGCCATCTTGTTGGCGCACAGGGGAGGAGATTTCTGTTTTGGGCATGGTGATTACTGTGAAAACCATACAACAATCCATAGAGGACAACTGCGCTGCCGGGCTGTTAACGGAAGATTTCAAACCCGAACAGCCGCACGGTAGCCCCGCCTGTCCGGGGCGGAACTACAAATGATTACGATCATTGCTTTTTTCGCGGATGCTATCTGTGCGCTACCGCACAGATAGCATTTTGCGGCTTGCACGGGCTCGGTCCTTAGTCTCCGGTATGCACAGATAAACCTCAAGTGATTGTTTTTAAACAATATTTCAGAGAATGCTCACTGCGACGACTGCGATCTCGCCATGCAATGGGGGTTTTTACCGAACGACTACTGTCGTTTTCAGGTTGCAGGCACGTGATGACCTTGGCGTTCATTGCGCCGGGACAGGTTCAGGCGCTACCGGAAGTGACGCGATTATGTCCACGAGAACGGCGGGTTTAGCTGCGGGCTTATGTAGCGGTGTAGTTGCCGGCGCATAAGCAAATCGCGCGGCCATCTCGCAGAGCCAGTCTGTACGGGCTGGCGTCCAGTTGCGCCAGCGCCAGCACAGTCCGGTGGTAAAACCGCTGTCGATTTCTCCATAGGGGTCGAGGAGATGACCGTGATTTCGTGCGTCCAGAGCGGACGCTGTCAGCGGCAACAGTGCCGCTACCGCTAAAGCGCCAACAGCAAACGGCATCATCGATTTCATTTTGTATCCCCTGAGTAAATAAAAAATATCTGAATGCTTCGGGAAATCGCTTTAATGAATTCACGCCAGGAACATAGAATAGTGTCGACAGCAATCACCGTCTGTTCGCCGCCGCACCAACGAGCAGCGTCTATGCGGCAGCTATGCTGGACACAGCATCGACGCAATAGCGCGGCTGGACAAATCCGTTGACGGCGTCCTCTACCGCCTCGATATGAATCACCGGCGCCGCTGAAATCACTGCGCCAAACAGGGTGGCAAATGACACATCCGCGGCGTCGCGACCCGTGCCAATCCGTACCAAACCCATTGACGGTGAGACGCCAGTTGGATCGAACAAGTACCAGCGGTCACCCACAAAAACCTCAACATAAGCGTGAAAATCGGTGGGACCCATGGCCGGATCGGCGCCATAGTCGATTCCCGTAACGAAGCGCGCCGGGATATTGACCGCCCGGCACAGCGCAATCATCAGGTGGGCGAAATCGCGGCAGACACCGACCTGCTCTATCAGCGTATCGGCTGCCGAGGTACTGTCATTCGAACTTCCCGACAGGAAAACGGTGCGCAGCTTTACCCAGTCCTGAATCGCCTGTACCCGCCAATAGCCCTGCCGCAGATGGCCGAATTCGCGCGCGGCGAAGCGGCGCAGGCGGTCGGACTGGCAATAACGGCTGGGATAGATATAGGCCAGTACGGAGGCTGGCAGCTGCGCAATCGGGACTTCTTCGATACGCGCGGGCGACTCGATGTAGTGGTCGATATCGACCGTCGCCGCGTAGCGAATGGCCAGGTGCCCGGGATCTGCCTTGAGCCGCATAAAGCGCGTGCCATTGGCCGGGTCCGGGTAGACCACGGGGATCAAGGACGGTGTGACATCCAGGCTCTCGGTAACAACCCTTTGGTGCGCGGTTTGCGCTGCGTGGATATTAAAAATGAAATCGCTGGCTTGATTGGCGATTTCATAGTTAAGGTCTATTGAGAATTTAAGTCTGATCATCGCCTGCTTCGAACGCGATTGAATGCTATGGGTCGGAGAGAACCTCCTGGCACACCCATTCACAAAACTTCCGCATCACGACTTTATGCCCTCAAGCAGTGATGCGAGATCATCGGCGTGCTCCTCCTCCATGGCGAGTATCTCCTTGAGCATTTTCTGCGTCGTTGGATCCCGGTCAGCCAGATAAGCAATCGTTTCGCGATAGCTTTCAACGGCGATGCGTTCCGCGATCAGGTCTTCCTTGATCATCGCGTTGAGCGTGCTGCCTTCGACGTATTCAGCGTGGCTGCGCTCGCTCAGACCATCCGGTGAGAAGTTGGGAGAGCCGCCCAATTCGACTATGCGCTTTGCGAGTTGATCGGCATGCGCCATTTCCTCGTTGGCGTGGGCCAGAAATTCTGCTTTGACCGGATCGGCGTGTATGCCCTTGGCCGTAAAGAAATGGCGCTTGTAGCGCAGCACGCACACCAGTTCCGTCGCAAGCGCTCCATTGAGTAGCCCGATCACTTCTTTGCGATCCGCTGCGTAACCCGTGGTAACCGCACCTCGTTCGATATTCTGGCGGGCACGCTTGCGCAGGGTTTGGATATCGGACAGCGCTGCGCTTTTGCCGGCGGACAATTTTTGCTGCTTGTGTTTCATTTTCAATCTTTCCGGTTCTTGCCCATGGTCGATGCGCAGGTGCTGACCAGCAAGACGCTGACAATCACGCTCGCCGCGGTGACGAACCCCAGCGACTTCCACGGATTTTCCTGCACATATACATTGGTTACCGCCGTCGCCTGTTTAGCCTTGCTCTCGATGGTGTTTTTTGCGCTCTGGAAATTGGATTTCACCGCGCTCAGCCGGTCTTCCAGATACGTGGGCACTGCGGAAAAGCCTTCAGCGGAAGTGTCCACCGCTTCCTTCAACAGTGCCTGTGCGTCAGCCACAACGGTCTTCAGGTCGGTCATTAGTTTGTCCTTGCTCTGCTGCAGGGCTTTGACGCCGTGAGCGTTTGCGGGGTTGGAGGCGAAAGTTTCTATTGCGGTATGCATAATATAACTCCTTGATTTATAAGTAATATTTTAATTCGATTACAAAGGTGATTGACCGCGGATGACCCTCAGCAGAACCATCACAATGGCGATGACCAGGAGGATATGAATAAATCCGCTCATGGTGTAAGCGGTGACCATTCCCAGCAGCCAGAGAATGATCAGGACAACAGCAATCGTATAAAGCATGGTGGTACCTCGTGAAGTTTGGCGATAATGGTTTAGGCGCGGGGTGCGGAAGGGCCCTTCTGCAGCTTCTGCCAGTCGGACAATTGCTTATTTACCTCGTCCCTGGAGATGCCGTACACTTCCTGAATCTTGCCGGCAAGCTGATCGCGCTTGCCTGCGATTACGTTCAAATGATCGTCGGTGAGCTTGCCCCACTGCTGCTGAACGTTGCCTTTGAGTTGCTTCCAGTTACCTTCAATTCGATCCCAGTTCATTGGCAGGCCTTTTACGGTTGGGTGGTACGAGGGTTGTTGTTGTGATGCTTGAGCTTACGGCGCAAACGGCCCGCTATCCGTCTGTTAACGTACAGAGCGTGGCGCCTGCGCTGCGAGGTGCTGTCCGCCTTCGGCTTCCCAGCGCTCCTCTGCGGAGCGGCCGGATATTTCAAAGCAACGCGCAGCCTGCGCCCAATCCACAACCGCCCACCACGCCTTCAGATACTCGGCGCGGCGGCTTTCATAACGCAGGTAATACGCGTGCTCCCATACGTCGTTCAGCAGCAGCGGATAGTGTTGCTGCTTCATAGGATGTTCATGGCCAGAAGTCGTGATCACTTCAAGCTTGCCGCCATTCTGCAAGGTTCGCGCCAGCCATACCCAACCACCGCCGAACAACTGGGCGCCCGCTTTCTCGAACTGGGTCTTGAACTTTGCGACGCTGCCAAAGTCGCGGTTGATCGCGTCAAGCAGCAGTCCTTTGGGTGCGCCGGATTCGCCAGCCGCACCGGGTTTCATGGCACGCCAGAACAGGCTGTGATTAACGTGGCCTCCGGCATTGTCGCGAACGGCAGTGCGAATTTCTCTGGGCACTTTGTCCAGGTTGCGCAGCAGCCACAAGGCCGAATATTGCCGAAAGTCCGGAAATTTTTCGAGTGCCGTGTTGAGCTTCTCAACATAGGCTGCATGGTGATTGTCGTGATGCAGCGTCATGGTGCGCGCGTCGATCACCGGTTCCAGTTCCGCATAGCCGTAGGGCAGGGGCGGCAGTTCATGCTGCTGCAGCAGTATCGCCGCAGTACGTGGCTTGTCGATGGTAAGTTGATTCATAGTGTCTCCCAATGAGGTAGCTTGGTTGGTTTCGCCATCAGCGCGGAATCATCGATTCCGCGCTGACGGAATGCGCGGTCAGCGGTAAAGACTAAGCGCGCGGCTCACCCTGCTCGTTCACCGTCACCGTGGCGCCAGGGGGCGTGGTCATCTGTATGCGATGCTCCTGGCCCCGAAAATTGTAGGTGACATCCCAGTGGTCGGCCCGCGCCTGGCTGGGTACGTTTTCGCAACGCTGGACATCTTGTGGTTGCGGTGCGCTGCCCCCGCGGCCAACGTTGGCGCCCACCGCGCCGCCCGCGACTGCGCCGCCGACAGTGGCAATATCCTTGCCGCGTCCGGCACCAACCTGATGACCTAGAACGCCGCCGATTACGGCGCCGATGATCGCGCCGGGAAGGTTGAGTTTGCTGGCTGGGCTCTGGCTGACTTGTTCGCGCTCAATCCAGCAGCGCTGTTCGGGAGGGCCGACTACCGCGTGAACTGAAGTGACGGTTGCCTCATACACCCGCTCGTTGTTACGCCGGCGGTTGTCGTAGACTGCAACCGGTGCGGGCGCATAACGATTGTTCTCAATTCGCGTGTTCGCCGTCACCATCCGCGCCGATGAAATACTGTCGGTCATGCCCATAGCCGCCAACGACGGATACCTGCCCGCACGCAATACCATGCAGCGGCCATTAAACCCGGCATGTTCGCAAACTTCCCACGGACCGCCGAGCACCACTGCCGACGAGGCGCGATCATTGAACCCAAGATTCGCGAAGTTGCCGACCTCTTGATTGATGGGGAAATTGCGGCCTGAAAAGCCTTCGTTATCGTAAAGGATGATCTGTGCCTGCGCAGGCGCCTGTGCCACTACGGGAGCAGGTGCGTAACGCGCGTTGTCGATGGGGGTGTTCGGGGTCAGGCGCCGCACCGATGAAACGCGGTCGTTCAGGCCCATCGCAGCCAGTGACGCATAGCGGCCCGGACGCAGGACAACGCAGCGGCCATTGAAGCGGACATCTTCGCAAACTTCCCAGCGGTCGCCGGCCGCCACCACCGACGAGGCGCGATCATTGAAGCCAAAACGCCCGAAATCGCGAACCTGTTGATCTGCGGTGAAAGAGCGTCCTGCAAAGCCCGCGTTCTCGTAAAAGGTGATCTGTGCTGCGCCCGGCGCCGGTGCTGCCACGGGAGCAGGTGCATAGCGATAGTCGTCGACGCGCGCATTCGGACTGACGATGCGCACCGACGAAATGCGGTCGTTAAGGCCCATCGCAGCCAGCGATGAATAACGGCCCGGACGCAGAACGACGCAGCGGCCGCTGAAGCGGGCGTCTTCGCAGACTTCCCAACGGTCGGCGGCAACTACCACCGACGAAGCGCGGTCGTTGAAGCCATACTGCGCGAAGTTGTCGATCTGCTGATGGGTGTTGAACGTGCGGCCTGCAAAGCCTTCATGTTCGTAAAAAATGACCTGGGCGGCCGCTAGGGGGGCGATAGCCAATCCGGCCACCGCTAGCGTGTTTCTTAAGAGCTTGTTCATGGATGTGTCCTTTTGACGAATGGTGGTTGAATGCAGCGGCAGCAGATTTCGTTGCATGGCATTTGCCATGCACATGTGAATAGGTGCGAGGAGATCAACCACGTCACCCAATTTCCATGGGCGCAGAATAAATCCCGATCGCAAAGTTATCCGTGCGTTAGCGCACAAAGCTGATTGTGTGTCGGGGGTTTGCGTCTGCATTCCCTTACTTTTGTGCTCGACGGTATCGCAATGCGACTGGGCACTGCAGTTACCGGATTCACCAAGGTCGACGGACGCGTCACTGCTGTCGAAATCGCGGCGGGTCCAGTAGCAGCAGACCTTGTGGTGATCGGACTTGGGGTACGCCCCAATGCAGAACTGGCGCGGGCCGCAGGTATCGGCGTGATTACAGAGGCATCAAGCCGCGCGGACTACTACCCTGGGGCGCAGCCGATGAAAGTCAAAATTGTGGCTGAGCGCGGGACCGGTTGCATGCTCGGCGCACAAATCATTGGCGGGGAGGGCGCAGGCAAGCGCATCGACGTCCTTGCCACTGCACTGTGGAACGGCATGATGGTGGCGAGGTGGGCGGCATGGATCTCTCCTACGCGCCACCGTTCTCGCCCGTCTGGGATCCGGTGCTGCTGGCCGCAGGCAAAACCGCGTCCAAGATATTATCTTTCCAGGCGAACAGTGCTACATAACGTCAATCCAGCTGCAGCCCGATCTGCTTGATGATTTTCTGCCAGCCCGAGAGATCCGCCACCAGAAATTCACTGTACTGTTCCGGGGTGTGCGGGGAAAACTCGCCGCCCAGATTGTTCATCAGCCACGCGCTCGTTTGCGGCGCGTTGATGTAGCGCGTGATTTCCGCATTGAGCTTGCTCACGATGACCGGCGGAGTGCCGGCCGTCGCGAACAGGCCCGTCCACAGGTTTGCCTCGACGTTGATGCCCGACTCCAGCAGGGTCGGCACGTCGGGTACGGCGGGCGAACGCTTGGCGCCGGTGATCGCCAGCGCGCGCAATTTGCCCTGCTTCACGAACGGTTGCGGATCCAGAATATTCAGAACGCTAAAGCCGACTTCACCCGAGGCGAGCGAGACCAATGCAGGCGCCGAGCCTTTGTAGGCCACCGCGAGTGTCTTGATGCCGGTGGCAGCGTTGAACATTTCTGCGACCAGGTGCGCGGCGCTGCCGTTGCCCACGGTTGCATAGGTCACCTCATTGGGGCGCCGGCGGGCGAGCGCAACCAGTTCCTTGACATTCTTGACCGGCAGCGTCGCGACGGAGACCATGTATAAACCGCTGATGGCGCACCGGATGACCGGCGTGAACGCGCGTGCGGCATCGTAGCTCAGTTTGCGGTAGAGAAATCCCGCGGTGTAACTGCTGGTTGAATGCATGATCAGCGTATGGCCGTCGGGTGTGCTTTTCGCTACGAATGCGCCGGCTATGGTGCCGGTCGCGCCGGGGCGATTTTCCACGATGAAGTTTTGCCCGTACGATTCAGTGAGTTTTTGCGCGATCAGGCGGGACAGCACGTCGGTGGACCCGCCCGGGGGAAACGGCACAATAATTCTCACCACTTTGGCGGGATAGTCCTGCGCCGTTGCATTCAGTGCCAGCGGCGCCATCAAAACCAGCAGCGCGCTGCGGCAGCAATGCCAAAATGGTTTGCTTATTTCGGGCGTCATGATCGTCTCGGGCAGGGATGAAGGAATTTTAAACACCATTTTTCGTCAAACTGCAATCTATCCTGCGACGAACGAACAGTCAATTATCACGCCCCTTGAAATTTCTGACCTGACATTCCCGTGCTGGTTTTTGGGCTGATGGCAGGCAGTGGCAGCCTCACGAAAAAAACCCATGCACATACCAGCGCGCGGCAAAGTCGCGTTCGCGGTAGACCCACAACAGCGACTGCGCAGCATTGCGTGCAACGAAATAATCGCGCGCGACATGCTGGCCGTCCCACCAACCGGCTTCGATGCGTTCAGGGCCGGCGAGCAGTGACAGCGGCCCATCATCCTGTGGCGCTGCGTTGGTTTCACGCAGCGGCCTGGGTGTGGTGAGCAGCCATAGCGGACGTGTGAAGGGGCGTGCAGGCATCAGCGAACTTGCCGTATTGCCATTGGCATCGGCAGCGGCGCCCGGCCTGCACGCGCGCCACGCGCGCTCCGGGCGGTAATCGGCGTGAGGCGTTAGCCCGCAGATGGTGTTTGCGCCGAGCCTTGCGTTGATTCTCTCCACCAGGCGCGACGCGCTTTCTTCCTGACCTGCGCTCGTGTTATCCGGCAAAAAGGACAGGCTGCGCGACGCGAGCGGCACGACTCTGCCCGAAGCCATGGCGATTTCTATTGCGGCGCACGGCAATTCGGTGCGTGCCAGCCTTTCGCGTAACAGGGTGGTCAGGTGAGCGAGATCACGGCTGGCGCTGGCCAGTTCCAGTGTAATGACGGTCACTAATTGTTTTTCATGAATAAATTCAAATATCGGGCGCTGCACGCCGTGGCCGGTGGCGGTGAGCCAGCCGCACAGTTCGGCGAGCAAGCGGCGCGCGGCGAACAGCAGCGCATCGGCCTGCGCGACCGGCGCAGGCAACGGCAGTGCGGCGCTGTAAGTCTGCGGTGCGACGAACGGCAGGCGCGGATCGGGGCGCAGACCCAGCGCGCGATCAAGGTCATCGAGCAGGCGCTGGCCCACGCGGCGCGCAAGCCCGTCGCGCGGCAGCTTCAGACACTCGCCCAGCGTGCGTGCGCCGAAACTTTCCAGCAGATCGCGAGTAGCTTGGTTGTTACAGAGCAGATCGGCAGGCAGTTTTTCCAGTGTGTGGCGCAATGCATCGCGATGTTGCACACGCACGCTCACGCCCGCGCGCGCGAACCAAAGCGCTGCGAGCGGCGTGGGCGCGCAGGCGATGCTGGCATCGAAACCCAGTTCCGCAATACCGCGCGCAATGTGCTGATGCAGTTTGCCGAGGCCGCCGAAGAGTTTTAATGAGCCTTCGATTTCGAGGAGAACTGTCGATGCGTCGCCCGCTTCGTCCATGCTCACAAACGACGTAAATTGCAGCGACCACGCGGCGATGCGCGCCAGCGTGGCATGTTCTTTGGCAGGATTTCTGGTAACCGTGTGCAGTCCCGATGCCAGTGCGCAGGCTGCGGATACGCTCATGCCGGCGCGTACGCCACGCGCCTGTGCCGGGCGATTGGCTGCTACAACCGTGGCGTCTGTCTCGGCGCCGGAGGTAACCGCCAGCGGTTGTGCCTCGCGCACGCCGCGCGTGAACACTTCCAGCGGAAGATGAGGCAAATGCAGAGCGAGCCACAACATGGGGACAACCGGTTAAGGGAGCAGCGTTAGTGCGCGCTAAATGCGGGCGTGGACGCATGCACATGAGACACATACTCAAAATCATTACGGCGAGCCATGCCGGGACGGCGCAGCAGGTTGTGGTGCAAATCCAGCGCCACCGGCGCGGGTATGCCGCCGCCACGCCGTTTGAGGATGCGCACGACAGTGCTGCCGGTTTCGCGGCTCACGTGCAGACGCAGCGCGGCTTGCGTGCAGGAGGCGGCGCGCGAGGCGCGGAACAGCATGGCCAGCACGTCGCGGCGTTCGGCGGCGTGTTGCAGGCGGCGCAGCGCGTTTTCGGGAATACGTTCCTGCGTCTGGTCGAGCCACAGCATGACGGCGCCGCAGCTTTCCGATTGCAGTGCCTGCTCGCAGGCCCACAGTTGTTCGGCAAGGGTTTTCGGACGGATCAGCATCAGCCGCGACAGCTTGACGCCGTGCGCAGCCAGTGCCGGTGCGTAGGGCAGGTAAGGTGGAGCGATCATGACCTGCCAGCGCTCGGCCTGTGTGAGCCGCGCTGCGGCGGGCATTACCAGTTGCAGTTCGCCGATGCCGGGGCGTTCGACATGAATTTCGGTGATCACGCCGGTGGGCCAGCCCGCGCCAGGCAGATGGATGTCGAGCTCGGCGAAACCGGTGGGCACGCTGGGGGTGGCGACGGGCGCGAAATCATTGCCGCGCCAGATGGCGGGGTGGTTGATGACGGCGTTCAGCTGTGCAGATGCTGTCATGTTTTAACCCGCCATCGGCGAACAAAGCTCGACCAATGTGCCATCGGGGCAGCGCACATAAGACACGGTTTGTCCCCAGGGTTTTTTCTGGGGCGGTTTGATTTCGCGCGCGCCAGCCGACATTGCAGTTGCATGGGCTGCGGCAACATCCGGTGTGACGAAGGCCACTTCCATGCCCAGCGGTTTGCTGGAGGCGTCGGCGGCGATGTAGCCTTCAGGCATGTTTGATGCGCCAAGCGCATGTGCGGCAAAAGACAAGGTGGTTTCGCCGGTGTTTAACTCGCCATAAGTGCCGGACTCGTGCAAAAAACGGCGCGGGAAACCAAATGCTTTTTCAAAAAACGCCAGCGACGCGCCGACATCCGGCACGTAAATAATGGTATAGCCAAATTTCATGATTGTTCCTTTGAGCCGCTTGCGCGGGGCTCAATGCATGCCGCCATTGCGGATGACGCCGACGGCGATGCCTTCGATGGCGAAGGGTTCGCTGCGCGGGTTGATCACAATGGGTTTGAAATCCGGGTTGGCGGGCAGCAGTTCGATCAGGTGGCGCTGGCGCTGTATACGTTTGACGGTGACCTCGTCGGCGATACGCGCGACCACGATTTGCCCCGATTTAAAGTCGGGCGTGCGATGCACGGCCAGCAGATCACCGTCGAGGATGCCGGCGTCGCGCATGCTTTCGCCTTTGACGGTGAGCAGATAATCGGCGTGCGGTTTGAACATGCGCGGGTCTATTTTGTAGCGGCCCTCGATGTTTTCGGCAGCGAGTATCGGCGCGCCGGCGGCCACGCGCCCAATCAGCGGAATGCCCGATTGCTGCATGACACGGATGCCGCGCGAGGCGCCGGGCAGCATTTCGATGGCGCCTTTGCGTTCGAGCGCGCGCAGGTGGTCTTCGGCGGCGTTGGGCGATTTAAAGCCCATCGCGCGGCAGATGTCGGCGCGGGTGGGTGGAAAGCCCGAAGTGGCGGTGTGTTCACGAATCAGGTGCAGTATTTCTTTTTGGCGTGCGGTGAGGTCTTCCATATTTTTACCTTTGTTTGTCTTTGCTGTTGCAGTTGGCTGTAATTATATACAGCTTTCTACGCATGGCAAGTAGCGGGTGCAGGCTGCGTTTCGGTATCGTGCCAGCTAAAATTTATAAGTATTTGTTTTTAAATAATATTTGATGCATGGCTACGCTCTAAAATAAGGCCAGCGTATTGGACTTGGCGGAAATTTTTGTTATACTTCAAGGCTCTGTTTCCGGGGCAGCGGGAAAAGGTTCAAAAAGCAGGGCAAGTAACGATGGGCGGTTCGCCCTTTTTTTGTTTCTGGGGGTTACGTAAGTGAGGGATTTGTACTTTTAAGGTGTTGATTTAAATGGATTTAATGGTTCTGTTGGAAACAACGTTGGCAGGGATGGGGTATGAGTTGGTCGATATGGAGCGCACCGGCCAGGGCCGCATGATGCGCATTTATATCGACAAACCCGCTGCAACGGGTGGCGACAAACCCGCTGCAACGGGTGGTGACAAACCCGCTGCAACGGGTGGTGACAAACCCGGTGGTACGGGTGGTGACAAGTTGGGCGGCATTAACCTCGACGACTGTGCGGCGGTGAGCAACCATCTCTCCCGCGTGTTGACGGTTGAGAATGTGAGTTACGAGCGGCTTGAAATATCGTCGCCGGGGCTGGACCGGCCGTTGAAAAAGGAGCGCGATTTTGTGCGCTTCGCCGGGCACAAGGTGCGCGTGAAACTGCGTGTGCCGCAGCAGGATGGGCAACGTAATTTTGCGGGTGTATTGCGGCAAACCCGTGCGGGAAAGGTGGAATTGGATGTGGAAGGCAAGGCGGTGACGTTTGATCTGGCCAACCTCGACAAGGCACGCTTAGTACCTGTGATTTAGTTACCGGTGGTTTAAGGATTCAGGAGTTTTGTATGAGCCGTGAAATTTTATTGTTGGTGGACGCGCTGGCGCGCGAGAAAAACGTCGAAAAAGAAATCGTTTTCGGCGCGCTCGAACTCGCCCTGGCTTCCGCCAGCAAAAAGAAATTCAGCGAAGACGTGGATATCCGTGCCTCGGTGCATCGTGATACCGGTGAATTCACGTTTTTCCGCCGCTGGGAAGTGGTGCCCGATATTGAAATCGAGACGCCTTCACGCCAATACAAATTGCACGAAGCGGTCGAGGAAAAGCCCGATTCAAAGGTGGGTGATTTCATCGAAGAGCCACTGGCGGGCTTCGAGGTCGGCCGTATCGGCGCGCAAACCGCCAAGCAGGTGATTTTGCAGCGCATCCGTGACGCCGAGCGCGAACAGATACTCAACGACTTTCTGGCGCGTGAAGAACATCTGGTTACCGGCACCATCAAGCGCATGGAGCGCGGCAATGCCATCATCGAATCCGGGCGGCTGGAAGCGTTGCTGCCGCGCGAGCAGATGATCCCCAAGGAAAATCTGCGCGTGGGCGACCGCGTGCGCGCGCTGGTGTGGAAAGTGGAGCGCGCCATGCGCGGCCCGCAACTGATCCTGTCGCGCACCGCGCCGGAATTCATCATCCGTTTGTTTGAACTGGAAGTGCCGGAACTTGAAGATGGGCTGATGGAAATCAAAGCGGCAGCGCGTGATCCGGGCTTGCGCGCGAAAATCGCCGTGCTGTCGAAAGACAAGCGCATCGATCCGATCGGCACCTGTGTCGGCATGCGCGGCTCGCGCGTGCAGGCGGTGACCGGCGAACTGGCGCAGGAGCGTGTGGATATTGTGTTGTGGAACGACGATCCGGCGCAGTTTGTGATCAACGCGCTGGCGCCCGCCGAAGTGAGCAAGATCACGGTGGATGAAGAAAAACACAGCATGGACATTGTGGTGGATGAGGAAAATCTCGCCCAGGCCATCGGCCGCGGCGGCCAGAACGTGCGGCTCGCCAGCGAGCTCACCGGCTGGGAAATCAACATCATGAAAGAAGACGAGTGGAAGCAAAAGAGCGATGAAGAATCCACCGGCATTCGCGCCGTGTTCATGGAGAAACTCGACGTCGATGAAGAAGTCGCCAACATTCTGATGGCAGAAGGCTTTTCGTCGCTCGAAGAAGTGGCTTACGTGTCGCGTGCTGAAATGCTGGAAATCGAGGCGTTTGACGAATCGACCGTCGATGAACTGCGCAGCCGCGCGCGCAATGCGCTGCTGACACAGGAAATTGTGTCCGAAGAAAAAGTCGAGCATGATATCGAAGACCTGATGAAGGTCGAGACCATGGATCGCGACACCGCCAAAATGCTGGCCTCGAAAGGCGTGGGTACGCAGGAAGCGCTTGCCGATTACGCCACCGACGATCTGGTCGAAGAGACTGGCATTGAGGCGGCGCGCGCGGCCGAACTCATCATGGCGGCACGTGCGCCGTGGTTCGCGGAATCCGGCGCTTAGCGCTTAATGACTGCTTGATACAGACTGACCACATCGCATGGCGCAACTGAACGTCACACAATTCGCAACAGAGCTCGGCGTGCCGCCGGCACAGCTCATTGAGCAATTAAAAGCGGCCGGTGTCAAAAAGGCGCTGACCGTTGAAACCGTTCTGATCGAAGGCGATAAGACGCAACTGCTTGATTATTTGAAGCAATCTCATGGGCAGGGCGAAGCGAAAAAGAAAATAACGCTGACTCGCCGCTCGACCACCGAGATAAAAAAATCCGACAGCACTACCGGCAAGGCGCGCACCATTCAGGTCGAAGTGCGCAAAAAGCGCGTGCTGGTTAAACGTGATGTGGCAGCAGAGGTGCCGCAGGCTGCGCCCGTTTCAGCTCCGCCCGTAGTAGCGCCAGTTCCGATCATCGAC
>CAMATZ010000013.1 GCA_945861275.1 Bordetella parapertussis
CATGCGCGCTCGGCTGCGGGTTAGGCGCAGCCGTAACCCGTTGCTAATAACCGCTGGGCGCCGGTTGCGATAACTTGCGCCGCAATGCCGCGCGCGAACTCGCCGGGTCGTAGTCGATATAGTAGGCCGCCAGTGTTTTCACTTTGGTCATATCGGGGTAGAGCACGCCCACGCCGGGTTCCGCACCTGAGCGCGGGCAGTACCAAACCGCGCCATCACGCGTGATTTCGATCTTGGGCTGATCCGCCACCTGGGGTAGTGGAAAATAGCTGAACTCGCGCGTTTTGATGTTGAAGCGGATGGTGGTGCCGCCCTGGCCATCGTCACCGAACCAGACATTGCCTTCGTAATCCGCCTGCGGATCGTAAGGGCGCGACAAATTCAGCGGCGGCTTGTATTCGGTGACCTGGCCGGATTTCGGATCGATCACGCCAATCACGCCGCGGTCGTGGATGCCGTACCACACGCGATCCTGCATGTCCACGCTGGCGCGGCGCATTCTGCCGCTGGTGGTGAGCGCGGCGAATTCAGTGAATTGCTGCGCCTTCGGGTCCCACTTGCCGACACGCGGCGCACCGCGAAACAACGCCATCCAGATGTTGCCCTGACTGTCCATGTCGATGCCATAGGGTGCGGAGGGACGCGTCGGGGTCGGCCCGAACATTTCGATGGCGCGCGTTTGCTTATTCCACTTGTAGAAGCGGTCGCCGCCGATCATGGTGGCCCATACATTGCCCTGCCCATCGACAATCGGCGTATGTGACTGCAGGCGGTCGGTGATTATGTTGCCCGGATTTACCGCAAACTGCTCGAACTTCTCGCTCTTCGGGTCGAACGCAATCAACTGGATGCCGTCTTTATCCTTGCGTTTGCCCAGGCGGCCGGGAATCCACACCACGCCTTCGCGATCGATGGTGAGGCCGTGGATGTCGCCTTCTGGGTGGGGCAGCAGCCATTCCTTCCATTCACCGCTGCGCGGATCAAGTTTGGTAATGCGGTTGGGAATGTTGCGGTCGGTCACCCACACATTGCCTAGACTGTCGAAGTGCGGATCCTGTCCACGGCGCTTTGCCTTGGGGTCGTCGTTGGGCTTGAAGTAGTACTCGATGTACATCGCCTTTGCGAGTTTCGCTTCGTCGAGCGGCACTTCCTTGTCGTATTTCACCGCGCGCTTGCGGGCATCGGGCCCGAAGTTCTGGCCCAGGTATGCGATCAGTTCCTCGCGCTCCTGCGGCGAGGCGAATCCCTGAATCTGGCCGCCCTTCAGCATCATGTCCACGTAAGTGCCCCAGGCGGCGGCAGGGAATGCGCGTGCGCCGAACATATCGGGGCTGTGGCAGCCGAGGCAGGTTTCCACCATGATTTTGCGTCCCGCGCCGGGCGGGAACATTTCGTCCATGCCGACGATTTGCGTGCCGCTGGCATCCACCGGCTTCAGGGCCGTGGTGGGCGCGACATTGGCGCCCGGCTTGAGCACAACGATGCTAACCGGTGACATGGTTCCGCGCGCTTCGACGCGCATTTCATAGGTGCCCGGGAACATGTGCATGGCCTGATACCGGCCACCGGCGGTATAGACCATGTACTGCATGCGTTTCTCGGTATTGCGGAAATACACTTTCGCGGCACGGAACGCAGTGCCGGATGTCACGGCGCCCGAGACACTGGCGAGGCCTGACATTTCGCTTTGCGCCGCCGCCGGCAGTGCCGGCAGCACGATGCTCCCGGCTGCGATCAAAATCGAGGTGATCCAATGCGAAACTATTCGTTGCATGATCTGCTCCTTCCGTCGAAGAACAACATGAAATTTAACTATAATTAAAACAGATACTTATGCAATATCACCGCGAGCGCGAAGCTATTCTCGCACGGAACACCGGCAGCGAACTTGCGCGGGTAAAATGCGCATGGTATGTCTAGCCTTTAAGCCAGCGCGCCGCTGTTTGTCCTATCAACCCGTAGCAACCAGGAGAATGAACCTATGGCATCCCTAAGTCGACAATTGGCGCAATGGGTCGCAGCGCTGCGCTATGAAGATCTTCCGCCGGCGGTGATTGATCGCGCCAAGGGCGTGACCCTGCATGCACTCACCTCGGTGCTGCTGGGCTCGAAGACGGCCGCCGGCAAGCAGGCAGTGAAGATGGTCGCCGATGAAGAAAGCGGCGTAAAAAAAGGCGCAACGCTGATGGTCGATGGCACGCTGGTGACCAAGGGCGGCGCGGCTTATGCCAACTCGGAGCTGGCGCTGGCGGGCGGCAAGTACGACACCTTTCGCATGCTCACGCATCCCAACACCGCGATTATTCCCGCTGCGCTGGTGGCGGCAGAGGCATCGGGCGCGTCCGGCAAGGCGTACCTTACCGGCGTGGCTGCAGGTTATGAGGTGATGGAACGCATGGCGGCGGAGTTTATTCCGACCGTGATGTCGCAAGGTTTTCACCCCGGCCCGGTGTTCGGCATTTTCGGCGCGGCAGTGGCCGCGGCGAAGGTGATGGGTTACAGCGAAGATCAGGTCAACAGCACCATTGCGCTGTGCGCGAGTCTCGCCTCCGGCAACCTTGAAGCCGCGCGTGCCGGCGGCACGCCGCTGCGCGAGGGAGCGGCTACGCGCAACGCCATGCTCGCGGTAGCGCTCGCGCAGCCGGGACATGTGGGCGGCGAAACCGTGCTCGAAGGCGATGCCGGTTTTTATCACGCGTACGCAGGCAACAACAAAGGCGCGCTCAGCTACAGTTTTACCGGCGACACGCGCGCGAGCCTCGATGCCATTACCGCCAACCTCGGCCGCGACTGGATGTTCCTGGAGACGCTCTATCGCATCTACTTTATCGCCGGTTACAACATCGCGCATATCGATGTCAGCGCGAAACTGTGCGAGGAAAACAACATCCGTTACCAGGACGTTGCCCGCGTCGAAGCCGTGGTGAACTGGCTGGAAACGCAATACCCAAGTCCCGCATTTCCCAGCCGGCGCGAAGACGGCGCAGGGAAACAGGGCGGCACCGCTTATTTCACCGCCTACGGCGTGGTCAAGCGTGGTTACCCGGCGTTGCGAGGCCGCAAGCTCGACGCGCTGGACGATCCGCCCGACGTGCTCGAACTGATGAAACGTGTGACAATCATTCCGTCGCACCAGATGACACTGTTCGGTCCGCGCATTACCATTTTTACCAAGGACGGCAAGAGTTACACCAAACAATCCAGCGGGCGCGAGTTCATCTGGGATTTCGACGAAGAGGCGCGCCGCCTGCAGGAAGTGATTCCCGGCCTGCCGATTGCGGCCGCGCAGTTTGATTCGATAATTGCAACCTGCCGTGAGCTCGAGAAAAAAGAGCGTGCCGATGCATTGGTGAAGCTGACGGTGAAGGCGTAGTTGCGTGCGCATGTGTGCCAGTGAGCGGTATCTGCCAGGAGCATTAACATGACGGATGATCTCGGAAAGCTGATCTTGCGACTGATGTTGGGCATTTTCATGCTGTTTCACGGCTATGCAAAAATTGTCAAGGGCGTGAGCGGTATCGAGGCTTCGCTGATTGGCGCAGGCTGGCCGGCGTGGGTTGCGTATGGCGTCTACATCGGCGAAGTCATCGCGCCGCTATTGGTGATACTCGGGTTTTATGCGCGCCTCGGCGGGCTGATTATTGTGGTCAACATGATTTTTGCGATTGTGTTGTCGCATTCACAGCAGTTGACTGATCTGGGCAGAAGCGGTGGCTGGGCGCTGGAGTTGCAGGGCTTCTTTCTGTTCACGGGGCTGGTGGTGGCGCTGATTGGCGCCGGACGCTATGGTGTCAACAGGCGCTGAGCGTTTAACATAATTTACGCATCACAGGAGAATGGCATGGCCGCAAACGAACAACTCAAATATTCCGCCGTTGAAGGCTGGGAGCAACTGCCCAAAGGTTACGCGCATCGTGACGTGGCCGGGGTGGCGGTGGACGGCGAGGACCGCGTGTATCTGATGTGCCGCGGCGAACATCCGGTGATTGTGTATGACCAGAAAGGCAATTTCATACGCTCCTGGGGCACCGGTGATTTTACTTATCGCACGCACGGCATTTATGTCGCGCCCAACGGCACGCTGTTTTGCACCGATGACGGCAACCATACGGTGCGGCAATTTTCGCCTGAAGGCAAATTGTTGATGACGATGGGCACCATGAATACGCCGTCCGACACCGGCTATGACGGTTCAACCACGCCATCGGTTGCGCGCTCGGCGGGGCCGTTTAATCGACCGACCAATATTGCCATCGGACTCAAGGGCGACATTTATGTGTCGGACGGCTACGGCAACGCGCGTGTGCATGTATTTTCACCGACCGGGCAACTCAAGCACTCGTGGGGCACGCCGGGGCGAGGTCCAGGACAGTTTTATTTGCCGCACGGCATCGCGATAGATGCCAACGGGCGCGTGTTCGTGTGCGACCGCGAGAGCGACCGCATCCAGATTTTCAGTCCCGACGGCGAATTTCTGGAAGAGTGGACGGACACCCAGCGCCCGACGCATGTGGTGTTCGATGCGCAGGGCCGTGCCTACGTCACCGAACTGTGGTGGCACGTTGGTGATCATTCGTTCACCCACGGCCCGATTACCAAGGCGCGTCATGCGCGTCTCAGTATTTTTGATAAAGACGGCAAGCTATTGTCGCGCCTGGGTACGCCGGAAGCCACCGCGCCCGGCAGCTTCGCCGCGCCGCACGGGCTGGCGGTCGATTCGAAACACGACGTCTATGTGAGTGAAGTCACCTGGACCTTCGCGGTGAGCCGTGGCCGCGCCCCAGCGGATTGCCATACGTTTCAGAAGCTGACACTCACCTCTTGATTAGTCGTGCGTTGAACGCTGTCGCTCTGCATGTGCTCTGCAACAGGCTAGTGCTTGCGCTGCTTGCGGTGACGGGGATCGTGCCCGGCGCGCAGGCGCAAGTTTGGCCGCTGCGGCCGGTGCGCGTGGTGGTGCCGTTTCCGGCGGGCGGTCCGGCGGACGTGCTGGGGCGCGTCATGTCAGCGCGGTTCACGCAAGCGCTCGGCCAGCAGTTCGTGGTGGACAATCGCTCCGGCGCCAATGGCAGCATCGGGGCGACCCTCGTCGCCAAAGCGCCGAACGACGGCTATACCATCATGTTCGCCACCACCGGCCCGCTGGCGTTGAACCCGCTCATGTACAAGAATACGCCTTACGATCCGCTGCGCGACTTTGCGCCCGTGATCCTGTTCGGCGACGTGCCGATGATCGTCGTCGCCAACCTGGGCGCGCCGGTAAAAACCCTGCATGAGGCGATTGCCCACGCGCGGGCGAATCCGGGCAAGCTCACGTTCGCTTCCCCGGGCTTCGCGTCGATGGGACATCTGGTTGCGGAACTGATCCAGCGCAACGCCGGCGTCAAGCTTACCCATGTGCCGTACAAGGGTTCGGCACCGGCGATGACCGAGCTGCTGGGTGGCTCGGTCAATATCGCGTTTGATCTTGCGGCAGCCTACATCCAGCATATCAAGGCAGGCCGGGTGCGGGCGCTCGCCATCTCCACAGCCACGCGTTTTGCCGCATTGCCGGACGTTCCGACTATCAGTGAGGAAGGTATTCCCGGCTATCAGGCAGCAGGTTGGTTTGGCATTGTCGGGCCGGCCGGCATGCCGCCGCAACCGATAGCGGCATTGAACAAGCTGTCGAACGCATGGCTTGCGAGCCCCGAAGGCATCAATCGCCTGCGTGATCTGGGATCACGCCCGCTTGGCGGCACGCCTGCCGATCTTTCAACCTTCGTGCGTGCCGAAATCACCAAGTGGCGGCCCATTGTTGAGCCCATCGCTGCAGCGATCGAATAGTGCTGCAGCGATCGAAGAGAAATAATCCGCCATGCAAAATGATTCTGATTCAACCCACGACGCTCCACTCGTCGATACACATGCCCATGTCTACACCACCGGCATGCCGTTGAGCGCCACGGCCTGGCACAAGCCGCCGCAAGACGCGACCATCGAGCAGTACATCGCCACACTCGATCAACATGGCGTGCGTTACGCGGTGCTGGCGGCGGCAAGCCTCTACGACGATTACAACGAGTATTCGCTCGAAGCCACACGCAAGCACCCGCGGCTGCGCACCACGGCCATCGTGCGGCCGGACATCGACCCGTACATCCTGCGCATGATGAAAGCGGATGGTGTTACCGGTGTGCGCTTGCAGTGGCGCAACGTCAGGAATCCGCCCGATATCACCACGCCCGAGTACCGCAAGTTTCTGCGCCGCGTTGCTGATCTCGATTGGCATGTGCATCTGAATCAATCGGGAGAGTTGATCGAAGCGCCGGTCGCCGCACTGGAATCTGCTGGCGTGAAAATAGTCATCGATCATTTTGGTCACCCGCAGCGCGGCAAGGGTGTCGCGTGTGCGGGCTTTCAAGCCGTGATGCGTTCGGTAGCGCGCGGCCGCACCTGGGTCAAACTGTCAGCCGGCTATCGCATGGAGTCACCTGAAGTCGCGGAAGCGTGTGCGCGTGAACTGGTGAAACACTGCGGTGCGGAGCGTTTACTGTGGGGCAGCGACTGGCCGTTCGCGGCATTCGAAACCAAGGTGCGCTACAGCGACACCATCGCGGCACTGAAACGCTGGGTACCCGATGCCGCGGTACGGCGCATCATCGGCGGCGAATCCGCGCTCAGGCTGTACTTCGGGTAATTAAGTCCATTTTAGCGCTGACCAGCGTAGCGCTGAATCAGACGCACAACGGGCCGCGCGTGTTATTCCGCAGGCTGAGGTGTCGGCGCCGATGCCGCAATACGCGCGTCGTTGGTGCGGGCCGGAGACGGCGTAAGCAGCGCTACCGATTCCTGCAGCTCGCGCAGCCACTTGGTTGGCTGTGCTTTCGGGCAATCTGCCACGAATCCGGCGGGCACAGCTCTGGCTTCATAACCGGCCTGCGGCAGCAGCCGCAGCGCAACGCCGTCGGCTGTCATGCGCTGGCGTTGGCCGTAGGTCGCAATCACTGCACGCGAACTCGCGTAGGAGACCGCGCTGGAGACCGTGCTCGCCGCCGCCGCGCTGCTGGTGCCGGATGTGAGCAACGCCAGCAAGCGCGCCACGTTGAGCGCCGGCGCCAATACCGTGGCTGCCACGGAAAAAGCGATGCTGGTGGCGGTGTTCTGTTCATGGTGCCGCGATATCACGTGGCCAAGCTCGCGCGCCATGACAAAGGCGAGCGCATCATCCGACAATGAAATTTCGCTCACCGGCCGCAGCACGACAATCAGTCCACCGGCAGTGGACGCAACACCCGCTTCCATCTTGTCGGAAACGGTGAACACAAAGCGCGGGATGCGTTGCGAGAGGCCGGGATAGGTGCGGTAGGCCGCTTCAGCCAGTTTGGCGCCGATGCGCGCGACGCGTTCCTCGAACACGGTGGGGCCGGTGCATTCCAATTCGGGGTGCTCGAAGTGGTTTTTGTGCGGGTCTGGCATAAACGCCAGCATGATTCGCAGACTCGCTTGTGAATAGATCTCGCTCACCGGTGTGGGCGCGAACACCGAGTCGCCAACATCCGGGTCGGTGGAGGCGCATCCGCTCACCATAACGCAAGCGATGCAGGCGATTAACAGGGAATGCAAGCGGTTCATGGATGGTGAAATCGCGGGCTCATGGTTACGATGTCAATGCGCCGGGCAGGCGCTTGCCGCAGTTGTTAAATATACCCTTTTTTAGCGCGCGGGTGCTCATTATTCATGCAGTTACATCTGCCCAAAACCGCAAAAGGTGGCAACAATACGTTACCAGCGTATGTACTGCGCTTCCGGCGTGAGGCTAAAACTCCCAACTTACGTTAATGGACTGAAATTTTTGCATGCCACTATTGCCCAAGGGTGTGTCGAACTCGGGGCTGCGCTGGACGTGCGTGACGGACAGCCGCAGCGGCGGCAGGCGTACGGAAAAACCTGCTTTGAGATCAGTCACAAACACCCGGCGATCCACACTTGCGCTCTCGCGAAAGCTGTTGCCATCCAGAAAAATGTTGCGGCCAACAACGCGGCTGTCAAAGCCGGCGAATACATACCATTCCGGGCGCCTGTGCGCGCCATCGGCCAGGCGTGAGCTTTGCAATAAGGCGCCGCCGGGTTCGATGGTATCGGGGCCGAAGCCGCTCATGTTTTGTCCCACGCGCACTATGCCCCCCGCACGTGCGAGCGTC
Source organism: Bordetella parapertussis (assembly GCA_945861275.1). Lineage (GTDB taxonomy): Bacteria > Pseudomonadota > Gammaproteobacteria > Burkholderiales > SG8-41 > UBA5216. The sequence goes on from CAMATZ010000013.1 coordinate 8,184, forward strand.
ATTACATTTCCCACCGTGGCGCCTGCGTGCGGCACCACTTGCAGACCTGTCGCCGGGCCATAACGCCACTTGCTCAGGTAGGCGAGCAGCACGCCCGGCTCGTTGCGGATTTGATTGCCCCAGCCCAAAGGCTGTTCGGCACCGACCAGTTTGTGCCATTCGGTTTGTACTGGTTTTCCCAGAGCTGCGGGTCCCACCATGCCCAGATCGAGTTCCACCGTTTGCAAGCGGTCGCTGCGCACGCTTTGCGCAACGCCGCCGATATAGAGCCACGCTGCCCATGGCCGGTCCAGCGGCTGCGCTGCCGCCACGGTGATGCGCCTGGGCGTGTAGAGGTTTTGTCCGGCAAATAATCCGAGTTGAATCGCGCCCGGATCAACATCGTCCAGATGCCTGGAGATTTTCCGCAACACTGTTTTGACAGGCTCGTGAAACAGAAAATTGACCACGGGTTCGGCGCCGACGCCACCGCCAATCTTGAACCCGTTGGTGTAATAGCGATCGGTGCCCGCGCCGAAACTGTCGTTTTCGATGAATACCTGAAACTCACAGGCAGTTTTGGCACTACACCCGATGGCTGGACCTGGCGCTTGCGGCGGCGTCTGCGCGCCGGTGGCATGTTCCGGAGCGAGCAGTAACACCACCGCAGGTAGAATGCGGTTGATAAATCTGCGCATGAAGCCATATCCTTTGTTTCGAGCGGCTACAATGAAGGCTGGAGCCGCCAGCAGTGTTGCGCAGGCGTCAATTTCAAGGTAGCGGAGTATATAAAAAAGTGTCCGTAAAAACAAACGCTTACACAGTATATAAAGCTGGGCTCACTGGTGCACTGGCATGTGCGCTTGGTGCTGTGAGCGCCGGCGCTCACGCCCAGGCGTACCCCACCCGCCCGGTGCGCACACTGGTGCCGCTGGCCGCGGGTGGCGGCATGGACACTGTTACGCGATCTCTTTCGGTGAAGCTCGGTGAAGCTTTCGGACACACGTTCGTGGTGGACAACCGGCCCGGCGCGGGCAGTCAAATCGCACTCGACATCACATCCGCGGCTGCGCCCGACGGGCATACGCTGCTGATGATCAGCGCGACCACGGTGGTGCACCCGCTGCTGTATAAATCGCGCTTCGACATCGCGCGTGATTTCGCGCCGATTGCGCAAGTGACCGCGCAAGGCTATGTGATGGTGGTGCATCCGTCGATACCGGTGAAGTCGGCACTGGAATTCGCGCAATATTTAAAGGCGAATCCCGACAAAATAAATTTCAGCTCGTCGGGTATCGGCAGCCTCATTCACATGTGCGGCGAACTCTTCAAAATCGCCACCGGCACGCGCATGACGCATGTGCCGTACAAGGGCATGGGCGCGGCGTACGCCGATCTGGTGGGCGGGCACGTGCAGTCGTCGTTCCCGACGATTATTTCATCGATCTCCCACATCAATTCCGGACGCCTGCGCGCACTGGCCGTCACACCCGGCAAACGCGTGCCGGCGCTGCCGAGCGTGCCCACCTTCGCCGAAGCGGGTGTCAAAGGCGTGGTGGTGGTGAACTGGTATGGTTTGATAGCGCCATTGAAAACCCCGGCAGTCATCATTAATCGCCTCGCCGCGGAGGTCAATAAAGCGATGCAATCGCCGGACATGATGAAAAGCCTGCTCGCCGAAGGCTCGGAGGCGGTAAGCGGCTCGCCCGCCGAGTTCGCAGCGCATATGAAGGCGGAGAATGAACAGTGGGCGCGCGTGGTTAAGGCGGCGGGGATACGCGGGAACTAGCGGGCAGTGTTTAGTTTGGAGTGTTAAGTCGTGAGTTAAGCGTGCTGCTGCGTGCTGGACCACTCAAAACTCAGGACTCAGCACTCGGCACTGTCGTCCTAAGCCTTCGCCGCCACCGTCAGTCCGCGCACCTGGTGTTTCTCGATGGTGCGTGCGACCCATCCGCTGGCTTTGACCTCTTCGATCAGTTCGCTTAGGTATTGCGCAGCGGCGGGGCGGCCTTTCGGCGTGCCGGCAGCTTGTTGCACGGCGGTGAAGTTGCCGTCGAGGATGCGTGAGCCGGGCAGATTGCCTTGATCGGTGATCAGCCGCGGACGCAGTCCGGCGAGCGCATCGAGTTTGCCGTCGACGAATTTCTTGAACACGGTATCCGCGCCTTGCTCGCGGACGAGCTCGGCGTTTTTCAGGTTGCGCGTGAGATAAAGGTCGTAAGCGGACTTGCCCGAAATGGCAATGCGCATGCCTTTGGCGTCCACTTCGGCAACGGTCTTGAGAGGAGATCCCGGCGGCACCAGATAGGTCGCTTCGATTTCCACATAGGCGGCGGTGAAATCGATGGCGTTGGCGCGCTGCGGCTCCGCGCCGAGAAAGCCTACATCCCACTTGTTCTTGTCGGCGTCGTCGGCGAGCAAGCCCGGATTGGGATAGGGCACCAGTTCGACTTCAACACCAAGACGTTTGCCGAGTTCGCGGCCGAGGTCAGGCGCGAGTCCGATCGGCGCGCCTGCGGCATCTTTCGCGGTCAGTAAAAAGTTGCTCATGTTGAGGCCGACACGAAGCTTGCCGGTGGGGGTGAATTCGGTGCGCGCGGCGGCGGAGGGAGTAGTCATGGTGGTGGCCTTTGAGGTTGGGGATTTTTGGATAATGCGTACGATCAATTCTTACAATAGCCTAGCGCTTACCCAGCAACTGCGCAATCCTGGCGGCATCGTCAAGTTTATCCAAACCAAGCATCGCATCGCGCAGCTGTTCGACCTGCGTTTGGGGCAATGCCTTAACTGCCAGCTTTTCGAATTTATCCACGATATCGGCTTCACTGGCGAATTTGTATTCGCTGCCGCGTGCGGATTCGACCGTGCGCTCCATGCGTGTGCCGTCATGCAGAAACACTTCAACGCGCACTTTGTGACGGTACTTGGCGCCCAGACGGGTGATGGCGTCGTCGTGATGCACTTCGACGATTTCGGAAAGCTTCATGCGCGCCGGATCGGCCACCATTTTCTCGGTGAACTGATCGACAAAACAATCGCCGTCGAGCAGCCAGGTGGCGATGCAATACGGCAGATTCAACTGCGCCGAGGTCAGCCCCTGCGGCAGGTATTTCCAGCCCACATGATCCATCGTCACCTGTGAACCGTGCACGGAAATTTTTCGCACATCCTTCGCGCCGAAGGCTTTTTCGGCCTGCATTTCGCGTATAGCGTCGAGCGTGGTGTGGTTGCTGCCCACACACGAATAAAACTTGAGCGCGACACCCATGGTCTGCCACACGCTGCCGAAACCGGCGGTGAGTTCCTTGAGATCGTAGCGATCGTGCGAGCGCGAAAAGGTGCTGCAAAAGCCGCCGTATTCGCTTTCCAGAACATTGACGATGCCGGTGAAGCCGGATGCGGCGAGCAGCGCACCATACAAACCGGATTGCGATGCGCGGCCGGCATGCATGCGTTTGACCATCGCGCCATATTGCGCGGCCATCAGCCCGGCGGCTTGCGTGCCGGCGATGCCCAGCGCGTGCACGGTTTTATCCACATCCAGTTCGAGGGCGCGCGCAGCGCCGGCTGCGGAAGAAAACACGCCCAGTGTCGCGCCCGAATGCCAACCCTGCGCGATGTGATCGGGCCGCATGCACAGGCCCACGCGCGGACCGATTTCGTAACCGGCGACGGCGGCCGTCAAAAACGCCTTGCCGCTCATGCCCGGCTTCATTTCGCTAAGCGAAATCAGCGAGGGCAGCACCACCGCGCCCACGTGCAACACGCCCGCGCGATGCACGTCGTCGAGTTCAAAGCCCTGCACCTGCGTGCCGTTGACGAGTGCCGCATGCGGCGCGGACAGTTTCAGAGCGGTGCCCCACACGTTGCAGCGGCGTGAGTCATCCACGCGCGTCAGCGTGTCTTGCAGTATTTTGCTCCACTCAAGATCGGCGCCATAAAGCGCACAGCCGAGCGCATCGAGCATCAGCAGTTTGATGCGCGCTTTGACCTCGGCGGGAATCGCGTCGTAGCTAAGGCCCGACACAAATTGCGCGATGCCGCGGGTGTAAGGATTGTCGTTGGATGCTTCGTGGCTCATGAGTGCTTTCAGTGTAATCGGGGTGTAGTGCATTTTACGCTGCCCGAGCTGTGGGCCGCAGCATCCGTGCTCAATTCGCGATTGAGTTCCGGCATTGATTGTTCCACAATCGAAACTTTTGAATCTCTTTCCAACGATTAAGGCATTGCACATGACTTCAAATCTTAAATTGCGGGCAGCGGCCGCGGGCATGGTATTGGTGTTGGCGCCGGTAACGGTCTGCGCACAAGGCTATCCTTCGAAGCAACTGCGCATCGTGGTCGCGTTTCCGCCCGGTGGGCCGCTCGACATCGTTGCGCGCATGATCAGCGCGAAGTTTAGCGAGGCGATGGGTCAATCCGTGGTCATCGATAACCGTGGCGGCGCGGGGGGTACTATCGGAGTAGACCATGTCGCCAAGTCGCCGCCCGATGGTTATTCGATGGTGCTGTCGAGCACCTCGCTGGGCATCTATCCCCATGTTTTTTTGAAACTGCCGTTTGACGCGCTGCGTGATCTGGCGCCGGTTTCGATGGTGACCACCACGCCGGAACTGATGGTGGTGCATCCCTCATTGCCGGTAAAGAATGTGAAAGAACTGATAGCGCTGGCAAAATCTCGGCCTGGCCAGATCAACGCGGCGTCCACCGGCAATGGCGGTCTGCCGCACCTGGTGCTGGAACTTTTCAAGACCGAAACAAAAACAGATATCGTGCATGTGCCCTATGGTGGCGCCGCGCCCGCGGTCACCAACACGCTCGGCGGCCACACCCAGATGCTGATCGCCGATCTGCCGGTGCTGCTGCCACATGTGCAGAGCGGTAAGCTGCGTGCGATTGCGATCACGGTAGCCAAGCGTTCTGCGCTGCTGCCCGACCTGCCGTCGATGGCGGAGCAGGGCGTGCCCAAGGTCGATGCGTCGAACTGGTACGGCATGCTGGTGGCCGGCAAGACGCCGCGCGACATCGTGGAGCGGATCAATGCGGGCATCCACAAGGCACTCGCCGACAAGGATCTGCGCGAACGTCTTACCGTGCGCGGGGCGGAGCCCGCGCCGGGCACGCCCGAGCAACTGGCGGCGCAGCTTAGGAACGATTACAACAAATGGGGCCCGATCGTGAAGGCGGCGGGGGTCAAGCTGGATTGAGCGCGAAATCAACTTCAACAGCTTCACCGCAAAGGCGCAAAAACGCAAAGGTGACGCAAAGAAATTCAAAACTGAAACCTGGTTTCCTTTGCGCTTGCTTTGCGTTTTTGCGCCTTTGCGGTTGCAGTGTTGTGCAGCCTGGATTCCTTTGTTACCTCAATTACCCAGCGAGAATGTGTAGGGCGCAATCCTATTGCGCCGAATGCAATATCCAAACGGCGCAATGGGACAAGGGAACACTTGAAGCGAAGCATTGCGCCCTACGGTAACTGCGCTAGATCCGCAATAACTTCGCCGCATTGCCATGCAGGATGCGTTGCAGATCGGCAGCAGGCAGATTTAGCGACTCCACCAGCGCGTTGGGTTGATCCACATCCATCCTGGCGTAGTTGTCGGTGCCGATCACCACACGATCCGAGCCGACGAGTTCGATCATGAAGCGCAGCGTTTCCGGGTAATACGCGAGCGAGTCGTAATGAAAGCGGCGTATGTAGTCGCGCACGGAGCCTTTTAATTTTGACGCTGCTTCGACCGCACCTTTTTTGATGCTGTGTTCGAAGCGCCCTGCGATATAGGGAAAACAGCCGCCGGAATGCGGCAGCAGGACGTCCAACTTAGGGAATTTGTCGAGGTAGCCGCTGGTGATGAATTTGACAGCGAGGGTTGCGGTCTCGAACGGAAAGCCCAGGGTGTTGTAAATAAAGTTGGGGCCCGCAAGCCGCTCCGGGCCGCCGTAGTGATTGGGCTGGCCGTCGAGCGGGTGAAACAGTATCGGATAGCCGAGTTCCTCAAAGCGCGCGACCAGCGGCTCGTACGCGGGCGTGAACAGGTAATCGATGCCTTCGACCGAATTGGGCAAATGCACCGCGCGCATGCCGGGCGCGCCAGCGATGCGATCGAGTTCGCGCAGCGCGGCTTTGGGGTCGCGCATCGGAATCGCGGCCGCTGCGACAAAGCGATCCGGAAAAGTTTTGTGCGCTTCGACGGCCGCATCGTTGACGATGCGCGCGAGTTTGTCCGCCGCGTCGAGCGAGGCCCATTGCCACGGCATGCCCCCCGACAGCGACAGCACATGCATCTTCACGCCGCGAGAATCCATCCATTTCATGCGCGCTTCAAGGTCATACATCAACGGGCTGGGAACGCCGCCCGATACCTTGCCGCCCTGTTGTTCGGCGTATTCCATATAGGGACGCGGTGACCAGTGGGCGTGGGCGTCGATGGAGCCGGCCTGAGTTGTAGTGTTCTGTGACATACAATGCCTTTGCAAAAATATCAATAAAATCAAATACTTAAAATATTACCCTGCAATGGCGTAACGCAGCGCCTTGCCCGAGAAATGCGCGCGCACATCGTGCAGCAATTTTTCGTTGCGCCCTTCGCGCACTTCGCGCGTGGAGGTGCCCATGTGCGGCGCGAGCACCACATTGTCCATGCGCATCAGTGCCGCGGGCACGTGCGGCTCGTCAATGAATACATCGAGTGCCGCGCCGGCAATGGTTTTATGCGCCAGTGCGTGGATCAGCGCCGGCTCATCGACTATCGCGCCGCGCGCGATGTTAACCAGAAAACCGTCCGCGCCGAGTGCGGCGAGTATGCGTGCATCGACAAGGTTGTGTGTCGCCGGCGTTAGCGCGCAGGTGACAATCAGGCAATCCACCGCACGCGCCATGTTTTCGAGATTGTCGAAGTAAGGATACGTCACATCGTCCTTGCGCCGCGGCCCGAAGTAACAAATCGGCATGCCGAAGCTCGCCGCGCGCACGGCGATCTCGCGCCCTATTCTGCCCATGCCGACGATGCCGCAGGTCTTGCCGCGCACCTCCACGCCGGAAGGAAACACACGCGCGGGCCACGCGCCGGAACGCACAAAGCAATCCGCCTCGCAAATACGGCGCATCACGGCGACGATCATGCCCATCGCAAGATCAGCCACCGGCTCGGCGGTGGAATCAGGCGTGTGTGTCACCGCAATCTGGTGTTCCCGCGCGGCGGCCAGATCGATCAGTGTGAAATAGGGTCCGTAGCAGGCGAGCAGCTCCAGCTTGGGCAGTGCCGTGAAATGCGCGCGCGTCACTTCCGTGGTGGTGGTCGAAATCGCGGCACGCACCTTGCCGCAGTGCTGCCGGATAAAGGCCAGCGCATCCGTTGCCGCATACGATTTGTGTACGATGAAGTCGCGTTCCAACGCTGCCAGCGTCGGTTCGTAGATGGCTTTCAGTACAACGATCTCAGGTTTCATCAATTGATTTTTAAAATCAATATCAGACCATCAGCGCTTGCTTCTTCAGGTAAACATCCTTGATGCCATCCGCCGCCCAGCACGCCAGCATGCCGATGGTTTCGGTGGGCGGGCCGCCGGCGTTTTGCGGAAACGCGCTGCCGCCGACCACGAACACGTTGTGCACGTCCCACGATTGCAGATATTTGTTGACTACGCTGGTGGCCGGATCGGCGCCCATTGCCGCGCCGCCCATGTTGTGCGTGCTTTGATACGGCACGATGGTGTATTGGGACGGAATCGCGCTCGCGCCGATTTTCGACGGATTCATCGCCCTGGCGATTTCGATGCACTGGTCGCGCATGAACGCCGACATTTTTTGTTCATTTTGATGCCAGTCGAAGGTCATGCGCAGCAACGGCAGGCCGTTGGCGTCGCGGTAGGTCGGATCGAGATCGAGGTAGTGGCCGCGATAACTCTGGCAGGCGGCGTGATAGCTGATCGAGAATGAGCGGCGATAATATTTCGCAGTGGCCGTTTTCCACTCAGATCCCCAGCGCGGTGTGCCCGGCGGCGTGAGTTTGGATTTGATCGGCGTGGCGCCATTGTTTTGCACGGCAATGTAGGCGCCGCCGACAAAGCCCAGCCCCGACTGGTCGAAGTTGCCGAGGTTAAAGTCGTCGATGCAGGTGCCAATCATGCCGCCACCGATGAACGGATTGAATTCCTGGTCGTCGAAGAACACCGACACTTTGCCGCCGGTTTGATACGAATAGTTTCTGCCGACCACACCGGTATTACTGATGGGATCGTAAGGCTTGCCTATGCCGGACAGCAGCAGCAGGCGGTTGTTGTTGAAAGTGTAAGTGGCGAGCACCACGATGTCTGCCGGTTGCTCCACCGTGCGTCCGCGCGCATCGATGTAGGTGACGCCGGTGGCGCGTTTGCCGCTGGAATCGAGATTGACTTTGATCACATTGCACAGCGGGCGCAGTTCGTAGTTTTCCTGCTTCAACAGCGCAGGAATCACCGTCGACAGCGGGCTGCCCTTGGCGCCTTGCGAGCACGCATGCGAGCCGCAAAATCCGCCGCGCAGGCATTCGCCCAGATGCTGTTTGTAGAGATTGACATAGGGCTGGCTCTGCGCCGCGGACGGATTTTGAAATGGCGTGTAGCCCAGCGACTCGGTTGCTTTTGCGAAGAGTTCACCCATCGGCGTGCGCCTGGTTTGCGGATTGGGAAATTCGCGCGAGCGCGGACCTTCGAACGGATTGCCGCCCGCTTGCTTCACGCCTTCGATATTGCCGGCTTTGCCGCCGACGCCGTAAATTTGCTCGAACTGGTCGTAGTACGGCTCGAACTCGTCATAACCCACGCCCCAGTCCTGACTGGTGCAATCCCCGGGAAATGCCGCTTTGCCGTATTTCTCGGTGGTCTTGCTGCGCACGACGAAATCTTCCGGCAGCAGGCGCCGTGCGTGACAACCCCAGTGCGCCGCCGTGCCGCCGACGATTTCGCCCGGTTTGAACGAACCGAGTTCGCGCATCGGCAACGCGGTCTCACTGCTGTTGTTGCGAAAGGTGAGGGTCTCGCGCGACAAGTCCTGAAAGATGTCGCTGTGGCGCTCGTATTTCAGTTCGTCATGTACATAAGGCATGGCAAATTCATGCTGCGGCTCGATCATGCGGCCGCGTTCGAGGCCCACCACCTTGAGGCCGGCGTTGGCCAGTTCCATGGCGACAATCGAGCCGGTAACACCAGTGCCTACGACAACCGCGTCAACGGGTTTGAGCTTGGTGATGGTCATTTCATATTCCGTACAAGTAGGTTGGGCTGAATGAAATGAAGCCCAACAACAACGTTCAGCCCGAAACGCGGGTAGCGTTGGATGACTGGTGTTGTGATGTTGGGCTTCGCAGGCTCAGCCCAACCTGCGCGGGCTACAAAGTCGACGGGTGTGCCGGCGTCACTTTACTTTGGCGTATTTTCCCGTCAACTGCGGCGTCAGTCCTTCGAGTTTTTTGTTCGCCCGATCCAGCCGCGTTTCGCGTCCCCAGGTGCGCTTTAGATCGTCTTTCACGTTAATGGTCAGCTTGCCGCACTTTTCAACTTCGAGTTCGATTTTGTCGCCGTCCTGAAAACCGCTCAAGCCCCGGTGATTGGTGCCGGTGGCTACGATGTCGCCGGGTTCCAGTGTGTGTATCGAGGAGATCCACTCGATGCAGCGCGGTATGTTGTGCGCCATGTCGCTGGTGTTGAAGTTTTGTTTGACTTCGCCGTTGACCTTCAGTGTGATTTGCAGCTTGTGTGGATCGGGAATTTCATCGGCGGTGACGATATACGGCCCGATAGGCGCGAAGGTGTCGCGCGATTTCATCTGGAAAAATACATTGTTGGGCGGCGGCAGGCCGCGCGCGGAACCGTCGATGAAACACATGTAACCGAAAATATAAGGCATCGCATCGGCGGCTTTGACGTTGGTGGCACGTTTGCCGATGACCAGTGCAATTTCGGCCTCACCCTCGAACAACGTCGCGGGCACGTCGGGCAGCACCATAGTGTCGCCGTTGCCGATGATGGCGCCCGGCGCTTTATTGAAGGCGTTGATGGGCGCGGGTTCCGCGCGCGTGCCGTCTTCCATGTAGTTCACCGCCATGCAATCGATGGTGGCGGGACGCAACAGCGGCGGACGGATGCGCACGCTGCTGATCGGCACGCCGCTGCCTTTGGCGACGGCGTCTTCGAGCTTCGCGCGCCAGGCGCCGAAGTTGGCGATCAGGCCGTTGATAAGATCGTGCGGGCCGGCGTGGGGTATCGACTGCACCACAGCGGTGACGTCGACCACATTGTCGCCCTTGACGATGCCCAATTTGAAGTCATCGAAATACATTATTTTCATGGCTGTTCCTTTGGTTGAGTGTAAAAAAGATTCAAGCAGCGACAGCGGCGCGCACCGCGCTTGAAGATATCTCGCGGTTATCGCGCTGGGGCAGGGTGATCAAAGCGGCTAAAATACAGCCCGAGTATATTCAAAAATCAGGTTGCCAGTCCAGTTACCCATGAACGCGCCGAATCACACTACCCCCAGTTTCGCCGGCGTTTCCTGCGACGACACCCTGCGTCGGGCCCGCGATCTGGTGCCCGCGCTGCGCAGCCGTGCCGCACAAGCCGAAGCCGCGCGCGTGATGCTGCCGGAAACGGTGAGCGACCTTCAGCGTATCGGCGCGCTGCGCATCCTCCAGCCCCAACGCTGGGGCGGCATGGAACTCGATTTCATCTCCTATATCGATGTGCCGATGGAACTGGCGCGCGGCTGCGCATCAACCAGCTGGAATGTGGTCAATCTCTCCATCCACAACTGGATGCTCGCGCTGTACGAGGAGCGCGCGCAAGCTGATGTGTGGGATGCCGACCCACAGGCCCTGATCGCGGCGGGCATTGCGTTTCCGCAGGGGCGCGCGCGCAAGGCCGATGGGGGTTATGTGATCAGCGGCAAGTGGAATTTCTCCAGCGGCGTGAATATCGCCGAGTGGTGCATGCTGGCGGTCACTGTGCGGGACACGGATCAAGTGATCGATCACCGCATGTGCCTGCTCGACAAATCGCAGTACCAGGTGGTGGACGACTGGCACACGCTGGGCATGCGCTCCACCGGCAGCATGACGGTGATCGCCAAAGACATTTTTGTGCCGGCATACCGCGCGCTGTGCATGTACGACATCCGCGGCGGCGATGGGTTTCCCGGCGCCAGGGGCAACCCTAATCCGCTGTATCGCATGTCGCTCACCGCACTCGGCGGCCACGGCATCGCCGCCACGGCGGTGGGCAACGCCATGGCCGCGCTGGAACATACGCTGGCGCTGGTGAAGGAGCGCAGCACCAACTACACCGGCTTGAAAATGCGCGACCAGCAGATCGTGCAACATCGCGTAGCCATGGCCGGCGCGAAAATCGATTCCGCGCAGCTCATGCTGCGCAGCGATGCGCTTGAGGCGCAGGCACAAGCGAAAAAAAACGTGATTCCCGACCAGGAGAAAAAGCTGCGCTACCGGCGCAACGCCGCGTATGCCGCCACCCTGTGCACCGAAGCCGTGGATGCGCTGCACAGCGTCACCGGCGCCACCGGCATCTACCAGTCGTATCCGCTGGAGCGCATCTTCCGCGACGCGCATGCGCTGGGGGCGCATATCAGCCTTAATTTTGATGCACAGGCGCCGTCGTGGGGACTGGTGGCCTTGGGCGGGGAAGTTGAAAATCCCACGCTGTAGGGCGGGTTAGGCGCCGCTGTACGGCATCGTAACCCGCCGTTCGGCCGTGGCGTGCGCGCGGCGGGTTACGGCGCAAAGGGCGCGCCTGACCTGCCCTACGGATCGCGGTCAGGCGCCCGGTGCGGTTTTCTGATCCAGCGCTTCCCAGCGCTCATATTTCTTCGCCAGCCGCTGTCCGATTTCACCCGTGCGCTTGTTATCGGCTTTGATCGCTTCGGCGCCCTGCTTGTGGTAATCGGCGCTACTCATGCGTGCGGTCAGGGCTTGTTGTTCCTGCTCCAGCGCTTCGATTTCGCCGGGCAGCGCGTCGAGTTCACGCTGTTCCTTGAAGCTCATTTTGGCTTTGGGTTTCTCGCGCGAGGCAGCCTGCGGCTTGATGTCAGATGATGCGGCAATAGCGGGCGGCGTCCGCTGCGCCAGCCAGTCGCTGTAGCCGCCGACGTATTCCTTCCACTTGCCATTGCCTTCGGCTACCAGCGTTTGCGTGACGATGTTATCCAGAAACGCGCGGTCGTGGCTTACCAGCAGCAGCGTGCCGGCGTAGCTTTGCAGGGTATCTTCGAGAAGCTCGAGCGATTCGATGTCAAGATCATTGGTGGGTTCGTCGAGTACCAGCAGGTTGGCGGGCTGCGCGAACAATCGTGCCAGCAGCAGGCGGTTGCGTTCACCGCCGGAGAGCATTTTGACGGGCGCCTGCGCGCGTTGCGGCGGGAACAGAAAGTCGTTGAGGTAGCTCATGACGTGCTTGCGGCCATTGGCGGTTTCCACCCATTCGGAACCGGGGCTGATGGTTTCAACGAGTGTGCGCTCGGGATCGAGCTGCGCGCGCATTTGGTCGAAGTAAGCAATTTGCAGATTGGTGCCCAGGCGCACGCTGCCCGCCTCAGGCGTCAGCGTGCCGAGTATCAGCTTAATCAGTGTCGATTTGCCCGCGCCGTTGGGTCCGATGAAACCAAACCTGTCGCCGCGCATGATGCGTAACGACAGATGGCTGACCACGGTGTTGTCGGCAGAGTCACCGGCGTTGCGAAAGCGCTTGCTGACATCGATGAGTTCGGCCACCAGTTTGCCGGAACGTTCTCCTGCATCCAGCGCGAGCTGCACTTTGCCCAGACGTTCGCGCCGCGCGGCGCGTTCATTGCGCAGCGCTTCCAGCCGGCGCACACGCCCTTCGTTGCGGGTGCGGCGTGCCTGGATGCCCTTGCGTATCCACACTTCCTCCTGCGCCCAGAATTTGTCGAACTTGCGGTTCATCACTTCTTCCGCCGCGAGCTGATCAGCCTTGCGCGTCTCGTAGGCCGCGAAGTTGCCGGGGTAGGAACGCAGCAGCCCGCGATCGAGTTCGACGATGCGCGTGGCGACTCGATCCAGAAACGCGCGGTCATGGGTGATGATGATCATGGACTTGACCGGGCCCGACAGCAGCAGGTCTTCCAGCAGCGTAATGCCGTCGATGTCGAGGTGATTGGTCGGTTCATCGAGCAGCAGCAGATCGGGTTTTTTCGCCAGCGCGAGCGCCAGCATGGCGCGTTTGCGTTCGCCGCCGGAAGCGGTGGCGGTGGGCCGATTTTCATCGAGCTCGAAGCGATGCAAAAATTCGGTGAGCCGCGCCTCGGCGGCCCAGCGCTCGCGCTCGTCGTGCAGCGCTTCGAATCCGGCACACAGCGCGAGACTCTCGCGCAATGTGGGTGCCTCCGGCGGCGCGGATTCCTGTTCGACCATGGCGATGCGCAAGCCATCGTCGCCTCCCAACACGCCGTCGTCCAGCGCAAGCTGGCCGGCGATGATTTTCAGCAGTGATGATTTGCCGCTGCCGTTACGCCCGATGAGACCAATGCGTTCATTGGGCTGCACGGTGAGGTTGGCGCGGTCGAGCAGCGGGGTAAGGCCGAAGGCGAGTTCGGCGTCTTGCAGGGTAAGCAGGGCCATGGCGCTAAAAACCTTTTTTGCCACAGAGAGCACAGAGGAGCACAGAGGAAAACCCGCCAATCCCGTCATTCTGGCGAACGCCGGTATCCCCTTCCCTTGAGGGAAGGTAGGTTGGGTGCGCTAAGCCCAATCCGAAGGATCTCGATTCAAGATGCTTCGCATGATTGCACGCACTGGATACCGGCCTCCGCCGGAATGACGAGGAATTGTATGCTCTGCGATCCTCTGCTTCCTCTGTGGCTAATGTATTTTGTAACTTACTATTTTTACGAGGGCATCCAGCGCAAATCCAGCGTCAGCGGAAACCCTGGATTCAGCGCCTCCGGCTCCACGAGCATCGGCCCCGGCGTATGACCGTGATCCCAGAAGCGCGCCATGCGCCGTGCTTCTGCTTCATTGGCGTTGACCGGAAAGGTATCGTAGTTGCGCCCGCCGGGGTGAGACACGTGGTAAGTGCAACCGCCGATGGAACGCCTGCTCCAGGTGTCAACCACATCGAATACCAGCGGCGCCTGCACGGCTATACTGGGATGCAGAGCCGACGGTGGACTCCATGCGCGATAACGCACGCCGGCGACTGATTCGCCCGGCACGCCGGTGGGATGCAGCGGCAATGCGCGTCCGTTGCATGCCACCAGGTGGCGTGACTCGGTAAGGCCATTGACTTTGACCTGCAGACGCTCGACCGACGAATCGACGTAGCGCGCAGTCGCGCCTGCGCGCACTTCTTCGCCCAGCACATTCCACGGTTCCATCGCCTGCCGCAGTTCGATGCGCACATTTTCGTAGGTGGCGGTGCCGTAACGCGGGAAACGAAACTCGATGAAAGGCGCGAACCAGCTGAAATCAAAGGCATAGCCCGCGCGCTGCAGATCGCGCACCACGTCGAGCATGTCGGCGGCGACGAAATGCGGCAGCATGAAGCGGTCGTGCAGTTGCGTGCCCCAGCGGATCAGTTTGCCCTGGTACGGCGTCTTCCAGAAGCGCGCCACCAGCGTGCGCAGCAACAGCATTTGTGTCAGGCTCATCTGCGGATGCGGCGGCATTTCAAAGGCGCGAAACTCCAGCAAGCCCAGGCGCCCGGTGACGCTGTCCGGCGAGTAGAGCTTGTCGATGCAGAACTCGGCGCGATGCGTGTTGCCGGTGAGATCGACCAGCAGATTGCGCAGCAGCCGGTCCACTAGCCAGGGCGTCAGTGATTCTTCACCCGCGACTTGCTTCGCCGCCATTTGCTGAAAAGCGATTTCCAGCTCATACAGATTGTCGTCGCGCGCCTCATCCACGCGCGGCGCCTGGCTGGTGGGCCCGATGAACGGCCCCGAAAACAGATACGAAAGCGCGGGATGATTCTGCCAATAGGTGATCAGGCTGCGCAGTAAATCGGGCCTGCGCAGCAGCGGACTATCCGCCGCCGTGGCGCCGCCGAGCGTGACATGGTTGCCGCCGCCGGTGCCGGTGTGGCGTCCGTCGAGCATGAATTTCTCGCTGCCCAGGCGCGTCAGGCGCGCTTCCTCATACAGCGCAAAGGTGTTGGCGCTGAGGCTGTCCCAGTCCGCCGCAGGATGAATATTGACTTCAATCACGCCCGGATCCGGGGTGACATTGAGCACGCACAGGCGCGGATCGGCCACCGGCCCATAACCTTCGATGCGCACCCGCAGCGCCAGCTTTTCGGCCACGCCCTCCAGCGCGGCGATCAGATTCAAATAATCCTCGGCGCGTTTGAAAGGAGGCAGGAATACATGCAGGCGCTGATCGCGAACTTCAATACACAGGGCGGTGCGCACCACTTCACGCGGCGTGGGTTTCTTCGCGTGGTTGCGTGCGTGGCGCTTTTTTTCGGCGAGCGTATGCGCATCGTGTAAATCACCGCGTTCCTCGAACGGATCGCGCTCGAATTCCGGTTCGATGTCCTCGGGCAGGCGTTCAGGCAGTGATGCGAGCGGCAGGCGATTGCCCAGCGCCGAATCGCCGAACAGCAGGTAGAGACGATCGCGCTTGAGTGGCCACGGCGAGCTTTGCCATTCTGTAGCTGCGCCGGGATGCGGCGTCTCATCGTGTGCCTTGAGCGGCAGTACAAATCCCGCGGGAATTTCCGCACCACGTTCCAGCGCACGGCGCAGCCGCGTGCGTTCGTCGGCATCCTTGAACGGCACGGTGAGTGGGTCGATATTGACGGGCAGCCTGGCGTCGGTAGCGAGCAGCAGCAAGGGGTCCTCGTACGCGGCGATCACCAGTTCGCGCGCGATGCCGAGCGCATCCGCTACGGCGTGCGCGAAGTGCCGCGCGTCGTTGCTGGCGGCGGTGGCGGGTGCGCTGTCCGAGGCGATGAGAGCGGGATTCTTCCACACCGGTTTGCCATCTCGGCGCCAATGAAAGCCGATGGCCCAGCGTGGCAGCGGCTCGCCCGGATACCACTTGCCCTGCCCGTAAAACACCAGTGCGCCAGGCGCGAAGCGTTGCTTCAGGCGCCACGCCAGTTGTTCCGCCAGCGTCCACTTTGCCGGCGATAGCGCGGTGTAGTTCCATTCCGCGCCATCCATGTCGTCGATCGACACGAAAGTCGGCTCGCCGCCCTGCGTCAGGCGCACATCGCCGTCCGCAAGTTCTGCGTCCACTTGTTTGCCGAGGCGGTCTATGTCCGTCCACTGCACCGGCGTATACGGCTGGGTGACACGCGGGTCTTCGTGGATGCGCGTAACCGACATCGCGAAATCGAATTGCGTTTCACACGGATCGACCGCACCGATGATGGCCGCGGCGCTGGCCGGTGAGGGCGTGCAGGCGAGCGGAATATGGCCTTCGCCGGCGAGCAGTCCTGAAGTCGGGTCCAGGCCGATCCAACCGGCCCCGGGTATGTAAGCCTCGGCCCAGGCGTGCAGGTCGGTGAAATCATGCGCCGGGCCGGCGGGGCCATCGAGGGGCTTCACGTCGGCGGTGAGTTGAATCAGGTAGCCGGAGACAAAGCGCGCGGCAACTCCGCAGTGGCGCAGCAGTTGCACCAGCAGCCAGCCGCTGTCACGGCATGATCCGCTGCCCAGTGTGAGGGTATGTTCGCCAGTCTGCACGCCCGCTTCCATGCGCACCAGATATTTGATATTACCGGCTAATTTCTGGTTAATGGCGACCAGGAAATCAATCGTGTTATTGCCGTCGCGCCAGTGCCTGGCGCGAAAATCAGCGAGCCACCGTGTCAGCAGCGGGCCGCGTTCAGCGATCGCCAGATACGGTGTGAGGTCCTGCGCGAGGTCGGCGCGGTACGAGAATGGAAAGTGATCGGCGTAACTTTCCATGAAAAAATCGAAGGGATTCACCACCGTCATGTCGGCCACCAGATCGACGGTGATTTCGAGCTCGCGCGCCTTTTCCGGAAACACGAAACGCGCAATGTAATTGCCGAAGATATCCTGCTGCCAGTTGATGAAATGCTGCTCCGGCTTGAGGTTGAGCGAGTACGACAACACCGGCGTGCGGCAGTGCGGCGCCGGACGCAGTCTCACTTCATGTGGCGACAGCGTGACCGGCCGCGCATAGCGGTAGCGGGTCTGGTGATGCAGCGTGATCTGGATGCTCATGGCGTGAAACTAAATACGTGAAGAGTGAAGAGTGAAGAGTGAAGAGTGAAGGGTGACGCGGTGAGGGGTGAGGGGTGAAGGGTGAGGGGTCAACGGTGAACGGGTACTTCACGCATTCACGGATCACTCTTCACCCTTCACTCTTCACCATTCACGCAATTAGTCGGTATCGGGAACGCCATCGCCATTCCAGTCGGGGTTGGGCAGTTGTGCAAACACGCGGCGCAGTCCTTCGCCCCACTCGGTGTGGATCATTTTGAAATAGGCGTCGGCTTCATCGATACGGCGCTGCAGGCGCAGCTTGAGGCTGTTGTTGTCGTAAATCACGATATCAATCGGCAGACCAACTGAAATATTGCTGCGCATGGTCGAGTCAAACGACACCAGCACGCACTTGGCGGCCTCCATTAAATGTGTGTGGCGCGTGATCACGCGGTCGATCACCGGCTTGCCGTATTTGCTCTCGCCAATCTGGAAATATGGCGTTTCCGGCGCTGCCTCGATGAAATTGCCTTCGCTGTAAATTTTAAACAGGCGTTGCGGTTCGCCACGGATCTGTCCGCCGACCACGAACGATGCGCCGATGTTGATGTTGCTCTGCTGCAGGTAAGGTCCATCGCGGCGGTGCACTTCACGCAAGGCGTTGCCAACCAGATTGGCGATTTCGAACATCGATGACGCGTTATGCACCGTCTTGTTGGCGTCGCTCGCGCGCGACTGGTGCTCGAGCAGGTTGATTGCGCTCTGCGTGATCGACAGATTACCCGAGCTTAAGATCACGATCAGGCGCTCGCCCTCGTTTGCGATCACATGCATCTTGCGGAAGGTGGCGATGTTGTCAACGCCGGCGTTGGTGCGCGAGTCCGAGGCGAATACCATGCCGGCATCCAGCAGTACGGCGACACAGTAGGTCATGCGGGTCCCATCATAGGTGTAGCGTCAGGCGCGAAGCTTAGTTTAACCTAGATTTAATCCTCAGGGCTTTACAACCGGACTTGCGGCGGACTGCATTTGCTGGGACGGATAAACCGGCGCCAGAAAATCACGGTTGATTTCGTCGGCCAGCGCCAACAGCTTGTCGAGAAATTCCATCAGATACTCATGCAAGCCGGCATTGAAGATGAGCGAGGTGCGTCCGTAATGCAGTTGCGCGTGCAGCTCACCCGCGAGCCGCTCAGCCTCGCGCGAGGCGTTGTCGCACAAATTCTGCAGGATGACATAGATGTCGTTCATGCAGGCATGCAGCGAACGCGGCACGTCGTCGCGCAGGATCAGCAGTTCCGCCACCTTCACCGGCGTGATCAAATCGCGGTACACCTTGCGGTAGGAATCGAACGCGGAGAGCGATCGCAGCAGTGCGCCCCACTGGTAGTAATCGACGGCACCCCCGACATCGGCGGCGCTTGGCAGCAGCGTGTGGTACTTCACGTCGAGCAGGCGCGCGGTGTTGTCGGCGCGCTCCATGAAGGTGCCGAGCCGGATGAAACTGTAACCCTCGTCGCGCAGCATGGTGCCGAAGGTTACGCCACGGAACTGGTGCGAGCGTATTTTCACCCAGTCGAAAAACTCACCCAGTCCCTCGGCCTGCAATCGCACGTAATCCTTATTGCGCATTTCCAGCCACAAGCCGTTGATATCCTCGTACATTTCAGAGGTGATGGCGCCGCGCACGGTGCGCGCGTTCTCGCGCGCCGCCTGCACGCAGGAATACAGACTCGAGGGATTCGCCGGGTCCAGCACCATGAAGCGCAAGACATTATCGGAGGTTATCGGGCCGGGATAACGGTCGTAGTAGGCGCTGGCAAGTCCGTGGATCACCAGCGGCAGTGCCCACGGCTCCGCCCACGATTGGCCGGATTCCTGAACGCGGTAGGGCAGCAGGGACATGCGATAGGTCACATCGAGCAGGCGCGCAGTGTTCTCGGCGCGCTCGATGTGGCGCGACATCCAGTAGAGATTGTTGGCGGCGCGGCTTAGCATGGTGGGTTCAGTGAAAAGTGAAGAGTGAAGAGTGAAGAGTGAGCCGTGATGGCGTGAAGGGGTGAATGCTCTTCACTCTTCACGGTCTACATCGCCTTCAAGCACCCAAGTATCCTTGGTGCCGCCGCCTTGCGACGAGTTCACCACCAGTGAACCCTCGCGCAGCGCCACGCGGGTGAGACCCCCTGGCACCAGCGACACGGTTTTTCCCGACAGCACGTAGGGGCGCAGATCAACGTGACGCGGCGCAATGCCCGTGTCGCAGAACGTGGGACAGGTAGACAGCGCCAGCGTCGGTTGCGCGATGTAGTTGGCGGGATTGTGCAGGATGCGCTCGCGGAAATCGGCAATCTGCTGCACGCTCGACGCCGGGCCCACCAGCATGCCAAAGCCGCCCGAACCCTGAACCTCCTTCACCACCAGCTCCGGCAGATGGCCGAGCACGTACTTCAGATCGTCAGCGCGATCGAGGCGCCAGGTCGGCACGTTGGGAATGATCGGTTCCTCGCCCAGATAAAAACGGATCATCTCCGGCACGTAGATGTAGGTCGACTTGTCATCAGCGACGCCGCTGCCGATGGCGTTGGCGAGTGTTACGCGGCCGGCGCGATAGGCGGCAAACAGTCCCGGCACGCCGAGTGTGGAATCGGCGCGGAATGCCAGCGGATCGAGATAATCGTCGTCGATGCGGCGGTATATGACATCCACTTTTTGCGGGCCGCGGGTGGTACGCATGTAGACGGTGTTGTCGGCGACCGACAAGTCCTGCCCCTCGACCAGTTCCACGCCCATTTGCTGCGCGAGGAAGGCATGCTCGAAATAGGCGCTGTTATAGGCGCCCGGCGTCAGCACCACCACCATCGGATTGGTGACGCCTGCGGGCGCCACCGCCCGCAGGTTATCGAGCAGGACATCGGTGTAGTGGTCGATTGGCGCCACCGGCATGAGCGAAAACAGCTGGGGAAACAGCCGCATCATCATTCTGCGGTTCTCCAGCATGTACGAAACGCCGGACGGCGTGCGCAGGTTGTCCTCGAGCACGTAGAACTCGTCCTGGCCGGTCTTGACGATATCAACGCCGGCGACATGCACGTAAACATCGCCGGGCACGTCGACGCCGCGCATTTCCGGGCGGTAAAGTTTATTGCCCAGTACTTGCTGCTCGGGTATCAATCCGGCCTTGATGATTTCCTGCCCATGATAGATGTCCTTGAGAAAAGCGTTGAGCGCGCGCACGCGCTGGCAGGCGCCGTCATTGATGGTTTTCCACGCGTCCGCACGCACCACGCGCGGAATGATGTCGAACGGGATCGAGCGCTCCATGCCACCTTCGTCACCGTAGACCGCGAAGGTGATGCCCAGCCGCGTGAACAGGGTGTCGGCTTCACGCTGCTTTTGCAACAGAAAATCGAGCGGCTTCGCGTTCAGCCATCCGGCGTACGAGTGGTAGTGCGCACGTACCGCGCCGCCCTCCTCGTACATCTCGTTATAGATTGCTGGCCTGCTCACGGCATTGCCCCGGATTTGAGCCTAATTACCTTCCAGCCGCAGAAGGTGCAATCACCGTGCCAGTACCGGCAGGTTATGCGGAATTATTATATAGCTCATTGTTTTCAAATATCATTCTTATGAACGCCGGCTAAATGGTGTACCCCATCGCGGACACCACTATACCGGTATGCACCGCTTTGGACAGCGCTCAAACGATACACCCGAAATGAGTGCACAGCCATAGATGTTCGCGGGCGCTGTTACGCCAGGGCCGGGGCTAACACCCGGCGCGTTGCCCCCGCGAGACACGGGAAGCGCGCACTCAACGTGGCGGACACGAGGGCATGGTGCGGTAAGATGCGCCTTTTGTCACTCTGGTTTTTTGTCCATGACTTATTGCGTCGCAGCCCTGACTGATCGCGGCATCGTGTTCGCCTCCGATTCCCGCACCAATGCCGGCGTGGACCAATTGGCGACATTCAGCAAGATGACAGTGTTCGAGGTTTCGGGCGAGCGCGTGGTGGTGCTGTTGTCGGCGGGCAATCTGGCATCGACGCAAAGCGTGATCAGCCTGCTCAAGCTGCGCATGAGAAGCGAACAGGGCGAAATCAACGCCGGGGGAATGCTTGGGCTGCGCAGCCTCTACGACACTGCCGCGCTGGTCGGCGATACCGTGCGCGAAGTGGTGGCGCGCGACGGGCCGGCGCTGACGCAGGAGAGCATCGATCCGGGCTGCACCTTCATTCTCGGCGGGCAGATAGCAGGCAAATCGCAACGCCTGTTTCATATTTATCCGCAGGGCAATTTCATCGAGTCGAGCACCGACACCACCTATTTTCAGATTGGCGAGAGCAAGTACGGCAAACCCGTGATCGACCGTGTGGTCAAGTACGATACGTCGCTGAAGGATGTCGCAAAATGCCTGCTGGTGTCTTTCAACTCCACCATGCGCAGCAATCTGTCGGTGGGACTGCCTATCGATCTCGTGGTGTATGAGAAAGGCGCGCTGCGGGTCACGCTGCGGCGGCGCTTCGCGGAAGACGATGCCTATTTCTCCGAGATCGGGCGCTTCTGGTCGACCGGGTTGCGGCGGGTGTTTGCGGAAGCGCCGGACGTGCCGTGGGACTGACGGTGGACGATATCCAGGTGCGTCCGCGCCGTTCCTTTGCCGATGTGGATTACCCCGAGGCGCTGCGCCGCGCGCGCGCCATGATTCCCTTCCTGAAAGCGCGTGCTGAAGCGCAGGAGGAAGCCACGCGCATGACCGATGATGTGCTGGAGGCGTTTCATGAAAACGGCCTGCTGCGCTATATGCAACCCAAAGCCTGGGGCGGCATGGAATTGCCTTATGTGTCGATGGTGGATTTGACCGATCTGCTGGGGCAGGGCGACGCGTCATCGGCGTGGACGTTTACCAACTTGAGCGCGCATCACCGGCTGCTTGCGATGTGGGAACCCAAGGCACAGGAAGAAGTGTGGGGCGCAAATCCCGACGCCGGTATTGCCTCGGGCATTGCCTATATACAAGGCCGCGGGCGGCGCGTGGATGGCGGGCTGGAACTGTCGGGCCAGTGGGGATTCTCGTCGGGTGTGGATGTGAGCGAGTGGAACATGCTGGCGTGCGTGGTGCGCGACGGCGACACGCCGGTGGACTGGTGCATGTGTCTGGTGCCGAAATCCGATTACGAAATCATCGACGACTGGCAGACGCTGGGTATGCGCGGCACCGGCAGCCGTTCAGTGCGCTGCAAGGAAATTTTTGTGCCGGCGCATCGTGCGTTGTCGATGCAGGTGGCCAAGCCGGGGCACGAATTTCCCGGCTTGAAAGTGCATACCAATCCCATCTACAAAATTCCGCTATCGGGTTTTGGCGGCTATGGCATCGGCGGCTCGATGATCGGCAATGCGCAAGCCGCGCTCGACGCCACCATCGAAAATGTGAGGGCGCGCAGCACCAGCTACACCGGCGCAAAAATGCGTGATTTTCAGGCAGTGCAGCAGCGGGTTGCGCATGCGGCGGGCAAGATCGAAGCCGCTCGCGTGTGGCTGCGCAACGATTGCATCGAGGCACATGCGGTGGCGAAGGCCGGCGGCACCTTTGACACCCTGACCAAGCTCAAATACCGTCGCAACAGCGCGCTGGCAACGCGGATGGCGACCGAGGCCGTGGATATCCTGCATGAGATGGCGGGCGCCAATGGCATTTACGACAGCTTTCCGATTCAACGCTATTTTCGTGATGCGCACGCGGCGGCGGGCCACATTAATTTCAGTGTCGATGCGCAATTGCCGGCGTGGGGGCTGGTGGCGTTGGGCGGGGAGTTCAAGAGTCCGACGTTTTAGGCTTGAGGTGTTGAAAAAACGATTCTCGTTCCCTAAGCGGCGCACCCAATCCATACGGTGTCTCATGTGGCACGGCGTTATGGGTTCCCGCCGGCGCGGGAACGACAAGGTTGGTTTTGATCCACCTGAGCGCCGGTTGAAGCGCTATAGGCAAAGGAGCAACCCATGACCGCCAGCATCCTTCTCTACGACCCCACCGCCCCGCGCGCGAAAGTGCCGGCCCAGACTCGCAAGCCGCATCTGCCTGCTTGAAGTTTATCGTTGACCGATATACAATCAGTTAATGATCAGGACCTTCCGCTGCACCGACACCCAAAGTCTGTTCAACGGCGCACGGGTGCGGCGATTCGTGAACATCGAGGCGGTAGCGCGCCGAAAACTGGAAATGGTGGCGGCTGCCAAGAAGCTGGAAGACTTACGGTTCCCACCTGGCAACCGGCTGGAAGCTCTGAAAGGCGACCGCGCTGGGCAGCACTGCATCCGCGTGAATGATAAGTTCCGCGTTTGCTTTCGCTGGAATGACGGCGCGGAGAATGTTGAGATCGTAGACTATCACTGAAGGAGAACTGTCATGTCCAAGAAGCTGCTGCCACCTATCCACCCGGGCGAAATCCTGCGCGAAGAGTTCTTAAAGCCACTGGGTCTGTCCGCCAACGCGCTTGCGCAACGTCTTGGTGTGACGGCCGCGCGTGTCAACGAGATCGCAAACGAGCAGCGCGGCATCACGGCAGACACCGCGCTGCGACTGGGGCGCTGCTTTTCCACTACACCAGAATTCTGGATGAACCTCCAGCAGCGGTATGAGTTGGAGGTTGCCCGCCGAGAAGTCGGCGTGGCGGTGGAACGTGAAGTTGCGGCACTCGTCTTGGTGGGCGGGAACGTTCATGCTGCTCATGCCTAACTTTAGCTGCACCGGACGCGCTGAAGCACGTCGGTGAGCATGACGTTAGGCGTCTCATGTGCCATGGCCTTATGGGTTCCCGCCGGCGCGGGAACGACAAGGTTGGTTTTGATCCACCTGAGCGCCAGTTGAAGCACACTATGCAAAGGAGCAACTTATGACCGCCAGCATCCTCCTCTACGACCCCACCGCCCCGCGCGCGAAAGTGCCGGCCCAGGTGGAAACCGCCCGGCCAACGCTCGAATCGCTCGCCGGCATGGTGGTGGGATTCATCGATAATGCGAAACCCAACTTTAACCATCTCGCGGACGACATCGGCGAATTGCTGATCAGCAAGTACGGCGTGAAGCAGGTATTGAAACGCCGCAAACGCGCGGCTTCGGTGCCCGCGCCAGATGACGTCTACAAGGAATTTACCGAGCATTGTGACCTGGTAATCACCGGGTCGGGTGACTGAGGCTCCTGCACGTCGTGGAGTATCCACGACAGTGTAGAGATGACCAAACGCGGTAAGGCGGCGTTGACGATTTGCTCGACGGCTTTCAAAACGCTGGGTCACGCGCAGGCGTCGGCGCTGGGCAAAAAAGATTTGCCGATTGCCGTGATGCCGCATCCTTTCGGGCTGCGCAAGCGTGATGAGGTGCGCGCGATCGCTGAAAAATGCGCGGACGACATTGCGCAGATGATGACCAGGGCGGGGGCGAAATGAGCAGCGCAGTCACCTTCGAAGCCCTCGATGATCTCGACGCCATTAACCAGCTCTACCGCGAACGCCGCTGGAGCGACGGCCTGCCCATCGTGCCGCCGACGCGTGAGCGCGTGGCGCGTATGCTGGCTGGCACGCAGCGCAAGCCCGCTGAGCTCATCGCGATGTTGCCGCCCGGATTCGGCGAGGCGACGGTGGAGCGCATCGCGATTAACGCGGTAATGGCGGGTTGCGATCCCGCATACCTGCCGGTGTTGATAGCGGCCACCGATGCCGTGGCGCAGGCGCAGTTTAATATTCAGGGTATCGAGGCGACCACCAATTCGGCGGCCGTGTGGCTGGTGCTGAATGGCCCGATAGTGCAGCAGCTCGAAGTTAACGCCGCGTTTAATTGTCTCGGTCAGGGCACGTGGGCGAACGCGACTATGGGGCGCGCAATGCGGCTGATACTGCAAAACATCGGCGGCGCATTACCCGGCGACATGGACCGTGCGACGCAGGGGCAGCCCGGCAAGTACACGTTCTGCTGTGGCGAAAACGAGGCGCACAGCCCGTGGGAGCCGCTGCATGTGGAACGCGGCTTCGCGCGCGACGTGAGCACAGTGACGGTGGTGGCGGCCGAAGGCACACTCAACATGAACACGCACTCGAAGGAGGCCGGCGAGTTGTTGCGCGTGATCGCCGAATCAATGGTGCATCCCACCAGCAACGAATATTGTCATGGCGGCGAACCGTGGCTGGTATTTGCGCCGGAACATGCGGACATCCTCAAAGCGGGTGGCTTTAGTAAACGCGATGTTAAGCAGCGCTTGTGGGAACTCACCAAAATGCCGGCGCGCTGTTTGTCAGCGAATGAAATTTTGCGCGCGCAGGCCTCTCGTTCTGATGAGTATGGCGAAATCAAACCGGACACGTTGTTAAGCATTTCGCGCACGCCCGACGACATCTGGTTTATCGTCGCCGGTGGGCCGGGTACGCATTCGGTGTATGTGCCGTGTTTTGGCAACTCGCTAGCGGTGACTCGGGAAATATTATAACTTATTGTTTTTAAAGGAAATTTATGTTTAGCAGGAAACTCGCCTTCGGGATTACCGCAGTGCTTGCCGCACTGTGCATGGCACAGGGCTATGCACAAACCGGCGACTATCCCAATCGTCCGATACGCCTGATTACACCGGCGCAACCGGGCGGCACCACCGATATTCTCGCGCGGGTGTTCGGCGCGCGGCTCGCCGAAACGTACAAGCAGCAGATCGTGGTTGACAATCGCGCAAGCGCCGCGGGTGTGATCGCAGGCGAGCTCACGGCGAGAGCTGCGCCGGACGGCTACACACTGTTCATGGCCTATCATCAGCACACCGTCACCGCGGCGCTGAATCCCAAACTGCCGTATCACGCGGTCAACGACTTCACGCCGATTTCGCAACTGACGCGGGCAGGATTAATACTCGTCATCAATCCCTCGTCGCCGCCGAAGAACCTCAAGGAATTCATCGACTGGACCAAAAACTTCAAAGGCGCGCTGAACTTCGGCTCGGCGGGCACCGGCAGCGGTGGTCACCTTGCCGGCGAACTCTACAACCTTGCGACAGGCATCAAGGCCGCGCATATTCCGTACAAGGGCTCGGCGCCGTCGCTGATCGACCTGGCCGCCGGGCAATACCACTACAATTTCGTCGGCATGCAAGCCGCGCAGGCGCTGGTACGTGGCGGCAAGCTGCGCGCGCTGGCGGTGACCGCGCCGCGGCGTGTGGGCGCATACAAAGACCTGCCTGCGGTAGCGGAATCGCTGCCCGGCTTTGAGGTTGTCGGCTGGTACGGTGTCATGGGGCCGGCAAAACTACCGAAGCCCATCGTCGGTAAGCTGCACGGCGACCTGGTCAAATTTCTAAATGCGCCGGATATCCGCGACCGCATCGTCGCCGATGGCTCCGAGCCGGTAGGATCGGAACCGGAAGCGTTCCGGCTGTACCTGTTGGCCGATATGGCGAAATGGGCGAAGCTGGTGAAGGAGAGCGGGGCCAAGCTGGATTGATTGACTGCAACGGCGTGAAGGGGTGAATGAGTGAACGGGTAACCTCGCGCTGTGATCCTTCGCCTCCGGTAAGGGGAGAGCGGGATTTCACTCGTTCACTTATTCACGCAGTTATCAAAATTTTGTGGCGGAAGAAACCTATGTGGTCAAATTTTCTTAAGGTATGGACGTGTGTTGGCGCATTGGCGTTGGTGTCCGGTTTATCCAGCGCTTACGCACAGGCGCCCGCCGATGGCTCGGTGCGCGAGAAAGATATCCCGCTCACGGTGACTGAAGTCGCGCCGGGGTTGTTTTTTCAGTATCACCATCAGGAGTCGAACAATGCCTGGCTGGTGACCAGCGACGGTGTGCTGGTGATCGACACGCGCCAGCATCCCAGGCGCGGCGAGGAACTGCTGGCCGCGATCCGCAAGACCACGGACCAGCCGATAAAGTACGTGATCAACACGCATGCGCACGGCGACCATTATTTTGGCAACCCGGTATTCAAGCGTGAAGGCGCAATATTCATCGCACATCGCGATACCCAGCGCATGATGCAGGCCCATCACGGCGTGGAAATGAAACGCCGCCAGGGCTACTTTAAGCAGACGAAATTTGATCCGGCCGAGGTGCAGTTGGTGCTGCCGGACATGACTTTCGATTCGAAGCTGACGCTTACCCTCGGCGGGCGCAGCGTAGAGCTGCTGTATTTCGGCGCGGGGCAGAATCCCGGCGACACGCTGGTGTACTTCCCGCAGGAACGCGTGATGTTTTCCGGCGGTCCGTTCTCGAAAAACAGCTGGCCTAATCCGCAGTTCACGCCCTCGATGGGTAACTGGGTGGCGTTGCTGCGCAGGATTGCAGCGATGGATGTAGACAAATTTCTCGGCGGGCATGGCGACATAGGCGCCAAAGCGGATGTGTTGAACGAAGCGCAGATGCTGTCGGACTTTGACGCGGGCATGCGTGATGCGGTGAAAAAGGGTATGAGCCGCGACGAAATACTCAAGAGTGAGCCGTTCGCGAAATACAAAGACATACGCAATTACTACCGCATGAATTTGTTTATTAACAGTTATTATCATTTTCTGATCACCGGCAAGCCGCAAGTGCCTCTGCCGGAATAATACGAATGAAGAAAGCGCAATGACAGCAACCAGCAACACCAATAATTTCGCTGATGTTACGTATGACCAGGCCATGCAGCGTGCGCAGGACCTGCTTCCCTTTCTGCGCGAGCACGCTGCGGCAGGCGAACGCGCCACGCGCATGCTGCCGCAAGTCGAGGCCGAACTGCATCGGGCAGGGCTGTTCCGTTATCACCAGCCGAAATCATGGGGCGGCATGGAGCTCGAGTTCATCGCCTATTTTGATATCCCCGAAATGCTCGCGCGCGGCGACTGCTCGGTGGGCTGGAACATCGCCAACTTGAGTTCGCACCATCGCAATGTGGCGATGTTCTGTGAACAGGCGCAGCAGGAAATGTGGGGCGAAAACCGCGACTGCCTGGTGGCCTCGGGGATAGCCTTCGCGCAGGGCCGCGGGCAGCCGGTGGAGGGCGGCCTGCTGTTGAGCGGCCGCTGGTCGTTTTGTTCGGGGGTCGATATTGCGCATTGGAACATGCTCGGTTGTCAGGTGCGCGAGAATGATCAGATCATCGACTATCGCTATTGCATGGTGCCGCGCGCCCAGTACGAGATCATCGACGACTGGCAGACCCTCGGCATGCGTGGCACCGGCAGCCGTTCGGTACGCTGCGACAACGTGTTCATACCCGAGCACCGCACACAGTCGATGTATGCGGCGAAACCGGGGCATGAGTTCCCGGGGCTGCGCATCAATACCCACCCGGCGTTCAAAGTGCCGACATCATCGCTGGGCGGGCATTGCATCGCCGGCGCCATTGTCGGCAATGCGCAGGCCGCAGTTGACGCCACGATAGAGATGGTCAGGTCGCGCAGCACCAGTTACACGGGTGCTGCGATGCGTGATTTTCAGAGCGTGCAACTACGCGTCGGCGCCGCGGCCGCCAAGGTTGATGCCGCGCGGGTGGTGCTGCGTAATGATTGCCTGGTGGCCGATGCCGCCGTCAAAGCGGGAAAAACGCTCGACCTGGAGGAGAAATTGCGCAACAAGCGCAACTGCGCGGCAGCGGTGAAGCTGTGCACCGAAGCGGTGGATACACTGATGGAAATGTCCGGCGCCAACGGCATATACGACACTGCGCCGTTGCAGCGCATGTTTCGTGATGCGCACGCCGCCGCCGCGCATATCAACTTCAACGCCGACGTGCAGTTAGCGCCGTGGGCGCTGGTGCAGTTTGGCGGCGAGTTCAAATCGCCGGTGATGTAAATTTTTAAATAATGAATAAAAACAAATACTTATGATACTGCCCCTGTTGCTTAGGTCGCCGCTGCCGCAGCCGGTGGCTCCGGCTCCTCATGCAGGGACAAACTTGAACTGATGGTGGATGCCGGTTCACCACGTTTGCTTTTGAGTTTGATGTTCAGGCGCAATTCATTAGCCGAGTCTGAATTGCGTATGGCTTCTTCATAACTGATGTGGCTCTCGGAATACAAATCGAACAGCGCCCAGTCGAAGGTTCGCATCCCGAGTTCGCGCGACTTGGTCATGAGGGATTTGATTTCAGTGAACTCGCCTTTAAAAATGCGTTCGGCAATCGAGGGCGTGTTGAGCAGGATTTCAATGGCGGCCTTGCGCCCGGTGTTGTCTTCCATGCGCACCAGTCGCTGTGCGACGATCGCGCGCAGGTTGGCCGCGAGATCCATCAGCAGCTGCGTACGCCGTTCTTCGGGAAAGAAATTGATGACACGCTCGATGGTCTGATTGGCGCTGTTCGCATGCAGCGTGCCCAGGCACAGATGTCCGGTTTCGGCGAATGCGATGGCATGCTCCATGGTTTCCGCATCACGAATTTCACCGATCAGAATCACATCTGGCGCCTGACGCAGCGTGTTTTTCAGGGCGTGATGCCAGCTGTGGGTGTCGATGCCGACCTCGCGGTGCGTGATCAGCGACATCTTCGATTCATGCACATACTCCACCGGATCTTCGACCGTAATGATGTGGCCCGCCGAGGTGCGGTTACGCTGATCAATCATCGCCGCCAGCGTGGTTGATTTGCCCGAACCGGTGCCGCCGACCACCAGTACCAGGCCGCGCTTGTTCATGATGACTTCTTTGAGCACCACCGGCAGACCCAGTTTTTCGAAATTGGGAATTTCGGCGGCGATGGTGCGGATCACCATCCCGACGTGGCGCTGTTGCACAAACACGTTCACGCGAAAGCGCGATATGCCGGGAATGGCAATCGCGAAATTGCATTCCATTTCCTTCTGGAACTCCGCGCGTTGCTCGCCGTTCATCAGCGCGTGCGCGAGCACCCGGGTGATTTCTCCGCTGAGTTTTTGAGAGGCCAGCGGCTGCATGGTGCCGTGCGCTTTCATGCTGGGCGGAAAATCAGCCGCGATAAAAAGATCCGACCCGTTTTGCGCGCTCATCACACCCAGCAACTTGTGCATATAAGCGCGCGCTTGCTCTTCGCTCAAACCCGACATGACGTTTTTCTCTGAGGTGAGTGAACAGGATAGTGCATTTTACGGGAAGACAGGGCGCTGCCGTTAACCGTCGCGATCCAGCACTTTCTG
The DNA here is from genome assembly GCA_945861275.1 of Bordetella parapertussis. Lineage (GTDB taxonomy): Bacteria > Pseudomonadota > Gammaproteobacteria > Burkholderiales > SG8-41 > UBA5216. The sequence continues at coordinate 38,469 of CAMATZ010000013.1, forward strand.
TATCGCCTCGGCAGACACTTTGATCTCCACGCCGGCGCGCTCTTTTTGCAGCATCAGGAACGAGCGTGAATCGAGGTGGCCCCAGCCGCGATTGAGCGCTTCGGTCATTTCGGCGTGCGTGATGTTGGCGATTTTCATCGGCACGCCGATTTCGCGCGCGAATTCGGTGGCCAGCGTCACGTCCTTGTGCGCGAGCTTCAGCGCAAAATCGGGCGGCTCGAACTTGTGTTGCATGAACTGGTTGCCCATGCGGTCAAAGGTGCGCACACGGCCCATTGCGCACTGGCGCATCGCCGTCCACAGTTCCACCGGATCAACACCGCCTTTGACACCCATCGTCATCAATTCCGCGATGGCTGCCTGCACCGCGTAACCCGCGCAGTTATGCACCAGCTTGGCGATGGTGCCTGCGCCGCTGGCGCCGACGTAAAAAATTTGATCGCCAATGGCCTCGAGCACCTTGCGATATTTGTCGAATACGGCGCGATCACCACCGACCAGCAGCGCCATCTTGCCGGACTGGGCGCCCTTGGGGCCGCCGCTGACCGGCGCGTCGAGCATGTGCAAGCCCTTTTTTGCAAACGCGGCGTGCAGCGCGCGCACCACGGTGACCGAGTTGGTGGAGAGATCAAACCACACCGCGCCCGGCTTCATGTGGCTCAAAATGCCGTCCGCGCGCAGCGCGACATCCTGCACTTCTTTCGGACCCGGCAGCGAGGTCATGATGACGTCGCTGTCCTCAGCGATCTGCTTCACGTTGTCGGCCCACGTCGCGCCGACTTCAAGGTGGCGCCGGGAGAGGTCGCGATTGAGATCGTGAACGGTGACCTCGTATTCCGCCTTGCACAGGTTGTAAGCCATGTGACCGCCCATGGTGCCGATGCCGATGAATCCGATTTTCATGTTGCGGGGCCTCCAGTGGATGATGCTGAAAAAATCTCACCGCAAAGACGCAAAGACGCAAAGAAAAACCCGCAAAGGAAAAACAAAATATGCCTTTCTTTGCGTTTCCTTTGCGTTTTTGCGTCTTTGCGGTGAAGAATTTGAATTTGTGTTTCCTCCACCACTCAAGCTGCCTGCGCCGCCTCAGCTGCCGGGTAATTCAGTTCGATGGTGACCTGACTGGGGTCTTCGAAAAACACCTGGTGTATGCCCAGCGACGGTATGGTGCGCTCGCGAAACGCGACGTTGTGTTGGGTGAGGCGCGCGCGCATATCGGGGAGATTGGTGGCGGCAAACGCCATGTGGTCAACCGTGCCGGTGCCGTTGAGCGTCGACAGATCGCGGTCGCCGAGATATTCCTTGAGGCCTTCCGGGTTTTTGAGATCGACGCCGATGATATGCACCACGCCATTGGTTTCGGGATACTGCGGGCCGTTATACATCCACAGCCCGGGGAAATTAAACGGCGGGCGAAAGCCCTCGCTGAAGCCCATGATATCGGTATAGAAACGGCGCGAGGCTTCAACGTCGAGCGTGCGGATGGAAAAGTGATCGAGTTTGCCGATGGGCATGGACGTTCCTGAACGTGATGAAAGCGGGATGCTGGAATTCTAGCATTCAATCCGCGCGCGAAACGTTGTGGTTGCGACAGACCATCAAATGGGCTAACGTGAAAGTGTCGGCACTGCAGCGCTTACGAGACAAGGGCTTTACCGCAATGGCAACGACAAAAGACAGGCGCGCCTACTGGATACTGGTGCTGTGCGCTTCGGCCATACTGATGATTACCATGGGCGTGCGCCAGTCGCTCGGCCTGTTTGTATCGCCGCTCAATACTTCCACCGGGCTGGGTATCGTGACCATCAGTTTCGCGCTGGCGGTGGGGCAGTTTGTATGGGGCGCGGCGCAACCGATTTTCGGCGCGCTGCTGGATCGTGCGGGCACCGTGCGCATTATCGTCAGCGGCGCATTGATGATGGCGGTGGGGCTGGCGGCTACGCCGTTCATGGACAGCGGCTTTGGCCTGGTGCTGATGCTGGGTATTTTGACCGCGGCGGGCGCGGGTGCGGGCAGCTTCTCGATACTCATAGGCTCCGCGGCGCAGCGGCTGCCGGTGGAGCGCCGCGCGTTTGCGTCGGGCTTCATCAACGCCGGCGGCTCGTTCGGACAGTTTGTGTTTGCACCCTTGTCGCAGGCGGTGATCGCAGCATTCGGCTGGGTAACGGCGTTGTGGACATTGGCGGTAGCGTGCCTTGCGACGATACCGTTGGCATTCAAGCTGGGCAACAAGCCGCAGGCGGCGCCGGTGGCGGGCGCGCCTCTGGAAATCACGCTCAAGGCGCAAATCGGCGTCGCATTTCAGGATCGCAGCTACTGGTGTTTGCACGCCGGATTTTTCACCTGTGGATTTCACATCGCGTTTCTGGTGACGCATCTGCCGGGCGAAGTGGGGCTGTGCGGCTTGCCCGCAGCGGTGTCGGCAGGCGCATTGGCGGTCATCGGCATTGCCAATATCGCGGGCAGTCTCGGCGTGGGCTGGCTGGCGCAAAAGCATCGCATGAAAATGTTGTTGTTCTGGGTCTACGGCGCGCGCGCAGTGGCGGTGGCCTGTTATCTCGCCGCCCCGAAAACCGCGCTCACGTTCTATATTTTTGCCGCGGTGCTGGGGCTGACCTGGCTCGCGACGGTGCCGCCGACCGCCGGACTCGTGGGTAAACTTTTCGGCACGCGCTATCTAGCCACGCTGTTTGGTTTTACGCTGTTGTCGCACCAGATCGGCGGATTTTTCGGCGCATGGCTGGGCGGCCTTGCTGTCGACAGCACCGGCAACTATCAGTGGATGTGGTACGCCGATATTGCGTTAGCGGCTATGGCGGCATTGGTGAATCTGCCGATACGCGAGGGGCATCCGCGCGCGCTTGCAGCGGCTGCGTAATATGACATAACTTATTGTTTTTAATTGTTTGTTTTAACTGACGTGCTGCGCACCCAATGCAGTGTTGCATACTATCGGGTACCTAAAACTGACCATTTCCCACACCCGTCATTCCGGTGAAAACCGGAATCCAGTACGTAAATCCGATCCGAAGGATCCTGATTCGAGATGCTTCGCATAAAGATTGCCCGCCCCTAACCTACCTTCCCCCAAGGGAAGGGGATACCGGCTTGCGCCGGAATGACGAGGTTGGTGTTGACGCACGTGCGCTTGACGCCACGGTCTTAAATGTTCTACTAAGAGCGCAACGCTGCACTGGCGTCATGCAATTCACACATTGCGTCGCTAGACTCGGCGCTTGATCGAATGGTTAGCAAGGAGCCCCGCATGTTTTCCCGCTTTCTAAAACATCTGAACGTTGATGACTTTGCCACCATCAATCGCCGCAGCGTGCTGCGCAGTCTCGGCGCAAGCGCGCTGCTGACCGCAACCGGCAGCCTGTTCTCGCGCGCCGTCTGGAGCAATCCGGTGTTTACGGGCTACCCATTTTCGCTCGGCGTTGCATCGGGCGACCCCGCGCCCGACGGCTTTGTACTGTGGACCAAGATCGCACCCAAGCCGCTGGAGCGCGGCAGCGGCATGCCGAAAAGTCCCGTTGAGGTCGAATGGGCAGTCGCCAGTGACGAGCGCATGCAAAAGACGGTGCAAAAGGGCAAGGCGGTTGCGCATCCCGAACAGGGGCACGCGGTGCATGTGGAGGTTGCAGGACTCGAACCTGCGCGCGATTATTTTTATCAATTCACCGTGGGCACTGAGCGCAGCGCCATTGGCAGCTCGCGCACTTTTCCGCGTGCAGGCGAGCCGTGGGCCCAACTGCGCTTCGCGGTTGCCGGTTGTCAGCGCTACGAGGCGGGTCTTTTCACCGCCTACCGTCGCATCGCCGCCGAGCGATTTGATTTTGTTTTTCACTACGGCGATTACATTTACGAGTATGCGGCGCTGCGGCCGGGTGGAAAAACGCCGTGGCCGGTCATGCGCGTAATGCCCGATGAGCCGGGCGAGTGTTTTACGCTGGATGATTACCGTCATCGTTATGCGCTGTATCAGCTCGACGCCGATTTGCAGGCCGCGCACGCATCAGCGCCTTTCATCATGAGCTTCGACGATCACGAAGTCGTCAATGACTGGGCGGGCGAAACCACGGTCAAGCAGTTTCCGCGCGAACAGTTTCTGCGGCGGCGGGCAGCGGCATTCCAGGCGTGGTATGAACATCTGCCGCTGCGCCGCGCGCAGATGCCGCGCGGGCCCGACGTACTCGCCTACCGGCGGCTCATCATCGGTGATCTTCTGGACGTGAACGTGCTCGATACGCGCCAGTATCGTACGGGAACCTCCTGTGGCGCCAGGGTCATGGCGGACTGCGCCGATGCGCTGGACCCGTATCGCACCATGCTGGGCGAGACGCAGGAGCGCTGGCTGTACGAGAGTTTTCGCAAGCCCGCGCGCTGGACCCTGCTGGCGCAGCAGATTCCCATCATGCGTCAGGATCGCAACCCCGATCCCGGCATCTTCGGGCCCAGCATGGACAAGTGGGACGGCGCGGTGGCGGCGCGTGACCGGCTGTTTGCCGCGGTCGAGAGTGCCAGGCTGCGCAATCTGGTGGTTGTCGACGGCGATGTGCATTTCAACTGCGCGGGTGAACTCAAAAAGGACTTCGCCGACGAAAAATCCGCCGCGCTGGGTGTGGAGTTTGTGACGACCTCGATCTCGTCGCTCGGCGACGGCTACGACACCAACAAACGCCACCAGGCCCTGATGCAGCAAGACCCGCACATCAAGTTCTACAACGGCCAGCGCGGCTATGTGCGGCATGTGGTGACCCCGCAGCGCTGGCAGGCGGATTATCAGGTGCTCGACAAGGTGAGCGTGCCCGACGGGCGCATGAGCACGCGCAGAAGTTTTGTGATTGAGAATGGTGTGAGCCGGCTGGTGGATGCCTGAGCTATAATTCTTGCGGCATTGGTCTCGCCCCGCGGTATTGTGCAACGCGCGCTTACGCCCTATTCCACTTGGAACCCTCAGGGAGGCATCTTGGACTTACGCTACACACCGGAAGAAATAACGTTTCGCGACGAGGTCAGGGCGTTTTTCCGCACCGCGCTGCCCGCGCCCATCCGCCGCAAGATGGAATTGGGCCAGCGCCTGGCGAAAGAGGACATCGTAACCTGGCAGCGCATACTCAATGCCAAGGGCTGGGCGGTTCCGAGCTGGTCGCGCGAATGGGGCGGCACGGATTGGGGCCCGGTCAAGACCTATATTTTCAAGGAAGAGATGCAGCTTGCCCCGGCGCCGGATACTTTGGGCTTTAACGTCAGCATGATCGGCCCGGTGCTCATCGCCTTCGGCTCGGAGGCGCAAAAGCGCCACTTCCTGCCGCGCGTTGCTAACCTCGATTACTGGTTCTGCCAGGGTTTCTCTGAGCCGGGCGCGGGTTCCGATCTTGCTTCGCTCAGGACTTCGGCACGGCTAGATGGTCACGAGTATGTTGTGAATGGGCAGAAGATATGGACCTCTCAGGCACACCGGGCGGACTGGATGTTTTGCCTGGTGCGCACCGGCACGAACCTGAAGCAGCAGAGCGGCATTTCCTATTTGCTGATCGATGTCAAAACGCCGGGCCTCACCATCCGTCCGATTCCCACCATCGATGGCGAGCATCACTTTAACGAAGTGTTTTTTGATAACGTGCGTGTGCCGGCCGAAAATATCGTCGGCGAAGAAAACAAGGGCTGGACCTATGCCAAATACCTGCTCGGCCACGAGCGTGTCGGCATCGCCCGCATCGGCGCCTCAAAATTCCGCATACAGCGTGCCAAGGCGCTGGCCGAAAGCGTCTATGTAGGCGACATACCGCTGGCGCAAACCGAACGTTTCCGCGAAAAAGTTGCGGCGATTGAAGTTGAACTCAAGGCGCTGGAAATTACGCAGATGAGAGTCGTCGCCAACGCGCGCCATCTGCCGCCCGGCGCACCCGATCCCGCCTCGTCGATCCTCAAACTCAAAGGCACCGAGTTGCAGCAGGCCACCACGGAAATTCTGATGGAAGTGGCGGGCCCGTACGCGATGATTCGCCAGCCGGAACACCTGTGGGGCACGGCCACCGAACCGCCGATAGGGCCGGAATGGGCGGCCACCAGCGCGGCAGATTATTTTTATACCCGCGCCGCGTCGATCTACGGCGGCTCCAACGAAATTCAGAAAAACGTCATCGCCAAACGCATACTCGGGCTGTAAAACGCACCGCGGATAACACGGAACCACACCCATGGACTTTGATTTCACCGACGAACAGCGCATGCTTAAAGACAGCGTGGAGCAGCTGATTACCGATCGCTACGATTTTGAGCAACGCAAAAAATACCTGAAAGAGGAAGCCGGCTTCAGCCGCTCGCAATGGGCGCAGTATGCCGAGATGGGCCTGCTGGGGATGCCGTTTGAAGAGCGCTTTGGCGGTGTCGGCGGCGGTGCGGTTGAAACCATGATCGTGATGGAATCCTTTGGCCGCGGTCTTGTGCTCGAGCCGTACCTCGCCACCGTGGTGCTGGGCGGTGGTCTGGTCAATCTCGGCGGCAACGACGCGCAGCGCGCGGCCATTCTGCCGCGCATCGCCGACGGCAGCCTGCTGCTGGCCTATGCGCATTCCGAAGCGCAGTCGCGCTATGACCTGGCGGATGTCGCCACCACCGCCAGGCGCGACGCCGATGGCTGGATACTCGATGGCGAAAAAAGTTTTGTCGCGCACGGCAACTGCGCCGACACGCTGGTGGTTTCTGCGCGCATCTCGGGGCAGCGCAACAGCCGCGACGGTATCGGCCTGTTTCTGGTGGATGCAAAAGCGCCGGGCGTATCGCGCAAAAGCTACGAAACCCAGGACGGGCTGCGCGCTGCCCAGATCACGCTGTCGGGCGTAAAAGTCAGCTCCAATGACGCCATTGGCGACCCTGGCAAGGCGCTGCCACTGATCGAGCGCGTCGCCGACAACGCGCTGGCGGCAGTGGCGGCGGAAGCGGTGGGGGCGATGGCCGCGGCGCAGGAAATCACCATGGAATACCTGCGCACACGCAAGCAATTCGGCGTAGCCATCGGCAGTTTTCAGGCGTTGCAGCACCGCGCCGTGGATATACTGGTCAATCTGGAGCAGGCGCGCAGCATGGCGCTTTACGCCACCATGATGGTGAACGATCCCGATCCGGCGGAACGCAGCAAGGCCATATCCGCGGCCACGGTGCAGATACGCCGTTCCGGAAAGTTTATCGGACAGCAAGTGGTGCAGTTGCACGGCGGTATCGGCATGACCCTCGAATACAAGATCGGCCACTATTTCAAGCGCCTCACCGCCATGGAGTCACTGCTGGGCGATACCGATCATCACCTCACGGCGCTGGCCCGTGCCGGCGGACTGATTGCCGCGAGCGCCTGACACCCACGGCTCTAATTCAAATCCAAATCGCGAAAAACTTTCCTTACTGTCGTTCCCGCGCAGGCGGGAACCCATAACACAGTGGCATATGAGACACCGTATGGGTTCCCACTGCAGCCTGTCCTCGAATGATTTAATCGGGTGCGGGAATGACAGGGTTTATTTTTATCCACACCAAAGTCGGATAATCCAACTTACAATATTTGACAACCATCCACACTGCACGCAACCATGAAATCAAGTGAATCCGTATTTCTCCGCGTGCGCGGGCTGAATTACCACTGCCGCACCTGGGGATCGCAAGGCGCGCCCAGGCTGTTCATGCTGCACGGCTTTCAGGATGTCTCTGCGTCGTGGCAGTTCACGGTGGATGCACTCAGCAACGACTGGCATGTGATCGCGCCCGACTGGCGTGGTTACGGTCTCACCGATTGGGGCGGGCAGGACACCTATTGGTATCCCGATTTCCTTGCCGATCTCGATGCCATCCTCGATCATTTCGAACCCGATCAGCCGGCAGCACTCGTCGCACACAGCATGGGCGCCAGCGTGGCTGGGCTGTATACGGGCGCGATGCCGAAACGGATACGCAAGCTGGTCAGTGTTGAGGGCTTCGGCGGGCCGCCCGCGACCGCGGAAGATGCGCCGCGCCGCTATGCCAAGTGGCTGCGGCAGATTGTCAACGGCGAGCAGCAGCGTCCGTATGCGGATTTCGCGGATTTTGCCGAACGCATGATGGCGGAAAATCCGCGCCTGACGCCCGAGCGCGCGGTATTCCTGGTGCAGCACTGGGGCAAGGAAGAGGCCGACGGCACGGTGGTGCGGCGTGCCGACCCTGCGCACAAAGTGGTGCGGCCCACGCCGTCACGCGCGGATGAAACCATCGCCTGCTGGCGCCAGATCAGTGCACCGGTGCTGCTGATCGAGGGCGCCAACTCGCGCGCGGTGGCGGCGCAGCGCAGCCAGCCGGAAGAATATCAGGAAAAGCTGGCGGCCTTTCAAACACTCGCCAGCGTTGAGCGCATCGCAGACGCAGGGCACAACATCCACCACGACCAGCCCGAAGCGCTGGCGAAAGTGATCGAGCCATTCCTGCTGGACGGCTTATCATAATATGGGGTCAGACTCGATTTAAATTTCCTGCTTCCTATTTATTATAAAAAATACAATAAAAACAAATAGTTACATATATAAATCGTGTCTGACCCCTTTTTAATGTTGAGGAAGTGAGCGCAGTGAACGCGCATCCCATTTCACCGCTGGGCGCGGTAAAGGTCGCCATCACCATGGACGACATGCTGATGTGGCGTGGCGCGCCGGTGCCGAAGAACTACAGTTCGCTCGGCATTGCCCGCGCCATGACGCAGGCGCTGACGCACCATGGGGCGAGCGATGTATACGCGTTCTCCAATACCGCGCCGGCCGAGGACGACCCCGAGCTGCTGCGCGTGTTCGATCACTGGGTTGAACAGGGCCACCACGTGGCCAACCATACTCACCATCACGCCAGCATCAACTGGGTCGACGCCGCAACCTATATCGGCGACATCGAGCGCACCGAAGAAATCATCGGGCGCTGGGCGTCGCGGGCGCCGCGGCGCTACTTTCGCTACTGCAACGATATGTGGGGCGACACCGCGGAGAAGCAGGCTGCCGTTGGCGCCTATCTCGCGCAACACGGCTATACGCCGGTGCCGGTGAGTGTGGGCTTTCGCGATTCCCGATTCCTGGCAGCCTACTGGCGCACTTTAAAGGCCGACGACCGCGAGGGCATCGCCTTTCTGCGGCGCGCGTTTGTCGACACCGCAATGCACGAACTGCGGCTGCATGCCGCCAACGGGCGCGCGGTCTACGGGCGCGATCCCGCGCATATCTGGCTCATCCACGGCACGCCGCTCGGCGGCGACTGCCTCGATGAAATCCTCGATCAATTCGAGGCGGCCGGCGTGCAGTTCATTTCTCTGGAGGAGGCGATGGCCGATCCGATGAACGCATTGGTGCCGCCGCGCGTGTCGCCGGAGTTCATCCATCAGGTCGAGAAATGGGCCTTGGTGCACGGCGTGCCGGTGGACGATCGCCCGCCGTCGATCCTCGAAGAGATCGAGCGGCTCAACCCGGCGCCGGGCGAAAGTGCCGCGGAAATCCGTGCCCTGCAGCAGGCCAGCATCGCCAGGCATCTCGGCGCGCGGCCGGCGCCGTTCCCGATCGCAGCGATCCAACGTTAATTTGCGGCGTTGCCGGCGGCCGAACCGCAAAAGAAAATCTACTCCGGTACCATTGGCAATATTGGTAAAAAAGGGACTTTTAAGGTCGGATATACCGAGTGGCTATAGACAAGTTGGGTCTGTGCTACGTGGGAACTGCTGTAGTATGTAAGTAAGCGGTTCAAATCGAGGTTGACTGTAACCTAGAAGGAGAACGTAAATGATCAAAGCCTCCGTTGTTGCAGCCCTTATCGGTTTTCCGCTATTCACCGCATGCGCCGGGCCGAGCTATCGAGATGCGAAGATCAGTGAATTTACCCAAGCCAACTATGCAGCGGTAGATAGGCTCGTGGCCTCCACGATAGTGTCCATCGAGAAAGACGTGCCCTTGTTGGTGGCCACGATTGTTAACATCGACTCGCTGAATGAGTCTTCACGGCTTGGGCGCTTGATTTCCGAGCAGATATCCGCACGGCTAGCCCAGAAGGGGTTCAGCGTTGTAGAGATGAAGTTGCGAAGTAATGTCTATATTCGCCAGGAGACAGGCGAACTGCTGTTGTCCCGAAATGTGCGCGATCTGTCACAAAACTACGATGCGCAGACGGTGATAGTTGGGAACTACGCGGTTGCCTCGGACTACGTGTATCTAACCTTGAAGGCAGTCACCGTTACGGACAACCGAGTCATTGGCGCCGTCAATTACGAGCTGCCAATTACTGAGAACAACCGGGCAATGCTGCCACAGCCAAGACGGCAGTAAGCGTGGATTGTCGTGACGGCGGTGTTGGGCGAACACTCAGAGCTATCGGTGTATTGTTCAGCCTTTCAGGCAAGATATCGTCCAGGGAATCCTTGTGCGCTAGGGTGAAGTGGTGCGCGGCCGGGCAGATGCGGTTGAACGATTGCGACCGGCGGCGATCAGTTTTTCAATGACCAAACTCATAGCCTGACCTGAGCAGCACGCGTACGGCTGGGCCTGTGAATGCCAGCACTTCAGTGTTTCGCTGCACATGTCAGCGCATAGGAGTCGATTGATGACCGCCCAACAGCACTTCCTCGATGCCAGCGTTGTACATTACGAATGGAACAACGCGATTCCTGCGCGTCTTGAGATCAATGCGGGCGATAGCGTGGTCTTCGAGACGCGCGATGCGTCCGATGAATTTTATTCTCCGCACTCGACGCATGAAGACGTGATGCGGCGCGTGTTCAAGGGCCATCCGCTGACCGGCCCGGTGCGCATACGCGGCGCGCGGCCGGGCGACGTGCTTGCGGTGGAGATCATCGACGTGGCGCCGCGCGCTGCGTTCGGCTGGACCAATGTGCGGCCCGGGCGCGGGCTGTTGCCCGAGAGCGAATTCAGCCGGCCTTTTCTGCAGCTATGGGATGTGTCGGACGGCCGGTTCGCGCGCGGCATGCGCACCATGCGTGATATTGCGGTGCCGCTGGAGCCGTTTCCGGGCGTGATGGGCGTGGCACTCGACGACGCGGGCAGTCACAACACCGCGCCGCCGCGCAAGAATGGCGGCAACATGGACATCAAGCAGCTCACCGCCGGCGCCACGGTGTATTTGCCGGTATGGGTGGACGGTGCGCTGTTCAGCATCGGTGACGCGCATGGCGCGCAGGGCGACGGCGAGGTGTGCATCACCGCGGTGGAGATGAACGCACGCATCACGCTCAGGTTCGAGCTGCAGCCGGGCCGCAATCTGACCGAGCCGCAGTTGCGCACGAGCGGGCCCATCGCGCGCGCGACCGGCGGCCCGCACTACGCCACCACCGCGCATGGACCGGACCTTTACCAGTGCGCGCGCCAGGCGGTGCGCCACATGATCGATCACCTGGTGCGCAACCACGGTCTGACGCGCGAGGAAGCCTACATACTGTGCAGCGTCGCCGTCGATCTCAAGGTGAGCGAAATCGTGGATGCGCCGAACTGGATCGTGTCGGCGTTTTTGCCGGAGAGGGTGTTTGACGGGAAGTAGGGAAGCGCGAATTTCTCGTGCACTGCTTGTGCCACCACATGTAGGTTGGGCTGAGCCTGCGAAGCCCAACACCACAGTGTTCGCCATACACGCCAACTCAGTCATTCCTGCTCCCGACTAAAGCATTCGAGGGCCGGCTGCAGCGGGAACCCATGCGGTGGCGGCAATAGCGCGCGTGTTATGGATTCCCGCCCCCGGATCGTAGTCCGGGGCAGGCTTCACGGGAACGACAAAGGTGGGATTGTTAGCGTTTCGGTGTTGCCACGCGGATGCCCGGCCACCATGAGGTTCCACGCCGACGGGTAGCCTTCCTGATACGCGAGACCTTTGGCGACATGTGTCGCGGCATTGCAGCCACGAATAAGCGCGGTTGCGACCCACTGCAGGATCGTCTACGATCCAAACACCATGACCACGCCCAACTACGAAATCTATTGTGTCAAATACGCCGAGCGTCCAGGCCAGCGCCCTGCGCATTTTCTCGGCGGCGATCCGCATGATGCGCCGATGCCGATGGATTACTACGTGTGGCTGGTGCGCAACAGTGAACGTACCGTGTTGGTGGATACCGGCTTCGACGCCAGTATGGCGATAAACGGGCGTGTGCTGCTGCGCAAGCCGGTGGAAGGCCTGGCGCTGGTCGGTACGCAAGGCGAAGACATCAAGGATGTGATCATCACCCATCTGCACAATGACCACGTAGGCACGTTTTACGATTTCCCCAATGCGCGCTTTCATCTGCAAGACAAGGAAATGCAGTACGTGACGGGCCGTCACATGCGCCATCATATTTTCCGGCGGCCGTATGAACTCGATCACGTCGCCGGGATGATCCGGCTGGTCTATCAAAACCGGGTGGTGTTTCACAGCGGCGAGAACGGTAACGCAAGCGAGATCGCACCGGGCATCAGCGTGCATCACATTGGCGGGCACACCATGGGCCTGCAATCGGTGCGCGTGCATACGCAGCGCGGCTGGGTGGTGCTGGCATCCGATGCGAGCCACTACTACGAGCACTTCGAGAACGACCGCTGCTTTCCGCTGGTGTATCACGTGGGCGAGATGATCGAAGGCTTTGCCACCTTAAGGCGGCTGGCGGATTCGCTGCAACACATCGTGCCGGGACATGATCCGCTGGTGTTTCAGCGCTATCCGGCGGCGTCGCCTGAGTTGGCGGGTATCGTCGCGCGGCTGGATTTGCCGCCGAAACCATAAATTTTTAGGAGAGTATCGGTGACACCATTTCTCAGTCCGTCATTCCGGCGCACGCCGGAATCCAGTACGTTAACTGGTTGGAACAACCTGGATTCCGGCGTGCGCCGGAATGACGGCGTGGTGAGGGTTGTGCTGGAAATCCTCGTACCGGCAATGTTTTGTGCGGGCATTTTGGCAGCAGGTCAAGCCGCCGCACAGTCGTATCCCACCAAGCCCATCCGCCTGATTATTGGATTCCCGCCGGGCGGCTCGAACGATATCGTCGCGCGCATCGTCGCGCCGAAGCTGGGTGAACTTCTCGGCGCGCAGGTCATCGTCGAAAACCGCGCAGGGGCCAATGCCACGATCGCCGCGGATCTGGTGGCGAAGTCCGCGCCCGACGGCTATGTCCTGATGCTGGGCAGCACCAGTTCACTGGTGATCAGCCCGCACACCTACAGCAAACTGCCCTACGACACCCTACGCGATTTTGCGCCGGTGACCAACGTCGCCATGACGCCGGAAGCGGTAGCCGTGCATCCCGCGCTGCCGGTCAAGGATCTGAAAACGCTGATCGCGCTCGCGAAGCAACATCCGGGCAAACTCGATTTCGCTTCGGCAGGCAACGGCGGCCTGCCGCATCTGGCGATCGAGCTTTTAAAGACCATGGCGAACATCAATCTGCAGCACGTGCCGTTCAAGGGTGCGGGGCCGGCGGTCGTCGATCTGATGGGCGGTCATGTGCACGGGATCATCATGGATTTCCCGGCGATCTATGCGCAAATGAAGGCCGGCAAACTGAAGGGCCTGGCGCTGGCCGCCGAAAAACGCATTGCGCTGATGCCCGATCTGCCGACCTCCGGCGAGCAGGGCCTGCCGGGACTGCTCGCGGTCAACTGGTTCGCGGTGGTGGCGCCGGCGAAGACACCGGCGACGATAGTGACGCGGCTGCACACCGCGCTGCTGAAAGCCATCGGCGGATCAGACGTGAAAGAGCGGCTGGCGGCGGTGGGCGTCGAAACATTCACGCAGAACTCACCCGAAGCGTTCGCGGGATTCCTCAAAGATGAGCTGGTGCGCTGGGGCAAAGTGGCGAAAGCTTCGGGCGCGCGTGCGGACTAGGGCGAAATGCAATTAACCACAGATGGACACAGATGAACACAGATAACTTCAAAAAAAATCAGTCACAGAGATTACACAGAGACGCACAGAGCACTTCATGATATTTACCCGGTGACTCTCTGTGTACTGTGGCTCAAGCTTTTGAACCTGATCTCATCTGTGTTCATCTGTGTTCATCTGTGGTTAAAGAGTTTTTGACCTTTAGTCTTTGACGTTAATGCTCCTAGCCCAACCCGGCCACATCGGCCCGCTCAAGCTGCGCAATCGCGTGGTGATGGCGCCGATGGGCACCAACTACAGCACCACCGACGGGCTGTCGACCGAGCGCGACCGCTTGTATTACGCCGAGCGCGCGCGCGGCGGTGTCGGCATGATCATGACCGAAGCGATGGTGGTGACCGAGTTCGCACGGCCGCATCACAACTCGCTGTGCGTGTATCACGACCGTTTTATTCCCGGCCTGGCGAGCCTTGTCGAGGCCATCCATGCGCACGGCGCATTGGTGTGCGGCCAGCTCAATCATCGCGGCGCATTGCTGCGGCGGCACGTGCTCAACATGGAGCCGGTGGGGCCATCGCCATGGAAAAACCCGAACACCGGCGATGCGGTGCGCGCGCTGGCGGTGGCGGAGATTATCGACATACAGAAGCTGTTTGTCGCAGCGACACGGCGGCTGTATCAGGCGGGCTACGACGGGGTTGAGATCCACGCCGGCAACGGGTATTTGTTGCAGCAGTTTTTTACGCCACGTTTGAATCATCGCACCGATCAATACGGCGGCTCGTTCGCTAATCGCGCGCGGTTTTTGTTGGAGACGCTGGATCGTGTAAAGCAGGTGCTGCCGGATTTCCCGTTGATCGTGCGACTGTCGGCGAGCGAATTTACCGCCGGCGGTTATACTGAAGCGGACAGTATAAAGTTATCAATAATCCTTGAAAAACAAGGTGTTGCAGCGCTTGATCTGTCTGGCGGCAGCAATGAGAGTCCGCAGTTGTCGAAATACTGCATCCAGCCGCCCTCGTTCGCGCGCGGCTGTCTCGGTCCGTATGCAAAGCCGATCAAACTGGCGGTTAAGATTCCGGTGCTGGTCGCGGGACGGGTGGTTGATCCCGATGACGCGGAAAAATTGCTGGCCGAGGGCTGCGCGGATTTCATCTCGGTGGGCCGCGCGCTGTATGCCGATCCCCATTGGTGTGCGAAAGCATTGGGTGTGGTGCAAGCGCCGATACGCAAGTGCATTGCGTGTAATGTGTGCTTCGAGCGGCTGACGCTGGAGAAAGATGTCGCGTGTGTGCACAACCCGGTGATCGGCACCGAGTTCGAGACGCTGGAGCACGCCGAGCCGCAGTTGTTTCCCGCGCGCAGAACCACAACACCCAGGCGCGTGCTGGTGATCGGCGCGGGTATCACCGGACTTGAAGCGGCACGGGCTGCCGCGGCGCGCGGGCATCAGGTTGAGGTGTGGGAAAAGGCCGCGCAGCCCGGCGGACAGATGCCGCTGGCGATGGCGGCGCCCGACAAGATGGAAGTGGAGCCGGTGTTGAGCTATCGGCTGACGATGCTGCAGGACTTGCGCGTACCGATACGCACCGCAATGGCCGCGACGCTCGTGGCGCTGCGCAACTATGCGCCGGATTTCGCGATAGTCGCCACCGGTGCTGCGCCGCGCGCGCATCCATTCGATGTGTCGCAACTGGCGACTACGGTGAAGGTGATGCATGCGTGGGACGCACTGCGCGATCCGGCGCAACTGGCGCTGGCAAAGCGCATCACGATCATCGGCGGCGGCATGGTCGGCGCGGAGACCGCCGATCTGTTCTCGGCGCAGGGCAAACATTGCACCATCGTTGAAATGCTCGGCACGATCGCCTCTGGCATGGCGCGCAACAACCGCATGGAACTGGTTGAGCGTCTCGCCGCGCGCGGCGCCGAAATGCTGACAAGGGTGAAGGTTGAGCGTGCGTACGGAACTACACTTGCCGTGCGTTTCGACGACGGGACAACGCGAGATATTGTGGACGGCGATGCACTGATCTTTGCCACCGGCCCCGCGCCAGTACGTGATGTGGTGCCGCTGCTGGAAGAAGCCGGCATTGAATACGAACTCGCCGGCGACTGCTACCGTCCGGGTGACTTTCTATCGTGCCTGCGCGACGGCTGGCTGGCGGCGCTGAGCGTGGATCATCGGTTTCGTGGTGTGGGCCAATCAGTGCAAAAACTTTTGACAGGATGACAGGATTAACAGGATTAACCGCTTGGTTTTTATCCTGTTCATCCTGTAAATCCTGTCTGCCCATATTAGTATCTGTTTTTTCTGTGGTGAATTGACGCGAGGAACTCCATGACACTTCCCAACTACGAAATCTACGCCATCAAGTATGCCTGGCGCGACGCCAGGCGCGCCGTGCATTTTGTCGGTGGTGATCCGCACGACGCTCCAATGCCGATGGATTATTTTGTGTGGCTGGTGCGCAATGCCGAGCGCACGATAGTGATCGACACCGGCTTTACCCAGGCCATGGCCGATCAAAGAAAGCGCGTGTTCCTGCGTTCGCCCGCCGCCGGCCTTGCGCTGATGGGGGTCAACGCGGCCGAGGTAAAAAACGTGGTAATCACGCATCTGCATTACGATCACGTCGGCACGTTTCAGGATTTTCCGGCGGCGCAGTTTCATTTGCAGGACGCCGAAATGGCCTATGCCACCGGCCGTCACATGCGCCACCGCCAGTTCAATCACGGCTACGAAGTCGAAGAGGTTATCGGCATGGTGCGGTTGGTGTACAAGGATCGCGTCACGTTTTACAAAGGCGATGCGGAACTCGCGCCCGGCATCAGCCTGCATCATATCGGCGGGCACACCGCGGGCCTGCAATGTGTGCGCGTGCATACCGCGCGCGGCTGGGTGGTCGTGGCCTCCGACACCAGCCACTACTATGAGCATTTTGAAAAAGGCCGCGTGTTCACGACGACTTTTCATTTGGGCGACACACTGGACGGCTACGCGCGCCTGCATCAACTCGCCGACTCGCCCAAGCACATTGTGCCGGGCCACGACCCGCTGGTGATGCAGCGCTATCCGGCGGCGTCGGCGGCGTTGAAGGACATCGTGGTGCGCCTGGATGCTGTTCCAACTTATTGATTTTATTAAATATTCTGGATTTTACCCATGAGCAGTTCCAAGCCCCCGTTACTCGAACATGCCACGCGCGATCTGGCGCGCTTCGCCTCCGCCATTCAGTTCAGCGATCTGCCCAAAGAGGTGATCGAGCGCATCAAGCTGTCGGTGCTTGATCATATCGGTTGCGTACTCTACGGCGCCACCTTGCCATGGACGCAAAAGGTTGCCGCGCTGGCGATGGCCGAGGGTGCGAAACCAGTGGCGTCGCTGTTCGGTATGGGTAAAAAAACATCGGTGGCGCTGGCGGCGCTGGTGAATGGCACCTCCGGCCACGCGTTCGAGCTCGACGATATCCACAAGGAATCCATCGTCCATATCGGTTCCCTCGCGCCGCCGGTGGCGTTTGGTTTTGCCGAAGCCGCAGGCAGTGCATCAGGGCGCGACGTCATCACCGCAATGGTGGCGGGTTATGAAATCGGCGCGCGTGTGGGCAACGCCGCAACCATGGGCTTGTTCTTTCGCGGCTTTCATCCGCAGGGCACATCGGGCGTGTTTGCGGCCACCGCCGCCGCGGCACGCATGCTGAATCTCGATGCCGGGCAGTTCCAGCACGCGCTCGGCATGTCCGGATCGCAGGCCGGTGGTTTAATGGCGGCACAGGAAGGCGCGATGGTGAAGCGTTTCCATTCCGGCCGCGCGGCGCAGAGCGGCGTGTATTCGGCGTTGTTGGCGCAGCAGGGCTTTACCGGCATCACTGATGTGCTGGAGGCCGCGTACGGCGGTTATCTCACGGTGTATTCCGATACGCCGAATGCGGCACGGCTGACCGATGGTCTGGGCCAGGAATGGGAAACGCTGAATGTCGGCTACAAGCCGCATGCCAGTGTCACCAGCATCCACACCGCACTCGACGGCCTCGCGCAAATCATGCGCGAGAACAATCTCAAGGCCGGCGACATTGCCAAGCTCGAAACCGGGCTAAGCCCGATGACGCATGTGCATTGCGCGTGGGAATACAAGGCGCAGGGCGTCACCGCGGCGCAAATGAACCTGTATTACGGCCTTGCCGTGACCGCGCTGGATGGCATGGCGTTCACCGAGCAGTACAAGGAATCACGGCTCCACGATCCGGCGATATTCGATTTCATCACGCGCATCACCGCGACGGTGGATGCAGAAATCGAAAAAATGGGGCCGCCGTTCCGTCACGCCGCACGCGTGCGCGTCACTACGAAGGATGGGCGTGTGAGCGAGAAATTCCTGCATCACCGGCGCGGCAGTCCGGAAAATCCATTGCAGCCCGAAGACATCGAATACAAATTCCGTCATGTGGTGAGCGGATGCCTGTCGAAGGCGAATATCGACAAGGCAGTGAAGCTCGCGGCTGGATTGGATAAGATGGAAAATGTATCGCAGTTGCTGGCGCTGATGGCGGCGCCGGTGCAAGTGTAGTCGCGTTATTTTTTACCCCACCCCCATCCCGGCCTTCCCCCTGAAAGGGAAGGAGTCAAGCGATTCCCTCGCCCCGTTTACGGGGAGAGCCTGCGAAAGCAGGCGAGGGGCCGGGTTAGGGTGAGGGGAAATCAACCCAACCCCAAAACCAAATCGAAAATCATGACCCAACAAACCTACGCCCAACAACTGGCAGCCCGCTTCGCCAAACTCGGTTACAACGATATAACCCCCGCCTCACGCCACGCCGTCAAGCGCCTGCTGCTCGATTATCTCGGCGTGGCACTGGCCGGCAGCCAGAGCGAAAGCGGTCACATTGCGCGGCGCTTTGCGCGCGAGCAGAGCGTAACAGGCGGCAAGAGTGGCGCGCAACTCATCGGCGACAAGGCCAGGTCATCGATGGCGACCACCGCTTTCGCCAATGCGATTTCCTCGCACAGCATCGAGCTCGATGATATCGACGTGCTGGCGCTGTTTCATTTCAGCCCGCCGGTGTATTCGTCGGCGCTGGCAGTGGCGGATGCAAAAAATGCCAGCGGCAAGCAACTGGTTGTTGCGCTGGCTGCCGGCTGCGAGATGATGGAGCGCGCCAGCCGTGCTGCGAACAACTCGCTGCGCAATCGCAGTTTTCACACCACACCGACCTGCGGCGTGTTTGGCGCGACCATCGCCGCCGCGAAAATACTCAAACTGCCGCCGGCAAAAATCACCCACGCGCTCGGCATGGCAGGTGCGCAGGCATCGGGTTTGATGGAGATGTACGGGCCGTCGATGCAAAAGCGTTTTAATCCGGGGCCGACCGCGCGCAATGGCGTGACCGCCGCGCTGATGGCGCAGTTGGGATTCACCGGTGCCGACACGATATTTGAAGGCGAACGCGGTTTCCTCAAAGCGTTTACCGACAAGAACTTTCCCGAGGCGCTGATCGAAGGCATCGACAAATCCTATGAATTGCTGATCGAGTTCAAGCCGTACTCGTGCGCGCGGCCGATACACAATGCGATTGACTGTGCGCTGGATGTGAGACAGCAGCCCGGTTTCGATGTGGCAGCCGTGACGGCGATACATTTCACGCGCCATCCGGATTGGGCGCTCTACCATCAGAACAAAGCGCCGCGCACCTATCACGAAGCGCAGGTGTCGCTGCCGTTCTCGGTGGCGGTGGCGTTGCTCGAAGGCCAGGCGCTGTTAAAGCAATACAGCGACCGCAACATCCGCAATGCCAGAGTCAGGCACTTGAGCGAGGCGACCCGCATCGCGGTGGATGCCTCGTTGCCGCGTGGCGTGTCGTGCAAAATGACAGCGACCCTGAACGACGGGCGCACCTTCACCTCGCAGATCGATTACCCCAAAGGCTCGATCCAGAATCCGATGAATGATCAGGAGTTGCTGGCTAAATTCACCAGTCTTGCCGCGCCGGTGATTGGTGCGAAGCGCGCCGCGACGCTTGCGGACGCGGTGATGACCATCGAAAAATCTCCGGATGTGTCACAGGTCCTCAAGCTTGCCGCCACTAAATAAAGGTTGAATCAGCATGAAAATTCTGGTCTATGGCGCGGGCTCGGTCGGCGGGTATCTGGGTGCGATTTTGTCGGCGGCGGGCGAGGATGTAACGCTGGTGGCGCGTGGCGCGGCGTATGAGGCGTACGCCACGCGCGGCATTATTCTCGAAAGTCCCAAGAGAGGGAGGCCCGATCCGATCAAGGTGCACGCGGTGCGCCCCGGCGAAGAAAAGCCGCCGTACGAGCTGATATTTGTCACCCTGAAATCACATCAGCTGATGTCCGCCGCGCAACATGTGCGCGCACTGGGCGGCAAAGACGCGATGTTCGTGTTTCCGCAGAACGGCATACCGTGGTGGTATTTCGACGGCATCGAGTCGCGTTTTAAGGGCACGCAACTGAAGACACTCGATCCCGACGGCGTGTTGTCGCGCACATTTGACGCGTCCAATATTATTGGCGGCATTGCGTTCAAGCCCACCGATCTGCTGGCGCCGGGCCATATTCGTCTGGCGGATTCCGATGGGGATGCCCTCGCGCTGGGTGAAATCGACAATCGCATGACGGCGCGCCTGGAGCAAATCGCAAAAATCACCACCCATGCCGGATGGCGCGGCACGCCGGTGGCGGATATACGCAAAGCCAAATGGACCAAGCTGTTGTCGAATGCGGTGTGGAACACCCTGGGCGTGGTCACGCAGGCGACGCCCAAAGAAGCCGCCGGCTTCGAGCCGATGGCGCGGCTGGCGGTGGCAATGACGCGTGAAGTGATTGCGCTGGCCGCTGCGGTGGGCAGTCCACTGGAAGCTGATGCCGAAGCGCTGGTGGCGGCGGCGGCCAGACGCGTGTCGCTGGCGACTTCGACATTGCAGGACGTGCGCGCGGGCCGCTCGCTGGAACTCGACGCCATCCTCAACGTGCTGCTGGAAATCGGCGAACTCACCGCTGTGGCAACGCCGAATCTGGCGGTGATCGCGGCGTGCGCGAATCTGGTGAATCAGCGCATCATGATGGATGGCGTGGCGATCAGGCCGGTCAAGCCGTAGAAGCCCATCATAAATACTATGCACGAAAAACTGGCAACAACCTCAAATTCAAAACATCACCGCAGAGGCGCGAAGGCGCAGAGGAAACGCAGAGAAAACCTTGAACTGATTTTCTCTGCGTATTGTTCTCTGCGCCTCCGCGGTGAGGCTTCTTGAGTTTGCATTGGTTTTACGTTGGGGTGAGTACGTAGGGCGCAATCCCTATTGCGCCGCATGGCTGCTTTGCAAATAGCATTCGGCGCAATGGGATTGCGCCCTACGCGGGCTATCGCGGATCACCCGTCTAGTGAGTGTCGCGCGCCGATGCAACCTCTTGAATCAATGGCACTAATTTACGCAACGCCCGTAGGATGTCGGTGACGAAGGAACCGCATCGGTCGAGTGGCTCACTCTACGCGAGCGTGATTCCAATTGATGCGGTTCGCTATGCTCACCGGCATCCTACGGTCCGTTTTTTTCGGTGGCCCATGGCAGTACGTAGGGCGCAATCCCTATTGCGCCGCATGGCTGCTTTGCAAATAGCATTCGGCGCAATGGGATTGCGCCCTACGCGGGCTGCGTGCTGTTCTTTGCCCTCTGTGGTGAGGCTTTTTGGGTTTGCACTGTGTTCTCCGTGGCCAATAGCTGTTTATAGCGCCACCTCGGTACGCCGCGCGGTTTCGGTGGCGACCTCCGCATCCAACAGTTCGATCAGGCTGCGCACCCAGGATTCTCGCAGGTTGCGGCCGATGAACACCAGGCGCGTGCTGCGCTCCGTCGAGGGCCAGCGCGGCAACCACACCGGCGCGTGATACACATGCTGCACGCCGTGGATTACGGCAGGGCGCTCCGGCGCTTCAAGCACGTTCACGATACCTTTCATGCGCCATAAATCGGCGCCGCAGTTTTCTGCCAGCGCCGACAGCAGCAGCGGCAGCGTCACTGCACGTAGCGGCGCTTCGCGCACGATGCAAAAACTGGTGATGGATTCGGTATGTTGATGCCGATGCGGTACGTGTCCGCGTGCGGCATCGACGGATTCATGGGCGAGCCACGCGCCCACGTCGGGATGCTTACCTTCAACCGCATAAAAACCGCTATCGAACAATACCGACGGCGCGATCGCGCCGCGCACCGCGGCAATGAGCGGTGCGCCCGGATTGATGGCGGCTAGCTGCTGCCGGATGGCGTCCGTTTGCGCATCGTCAAGATCGGTCTTGGTCATCACGATACGGTCGGCAACCGCCACTTGGCGACGCGCTTCTTCGTGATTGTCGAGTGTCGCCATGCCCAGCAGTGCATCGACGGTGGTAATCACACCGTCGAGCGCGTAGATGCCAATGAGATCGCGGTCGGTCATCAGCGCGTGCAGTATGGGCGCGGGGTCGGCGAGACCGCTGGTTTCGATGACCACGCGCTCGAATGGCGGCAGCGTGCCCTGCGCGCGCCGCGCTGCAAGATCACCGAGTGTGAGCGTGAGATCGCTGCGCACGTTGCAGCACAGGCATCCGTTAGTGAGCTGGACAAAACTCTCGTTGCTGGTCTCGATCAGATCGTGGTCGAGCGCAATCGCGCCGAACTCATTGATGATGACCGCGGTACGCCCCATTGCCGGATCACGTAGCAGGCGCCCCAGCAAGGTGGTTTTGCCGCTGCCGAGAAAGCCGGTGATGACTGAGACAGGGATCATGTCTGCTCCGGCGCCGGCACGATGCGCACCGCGGCTCCGCGCTCCACGCCCAGCGCATCGCGCACCGCAGCAAGCAACCCCACCAGAGAACCACAAGCGCGCGGCCGCAGTTCGCGTACGCCGCCGGGCGCATCACCCGCGGCGCGCCAGCGTGCGAACCAGCGGAACGGCGTGTCATCGGCGGCGCGCTCGATCCACACGATGGCGCCGTTGCTGGCGCGGATCTCCGCGACGACCGGCGCTTCACCTGTCTGCACGGTGCCGGCAACGTGCCATAACGCAAGACTGTCGGCGAGAAACGCGCGCAGCCGTTCTGCTTCGTCTCCCGCAGCCGGAAGTACGCTCACAGCATGGCGCCGCTGCGGATTTCTTCAGAAATTTTGCGTGGGAGAAACCTGCCATCCTTCAGATCGCCGAAGAACCGGCCGCCGTCAACCACCACCTTGCCGCGCAGCACCGTGGTCGAGGGCCATGCCAGCATTTCGTGTCCTTCCCACGGTGAATAATCGGATTCGTGCAGCATCTCTTTGGTCAGCGTGAAGCGCCGCGACGTATCCAGCACGGTGATATCGGCGTCGGAACCCACCGCGAGCGCACCCTTGCGCGGGTATAGCCCCATGATTTTCGCCGCATTGCTGGAGATGAGATCGACGAAACGCTCGAGCGAGTAACCGCGCCGGCCCACCATCTCGGAATACATCAGCGACACGCGCGGTTCCACGCCGACGTTGCCGCCGGTGGTATCGTCGATGCGCTTGCCCAGGGTCTTGTCTTTCAGCGAACAGCACACCTCGTCGGTCGCCACTGTCTGAATGGTGTGGTCGAGCGTGCCGGCCCACAGCGCGTTCTGATCCGCCTGCGCCTTGATCGACGGATAGGTGTGATACATCTGTCCGTTCGGGCGCTTGTAATCTTCCGAGGTATACATCAGGTATTGGTGCAGTGTTTCGCCGTAGACCGGCATGCCGCGTGCGCGCGCTTCGCGTATCGCCTCGACGCCGAACGCAGCACTGACATGCATGAAGTAGAGCGCGATGCCCGGCACATTTTTAGCCAGCCCCAACACGCGGCGAAACGACAGGTCTTCGGACATGGCGTTATGCACCTCGGCCATGTTCTCGAACCCGGTGCGGTTTTCGCGTATCAGCTTGTCGTACATGTGCATCACGATATCGTTGTCTTCGCCGTGGATGACGCACAGGCCATGTTCCTGCGCGACCACCTTGAACACCTCCCAGATGTCGCCGAAATCAACCATGCGGCCGCGCCGGCTCGGCGTGATGTCGGTGGTAAACATCTTCACCGTCGGATAACCGGACCGCAGCACTTCGGCAAGCTGCCCGAAAATTTCCGGCGGCAGCGCACCTTCGACCATCACGTGAAAACTGTAGTCGCATTGGCACTGCCCGGTCCAGTCCTTATGCCGGTCTTCGATTGCCTGCTGCAGGGTCTTGCCATGCGTCCAGCGCACGAAGTCGATCATGGTGGTGGTGCCGCCATAAAGCGCGGCGCGGCCCACCACCGACGGCGGATCGGTATAAGTCACGCTTCCGTCGGGATGCGGCGAGTACCATTTCAGATGCACGTGCGGATCAATGCCGCCGGGCATGACGATTTTGCCGGTGGCGTCGATCACACGCCTGGCACTCTCGGCGCCGAATGAACCGGCTGCGCCCAGCGCCACAATCTTCTCGCCCTGAATCGCCAGGTCACACGCGGTGACGCCTGCGGGCGTCACTACTTTGTCACTGCGAATTATCAGATCAAACATATGCAACTCCTTGTTTTTTTAAATGTTTTTATACCTTGTGCAGCAGTGCCGTGAAATCGGCAACGCTGCTCCATTCCTCGCAACGATCCACCGCTTGCTCGACCTGCGCGACACCCTCAGGCGTAAGCACGTGGCCGGCAAGCAGACGAAACTTGCCGCGCAGCACCGATTCCGCGTACGGCCGATTGAAGTCGCCTTTATGACTCTCGCACGCATGTGTGGCCGAGCGTCCATCCTTCAACGTCACGGTAACGCGCGCGGGCCGCAGGCGCGGCGCCAGAGCACTCATCGCTGGATCTTCGGCGACATGCACGCGCTGTCGCAGCGCGCTTATCGCCGGGTCGAGCAACGCACTGTCGTCGATGTCACTATGCTCCGCCTTGCCTCTGACTGCCATCACCGCCGCCGCGTGCGGCAACGAATACTTGGAGGCAAAATAATTCGGCGGATGCGGGTTGCGCATTACCGAGGCAAAGCGATAGGTCGCAAATTCGATGCGCTCGATCTCCTCTGCGCGCGGACGCAATTCCGCGAGTGCGGCTTTCAACACGTCGAGCGCGGGATGGATCGGATTGCAGCACGCATACAGACGAAAGTAGTTGCGCATGATTTCCCAGCGCGTGCCGAGTGCGTCGAGTAGGTGCTCGGGATTGAAGCCGTCACCGACCAGCTGGCTCAGCGCTTCTTCAATCGCATCTTCCTGCGCCTCGATGCCGGCCAGCGCAAGATCGGGCGCCAGCGCACCGGCAAATCCGCTCATGCCGCCGGCGACATTGAGCGCCGTCGCCCCGGCGCCGGTATTCATATAACTGGGCGTCATCAGCAACACAGCCGCAATACGCATGGCGCGGCTTACGCCCGCCGCGTCGAGTCCGCGCATGCGCGCGCCCGCTGCTGCAGCGGCGAGCAGCATGGCCTGGCCATTCTGGTGCGCCAGCGGTCGCGGCGTAAAGGCCATTCCCAGCCGCGCGGCGACATCGTAGCCGAGCACCAGCGCCGTGAGCAACGCCTTGCCGCTCGCTCCCGCATGCTCGCCCACGGCAAGTATGCCGGGCAGAATTTGCATCGCGGCCTGACCGCTAACCAGACGCAGTCCTTCGCACAATTCGATGGCGCGGCCGGCAATGCCGTTGAGCAGCGCCGCGGTGCGCGGGTCATGCGCAGGCCAGCCGCGCGCATACACGGTAGCACCCGTGCCTGCAGTGGCCGACAAACGTTCGCGCACCTGTGCGACTTCAGGCCGCACTGAACCCGCAAGAATGACGCCGAGCGTGTCGAGCAACACCAGTTTGGTTTGCCGTTGCACCGGCGCAGGAATGTCTTCCCAGTGTGTTTCTGCTGCGAACTTCGCCAGTGCTTCTATGTGTTGTCCCATACTACCGATCCTGAAAACCGCATTCCGGCACTAAAAGTACGTGCAATTTCAAGCAACTGTAGGTTGGCGCTGAGCCTGCGAAGCCCAACACAAACGCTCGTGATAATGCAAAGGCCATTGCCTATCGCCGAGCGTGTGATGTTGGGCTTTGCAGCCCAACCTACGAACAATTTGGCTATTCCAGTTTGATACCTGCGTCGCGGATGATACGCGTCCACTTGGCGATTTCGTCGCGCACGAAGCGGTCGAACTGGGCCGGCGTATTGCCGACCGGCGTCGCACCCTCCTGCATGGCGCGCTCGCGTATCGCTGGCATCGCCATCGCCTTCGCAATATCACCGCTCAACTGTTCAATAATTACAGCGGGCGTGTTGGAGGGCGCGAACATGCCGAACCAGCCGACGGCTTCGTAATCCCTGAACCCGGCTTCAATGGCTGTCGGCACTTCGGGCAACGCCGCCGCGCGTTCGCGCGTCGATACGGCAAGTGCCCGCAGCCGTTTGGCGCGTATCAGGCCCAACACGGTTTCAGGGGTGTTGAACGCGGTGGTGACCTCGCCGCTCATCACCGCCGTCGCGGTCTGCGGGCCGCCCTTGTACGGCACGTGGCCAAGTTGTGTTTTGGTTACCACGGCAAACAGCGCGCCGGCCAGATGCATGGCGCTCCCCGGCCCGGCTGAGGCGTAGAGCACCTGCCCAGGCCGCTCGCGCGCGAGACGGACGAAATCCTGAATGTCTTTCACCGGCAGCGACGGCAGCACTGTGATCACATGCGGCACGCGCACCACCTGCGACACCGCGGCGAAATCCTTGAGCGAGTCGTAGCGCAGCTTCGGATAAAGTCCGGGCGTGAACGAAAACGAAGCCGAGGTCATCAGCAGCGTGTAGCCGTCGCCCGCGGCGCGCGCGACGAACTCGGTGCCGATGGTTGAACCCGCGCCGGGACGGTTATCGACAATGAATTGCTGGCCGTAGACTTCGGACAGGCGCTGTCCGAGGATGCGTGCAAACACATCGGTGCCGCCACCCGGCGTGAACGGCACGACGATGCGCACGGTTTTCTCCGGGTATTTTTGCGCGGCAGCGTTTGGCGATGTGATGAAACTGATGGCGAGCGCTGCGGCGACGAAATGAAATAGTTTCATGGAATTCACCTTTGCTTGCATCGTTTGATGTTGGGGTTCCTTCGTCACCCCAACCTACCCAGACTGAATCTCACAATGACTGTGCAAATCATAGCGCATGTCGCCTCACGCCTCACGCCTTCACAAGGTCATCTCGCCGGCCAAGGCGCGAAAATCGCGGATGTCTTCCAGCTTCATCAGCCGGTCAAAGAGATTTTGCGTTGCGGGCCTGCCCCATACGGGCTCGCCCAGTTCGAAAAACTTGCCGGTCAGGTCCGCGGGGGTGTGCGGGTTCGCCGGTTCACCCTTGGTGATGGTGCAGCGCCCGTCATACACGGCGCCGTTTTTCATCACAATGCGCACGGTGACCGGTTGCTCCTGCGGATAACGCGCGGTAAACGACGGCTCTTCGCGCAGATCGACCCGTTGTACCAGCGCCTGCACCCTTGCATTGGCGACAGCAGCGTCATCAAAACTCTTTAATCCCGAGCGGCCGTGATAAAGAATGCTTGCCAGTGCAAACGGCACTGAAAAGCGCGCGCCAAAACTCGAGACGATGTTTTTGCCGGCAAGGCTCGCCGCCAGCCTATAGGCCCTGACCTCGATACGCTCGATCTCGTCCACGCCAAGCCGGCCGCCGGGCGCTTTCGCGAGCAGGTCTTCAAGCGCGTCGATGGCAGAGTGCGCATAACGTCCTATCGGGTGCAGCTTGAAGTAGCTTTGTGCGATCAGCCACTCGGACCCAAGCCCTGCGACCACTTGCGCCGGATCGAATTTATCCGAGTACACGCCCTTGCCGTAGACATTGCCCACGCTGTCGATTTCACCGGTGAAGCCGCACTCGACCAGCCGTGCCGCGGTGAGCCCCATGTATCCCGAATGTCCGGTGAAGATGTTGCGCACGGTCGCGCCATCGAGCAGGGTCTGGCGGCTGCTCGCCATGCCCATGGTCGCGGCGCAATTGATGAGTTCCAGCATTTGTGCGGCGTTAAAGCGCTTCAGCACGCCCGCGGCAACGGCCGCGCCGATGACGCCGTAAGTGCCGTGCGGATGGACTACCAGCCGCATCTGCGCCGCGCGGCTGATGCGCGCCGACACCTCGTAGCCGAGCGCAACCGCCCGCAGCACCTCGGCGCCGCTGCAACCGCACTCCTGCGCGAGTGCTACTGCCGCCGGCACCACCTGTATCCCCGGATGCCCTTTCGCGAACAAGTTGCCCTCGTCGAGTTCCAGCCAGGTGCCGGCAGTGCCGTTCAACAGCGCCGCATCGAGCACGCCGGCGTGCTTGCCGGCGCCGATCACCCACGCCGTGCCGTGCGCCATCCCTGCCAACTGGCGTGTGACGAACGCCTGCATTTCCGGCTGCTGCATGCCCGCGGCAATGACCGGGATCGAGTCCGCGATAACCCAGCGCGCTCGCTCGCGTGCGGCTACACTGATGTCGTTGAGCCGCGTGCCGGCGGCAAATTGCGCAAGGGTGGTGAGATAAGGCGGTGTGGTGCGGTCAGACACTACGATTTCCTCCTGTTGCATTGCATGGCACATGTAGGGTGGGCACGCTCTTTGTGCCCACGCGTCGCAGCTTGGCCCACGTTCGACGGCGTGGGCAAAACAAAGAGCGTTTTGCCCACCCTACGAGATACCTGGAGCTGTCCTTTTTTGAGCCTCAATGCAGCCTCAATGCAGCACCAGCCCGGCATCCTTCGCCAGCTTGCGCCACTTGTTGATTTCGCTCCTGATATGTGCGCTGAACTGGTCCGGCGTGCTGCCGACAGGTGTGGATCCTTCGCCGCCCAGGCGCTTTGCGGTTTCCGGTGATTTCACCGCTTCCACGATCGCCACCGCCAGTTTATCGACCAGGGGCCGCGGTACTTTCGCCGAGGTAATGATGCCGTACCACTGGTCGACTTCATAGCCGGGGAGTCCCGCTTCGGCGATCGTCGGATACTCGGGCGCGGTGGGCGAGCGTTGTTTTGCGCTGATGGCAAGAGGCCGCAGCCGCCCGGACTGGAAGTGAGTCCGCGAACTGAGCAGCGTGCCGAAGCCTACCTGAATATTGCCGGCAAGCGCGTCGGAGACCGCCGCAGCGCCACCTTTGTAGGGTATATGCACCATCTTCACGCCACCGAGATGATTGAACATTTCTCCCGCGAAGTGCTGCAAGCCGCCGGTGCCGGATGAACCAAAATTAAGTTTGTTCGGATTGGCCTTGGCATAGATTATGAGTTCGCCCACTGACTTTGCCGGCACGGAAGGATGCAGGTACATGATGTAGAACAGCGATGTCGCCTGAGTAATGGCCTGTAGGTCTTTGGTGAGGTCATACGGCAATTTCGTGTTGGTCGCCGAATTTACCGAATGCGAAGCCGAGATCAGGCAGATAGTGTAGCCGTCGGGTGCTGCGATGGCGGTAAGTTCGACGCCTATAGCACCGGCCGCGCCCGAACGATTGTCCACGATCACCTGTTGTCCCCAGCGTTCCGTCAGTTTCGCGGCAATGGCGCGAGCGGTGATGTCGGTGCCGCCGCCGGCGACAAAAGGCGCGATCAGCCGTACCGGCTTGGACGGGTACTTGTCCACTTCCGCGGATGCGGCGTGCGCCATGGGGACGCCCGCCAAAGCCGCAGGCAGTGCAAGAATCTTAAAAGTGATATGCGAGATCATGTGCGCGCCTTATTGCATGAGGTCAAATGTGGTTTTATATCATCGCGGTACGGGGATGAAGCTGACGGGAGATTTTAAATGCTACCACTATAGACCGGATGTTTCGGTGTCTCGACGACGTGCCGGTTCCGTTAGCGGTAAAATTCCACCATAGAGTATCTCATCTCGCGAGGATAGCCATGGTTTCCGTGTTGCGTCTGTGGGTGGCTGCGTTGTTTGTGTGCGCCGGTTCGAGTGCGCACGCGCAGGGCGCCGATCGTAATTATCCGAATAAACCGCTGCGGCTGATTGTGCCGTTCGCACCGGGCGGCTCGAACGACATCATGGCACGCATCATCGGGCAGAAGTTTTCCGAAAGCTTCGGGCAGCAGGTGATCATAGACAATCGCGGCGGCGCCAGCGGCATCATCGGCACCGATATCGCGGCGAAGGCGGCGCCCGACGGCTACACGCTGCTGATGATGAGCCTCACGCTGGCGGTGAACCCGAGTCTCTACAAAAAGCTGCCCTACGATACCGTGAAAGATCTTGCGCCGGTAAGCCTGGTGGCGTCCGCGCCATTGATACTGGTGGTGCATCCGTCGCTGCCGGTGAAATCGCTCAAGGATTTCATCGCGCACGCGAAAGCCAATCCCGGCAAATTCAATTTCGGCTCCGGCGGCCCCGGCACCACGCCGCACCTGGCCGGTGAAATGTTGAAGGCTATGGCCGGATTGCAAATGACGCACGTGCCGTACAAAGGCGGCGGGCCGGCGCTCGCCGATCTGGTCGGCGGCCAGTTGCAACTGATGCTGGAGAATATTCCGAGCACCTTGCCGTTCGTTAAATCAGGCAAGTTGCGCGTGTTGGCGCTGAGCGGTCTGAAACGCTCATCACTGGTGCCCGAGGTGCCGACCCTCGACGAAGCGGGATTGAAGGGTTATGAAATCGTCGGCTGGAACGGATTGTTCCTGCCTGCCGGCACGCCATCCGCAATCGTGGCGCGGTTACATAGCGAGACAGTGAAAGCACTCGCGGCTCCGGACATGAAAGAACGTTTGTCGGGCATGGGCGCGGAAGGCGTGGGTAACACGCCGGCGCAGTTCAGCGCTTTTGTGAAATCCGAAATCAAAAAATGGGCACAAGTGGTGCGCGATGCCGGGTTGCGTGTTGAATAAAATAGCAATAAAAACAAATGCTTATGATCTATCCGTCTCGGGTTGCGCAGGAGCGCGCCGCCGGAGGGCGGAACAGGGGCCCCTTCAGGGGATGTGACCCCGGAGGCGGATGCAGCGCCTGCGCTCGACGGCGCTGCGCTAGACTCGCGGGCGGTCGCATCCCGCGTTGCGGGTCCCTGCTCACTGCTCGCAGGCGCGCCGATTCACGCGCCGAAGGTGAAGCGGCTGCCGACGTTGGAATACACCAGTTTTTCAGGCATGCGCTCTCGCATCATCGCGATAAAGGGTGCGCCGGTACAGTGCATCGGGACAATCACGTCAGGATTCAGTGCTTCGAGTTCGCGCAGGCTGTGCTGCAAATAATCCAGCGACGCGAGGCCCAGATGAAAGCCGCCGACGACGGCATGAACCTTGTCCACATTGGCGGCGGCCATCGCACTCCTGACCGTATTGATGATGCCGGTGTGTCCGCATGACGAAATGACGACCAGGCCGCGACCCTTGACGATATAGCAGGTGGCGTGCTCGTCCTCATGCTGATCGCGCACGAGTTTGCCGCTGCGCTCGGCCTCGCTGTAATGGTCGTCCTGAACCAGCGAACCGCCGGTAACCACCTCAAATGACTTGCGCTCGATATAACCTGACGTAAAGGCGCCATCGAGTGAGCGCGGCGTTTGGCAGCACACCGTGGCAACGTTCTGCGCCCGCAGCGAAGCCATGTTAATAGCGCCCCACGACATCACTTCGCCGTCCTTTTCCTTGATCCATTTCTCGCGAAATACCGTCTCGCCGCCGACATAGAGCGCCAGATCGTTGCGCATCCGGCTGCGGTGTTGCAATACAAATCCGTCCAGGCCGCCGAAGTGATCGCGATGACCGTGGCTGAGAATCAGACCATTGATCGCCGCCGGATTGATGTCGAGCAGATCGAAGTTCCGATTGAGGATCTCCGGCGTGTAGCCAAAGTCGAGCAGGTACTGCGACTTGGCGCCGGCCTGAACCGCGCTCAGGTGCAGTGACAACCCCCATTCGGCAGCCAGCGTCGACATGTGACGCCCCGGAACTCGGCCTATATGCTCGATGCCAGCGAAGGGATGGGATGACTTGGGCAGGAAGCGCTCGTATTGCGAATCGACCACCACACGCACCGACAATTCATCCACTACCGGGGATTTGAAGGGAATCATGGTTTCCATGACAGCTATCCTTTTCCGAGTGTTACGGTAAATCCAAAAACTATGGCGTGGATAGGCTCACCGCACATTTGACGAGACTTAGCGCCAGTCTCCCACCAAAATAAAAGGCGCCCAAAAGAACGGCTCTTTATTCGTGGCTGACTTTATCAATTCCAGTTGAGCTTGCCTCAGTGCCTCGATCATCGGGCGATTTTTAAGTTCACGATAAAATGCGCTCATCAAGTTTGCCGCAGAATCATCTTCAATCGACCACAGTGATACCAACAGCGAACGCGCGCCTGCGGAAAGAAATGAACGCTTAAAACCAAAAAATTCATCCCCGCCACCCACTTTCCCGAGTCCGCTCTCGCACGCGGAAAGCGCAACCAAACGCGCAGCCGATAGATCCATACCCATAATTTCGTGCGCCTCCAGATCGCCCTTGGGCAGATCGGCACGGGCGAGCCGTATCGACGAATAAAGTGGATCAATTTCGTCCACCGTCGCGTGAGCAGCGATGTGAATTATCCCGTTACCCGGCGCCTGTGACAGGAAGCGCGGCTTATTCGCCTCCAGTCGTACAAAAATCTTGGCTTCCGGATACAAGGTTCCAATATTCTTTACTTCTTGCTCCGCCCCCGGCAGTGCAAACGCAGGGTTGCCCAAATCCGGATTGCCCATGGCGAGCATCGCCGGTTTGATCTGCGCTCCAGAATCCACAATGGCAAGCATCGCGTTGAGCGACGGCACCGAAGCCACCGCGCGTTCCTCGATCAAATAGCCTTGCGCCCCTGACAGTGCCTGCACCGGGAGGTAATGCATCGACTTATGCGGAACGACCACCAACGCTTCTTCGGGTTTGAGGCCAAGCGGCTGGATCAGCAGTTCATACAGCTTGCGCGATTTCGCCAGGGTATCCGTTGATCTATCGACGACGGCTCGCCGAAAACTTTCCACCAGCACCGACAGTTCCTTGCGCCCGACGGGAATTACGGCGGCTTCTGTTGTCCCGGATCGCACTATCCATACCACGGTACGATTGCTTAGCACGTGATATACGGCTGCCATCGCCTTGGGTGGCATCCTCGCTATGGCCTGAGCAGTATCAAGCTCGTCATCCTTGGCTCGGCCCTTTAGCGTGTCAAGCAAAGTCCGGCCTCGACTTTCTTCGCTGAACGCGAGCGCTTCATCAAAGCGCTTTGCATCAACCAGCAAACCGATTGCATCATCGTAAATGGACTGCACATCGCCAAAAAAACCGGCCCTGAACTCTGAACTGCGAAACTGAGTCCGCAACTGCTTAGCAGAGGCCATTGCTTCGCGAAATGCTGCCAGTGCCTTTTCGCGATCACCCGCCGCCGCGAGCGCCTGCCCAAGGCCATACTGCATCCACATCAGGTGATAAGTATCTTTGTCGCCGCGCATCTCGTTGGCCGCAGCCGTGAAATACTCCGCTGCCTTTAGAGAATTACGCTCGGCGACAGCAAGCTGCCCACGCGCGCGGGCAACGAACGGATCCCATCTTCTGTCACCTGTGCCGATGTCATCCAAAATCTGACGCGCCGCATCGATCTTACCGCGTCGGATTTCAGCGTTCGCGATCGATAATCTAATAGGCAACCGTTGCGGGTCAGCGCCAAAAAGTTGAGATACGGCGCTCTGGTAATGTTTTATCGCCAAGTCAATTTGATCCCGACGCATGGCAACATCCCCTGTTACCTTATGGATGGCGGCCAGAATGGAACCGCGGTCACGTCCGAGGTTACTTCTTGCCAAGTAGGTTAGTGCTTGATTCGCCCACTCTTCCGCCCGATCTAGATCGCCCGCTAGGCTGTAGGCATAGGCAAGGTCTCGCGACGCCCACGTCAATGCAGTGGTGTTGTTCGAAATTTGGCCGAGAAAAAGCACCTTGCTCGCCTCGCGTACAGCCTGCCGGAATTCTCCGCGGTCGGCGAGACCATTGGAATTTTTACAGTACTGTTGCCAAGTCTCCTTATGGCTATCAGCGTCATATAGAAGTTTGCCACTCGTCGCAAGACCCGCGGCAGTTTCCGCATCACGCAGCATTGCCTCCAAGCGTGATCCCGTATTAAGTCTTTGCTGCGACAGTGCCGGCGTTACAGCAAATTGCATGCTCACGACGGCTGCGATGGATGCAGCAAACAGCATTGTTCGTCTTGAAATTGATAGGCCCATCGTTACGCTCTCGCTTTACGATTAAAGTGTGGCGATCCCACGTCGCATTTTGCGCTATTAGCTGTTCATGCGGTTATAATGTGCCGGAGTTCTCACGCCGCTGGACACTCGCTGCTCCTCAGAATACAGGTTAGTATAACTATTTGTTTTTATTAACTATTTTTACAATAACCATTCACCACCACGTTGACCTGCGCGCGCGAAACGCCTGATGCTCCGTATGTCATCGCACCGGAAACCCGCACCACACTCACCTATGCGCAACTGCAACGCGACTCGGTTCAATTCGCCGCGTTTCTGTTAAATCGCCGCCTGCGCAAAGGCGACAAAGTCGCGCTGATGCTGCACAACAGCTACCAGACCGCGCGGCGGCTGATCGGCGTGATGTACGTCGGCTTCATGGTTGCGCCGCTCAATCTGCTGGCGCAGGTGTCGCAACTGACCTACGTGCTCGACCATTCCGACAGCGAACTTGTTTTTACCAGCGTGGAACTTGCGCCGCGCGTGCACGAGGTGCTGGTGGATGTAAGTCGTTAAGTTGAAGTCGTCGTTATTGACCCTGATTCCGAAATAATTTTCGACGCACAAACAAAAGCCACGCTGCCAGATGTGGATGACGACACCTTGCTGATGTACACCTCCGCCACCAACGGCAAGCCCAAGGGCTGCGTGCTCTCCAATCGCAGCGTGGTTGCCGGAGATGAATTCACCAGCAGCGCACATCAACTCGCGGCGCAGGATCGCGTGCTGCGCGCGATGCCGCTCTATCATATCAACGGACAGATCGTCACCACGGTGGCGCCGCTGGTGCACGGCGGCAGCGTGGTGATGCCGCACCGCTTCAGTGCGTCGAACTACTGGGATCTGGTATCGAAGCACCACTGTACCTGGATCAACGTGGTGCCTAGCCCCGCTTTCCTTGGGACAGCGTGCTAATATTCCCGGCAACCAGGGGGAACCATGCTGGTACCGTTTAACCTGAAATAACTGAAGGATCAATCATGGCCAGTCATAGCTATACCGCGATTCTGGAGCGAGAAGGCGATATGTATGTCGCCTTGTGTCCCGAACTCGACGGCGCGAGCCAGGGCGTAACGGTTAAGGAGGCGACCGCCAATCTCAAGGAAGCAGTAGAACTGTTTCTCGAATGCGCCGACCCGGCGGAAGTCAAGCGGCGCCTGCATAGCGAAGTATTCGTGACGCGCTTCGAAGCCGTGCATGGCTCGCCACAGCGCATGGTGTAACCTCGTCTCCAACGCCGTATCAGTGCTCTTTCACCTTGCGGCATTCGCCCGCTACCGATTCCCGGATGATTTCCGCGAGACGCAACGTTCCCGGCCCGGCGGCGTCGCGGTTGGCAAATACGAGGTACAGTTCGGCATAACGCTCGCTGCCGTCCCGCAACGGCAGCGGTTTGAGTGTCCCAGCTGCGAGTTCGTCGCGGATTTTGTATTCCGGCAGCCACGCATATCCATAGCCGGAGCGCGCAGCGATAATTGAGGTGGACATGTTGCTCACCGTCCAGCGCTGCGTCGCCTCTACGCTGGTGCGGGCGCTGCGGTCGTGGCCCGTCTCGCGCATCACTAACTGGCGATGCGCGCGCAAATCCTTGAGCGTCACTTTGCGCCGCAAGGCATGCAGCGGATGCGCTGGACTCGTCGCGAGCACCAGCCGCAGCCGCACGAGAGGATCACCCGCGTATCCCGCCGGCACATCACCAGCGATCGCCAGATCCACCCTGCCCTCGAGCAATGCCTCCTGCGTGCCGCTGATCACCGATTCCATGAGTTCTATGTGCGTGTCGGGCCCTTCCTTGCCGAAGCGCTCGAGGCAATCGAGGATGAGCCACGTCGGAAACAGCACTTCCACGGCGAGGCGGATTTCCGGCTCCCAGCCCGCGGACAACGAGCGCGCCGTTTTCTCGAGCCCGCCGGCCTCTTCCAGCAGCGACTGCGCGCGCCGGTACAACAACTGGCCAGTCGCCGTCAGCACGGCCTTGCGTCCCTTGATTTCGAATGCTTTCACCCCGAGCACTGCTTCCAGCTTCTGCACGCCATAGGTCACCGCCGACTGACTCT
Source organism: Bordetella parapertussis (assembly GCA_945861275.1). GTDB lineage: Bacteria > Pseudomonadota > Gammaproteobacteria > Burkholderiales > SG8-41 > UBA5216. Next base: position 74,658 of record CAMATZ010000013.1, read on the forward strand.
TGTGTAGCGCATCGGCGGCCTGCGCGTAACCCCCGGCGTCGACGACCGCAATCAGAGCGCGCCATTGCTCCAGGGAGATATGAGGCATCACGGGGACAGACATATATCAGATAAATAGATTAAACATAGTTAAATATTGCACTATTTTATCTATTTAGTAAATGTTTAAATGATGCTCGTTGTTTAACTTCATACAAGGACACATCAAATGAACAAGAACCTGCTGCAAGTAAATGCCAGCCTGTTTTCCGATGCCGGGCAATCGAGCATTTTGGCGAATGAATTCGTAACGGGATGGCGCGCCCGCAACGCCGGCGCCGCCGTAACCGTACGGGATCTCGCGCGCGACCCTGTGCCGCACCTGACGGCCGAACGCTTCCAGGCGTTTTTGACGAAGCCGGAAGCCCGCACGCCGGAGCAACGCGTCGAGGCCGCTTATTCCGACGCACTGATAGCCGAACTGAAACGCGCCGACGTCATCGTGTTCGGCGTGCCGATGTACAACTTCGACGTGCCGTCCACGCTCAAAGCGTATTTCGACCACATTGCGCGCGCGGGTTCCACCTTCAACTACACGGCGCAGGGCGCTGTCGGTTTGCTGACCGGCAAAAAGGTTTATATTTTCGCGGCGCGCGGCGGCATCTACACGGGCAAACCGCACGACACGCAAAGCGCTTATCTGCGCAACTTTCTCGGTTTGCTCGGCATTACCGACATCGAGATCGTCTACGCGGAGGGATTGGCCATCAGCGACGCAAGCAAGCAGACCGCGTTGGCGCAGGCGAAATTGGCCATCGTGAACCTGCACGCAGCCGCCGACGCGCGGGAACTGCTTGCCGCCTGAGCGGCGCAGCCGCAGCATCTTGCTTTTTTGCGGCAAACCCTCACATCAAATTGATAATCGTAATTACAAGGAGTTAGAGCGATGAAAAAGCTTTCGTTTATTCAACGTAACAACCAGCGCCACTGGGTGGGCGACGGATTTCCCGTGCGCAGCATCTTCTCCTACAACGACCGCGCGGCCGAGTTGTCGCCGTTCCTGCTGCTGGATTACGCGGGTCCGGCGCACTTTCCGCCGACGACTCAGCGCAAGGGCGTCGGCGAACACCCGCACCGCGGCTTCGAAACCGTAACCATCGTGTATGACGGCGAGGTCGAGCATCGCGACTCGTCGGGCGGGGGCGGCGTAATCGGTCCGGGCGACGTGCAGTGGATGACGGCGGCCGGCGGGCTCGTCCACGAGGAATATCACGGCACCGCGTTCGCGAAGCGCGGCGGTGCGTTCGAGATGGTGCAGCTATGGGTGAACCTCCCCGCGAAAGACAAGATGGCGACGCCTGGCTATCAAGGCATCACGAGCGCCCGCATCCCGCGCGTCAAGCTGCCCGACGGTGCCGGTACGGTGCGCGTGATTGCCGGCGACTACAACGGTACGCACGGTTCGGCGCGCACATTTACGCCGGTGAACGTCTGGGACGTGCGCCTGCACGCGGGAAAACGCGCGGCGTTTACGGTGCCCGCTGATTACACCACCGCACTGTTTGTGCTGCGCGGGCGCATACGCCTGCCGGAAGGCGAGTCGGTGGCGGAAGCCGAAGTGGCCGTGCTCGAGCGCGCCGGCACAGACTTCTCGGTGGAAGTTCTGGAAGACACCACGCTGCTGGTGTTGAACGGTCAGCCACTTAACGAACCCGTGGTCGGCCACGGTCCGTTTGTTATGAACACCCGCGCCGAAATCCAACAGGCGATGATGGACTACCAGAACGGCAAGATGGGGCATATGGCCGAGGTTCAGTAAAAAACGCGCTCTGGGTTGCTGTTCCAAAGCTGCAGCATGCATTCGTGTGGAATGGACTGAAAGCCGCAAAGCTGTTAGATAGTATTTACGGTCATTTGGCGCCTTCAAGCGCCGCCCGTCGCTTGGGCGCTTTGGCGCTGGCGGTGCGGGTGGCGCGCCGGAGCTTGGTGGCCACATTCCCCTTACCACCCAAGTCACCAAGACCTTGCAACACGATTTCCGCACCCTGTTTGGTGTGAACTACCAACGACAACTCGGCACCGGCGGCACGCACATAGCGTTGTAAGGTTGACAACAACAGATCGGAACGCTTTTCCAATTGCGCCACAGCCACCTGCCCCACCCCGAGTTCGCGTGCAATCTCGGATTGCGTTTTGCACATGGCCTTGCGTATCTCACCGAGCGAATCAGCATGCTCGATCATCTCGCGCGCGAGCCGCACGGCTTTGGTTTCGATTCGGTCTCGCCGCGCCTTGGGCAAGCCCGCAATTACGTCATCAATGCTACGTCCCATTTTTCACCTCTTACCTAATTTCGCGGCTTTGACCTGCCGCAGATGCGCATCGAACCGCGCATCCGCGATTTTGATCAGCCGTTTGTAAAACAACTGTTGATTCCTTCCCTGCTTTTCTCCGGCTACCAGCACGACGGCGGCTCGCTCGGGATCAAATGCAAAAGCCGCTCGCCAGACTTCACGTCCGCCGTGCGCGGTGAAGCGCAACTCTTTCATGTTCGCGTGCTTCGAGCCGGCAAGGGTATCGACATGAGGACGGCCCGTTTTCGGTCCAGCAATCTGCACCGCTTTGGCGGCCGCCAACAAATTGTCCTGCACGTCTTCGGTCAAAGCCTCAAATTCGGCATGGAATTCGCCATGGAACAGCACGTTCCAGATCATGAGTTTATTCACGATTGAAATATCATCTTAGAATAATATCATGTTAAGATGATATATTGCAATTTCTTGTAATGCGATTGGCGTGTAGGTTCGCCCGAGTAAATGAAGCCCAACAGAATGGTCCAGCGCAAAACATTGGCGATGCTGGAACGTTATCGTTGTGGTGCTGGGTTTCGCAAGCTCAGCCCTGGGTATAGGAATTTTCGCGGTAGGGACGACGGTTGCCCGCCGCCACCCGCACAGATCCGTACTGGCAGAATTGCTGCATACGGCTCCTGCTGCAGGTGATAACGCGAATGCGTTGCGATGGATTGCGTGGCGCGTTCGCGTATGCCTTCGAGTCCCTTCAACGCACTTACCCGGCTCTGTGTCCGGCATGCGGGGTTCCCTCCGGATTCGACGTTCCGCATTGGTCCGCGATCTGGTGACCGAAAGGTATTCCGAAGGATATCGTCGCGCTATGGAACCGGGAGGTTTCCAAGGTTCTGCTTTCGGAAGAAATGACAAAACAGATGCGTGCGGAAGGCCTGGAAACCGCCGGTGGGCCAGGAGAGGCTCTGTCGATGGGATCGCGATGATCTTCAATTTGCCGCCACACGCTTGGCCGCGAGATATTGCGGGTGTCCGCCCGGCACGAAGCAGCAGTGGTTCTGCCACGCGATCACCCCCGCTTACCTTGGGACAGCGTGCTAATATTCCCGGCAATAAGGGGGAACCATGCCGACGCTGCAATTCAATGGCAAGACCGCCGTCGAGTGCCGTCACCACACTGTCCCGCATCACACGCTTGAGTTCGATCAGAAGCTGTCGGTGCTCGGCACGGGAGAAAAGCGCGGCCGCGACGGCAATCTGATCATCATCGAAGGCAATACCGTTTACCTGATATAACCGAAGGATCAATCATGGCCAGTCATAGCTATACCGCGATTCTGGAGAGAGAAGGCGATATGTACGTCGCCTTGTGTCCCGAACTTGACGTCGCGAGCCAGGGCGCAACGGTCGAGGAGGCAACCGCCAATCTCAAAGAAGCCGTAGAACTGTTTCTCGAATGCGCCGACCCCGGCGAAGTCAAGCGGCGCCTGCATACCGAAGTATTCGTGACGCGCTTCGAAGCCGTGCATGGCTAGCGGTAAGGAAAGATGTTGATTTTTCGGTTCAGGTTGAATAGATAAAAAATATCAATAAAAACAAATAGTTACGTACTTCCTATACTTGCAATGCCATGCACGAAACACTGACACTCGCGCGTTTCGTCGCGGAATCAAACTGGAGCGACATTCCGCAGGCGATGCGTCACGAGGCGAAGCGCGCGCTTCTCAACTGGATGGGCTGCGCGCTCGGCGGTTGCCGTGACGAGACGGTTGAACGCGCGCTCGCCGCACTCAGCGAATTCTCCGGGCCGCGCACCGCGTCGCTGATCGGCCGCCGCGAAAAACTCGATGCGCTGCACGCAGCGCTGATCAACGGCATCGCGTCGAACATCCTCGACTACGACGACACGCATCTGCGCACGGTGATGCATCCGTCAGTGCCGGTCGCTGCTGCGTTGTGTGCGCTCGCCGAGCATCGGCCGCAGCGTGTGGTCAGCGGCGCGCAGTTGCTGCAGGCGTTCGTGCTCGGTGTCGAAGTCGGCTGCCGCGCCGGCAACGCGGTGTCGCCCTGGCATTACGCGCACGGCTGGCATATCTCGTCGACCTGCGGCGTGTTCGGCGCGGCTGCGGGGGCGGCCAGGCTGCTTGGTCTCAACACGCAGCAGACCGCGTGGGCGTTAGGGCTGGCCGCCACGCAGGCCAGCGGCCTGCGCGAGATGATGGGTGGTATGGGCAAAAGCTATAACCTCGGTCATGCCGCGCGCGGCGGCCTGCTCGCGGCGCTGCTGGCGGAACGCAACTTCACCAGCTCCGAGCGGGGACTCGAAGCGCTCAGGGGTTTCGCGCAGGTACTCGGAAATCAACCCGATCTGAATGAACTCACGCGCGGCCTCGGTGAAACCTGGGAACTTGCGGCCAATGCGTACAAACCCTATCCCTGCGGGATTGTTCTGCACGCCGCTATCGACGCCTGCCTGCAGTTGCGCGCCGAGTCGGGCTTTGCCGCGGACGCGGTGGCCAGTGTAGCGGTGCGCATGAATCCGTTGGCGCTCGAAATCACCGGCCGCGAGACGCCGGCCAGCGGACTCGAAGGCAAACTGTCGGTGGCACATGCGGTAGCGGTGGCGCTGGTGCATGGCGCGGCGGGCGTTGCGCAGTTTACCGACTCTTGCGTGGGTGAGCCTGTCATCGTCGCGCTGCGCAGCCGCGTTTCGACACAAGCCGACGCTGCCTGCGACAAGGCCGAGGCGCATGTTGAAATCAAGCTCAAGGACGGTCGCCGCCTCGCGCTTCACGTAGCGCACGCCACCGGCTCGCTCGAAAAACCGATGAGCGATGCAGCGCTTGAAAACAAATGTCACGAGCTCGCAGCGTTCTCGCGTGCTGGATGTGATGCGCGGCAGGTGATCGAAACCGCCTGGTCGCTGGACAATCTCAACGATGCGGCCAGGTTCGTGCAAGCCGCCGCGCCTGACCCTGCAATGACGCCGTGAGCTGCGGTTGGGCGGTCAGCGACTATTCGCTTGGGGTCACATGACCAATGTCCGCTGCTTGGGGTAAACTTGCTGCGCGCTGCCTGGTAGCAGCGTGACGAGATCCCGCTGTGGCACGGCCTGCTTTTCCGGTCCCGATGTCTTGATGCTGTTGCTGGCAGTTAACGATGGTAATAATTCTATGAGAGAGACTTGATGGATACGCTCAAGCCCGGCCTTAAAGGCACGGCAGAACTCACGGTCGCGCGCGAACATTGCACCTCGCGCGGCGGACCGTGGGTGTTTATGACACCTGCGATGGTGCAGTTTTGCGAAATGTCGTGCCACAATTTCGTCGCGCCCAAACTCAACGCGGGCCAGCACACGGTTGGCACGGTGGTCAACATCCGGCATCTTGCACCGACGCCCGAAGGCATGAAAGTGCGCGCTGAAATCGAGTTGGTCGAGGTTGACCGCCGGCGCCTCAAATTCAAGGTGCAGATATTCGACGAGTTGGAGCTGGTCGGCGAATGCGAGCACGAGCGCTTCGTGATCGACATCGATAAGGCCGGCGAGCGGTTACAAAAGAAGATCGAGGCCATGAAGCGTTAGTGCGTTATAGTTCGTCCCGCAAAACATTTGACCTGTCTTGGAGGAAGCACTCATGCCCGATACCATACGCATCGGCGTCGTTGGCGCCGGCGCAAATACGCGCAAGTTCCACATCCCCAATCTGAAGAAGATCGAGGGCGTCGAGATCGTCTCGGTGGTGAATCGCTCGCGGGCCTCGTCGGAACGCGCGGCGCAGGAATTCGGCATTGCGCGTGTGCACGACAACTGGCAGCAGCTGGTAAACGATGCGGGTATCGACGCGGTGGTCATCGGCACCTGGCCCTACCTGCACTGCCCGGTGACGCTGGCGGCACTTGCCGCCGGAAAGCACGTGCTCACCGAGGCGCGCCTCGCGATGAACGCGGCCGAAGCGCGGCAGATGCTTGCGGCCTCGCGGCTACGGCCCGACCTCGTGACGCAGGTGGTGCCGGGTCCGGCCACCTTCGCTGCCGACCCGACGGTGATGCAGTTGCTGGCGGACGGCTACATCGGCGAACTGCAGTCGCTCGACTTCCGCTTCTCGACCGGGTTGCTGAACCGCGATGCGCCGATGCACTGGCGCATGACCCGCAGTTACTCGGGCATGAATATCATGTCGATGGGCATCTGGTATGAGTGCCTGTCGCGCTGGGTCGGGCCGGCGAAAGCGGTTATGGCGCGGACCCGCACTGCGGTTCCGTACCGCATGGACGCGGAATACGGGGAGCGTCGCGCGGTTGAAGTGCCCGACCACGTGGAGGTGCTGGCTGATCTTGCGAACGGCGCAATCGCGCGCATGCACTGGAGTTCGGTCGCCGGGTTTATGCCGGGACCGGAGGTGTGGCTCTACGGCAGCGAGGGGACGCTGCGTTTCGAGGGGCAAGGCGCTGTGCTCTCGGGCGCGCGCCGCGGCGACAAAGCGATGACCGCGATCCCCATTGCGGCGGACAAGACCTACCGCTGGCGGGTGGAAGAGGAATTCATCAGCGCGATCCGCGGGCACGAGCCGATCCGGCGTACGTCGTTCCTTGACGCCGTGAACTACATGGACTTCACGGAAGCGGTCCACATCTCGAGCCGCGAAGGGCGGCGCGTCTACCTGCCTCTGGCCTAGCGGGGGCCGCCGTGTCTTATGCACGTGCTATCGTCGCCGGCCTGCCAGGATCGCGCCGACGGCGAGGCCTTGCACCAGTGCCGCAGCGGCGAAAAGCAGCGGCGCTTCACCGGCAGCGAGAGGTGTCGCGGGCGGAATAATCTCCCGCATCAGGCCGAAAAATGCTGGCGCAATTGCGTAACCCCCCTGCGCGATGGCCACGATAAGGGCAACCACCCTTGGCACATCCGCGTTGACGAATTCCACCTGCGCGATGAGTGGCGGCAGTGAAGTGGCATTGCCGAACCCGAGTCCAAATAAAACCACGCCGGTGAGCAGCAATGGCACACTGGCGCCACCTGCGAGCATGAAAGCCACGGAGCCGGCACATTGCATGAGGTAGCCGCCACAGGCAATCAAACGCCGGTCGGCCCCCAGCGGCATGGTCCAGCCAAGCAGCGTGCGGCCCGCAATCGCCATCAGCGTCATCAGCCCCATCGCCAGTCCCGCCTGTTGCGCGCCTAGCGCCGGCATCAGCAGCGAGAAAAGATGTGCGACCAGACCGATCTGCGCGAAAAGGCCCAAAGTCATTGCAGCGGAAAGCGTAATGAACCTGCGGTCGCGCCAAAGCCGCGAGCCGGGCAATGGCTCTGCTGCCGGCGAGGTTACAGAGACAGCAGGGGCGCCGGATTTATCGCCGTCCGGTTGTTGTCCCATCAGCGCCGGCGTTCGCGAAAACACCAGGTCGGCCAGTATCCACAACGTAATTACCATGACGACGGCAATCACCGACGCGGCCAGTGGAAAACCCAGCCCTCCGATAGCAGCCACCCACAGCGGTGCGAAGATGATTCCACCAACGCTTCCGCCGTTGTAGGCCATGCCCAGTGCGGCCGGGCGGCCACGCACAAACCAGGGTGAAACGATTGCATTTAGCGCTGCGGCACTCATCGTTCCCCAACCCGCCCCGCTGAGTATCGCTGCGATGAAAAGATGCCACGGCGAGCCCGCCATTGCCCAACCGACAACACCGGCAGCCATCGCGAGTGCACCGGCTTTGGTCACGGTGGCCACCCCAAAGCGGCGGTGCAATGCCGGCAAGTTCGCCCCGCTGACTGCGCCAATGAGAAAGTGAAGGCTGATGGCGGTGGAGATCAGGAGCAGTGACCAGCCGCGCGATTCGCGGATAACGCTCAGGAAAATCGGCGGGCCGTAGAAGCCCAGTCCCCAGCCGAATGCACCCAGCACGAACGCCGCGTGGACCACCCGCCATCCGTAAAATCCGTCTGTGAACTTCCTGCTCGTCATCCGTTGCTTCCTTTGGTTGCGTGGACAGTGTGGCACTGTGTAGCAAATTGGGGAAAAGTGTTTCGGTGATGGCCGAAGCATTCGCTCAGCGAACGGCGTAAGCTACTGCCGTCAACATAACCTCAACCATGAAGACAATGGCAAGCCACGCCAGATTTTCTGAAGTTGCCTCACTTGCCGGCGATCCCGCGCGTGCCGCTATGTTGCACGCGCTGATGGATGGGCGCGCGCTGACGGCATCCGAGCTGGCGCATGTCGCTGGCGTCACGCCCCAGACTGCGAGCGGGCACCTCGCGCGAATGGCCGCCGCCGGCCTGGTGCAAGTCGAGAAGCAGGGCCGGCATCGCTATCACCGGCTCGCGTCGCCGGCGGTCGCGCAGATGATGGAAAGCATCATGCAGGTAGCGTCGCGCTTAGAGGCGTTGCGGCCGCCTCCGGCAACTGGCCCGCGAGATGCGGCAATGCGGGCGGCGCGCACTTGTTATGACCATCTCGCCGGCCAGCTCGGTGTCGCGCTTGCGGACGCGTTAGTTGCCGGTGGTCAGGTGGAGTTGACCGCCGATGCCGGGCTGGTCACTGACGCCGGAATTGCACTATTCCGGCGCATCGGTATTGATGTCGCTGCGCTTGGCGCTGGCCGCGTCAGGACTACCCGCGTCCTGTGCCGGCCCTGCCTCGACTGGAGCGAACGGCGGCCGCACCTGGCGGGCGCGCTCGGCGCGGCATTGTGCGCACGCAGCTTCGAACAAAACTGGATCCGCCCAATTGCCGGCACCCGCGCGGTCGCCGTTACAGCCAAGGGATGGCGCATGTTTCGCGACACCATCGGCGTGCGGTAGCGCCGTTCACAGCCCGTTGCAAAACTGATCTGACGCGGGCCACCTGTCCGGTGCTCACCCGCATCGCCACCGATGCGCAGCCACTACGGCAAGTTCAGGCGGCCACGCGCCCGTTCACCAGCTTATCGAAGGTACTCTCGGGATTGATGAGTCCTCTTTCGACCATGAAATCGTAGGTACGCTGAAATTCAGCCGGCGTATAGAGTTCCGGATGGTTGTATCGCAGCCGCGGCAGGTGCAAATCGGAAGGTTCGAGCTTCACGATGTCAGTGGGCACCTCCTGGGTCAGATGATGCAGCCATGGCTGAATGTCCTGATTGATTTTGTCGACCGCTTTGATATGGGCGCGGCGCAGGGCGTGAAATATGCCGTCGTCCACGCTAGGGTCGGCGACTTCCAGTCCGTTGTAGAACGCTTCGCAGATGACCTTGAAGCCGAGTTTTTCGGCGGTGGATATCCACGGCTCCATCACCGCTGCCGCCGCAACACGGCCTTCCATCAGCGCCTTGAAACGCTGATTCGGAATGCCGATGTGCAGCGTCTTCACCTGATCTTTTTTCATGTAGCCTGTCAGCATGGCGAGCGTGATGTAGTGCGAGCCGGCATGGAAATTCACCGCCACTTCGACGTTGGCGAGATCCTGCGGCACGTTGTAAGGCGAATCACCGCGAACGATGATCGCCTGAGTGGACACTGCGGCGCGCTTGGTGATGACCTTGACACCCGCACAGGTGTCCTGCGTGCGGCGCATCTGGCCCCATTCGCAGGCGTGGTAAACAGAGAACTCGCCTTTCTCGATGCCTTCGTGCCATAGAAACGACTGAATGGCGGTGTGCTGTTTGACCGGTTCACCCGCTGCCGCCAACATCGCTTTGCGCTTCTCCGGCACCACCAGTTCCACGTCCACACCTTCTTCTTCAAAATACCCTTCCGCCTTGGCTACGATATCGGGCAGCGAGAACACCGCGTTATTCAATTCAATACGGGTCTGCTTCAGCGTTTTGGACATGATGGATATCTCCTGTCGATTAGAACAGTTGGTTCGTGGGCGTGAATCTGAGTAAATCGAAATCGAATCAGGGAACCGTGACGATAACCCTGGTTTCATTATAGTTCACGGGACAGCGCCTTCCAACACGCTCAAGTCAGCTGCAGTCCAGGCGATTTGATCACGGGCGGCCAACGGCTCACCCGCGAGCAAGGGTGAGCCTGAAACGCGCGGTCGCCATGGCATTACGCGCACGGCTGGCATATCTCGTCGACCTGCGGCGTGTTCGGCGCGGCTGCGGGGGCGGCCAGGCTGCTCGGCCTTAACACGCAGCAGACCGCGTGGGCGCTTGGGCTCGCCCCTACCCAGGCCAGCGGCTTGCGCGAGATGATGGGCGGCATGGGTAAAAGCTACAACCTCGGCCACGCCGCGCGCGGAGGTCTGCTCGCGGCGGTGCTGGCGGAACGCAATTTCACCAGCTCCGAGCGGAGTCTCGAAGCGCCTGCGGGCTTCGCGCAGGTACTCGGAAATCAACCCGATCTGGATGAACTCACGCGCGGCCTGGGTGAAACGCGGGAACTTGCCGCCAATGCCTGCAAGCCCTATCCGTGCGGTATCGTTTTGCACGCTGCTATCGACGCCTGCCTGCAACTGCGTCAGGGAAACGTGTAACGCAGAAACAGGTGGTTGCTGCCGCGCCTCAGGTCGACCAACGTTCCCCACAGCGGCTGCCGGGGTGCGAACGTCCGCCCCATGACCAGGCTGAGCCGTTGATGGTCAACGTCACGGCCGGCAATTTGGGGAGCGAGGGTCAGGAACTGCTCGTCCAGGGCGTGTTCCGCGTAAAAGGCTCCGAGCAATCGCGGTCCACCCTCAACGAGGATCAGCTTGCCTGCGCCAGCGTGGAACTGGTGGCTCACCTGTTCGAGAACGGCGCGCGAGCGAATCGCGCCCGCACTGCTACGCGTCGCGCGGATCTCGACCGCTTCGGGCGCTCTTTGCTGGCGTAGCCGCTTGGCGCCTGCGGTCGTCGTTACGATCAGCGCCGGCGCCTCGCCGGATGTGAACACGGGCAAACCCAGATCGACCCGGCCGCTGCCGCTGACAATCACATTCAATGGAGACGCGGGCTTGCCGAGCATCGCGCGCAGCCGGCGATATTCATCCGCGAGGCCGGGGAATATGCGTTCGGCTGTCCATACGTGATGACGGTCAACGCTCAGTGTACCTGCACCCACGATCACCACGTCTGCGATGGCGCGCAACAGGCCCATCACCATGCGATCCTGAGCGCTGAACCCGCTGATGTCTCCACCGCTCGCATGTTTTTTCACATTGAGCGAAACGACGCCGTCCAGTGTCGTCACAAAATTGCTGATGATGTGCGGCCGGGAACGTGCCAGCGGCATGCGCAGTCGGCCGTACAGGCGCGCCAGCTCAGGCGGCAACGGCAGCGTCTTGCCGCGCTTCGTTTCGTGCAGTGTTTCGAGTGGTGTGATCGTGATCCTTCCTTTTTTGAATGCGAACGGGAAATTTAGTTTGGTCCTGTACTCACCTCGTCTGTCCACACCCTGAAGTGCTTCAGGGTGTTGGGGCCGAAGGTGTTGCTGATGGCGACGTCAGCCGCGTCGCGGCCGCGCGCGATCAACACTCTGCCGATGCGTGGCATGTTGTTCCTGGCGTCGAAGATATACCACTGACCGCCGAGGTATGCCTCAAACCAGCCGGCGAAATCCATCGGGCCGTACGGGGGTGGCATGCCGATATCGCCCAGGTAGCCGGTGCAATAACGCGCAGGGATATTCATGCAGCGGCAGAATGCAATGGCGAGATGCGCATAGTCGCGACAGACGCCCGTCCGCTCCTGGTAAGCCTCCCAAGCCGTTTTCGTGGCACGCGCATGCTCGTAACCAAACGCGATATGCGCATTGACGAAGTCGCAGATCGCCTGCACGCGTCCCCAGCCGGTGGGCGAATTGCCGAACAGACTCCAGGCGGCTTGTGACAGCCGGTCCGTTTCGCAATAGCGGCTTCCCAAAAGGAATACCAGTGTTTCGTCGGGCAAGTTTGGTACCGGGAGCTGTTGCGCCCAGGTGGCAACGATATCCGGCTCTCCCGTATCCCTTATGATGGCATCGGTGGAAAGCCGGATTTCGCCCTTCGGCGCAACGATCCGGCTACACCAGTTGCCGAAGCCATCACGATACGCCGTGAGCGGAACCACCGGGTGGGTGATGAGATGGTCGGGAATGGCCATGTCGGAGGCGCGCGTGTAATGCACGCTTAGGGTCAACAGCATGGGCGTAGGCTGCGGACAGTCGAAAACCATCTCGTAACCAATCCGGATTTGCATGATAGATCTCCTGACGCCGGCCTTTGTGGGACAGGAGCGGAGCGCCGTAGTTCAAGATGTCGATGTTATTGCAGCGCCAATCGCAAGTGCAATGCGCAGCGATTCTGTTATTACCGTTCGCAGCGTGGTCCAGTTTCGGCCTGCAGCAAGTACATGCTTTTGGTTGAGCTCCAGTTCGATGCCGATGTATGCGTCGGGAGGAAAGCGCCGGCGTAAGTGAGCGGTCAAGCCGTCGCCTTTGCCTGCATACGGGTAATTCCGCCGCACTACGAATTCAGGCGCACATGTTTTGAGAGATGCCTGCCACCGCTCGCATAGATCCGCTTCCCCCGGCCGGGCAGGATGATACAGCAGGCCAATGTCGGCGTTTCGTACTGCGCCGTTCAGTACGGGTGTAAAGCTGTGGGATGAGAAATGGATAACGCGGCGGCCGTTCGCAATGGCCCGCGCGACAGCGCGCTCGGTTTTGGTGCGATAAGGCAGGTAATAATGTTCCACTATCTGCTGGCGCACCACGGCAGGCGCATTGCGCGTTGCTTCCGAGTAGAGGTGCGGATGACCGATGGACCGGTTCAAGTCGATCAGCAGACGGCTTACCGTGGAGGCTGCCAAAGGCGCCTGCAGTGCCGCCGCCAGTTGTTTCGCCATGACCAGCGCGCCGGGATCATACCCGCGGTGGGAATCCAGCAATGTCTGATAGGCGTGAAACAGCTTGCGATACGCCAGGGGAATCCGATTCCCGCCATGCTCGCAGGTTACCAGACAGTAGTCGGTCACAATCCCGCTGCGGCTACCATTGCAGCTCAGGCAGTTGGCTGAAAATGTTGCGCGTACTGGCCCGCCATTGCCCGCTGAGCGCGGCGAAATATGTATCCCCATCATCGAAGCGGCGGTGCATCTGGACTTCGAGACTGTCTTTCCGGTAGCAAATCAGATCGATCGGCATGCCTACGGACAGATTGCTGCGCATGGTCGAATCGAACGAAACCAGTACACATTTTGCCGCATCGGCGAGTGAAGTGGAGCGGGTAATGACGCGATCGATGATGGGCTTTCCGTATTTAGTCTCACCGGTCTGAAAATAAGGCGTATCGGGCCCCGCCTCGATAAAATTTCCCTCGGAATAGATTCGAAACAGCCGCATTGGTTCGCCCCGGATCTGTCCGCCGAGTATGAATGAGGCGTTGAATTCCACCTCCGCATCGGCCAGATACTGGCCGTCACGGCGGTCGATGTCGCGCATCGCATCCGCAACCAGCTTCGCGACGTCGAACATCGTCTGCGCTTTCCAGAGGGTAGCGCTTGCGCCCGCGGCGTCAGCCCGCTGCTTCAGAACGCTGATCACCGCCTGGGTCCCGGCAAGATTGCCCGAGCTCAACAATACAATTACCCTGTCGCCACTGCGTTCTAATACCGTCATTTTGCAAAACTTTGCAAAATTGTCCACACCGGCGTGGGTGCGGGAGTCCGATGCGACAATCATTCCCTGGTCGAGCATGACGCCCACACAGTAGGTCATTTTCCCGTTCCTTCCGATGGCAAAATCATCGGATAATGCCACGGAGTATACGCTTGCACATGGATAGATCGCTTTTCGCGTAGCGCACGCCACCGGCTCGCTAGAGAAGCCGATGAGCGATGCGGAGATCGAAAAGAAATTCCATGAGCTCGCGGCATTCTCGCGCGACGAATGTGATGCCTGGGAGGTGATCGACATCGCGTGGTCGCTGGACCGCCTCAACGACGCGGCAAAGTTCGTGCAAGCCGCAGCACCAGACCCTACAATGACGCCTCCCACTCGTTCTTTACGCACACAGGAGAAATCATGCCCTACGCCGATTCCAGCGCTGTACGTCTTTACTACGAAGAAACCGGCAAGGGCACGCCCATCGTGTGGGTGCACGAGTTTGCCGATGATCTGCACGGTTGGGAAGGGCAGATGCAGTACTTCAGCCGGCGTTATCGCTGCATCGCGTTCAACGCGCGCGGCTATCCGCCCTCGGATGTGCCGAGATCGGCTGCGAAGTATTCGCAGGCCATCGCCACCGATGACATCGCCAATGTCATGCGCCATCTGAAGATTCGCAAGGCGCATATTATCGGCTGCTCGATGGGTGCGTATGCCGCGCTGCATTTTGCTTTGCGCTACCCGCGCATGGCGATTTCAAGCACCGTGATCGGCGCGGGCTACGGCTCCGACCCGGACAAGCGCGCGCAGTTTCTCGCCGACAATCAGGTGATGATCAAGCGCTTCCTGGAGCTAGGCACCGCGGAGGCGATCAAGCCGTATCAGATCGGCCCGGCGCGCGTGCAGTTCCAGAACAAGAATCCACGCGGCTTCGCGCATTTTTGCGCCGAGTTCGCGAAGCACTCCGCGCTGGGTTCCGCCAACACGCTGATCGGCGTGCAGGGCAAGCGGCCGACGGTGTACAGCCTCGAATCGGCGCTGCGCAGGTGCCGCGTGCCCTTGCACATCATGAGCGGCGACGAAGACAACAATTGCCTCGATCCTGGTCTATTCATCAAACGCGTGTGTCCGTCGGCAATGCTGACCGTGGTACCGAACACCGGCCACGCGGTGAATCTCGAAGAACCGGTGCTGTTCAACAGCATGATGGCGGAGTTTCTCGCGCAGGTGGATTCGGGCCGTTGGCGTGGACGCGATCCGCGCTCGCTTAACAAATCCACGATGGCAAAGAAATAAGAGGCTGCAAATGGCAACCAAACGCAGCGCGCTCGCGCGCAAAGGGGAAATCGTGCGGCGCAAAGTGCATGGCGACGCGCATGTCGATCGCCGCTACCGCGAAGCCGACGACTTCCTGAAGATGTTCGAGGACGTGACCGACGAGTTATGCTGGGGCACGGTATGGGCGCGGCCCGCACTCAATCACAAAACCCGCGCGGCGCTGTCGCTCGCCGCCACCGCCGCGCAGTCGCAAGCCGGCGCGGTCAAGCTGCATGTCAAAACCTGTCTGCGCACCGGCTGGAGCAAGCGCGAGATCGGCGAGATACTGCTGCACGTCTACGTCTATGCCGGCGTTTACGCGAGCCTGAGCGCGTTCGCCACCGCGCACGAAGCGATCAAGGAGTACGAGGACGAACAGCGTGCTGCGCGCAAGGTGGCGCGCCGGCGTTAAGTACTCCATGTAGGGCGCAATCCCGATTGCGCCCTACGCGGGCTATCATAAGTGGTAGGTTGGGCTGAGCCTGCGAAGCCCAACGCCACAAGCTTCGCGCCCCGTCACCGTGCCTGCGTTGCCACGAGCGGTTGCGTTGGGCTTCGCAGGCTCAGCCCAACCTACAATTGCTTAGCCCTACCTGCTGCATCATTTTCTCCCTCCGCATCCTGGCGCTATGATACCGTGCCGGCCGCAGTGGTTTACGCGTGCGCACAGCAGAGCATCCATAAAAAGGGGCATCTATGAGCTACGAATTCTGGGCGTTCGATGCGGCAGAGGTATCTACCGCGGAAGCAGCCAACAAGGCGTGGGAGGAATCGACCTACGAGGATAGTTCGTTGCCGGCCCACGACCGCACGGCGCGCAAGTGGCAGATCAAGGATGCGTTGCTTGCGTTCAATTCCACGCTGATATTCAGGGACCCCACGACGCAAGGTGTAGCGGGCGAGCGGGTTGCCGGGGATGATGATGCGCAGCGCTGTCTGGTGCTGTGCAAACCACCGGCTGTCAGCACGGTCGATGACGATGGACGGGGCATTGATTTCTTCGTCTACGATCGTGCGATAGCCATCTATCTGCCCTGGTTCGCCGAACGCAGCGCCGTGGAGGGCATTGTGCGCGAGGCCTGGCGGCATCTTGAAAAACTGTCACAACTGGGTTTTGGCAGTATTTATGACACCGAGCGCAACGCCTTGCTTAACTTCGACACGGATTTCGATGCGGTAGTAAAACACTACATCGAAAACCTGGATTTTGACGGCGAAGACGATGCGCCGGCAACGTCCGCGACATCGAAGGCAGACGCGGGCGGAGCGCTCAAATCAAAACCGCCGGATGCCGAAGCGCCGTTTACGGGTAATGTCACAGCCAGCAAACCGTGGTGGAAGCTGTGGTAATTCAGCCAGTTAACTTGCGTAAAAATATCACGAAATACAAGCACTTATAGTGTCCCGGGGGCGGCGCTGCGAGGCTATAATGCGCGCCATGAATTCCGCCCCAAACCGCGCCGGCAGTAATCCCGCCGGCGCCACCGACACGCCCAAAGACATCTTCAGCCACCGCAAATACTGGGCGGCGCGCTTCGGCACGGCGCCCTATCTGCCGATGTCGCGCGCGGAGATGGAAGCGCTGGGCTGGGACGAGTGCGACATCATCATCGTGACCGGCGATGCGTACGTCGATCATCCGAGTTTCGGCATGGCGATCGTCGGACGCTTGCTCGAAGCACAGGGATTTCGTGTCGGCATCATCGCGCAGCCCGACTGGCACAGTGCGGATGCGTTCAAAGCGCTGGGGCGACC
This sequence comes from Bordetella parapertussis, assembly GCA_945861275.1. Classification (GTDB taxonomy): domain Bacteria; phylum Pseudomonadota; class Gammaproteobacteria; order Burkholderiales; family SG8-41; genus UBA5216. The sequence goes on from CAMATZ010000013.1 coordinate 91,566, forward strand.
GAAACTTTTTTTCGGCATCACCGCCGGCAACATGGATTCGATGGTCAATCGCTATACCGCCGACCGGCGCTTGCGTAGCGACGACGCGTATACGCCGGAGGCCGAAGGCGGCAAGCGGCCCGACCGCTCGGTGATCGTTTACAGCCAGCGCGCGCGCGAGGCGTATACCGATGTGCCGATTATCATCGGCGGCATCGAGGCGAGTCTTCGGCGTATCGCGCATTTCGATTACTGGTCGGAGAAGGTGCGCCGCTCGGTGCTGATTGACGCCAAGGCCGACATGCTGGTGTATGGCAACGCGGAACGCGCGATTGTCGATATCGCGCATCGATTGGCTGCTGGCAAGAAGCCATCAGAGATTACCGATATACGTGGCACCTCGTTTGTGCGCGCGGCGGTGCCGGCGGGCTGGATTGAAATCGATTCCACGCGGATTGATTTACCGGGTGCGTTGAATCCGCCGGTGGATCCGTATGCAATGGAAGGATCGAGCAGCCCCTCACCCCAACCCTCTCCCCCTTCCGGGGGCGAGGGAGTAAAACCCCAAGTCGTCCGCTTCATCCGCGAAGTCAAAAACTCAGACCGCGCGCGCAGCGTGATTCGCATGCCGTCGTTTGACGCGGTCGCCGGCGATCCGGTGCTCTACGCCCACGCCTCGCGCATCCTGCATGTCGAATCCAATCCGGGCAATGCGCGCGCGCTGGTGCAGCGGCACGGTGAGCGCGAGGTGTGGATCAACCCGCCGCCGATCCCGCTCACCATGGGCGAAATGGACGGGGTCTATGAACTGCCCTATGCGCGGCAGCCGCATCCGGTGTATGGCAAGGCGAAGATTCCCGCCTACGAAATGATCCGTTTTTCGGTCACCATACAGCGCGGTTGTTTCGGCGGCTGCACCTTCTGTTCGATCACCGAACATGAAGGCCGCATCATCCAGAATCGTTCGACCGATTCGATCATCAGCGAAATTGAAACCATCCGCGATACCGTGCCGGGCTTCACCGGCGTGATCTCCGATCTTGGCGGGCCGACGGCCAACATGTATCGCCTCGCCTGTAAAAGCAAAACCATTGAGTCCGCCTGCCGCCGGCCCTCGTGCGTGTTTCCGGGCATTTGCCCCAATCTGAATACCGATCATGCGCCGCTGATTGATCTGTATCAGCGCGCGCGCGCGCTGCCGGGCGTGAAAAAAGTGCTGATCGCCTCCGGTGTTCGTTACGACCTGGCTGCCGAATCGCCCGACTATGTGAAAGAACTGGCGCAGCACCATGTCGGCGGTTATTTGAAGATCGCGCCCGAAGCCATCGGCGAAGGCCCGCTGTCGAAGATGATGAAGCCCGGCGTGGGCACCTATTACAAATTCAAGGAACTGTTCGACAAGTATTCGAAGGAGGCGGGCAAGGAGCAATACCTGATCCCGTATTTCATCGCCGCGCACCCCGGCACCACCGACGAAGACATGCTTGAACTGGCGGTGTGGTTGAAGCAAAACGGCTTTCGCGCCGATCAGGTGCAGGCGTTTTTACCGTCGCCGATGGCCACCGCCACCGCGATGTATCACTCGGGTAAAAACCCGCTGCGTAAAGTGACGCGCGTGAGCGAAGATGTGGTCGTCCCCAAGGGCTTGCGTGTGCGCCGTCTGCACAAGGCGTTTTTGCGTTATCACGATGCCGAAAACTGGCCAGTCATACGTGATGCGTTAAAGCGCATGGGCCGCGCGGAGTTGATCGGCAACAGCAAACGCCACCTGGTGCCGGCGTACCAACCTGTGGGCACCGGCAAGCAACCCGAAGGCGCGCGGCGGCCCAGCAAGTATCAGGCGTTTCGCACGCAGCACACCGGCTTGCCGCCTGCGCCGGTGCAAACGGATAAAAAAGTCCGCAGGCCTGTAGCGAAGCCGGTGCGCGCGGGACGGCGATCAACGGTTTAGGTGGTCTTGGTACGGTGGGCACAAAGAGCGTGCCCACCCTACGAAAGTGCCGGTCCCGCGCAGGCCGGTGATCGATGGTTTTGGTAGGGTGGGCAAGTTGTTTTTGCCCACGCTGCCGCGTAAATACGGAGCTCCGAACGGTGGGCACACGTGCCCACCCTACCAAACCGCCGTTTCCGCGCAGGCGGGAACGACAGCGCGTTTATGCGCCCTGTGCCGCCAACGTAACCCTGCGTTCGCGCCACGTTTTCACCGTAGTCATCACCAAAAAATCCAGCACGCAGTAAAACACGCCTGCCGCCAGTGGCGGATTGGTGGTGGTGAGTTCAAGCCAGGGCGTTAGCGGCTGCCAAGTCCAGTTGCCGATCCAGGTGCCGTAGATTTCCATGGTGAGCGACAGTATGAACATCACGGCGTAGAGCTTGCGCGCGTGGCTGAAAATCATGCACAGGATCAGTATCGCAAACAGCAGTAAGCCGAAAGTGTCGATTCCGCTCGCAGCCAACAGCAGCACGAAGGGTGCGGCGGCCAGCGGTACCAACCAGGTGATCCAGTCGCGCAGGCGTTCAGTGATAATGATGCCCAGCATCAGCAGCAGTGCATGTCCGGGCGGCACGAACGCCGGAATATTGCCGAGCCGGTAGTCGTAAAGGCCCCACACCAGCGACAGAAAACATTCGCCGAGCGTGGCGTAAACCACGCACGCCGCGAGCGTGATTTGTTCTTCGCGCGCCGCGTGGCGCACCCAGTACAACAGCAGAAACCATAACCCCACGTTGGTCAGCGTCTGTCCCCAGAACGGCACCCACTGGTCGAAGGCGAGGCCGAGCACAATCACGGCGCAGATCAGCGCCGCACGCAGGTTGTCACGAGTGACGCGGGTTTCGGTGAGCATGGCAGGGTGCGATAATAACAAAGCTGCGGGACCCCGTCCCGGCCATTCATACTCGCGCATAACCTCAAACCTTCAATAGCGAACGGAGCTGCCATGAAAACCTGCTGGATAAAATCTGACCATCAATCCGTCGCACTCGAATATCGCGAGTTGCCGATACCTGAACCCAAGGCGGGCGAAGTCGTCATACGCAATCATGGTTCGTCGCTCAATCGCGGCGAACTCATTGTCGGCAGCGTGGTGCATGGCGGCCCGCTGAAACTCGGCGGCGGTGATGGCGCCGGCGTGGTGCATGCGGTGGGCGCGGGCGTCAGCGGCTTCAAAGTGGGCGACAAGGTATTCGGGCGCGTGATGGGCGGCTGGGCCGAGTACTGCGTTGCGCGCGCCGAGCAACTGATGCCGATGCCCGAGCGGCTGACTTGGGAGCAGGCGGCTTCGGTGGGCGTGGCGTTTCTCACCGCCTATGAATTGATCTATCCGCCGTACGGCAAACTGAAAAAAGGCGAAACGCTGCTGGTGGCCGGCGCGTCCTCGGGCGTGGGCGTGGCAGCAGTGCAAATCGGCAAGGCGCTGGGCTGCACCGTGATCGGCACCTCCGGCTCCGCCGACAAGTTGGCGAAGCTGAAGGCGCTGGGCATGGATCACGGCATCCAGACACGCAAACCGGATTTTGCCGCGAAAGTGAAGGAACTCACTGGCGGCAAAGGCGCTGACCTTGCCATCAATCTGGTGGGCGGCTCGGTGTTCGCGGAATTGATGCGTTCGCTCGCGCGCAAAGGGCGTATCGGCATCGTCGGTTACGTTGATGGCGTGCATAAGGCCGAGATCGATCTCACCGCGCTGCATGCCAACCGCTTCGAGGTGTATGGCGTGTCCAACAGCAAAATGACCACCGAAGAACGCGCCGAAGCAATGCGCAACTTCATCCGCGACGTGCTGCCGATGTTGAACGATGGACGCATCACGCCGGTGGTGGACAAGGTGTATGCGTTTGCCGACCTGCCGGCGGCGAAGCAGTACATGGAGTCGGATGCGCAGATGGGGAAGGTGGTGGTGCGGGTGCAGTAGCACGTGTATCACGTTCTTTTGTACGGCCAAAAGAAAGTTCTGTAGGTTGGGCTGAAAAGCCCAACGACAACGGCTCGCTCCAAACGCAGATTGATCAGGATCGCCGGTGCTGTGATGTTGGGCTTCGCAGGTTCAGCCCAACCTACAGGCTGCGGAGTGCGAGCATTTTCTTTCTTGCCTCTGCTTGAATGATAAAATGCACGACGGTTGTTTTGAAGGTGCGATTTCGTTCAACTATCGGTTATCGCAAAAGAGCGGAGCGATGATGAAGCGGCAAGAATTGACCAGGCACGCGGGCGCTGCGATAACCGTGTTCTTAAGTGCGCACGCCGTGGCGCAGCCCGCTGCAAGCGCACAGGATTACCCGCGCAAGCCGATCCGCATCATCATCGGCTTCACCCCCGGCGGCGGTCCTGACATCACCGCGCGCTACATCGCGCAGAAACTCACCGAATCATTAAAGCAGCAGGTGATCGTCGATAACCGTCCCGGCGCGGGCGGCACGGTGGGCGCAAATCTTGTCGCGACTGCGAACCCGGATGGTTACACCTTGCTGTCGGTGTCGCCGGCGCACGCGGTGAGCGCGGCGATTTACGCCAAATTGCCGTACGACACGATCAGGGATCTGTCGGGCATTACACAAACCGCGGTGTCCAAATATCTGCTGGTGGCAGCGCCCGCGCTGGGGGCGAAGACGCTGAAGGATTTTCTGGCGGCGGCGAAGGCCAGACCGGGGCAGCTCAATTTCTCCTCGGCGGGCGTGGGCAGCGGTTCGCATTTTGCCGCCGAGCAATTCAAGGCGGCTGCCGCGATCAACATCGTGCACGTGCCGTTCAAAGGCATACCCGAAGCGCTGACCGAAACCATCAGCGGGCGCGTGCATCTGTTCATGGCGCCGATCGCCAACGCGCTCAATATGGTGAAAGAGGGGCGGGTAGTGGGGCTGGGCGTGTCGTCGTTGCAGCGTGACGCACTGCTACCCGACATGCCGTCGCTGGCGGAAGCGGGGCTGCCGGGGTTCCGCGCGGATTTGTGGTTCGGCATGCTCACCTCGTCGCAAGCGCCCAGGCCGGTCATTGCAAAATTGAACAGCGAGATACGCCGCATACTCAGCGACGCGGAGGTGAAGCAGCGCTGGTTGCCGATAGGGCTGGAGCCGCGTCCTACGACGCCGGACGAGTTCGACAGGATCGTCGCCGATGAAATAGCGGCATTCACCAAAATCGCCCGCGCAGTGAACATCAAGGCAGACTAGAACAATGGCCGTACGCACCTTGCAGCAGGTGATTCCATCCGTGCCCACGTCGGATGGCGCCGGTGTCAAACTGCGCCGCAGCCTCGGCAGTCAGCGCGACCTTTACGTGGATCCGTTTCTGATGCTCGACGAATTCTCGACCGACAATCCGGATGACTACATCGCGGGTTTTCCGTCGCATCCGCATCGCGGCTTCGAGACGGTGACCTATATGCTCGACGGCCACCTGCTGCACGAAGATCACATGGGCAATCGCGGTGATCTCAAAAGCGGCGGCGCGCAATGGATGACCGCCGGTCGCGGCATTATTCATTCGGAAATGCCGCAGCAGACGCAGGGGCGCATGCGCGGCTTTCAGTTGTGGATCAACCTGCCGGCGGCAGAGAAGATGAAACCGGCGTGGTATCGTGACATCGAGCCGCACGAGATTCCGCAGGTCACGCTTGCCGACGGCGGCAGCGCAAAGGTTATCGCCGGAACCCTCAACGTCGCGGGCGTGGAGACCGATGGTGTCATTACCGGCATCACCACCGATCCGCTGTATCTCGATGTCGATTTGCCCAACGGGTCGCCGTTCACGCACTACCTGATTGAAGATTACAGCGCGTTTATCTACGTGTACGAAGGCAATCTGCTGATCGGCGGGCGCGCGTTGCAGGCACGCAGCGGCGGCGTGTTGTCAACCGGCGATCAGATTACCGTCACCGCTGATGGCGGCGCAGCGCGTTTTCTGCTGCTTGCCGGCAAGCCGCTGCGCGAGCCGATTGTGCAATACGGCCCGTTTGTGATGAACACGCGCGAGGAAGTCGAACAAGCCGTACGCGATTATCAGAACGGCAAACTGACCGCGTAGTATGATGCGTAAATATTTGTTTTTAAAGGGTTTTTTGTATGGCGCAATAGCAAGCAGCCTATACGCTGGTAGCAGCCAAGCACAGCAAAATTACCCCACACGCACGGTACGCATCGTGGTGCCGTATCCGCCGGGCGGCGGCAACGACATCATTGCCCGCGCCTATGCCGATGAATTAACCAAGCGGCTCGCGCAACAGGTGATCATCGACAACCGTCCCGGTGGCAGCACCATCATCGGCACGGAACTGGTGGCGAAGGCTGCGCCCGACGGTTACACCCTGCTGGTGAGCAGCCACACCACGTTTGCCATTGTGCCCAACGTCCGCGTGAAACCGCCGTATGACGTGGTGCGCGATTTCGAGCCGGTGGCGCTGCTGGCGACGCAGACCCTCGTGCTGGTGGTGCATCCATCGCTGCCTGCGCACGATATAAAACAATTGGTGGCGCTCGCCAGGGCGAGACCCGGCGCGCTGACCTATTCCTCGGCGGGTGTCGGCGCCGGCGGACATTTTTGCGGCGAGCTTTTAAACAGCATGGCCGGCATCGACATCCGCCACATTCCGTATAAAGGCAGCGCGCCGGCGCTCACCGATCTCGTCGGCGGGCAGGTGTCGATGAGCTTCACCAGCATGGCGGCGGTGCAGGCGTTCGTGCGCAATGGACGGTTGCGTTTACTCGCCGTCACCAGTGCACAGCGTTCGCCGCTGGCGGCGCAAACACCGACCATCGCCGAGAGCGGCGTACCCGGTTACGACATGAGCGGCTGGAATGCGATGGTCGCACCGCGCGGCACCTCGAAAGCCATTGTTGAGCGGCTGAACGCCGAAATCGCGGCAATCATTAAATCACCGGAAGTACGCGAGCGCCTCGCCGCACAAGGCTACGAGCCGGAAGCAGGCACGCCGCAGCAACTGGGCGAGATGATCAAATCAGAACTGGCACGCTACGGCAAACTGGTCAAAGCCGTGGGCATGAAAGTAGAATGAATCCGCAGACATTGACTGAACTTTTATCGCGCCGGGTGGCGGCGGGGGGTGTCGCCCTCATCGATCGCGACACGCCGATTACTGCAGCTGCCCTGGATGACGAAAGCCGCAGAGTGGCACAGGGGCTGCACGATCTGGGCGTGCGCGAGGGCGACCGCGTGGCGCTGTGGCTGCCCAATGTGCCGGCGTGGTTCGCGTGTTTTTTTGCGTGCGCGCGGTTGGGTGCGATTGTGGTGGCGGTCAACACGCGCTTTCGCTCGAGTGAGATGGCCGACATTGTCGGGCGTTCCGGCGCCAGGGTGCTTGTCTACTGGCCCGGTTTCCGGCACATCGATTTCGACGGCATACTGCGCGATGCGGGTGTCGAGGCACTCAAGGAGCTGAAGACCATTGTGGCCTATGGCGAACGCGACGATGCTCCGCCGCGCCATGAAATCCTCAGTCATCCGGTGATGGCGTATAGCGACCTCGCGCAGCGTGCGCCCTACGCGCACGATCACGCGCGGCCCGATCTCGGCTGTCTGATCTTCACCACCTCGGGCACCACCAAACTGCCCAAATTCGTGCTGCACCATCAGGCATCCATTGCCAGTCATGCGGCCGAGGCGGCACGCGGTTTCGGTTATGGCGATGCGGACGCCTGCACACTGTTGACCGCGCCGATGTGCGGCACCTTCGGCATGAGCAATGCCATGAGTCCGCTGGCGGGCGCGCGTCCGCTGGTGATGATGCCCACCTTTGAAGTGCAGGCCGCGGCGCGCGCGATCCATAAATATTCCGTCACGCATATACACGCCACCGGTGACGTGGTGGCGCAATTGCGCGAAGCGTCACCGCTACCGATACCGTATCCCAGCGTGCGCGTGGTGCTGGGTGTGCGTGCGGGGCAGGCGCGCGCCGCGGATGCGCGAGGGCTGCGCATGATCGGCATTTACGGCTCCAGTGAAATGCAGGCAGTGCTGTCGCAGCAATCCGCGGATGCGTCACCGGAGCAACGTGAAATCGGCGGCGGCAAATTGATTACGGCAGAGACACAGGTGCGTGCGCGGCACACCGAGACCGGCGCGATCCTGCCGCACGGCGAGCAGGGCGAACTGGAATTCAGGGGGCCGAGTTGCATGATGGCTTATTACGGCAACCCGCAGGCCACGGCAGCGGCATTCACTGCAGACGGATTTTTCAAAAGCGGCGATCTGGGCTATACCGTGGCCGAAGGCGAGTTTGTGTATTTGTCGCGCATCGGCGATGTGTTACGGCTGTCGGGCTTCCTGGTGAACCCGCTGGAAATCGAGGCCGTGCTTGACGCCCATCCTACGGTGGCGACCAGTCAGGTGGTGGGTATCGACGGCCCGCGCGGCCCGATGCCGGTGGCGTTTGTGCTGCCGAAAAACGGCGCGGGCGTCGACGAAGCCGCGCTGATCGCGCATTGCAAAAAGCAAATTGCGCACTACAAAGTGCCGCACCATGTGCTGCCCATAGCTGTGTTTCCATTTACGGCGAGCGCGAACGGGAACAAAATACAAAAAACCAGATTGCGCGAAATGGCAGTGGCGGCGTTGCGTGAAAAATGATGTAACGTGTGTTTTTAAATATAAAATTAACGAGGAGTATTGATGAGTGATCAAAATCGGCGCGACTTTCTCGCAGGCATGGCGGCGCTGGGCGCGAGCACCTTTCTGCACGGTTGTGCAGCCACGGATGGCACAGGCGCCGGCGCGAAGCCGCACCGCATCGACGTGCATCATCATTTCGTCTCACCCGGATATTCGGCGGCGTTGAAGCAGCTGGGGCGGGGGCACGCCAAATGGTCGGTGCAAATGTCGCTCGACGACATGGACAAGAGCGGCATACAAACGTCGCTGCTGTCGTTGATACAACCGGCGATAGCGATTGGCGACGTTGCGCTGGGCCGCAAGCTCTCGCGCGAGGCCAACGAACACTCGGCGAAACTCGTGCGTGATCATCCGGGGCGCTTCGGCACTTTCGCCGCGCTGCCGTATACTGATACCGAAGGCAGCCTCGCCGAAATTGCCTATGCACTCGACACACTCAAGGCTGAAGGGTTTTGTTTGATGACGAGTTACGGTGGCCGTTATCTCGGCGACCCCGCGTTCTGGCCGGTGCTTGAGGAATTGAACCGCCGCAAAGCGGTGGTGTATACGCATCCGCTGGCGCCACAGTGCTGCGGCAAAATTCCCGCACCCGTATCCGTGGGCACCATCGAATACGCGGTGGATACCACGCGCACCATGGCAAGCCTGATGTTTCACGGCGCGGCCGCGCGCTACCCGGACATCCAATGGATTTTCTCGCACAGCGGCGGCGTCACGCCGTTTCTGGTGTCGCGGTTTGAACGCGAAGAAACGACGATCAAGGGCATCAAGGAAAAACTGCCCAACGGCTTTAAGCATGAGCTGTCGAAGTTCTACTACGACATGGCGCAGGGCAATCACCCGGGCGCGCTCGATGCGCTACTGCATATCGCGCCGGTGTCGCAGTTTTTATATGGCACGGATTACCCGTTCCGCGACGGTGCGGAAGTCAACGAGGGGCTGGCAAAGTATCAGCGCTTCACCGCTGCAGAGCGGCGTGCCATTGATCGTGACAACGCGCTGCGCATACTGCCGACGCTGAACCGCGCGTAACCAACCGCTCCGTCATTCCGGCGTGCGCCGGAATGACGGCTTACTACTTCGCAAACCCCAGTTCCCGCAGCAACTTCGCCGTAACCTCACGCTCGGCTTCAAGCTCGTGCTTGAACTGCGCGGAATCCGCAAACGCATCTGCCCAGCCGTATTGCTCCAGCGCTTTTTTCCACACTTCGGTTTTCATCAGTTTGCCGAGACGCTCGTCCCAGAATGCCACCACCTCGCGTGGCGTGCCGGGGGGAGCGAACAGGCCGCGCCAATGCAGAACCTGCATGTCGATGCCCATGCCGCGCCAGTGCGGCACGCCCTTCAATTCACCGCCCTGCGGCGAGGGTGCGGAGGTCGCGATCAGCCGCGCTTTGCCGGCTTTGGCGTGCTCCTTCGCTTCGGATACGGTGGTTGAAATCACCTGCACGTGGCCGCCCAGCAACTGAATGTTCAAATTGCCCCTGAACGCCGCAATGCGCAGCTTTTTGTAATCCACACCATACTGCATCGCCGGGCGCAGGATATTGAAGTAATCGTTGCTGGGCATTGAGCCCACGCCGAAGGTGACTGAAGTGGGGTCGCCTTTGACCTGATCGAGAATGTCTTTGGCGCTGCGCAGCGGGGCGTCCGCACGCACCACCCACACCAGGTATTCGGTGATCAGCCTTGCCAACGGCACAAAATTGTCGAAGTCGAGTTGCGTGGTGCCGACGATCTTGTTTTGATAAATGCGATTGCTCTCGACGTACAACACATGCGCGTCGCCTTTCTTCTGGTGCACATAGGCTTTTGCGGCGTCACCCGCCGCGCCCCCCATATTGTTGATGACCATCGGCTGGTTGATGAGTTGCGTTTCGTGCAACGCGTTATCCAGCGCGCGGGCGGCGGTATCGAGCCCACCGCCCGCATTACCGGCGGGCACGACTTCAATGCGCCGAGTGGGATAGGCAGCGTGCGCGCCCAGCGAGAGCAGCAGCCAGCCGGTGAGAATCACTAACCATGAATTTTTCATTTTCGCATTTTCGGTAAATTCGATGTTGCCATTATAATCACCCCGGCTTTTGTCGAAACCAATAAAGAATCGTCATGAAACCAGATAATCCAACACTGGCCATCGCCGAGCGCGTGTGTCCGATCACCTATGCGGATCTGAATGCTGAAACCGTGTCGGTGGTGAAGCGCCTGATCGCCGACGGCGTGGCGGTGGCGATTGCCGGCAGTGTGGAGGAGCCGCCGCGCATACTCGCCGACTTTGCCGCCAATCAGGGCCGTGCGCAGCGTGCGACGGTATGGGGGTTCGGCTTCAAGACCACACCGGTGGAAGCCGCATACGTAAACGCCGCATCGATGCACGTGCTCGATTTTGAACCCATGTCCAATCCGCCGACGCACGCGGTGTCGCCGACGGTGCCGGTGGCGTTCGCACTGGCGGAATCACGCCATGTCGACGGCCGGGAAATTATCGCCGCGTGCGCAAAGGGTTTTGAGATGCAGGGCAGAGTGCTGCTGGCGGCGGACCCGCAACGCGGCGCGCTGCCGTTTCATACGCCGGGCGTGATCGGAGTCATGGGTTCCACCGTGGCGGCGGCGCATATGATGAAATTGACGCCGCAGCAGCTTAGCCATGCATTCGGTATTGCAGCCTCGCGTTGCGGCGGACTGTCGGCAAACACCGGTTCGATGGTGAAATGCACGCACTGCGCCAATGTGGCTGCCGCCGGAGTGGAGGCGGCCGCGCTGGCGGCGCGCGGTTTCACCGCCAACCCGGATATTTTTGACGCAGCGCAGGGTTATGTGGATACGTTTTTCAAATCGCATTTCGACTACGACCTGTTGCTGCAGTACGGCAACCCGTACCGTTGCGTTGATCCGGGTATGGCGATCAAATTTTATCCGTCGAAGTATCCGACCCACTTTGCGATTGCGGCGGCGCTGGATGCGCGCGCCGCGGTCGGTGCGGCGGCGAATATTCGCGCGGTGCGCTTGGTCACACCGGAGATCAGCGATGCCAACCGCCCCAGGCCGCGCGTCGGTCTCGAAGGCAAATTCAGTTTTCAGTATGTTGCTGCCGCGGCATTGCTGGATGGCGTGATCGGCAGCACGACGTTTACCGATGAACGGCGATTCAGTGCCGATATGGTTGCCCTGCTCGACAAAATCACGCTTGAGCAGGACGCGGGTATTTCCAGAGACACCCGCCGCATGCAGGTGCTGATCGAGGTGACCCTGAATGACGGCACGGTGGTGAGCCGCACCTGCCGCAAGCCGCCGGGCGCCTGGGGCGAGCCGATACCCGCTGACCTGCACCGCGCGAAAATTCACGATTGTCTGAGTGTGAGGCTGGCTGAGCCGAAGCTGTCGCAGGTGATCGAGATGCTGGATCATCTCGAACGGCTGGCCACGCCCGATGTTGCGGACTTGTGCGCGTTGCTGGCGTGCAAAGCAGAGTAGCCGTGGTAGGTTGGCGCTGAGCTTGCGAAGCCCAACATCGCGGTTCGATGGATTGCCACGGTAAATAGCGACGTGTGTTTGTGTTGGGCTTCGCAAGCTCAGCACCAACCTACAAGTTCTGGTATTTGGAAAAGGGCGGCGCAATGCCTACGGCAGCAGTAGCAGGCGGTGAGATTCAATATGAAGATACAGGGCAGGGCGAAGCGCTCATCTTCGTCAGCGGACTAAACGGCGTCGGGCGGTATTGGACGCCGCAGGTGCCGCTGTTCTCCCAACACTTTCGCGTAATCACCTACGATCAGCGCGGCACCGGCGGCAGTGATCGCATTCAGCGCGAGTTCTCCGTCGATCAAATGGCGGCAGAACTTATCGGGCTGATGGATGTGCTGAAAATCGAACGCGCACATATTGTGGGCATGTCCACCGGCGGCGCGATAGGGCAGACCATTGCGATTGAATATCCGCAGCGCGTGATGAAACTCGCGCTGTGCAGCACCTGGACGCATTGCGATCCGTGGTTCCGGCGCTTGTTTCATGCGCGCCGTGATATGTATTTGCAGGCGGGCCCGGAGCTGCACGCACAGTTTCATCCGCTGTTTTTGTATTCTCCGGATTACGTCAACGCGCACGATGCCGAAATCGAAGAAGAGCGTAAACGCGCGCCGACAAAATCTTCACCCGTGGAAGTTTCGGTTGGGCGTATCAACGCGCTGCTCCAATTTGACCGCCGCGCGGGCCTGCCCAACATCAAAGCCGAGACGCTGGTGATGGGCAGCGACAGCGACTTCATCACGCCGCCTTATTTTTCCGAGGCGCTGGCGCAGGCGATTCCCGGCGCGAAACTCATCATGAGCAAAGGCGGCGGGCATTCATTCACCACCACGCGCGCCGAGCAGTTCAACCGGGATTTGCTGGAATTTCTTTTAAGTAAGTAATGAAAATATCAATAAAAACAAATAGTTACATTATTTTTGGCCTATTGCTTCTGCTGGGCGCGAATGTCCATGCGGCTACCGGCGAGGCAGTCTACAAAGCCACTTGCAACATCTGCCATGACAGCGGCGCGGGCCTGGCGCCGCGCATTACGCATCGCGAAGACTGGGCGCCGCGCTGGCAACGCGGACGCGCCGCCATGCACGAAGGTGCGATCAGGGGCGTGCCCAACAGCGCGATGACGGCGAAGGGCGGCTTCACCCAGTTGACTGACGACGCGGTGAAAGCCGCCGTCGATTACATACTCACGCGCACCGGCTATCAGGAGTCGCTCGTGGTCAAATCGGTAGCGCCGGCCGCGAGCGCGGTTGCGCAGCCGCGAGCAGACGCCGCGCCTGTGGACGATAACACGCTGCTCAGGCAGATAGCGGAAGCGCTGCGCCAGGACCTTGCGCCCGCGGGTGCGCGAATTGAAAGCGTAGAAGGAAAATTGCTGGTGCGCGGCGTGAATATCCGCGTCAGTGTGCGCGGCGGCGTGGTGATGCTGGAGGGTACACCGGAAAAGCCGGAGGTGATTGCCAGGGCCGGGCAGATCGCGACATCATTCAGCGGCGTGCGGCGCGTGGATAACCGCATGGTAGCGGCGGGTTTATTGGACTTTGATTGACAGCCCCGGGACAGGAATTGCATTGGCCGGATTATTTGCCACAACGCGCCGCTAAGCTTACGATAGCTGCTGCGACGCCCGGCTCAGGGTGTTCGATACGCCGCGTGCAGTTGCGGCAATCTGTGTCCTGTGCCGGGGCATGGCGCCCGTCAATGCGTAAGTGCATAAGTGTAATGGCTGAAACAAGACGGTTTTCTGCCGAGGGAGGGTTTATGCGCATTAAAGCGCTGTCGCTGTTGCTTGTGGGTATCGGCTTTGGTCGCTGGTGGTGGCGCAATTGAAGGAGATCCGGCTGGTGGTGTCCGATATGGCGGGCACCACCGTCAAGGATAGCGGCGAAGTCGCGCGCGCGTTTGCAGCGGCGCTGGCGGATCACGGTGTTGAAGCATCGGCAGCGCAAATCAACGCCGTGCGCGGGGCATCCAAGCGCGAAGCGATCGCGACTTTGGTTTTCCCGAAATACGGCGCTGATGCCGGGCGCGTGGAAGCAGTGTACGCCTCGTTTAAACTTCATCTGCAGCGCGTGTTCACGCGCGAGGCCGAGCCGGTCGCCGGCGCTGTTGAAACCTTTGCGTGGCTGCGCAGCCGCGGCATCAAACTCGCGCTCAACACCGGTTTTGACCGCGACATCACCGGCATGCTGATCAATGCATTGGGTTGGCAAAACAATGCCGACGCCGTGATCTGTGGCGACGATGTGCCGCAGGGGCGGCCCGCGCCGTACATGATTTTTCGCGCGATGGAAGCCACCGGCACCATGGATGTGCGCCACCTGCTCAACGTGGGCGATACGATTTCGGATTTGCAGGCTGCGCGTAATGCAGGGGTGGCGGTGAGTGTGGGCGTGCTGTCGGGGGCGCATGGGCGCGAACAACTGGCGCGCGAGTCGCCTACCTGTCTGCTCGGCAGCATTGCGGAGTTGCCGGGGTTGTGGGGATGAAGTTGCTATACGCACTTTCTCTGACCCTGCTTTTGAGCGGCATTGCAGCAGCGCAAGCGCAGCAGCTGTGTTTCATGAACAGCGGCCTGAAAGATGAAGAGCGCGTTTACATGACCATCAATGGCACGCAGGTTTTCGGTGAGTTCATCATCGAGCGTGAATATGATGCGCAAAAAACAGAAACCTACGCTTTCACCGGTGCGAAAGCCGGTAATACAGTGCGTGTGAAATTTGGCGCCGGAAAAACGCCGGACAGCCTGGCGCGCGATATCGGGAATTTTGTGTGGACGCTGCTCACCACACCCGGCAGAGATGCGTTGCGAATACAGCGTTACGGCAGGGATTACAACACCAGCCAGTACTCGAATTACAACGCCGATTACGAATCCTGCGAACCGGGCTACGCAGCACTGGCGAAATCGGCACGTCGCGTTTCATTTGCCAGAGGCGCTGCGTCCGCCGGCGCAGCGGTTGCGCTGCGCGGCAGGAATGAGCGCAAATCATTCCTGCTCAATCTGCGTAAAGGGCAGGGCGCGGCAGTCAGCGCCGCGGGTTGCGGTATTTCTTTCTTTTATCCCGATAAATCGCGCTATGAAGAAGGCATCGCCATCGATGCCTGGAGCAGCAATGCATTGCCGCAAAGCGGCGATTACCTTTTTGTGATCTCGCCTGCCGGGTTGCCGGGAAACTGCAATGTGACGTTTAGCGCAAAGTGAATATCCGATGATGCTCATTTTTGCATCAAAACACTACCACGTCATTACGCCCGAACAGCCGCATGTGTCACGCAGCGATGGCGGACATGTGATCATCAATCCGAAGGTCGCGGTTGAAGATCGAACGCAACTTGACCGTGAACGCGCCGTGGAGTTGATGAAGCTGACGATGGTTGCGGGCGCAGCGATGAAGACCGTGCTGACGCAACGCGGTATTGAAATCGGCCGCATCAACTATCAGGACAACGGCAACTGGCGGCATGAACTGCACGTGCATCTGTACGGGCGCGCGCGCGGCGCCACGATACAAACCTACGGCCATTACCTGGCGCTGCCGCCAACCGCGCAGGCGTTTAAAGCGCAGAGCGCCTTGCAGCCGCTGTCGGCTGACGATGTGGCTGCGCTG
This sequence comes from Bordetella parapertussis, assembly GCA_945861275.1. GTDB lineage: Bacteria > Pseudomonadota > Gammaproteobacteria > Burkholderiales > SG8-41 > UBA5216. The sequence goes on from CAMATZ010000013.1 coordinate 107,304, forward strand.
AAGGCGGAGATGACGCGATTGCTGGCGACGGAAAAATATCGCGCGTTCTGAGCGTCACCAATGCAGTTTGCACTCGATCGGGTGCCAAAATCCGCACACTTTCCAACCCGTCATTCCAGCGAAGGCTGGAATCTAGTACGTATGCCCGATCCGAAGGATCAAGATTCACGATGCTTCGCATAGTGACACACACTGGATTCCGGCTTTCGCCGGAATGACGGGGTAGCGAAGTAATCGGGCTGCTGCCGCGCTCGTTTGTTCGCTACAATCAAGGTGTATCTCAACAACAGGGAGCGCGCAATGTCAGTCATTCTGGGCAGTGGAGAGCATCGTTACGAGGTCATCGAGAACTGGGCGAAACTACCCGACGGCTGGGAATTCAAGGACGTAGGCGCGGTCGCGACCGACAGCAAAGATCAGGTCTACGTGTTCAACCGCGGCGAGCACCCGATGATGGTGTTTGACCGCGACGGCAATTTTCTGCGCTCATGGGGCGAGGGCCAGTATCCGCGCGCGCACGGCCTGCACATCGACGCGGACGACACCTTGTACCTCACCGACGACGGCGGCCACGTGGTGCGCAAGTGCACCACCATGGGCAAAATACTGATGGAGATCGGCACCCCCGGAAAACCTACGCCCTACATGAGTGGTCTGCCGTTTCACCGCTGTACGCATACGGCTTTGTCGCCCAAGGGCGAGATCTATGTGTCCGATGGTTACGGCAACGCCAGGGTGCACAAGTATTCGCCGGACGGCAAACTGCTGATGTCGTGGGGCGAACCGGGCACCGATCCCGGCCAGTTCAACATCGTGCACAACATCGTCACCGACGCCGAGGGCTGGGTCTATGTCGCCGACCGTGAAAATCACCGCGTGCAGGTCTTCAATGGCAACGGCAAATACGAAGCGCAGTGGAACAATATGCACCGGCCGTGCGGCTTGTTCTGCAATCGCGGACCAAAACTCGAATTCATCATTGGCGAACTCGGTTCCGGCGCCAGAGTCAATCGCCTGCATCCCAACATCGGCCCGCGCATCAGCATCGTCGATAAAAAAGGTACGCTGATCGCGCGGCTGGGTGGCGAAAATGGCCCCGGCACCGAGACCGGAAAATTCATCGCACCGCATGGCGTGGCGCTGGATGCGCACGGCGACATCTACGTGGGCGAAGTGAGCTACACCGACTGGCCCACGACGCACCCGGATCAGCCGATACCGAAAAATCTGCGGTCGTTGCAGAAATTGCGGAAGGTGAAGTAGGTTCGCGCGTGTTGGTTTTCCTGTCGTATCTGTAACCAACCGCGTCAAATAAACGGGAACCCCGATGAAGATCGCTGACGTCAGCCTGACCTTGTTCGCCTGGGACGATATACCGTTCACCAACTACGGGGCGCACAAAACATTCGGTGGCACGAGCAATCTCGGCTTGCTGTCTGTCGTCACCGATGAAGGCATTACCGGCCATGCATTCCTGGGCAGTTCGCGGCAGGCGGCGGACATAGACGCACCCGGGCTGATCCGCTACCTCAAGCCCGTGCTGATGGGACAAGACCCGCTCGAGCGCGAGCGTCTTTACCAGGCGCTGTGGAAGCGCGCGCGGACTACGACGGTGCGCGCGGTGGGCGCCATCGACGTGGCGTTGTGGGATATCGCCGGCAAGGCCGCCGGCATGCCGATCCACAAGCTGCTCGGCTCTTATCGCGATCGTGCGCCGGCCTATGCGAGCTCGCAGATTCTTCCCGGTGCTGCGGCGTACGTCGAGCAAGCCCTGTACTACAAAACGAACAACTGGCCCGCGTACAAAATTCATCCGCCGCAAGCCTGGCGCGAGGACATCACCGTGTGCGAGGCGGTACGCAAGGCGGTGGGCGACGACTACACCCTGATGCTGGACCCGGGGTGGTGCTACAACTACGCGGAGGCATTGCGGGTCGGTTTCGCGATCGATGATCTCAATTACCATTGGTATGAAGACCCGCTGCCCGATCAGGATATCTATAACTACGTCAAACTGAAGCAAAAGCTCAAAACGCCGATCATGGCGACGGAGTATCCGCAGGCGGGCTTTGATGCCTACGCGCAATGGATCACGGAACGCGCAACCGATTTTTTGCGCGGCGACGTTGCCACCAAAGGCGGCATCACCACCATGATCAAGACCGCCCACCTGGCCGAAGCGTTTCACCTCAATTACGAAATTCATCATGGCGGCAACTCGCTCAACAATGTCGCCAATCTGCACGTGATAATGGCCATCCAGAATTCGCAGTTCTTCGAAGTGTTCCTGCCGGACGCTGCCCATAAATACGGTCTGGTGCAGGACATTGAAGTCGATAAGGACAGTTATGTACACGCCCCGACCGGGCCCGGTCTGGGGGCGGCGATAGATTTCGAGTTGATCAAGCGCAAGACGGTTGCAGTGCTGAGCTAGCAACCTCGTCGTTCCAGCGAAAGCTGGAACCCAGGTTGTAACGTCGCCCGAAGGGCCTGAAATCAGATGCTTCGCATGGAATATACCGCCCCAACCTACCTTCCTCCAAGGGAAGGGGATACCAGCTTTCGCAGGAATGACGAACGCTGAAGGCTGCCAAATTTGGCGCGTTCATTCCGGGCTGCGCAGGTCAGACCCACAGAAAATCCTTATGAACCAAATTACACATAGGGTGGAACGCGCAGTTGATGGCCAATTGACATACGTTCGCTTATAAGCGAAAATATTCAACATGGAAATCCGCCATTACCTGACAGCAGCAGGTCGTGATTTATACCAGACGTGGTTCGATGATCTCAAGGATATGCGGGCGCGGATTGCCATTTTGCGCAGGATTGACCGGCTTGCCTCAGGCAACTTCGGCGATCACAAGTTTTGTCGTGACGGAATTTCCGAGCTGCGGATAGATGTCGGTGCAGGATACCGGGTCTATTACGCCAGGGCGGGACGAGCCATTGTGCTGATCGTGTGCGGTGGCGACAAGCGAACGCAGACAGCCGATATCGAACGTGCAGCGAAGTGCTGGGATGATTACCAACGGAGATTGCCATGACTGCCAAAGTTAAAACAGTGCCCTACCGCAGCCACGACGAAGCGACGATTGCGAGTTTTCGCGATGATCCTGAATTCGCTGCGGAGTACCTTAACGCGGTACTCGAAGACGGCGATCAGCAGGAGCTGCTGCTTGCACTGCGCCGCATGGCCGCAGCGTTTGGCGGCGTGCCGAAACTTGCGCAAACGACGAATCTCAACGCGACTTCGCTGTACCGGACACTTTCGCCTCGTGGCAATCCTGAACTCAAAAGCCTGAGAGCGCTGCTTAAAGCGATGGGAATGCGGCTCGCGGTCCAGCCGATGCGAGTGCGCGGAGCGCGGCGTTTGCGTGCTGCCGCGTAATTGTACTGTGTACATACTTATTCCCTCCTCTTCAAGGCATCCGTATCTACACATCTCCACTTCACGGTCCCCTCGCCCCGCTCGCGGGGAGAGGGTTAGGGCTGATGTTTCCCCTACTTTTCCAATTAAAAAGCTGTACAAATCAAGAACTTGGATGTAGTGTGATGAGAAACGGCGTGTGCATGAACGGTTTTTTCTCTGTGTTGGGACCAACCGACACGGAGAGTTGTCATGCACACGCACGCGAGAAAGATTGTACAGGGATTTATTCACAAACAGTTGGGGCTGATGCACGCGGCAAGACGCGAGTTGCTGTGCGCGGCGGTGAGCGCGGTAATGGGCGGGCACCTGCTGAGTCTGTCGCGGCTGGCGCGTGCACTGATGGGTCAGGGCACCCAGAAGGCAGCGCTCAAACGCGTGGATCGGCTGATCGGCAACCAGCGCATTGTGCAGGAAGCGCAAGTCGTCGGGGCTGCGCTGCTGCGCACCCTGCCCCAAGGTGGGCAGCCGCTGGTGATCGCGGTGGACTGGTCGGCAGTTGCCCCCGATGGGGCGTTTGTGGAGTTGCGCGCGACAGTCATGCGCGCTGGCATGGGACGAGGGCTGACGATCTACCAGCAGGTTTATCCCGAAAAGAAGCTGGGCAATGCGCGCGCCGAGCGCACCCTGCTCAAGACGCTGAGCCGATGGATGCCTGCGGGTGTTCCGGTGATCATCCTCACCGATGCCGGGTTTCGCCGGCCGTGGTTTACCCAAGTCGAGCGCCTAGGCTGGTCGTGGATCGGGCGTATTCGCTCCGGGGTACATGTTTCGCGCAACCAAACCCATTGGGAGGACGCCAGGGTGTGGTTTACAAAGGCCACGCGCAAGGCTTGCCGCTGGAGCGGCTGCTGGCTCACGAGTCGCTATCGCTTCGCCTGCGACATGGTGTTGTATCGGCGCCGCGTAAAGGGTGCAAAACGTTATGGCCGTGCCGGTCACGGCTCGACACCGAAGGCGCGGCGCGAAGCCCGCGCCAGCGCCCACGAGCCGTGGCTGTTGGCGCACGCGCCGAGCCTGCGCGTCTATCGTGCCGAGGAAATCGTGGCCCTGTATGGGTTGCGCATGCAGATCGAGGAGAACTTCCGCGACAGCAAATCGACGCAGTTGGGCATGGGACTCGATGTCAGTCAATCGCGTTCGGCGCTGCGCTTGCATGCGTTGCTCTTGATTGGCACTCTGGCGGCGTTTCTGCTCTGGCACATCGGGCAGTTGGCCGAGGCCGAAGGCTTGCATCTGCGATACAAAGCCACCACGCGTGCTGCACGCGAACTGTCGATCATCACCTTGGCCAAGTTATTGTGTACCCTGCATTCACTTCCACTGACTGATACTGCATTACAAACACTCTATGAACGGCTCGGATTGCGCATATGAAAAACCGGGGAAACATCAGGGGTTAGGGTGAGGGGATGCAGCGTGCCCCTACCCCTACCCACTGCTCCGCTTCAAGTGTTCCCTTGTCCCGCCCCAAGGCGGGCGAGGGAGTTACCTACCTGGTAGAGAATGAGTTTTTGCATTGTAAAGATGTGTAGATACCTAAGCCCTGAAGGGGAGCGGACCAGTTTACTGGCAAGCGCAACGCATGCCCGATAAGTAAGTGCCATTCAACTCCAGTACCGTTCCTATCCGCGAAACTCTCAAATGGTATTTCGTTAAGGCGCCATGCCAGCCTCACGGATGACACCTGCTCCGCCCAACCGCGCGCGCGGCATTGTGCTGATGTTGTGCGCAGGCTTGTGCTGGAGCATCGGCGGCATCATCGTGCGCAGCCTCGTGCTGACGGACGTCTGGGAAATCGTCTTCTGGCGTGCGTTTTTCATGGCAGCGTTTCTGGGCGTCCTGCTGCTGGTGCTGCGCGGGCGCGGCGCGCTTGCGAGTGTGCGTGCCATCGGCGCGGCGGGGGTGATTGCAGGCCTGTGCCTCGCGGCGCAAATCTATTGCTTCATACTCGCACTGCACAACACCACGGTGGCCAACACCTTTGTGCTGATGAGTCTTTCGCCGTTGTTCGCCGCGCTGGCGGGCCTGCTGTTCCTGCGTGAGCGTTTGGCCTGGCACACCTGGATTGCCATCGCCGTCGCGCTGGGCGGCATCGTCATCATGTTTGGTGAAGGCCTGGGCAGCGGACGCTGGCTCGGCAATCTGTTTGCGCTGTGCATACCGGCGGCCTACGCGTGCCAGATCTTTTTTGTGCGCAAGGTGCGGGGCGCCCAAGGCAAAGCGCCCGATCTGCTGCCGACAGTGCTCACCGGCGCCCTGATCGCCATGCTGCCGGCGCTATGGTTCGGCTGGCCGCTGGAAGCGGCGGCGCCGGATTTATCGCTGCTGGCGCTGATGGGCTGCGTGCAACTCGGCCTTGGCTGCTGGCTGATGACACTGGCGGTGCCTCATTTGCGCGCCGCGGAAATGGGACTGCTCGCCCTCACCGAAACCATCCTCGCGCCGGTGTGGGTGTGGATCGGCATCGGCGAAGCACCCGGTACTGCGGCGTTGGCAGGCGGCGTGTTGATTGTTGGCGCGCTGGCGGTGAATGCCTGGATCACGCTCAGGATGGAACGTGTTCGTGATGGCTGATGTGGCGTTGGCTGGGAACAATGTGGCAGTGATGTCAGCTCTTATTTCCGAAGGGGTTCATCAGGGTCTCGTGTAGGTGATAAACCACCACTGTCGTTCTCGCGGAGCCTGCCCCGGACTACGATCCGGGGGCGGGAACCGTGCGCCCGTGATGGCGCCAAATCAGCACGGTGTAAGTCCGTGTCGGAGTGTGCCACAGCTCCGTAGCCGAAGGTAGCGGCTCAAAGAAGCTGAGGAAAGCGCCGCTCAAAAAGCGAAATTACGCAACACCGCTGCACGTAAACCACGCGAACCGCTAGCTACCGGCAGCATACGGCCTCGCATGTCTATCGCGACTGGTACCGGCTCGCCATCGATGAAATATTCGACTCCGAAGAGCATTAAATATACTGTATATTAACTCAGTATATTGTATACTTTACTCACTCCGCAGCAGGAAAAAGTGGAGCGCTTGAGCCGGTAACGGCAAATCGAGCGCGAAATCCCAATTTGGTCGCACAAAGCGAAATCTCGGGATAATATTTCGCTCATAGGAAGCACGATGTTTAACGCAGACTTTTACTTGTACCACGTGCAACAGTCTCTGCTAACCGTAAACAACTGAATAGGAGTTAACCATGAATCACGTTTTCGAAGCCACTCAATCCGATCCACGCACGCCGAGCAAAGCTGACCTTGAACATATCGGCGATGGCAAGTCGCACCGTGAGGCGTACCCTGAGCAATACTCTCACCGTCGCGTCGGGGAAATCGTGCGCGTGATGCGTGACGACAAAGAGGTCACGCGTGGCAAAATAGATCGCGTCGTCAACTCCCCGGACGGGCTACTCTGCGCCCTCGACGATATGACCGACACCTTGTGGGCGTTGTCCGATTGCATCAAGGACGGGTCATGAAATTCGAAAGTTTTTGACGCCAGAGTGACCTCACCATATCCGATATATTAGACGGAGACACTCTGACAATTCCAATTGGAAATAGAAAAGCTTCAGTTGCATTCAAAGCAATTGTCGAAAAGTTAGGTCGGGACGACGTTCTCGACATCCTTCTAAACTGGGATGACTGCGAGCTGATCGAGGACGGCAAAAACATAATTCAATTTGTCGGCAGAGATCGTGACTACTCGCGCCGGTGTGGGTGTGGATCGCAGTCCAGCCGGTTCGAGTGCGCGGCGCACGTCGATTGCGTGCTGCTGTGTGACAGTTCAGGTAGTATTACCTGCCGATGGAAAAAAAATCGATAACGTTATCGTTCGCTGAAACTTGGAGTGTTGCGTGGGAAAAGTCCTGAAAATTGCCGCCCGACAGTCGCTGAAACGCTATGCAGTCGATGAGTTGCCGCCTAAAACAGTCGCGGAATTCTTCGCCGGTATTGGCCTCATGCGGATGGGTTTGGACAAGGCCGGATGGAAGACGGTATTTGCCAACGACATCGA
>CAMATZ010000014.1 GCA_945861275.1 Bordetella parapertussis
GGGAAGAGGCGCTGGAACTCCGGCAGCGAGCGCGGAAACGGCAGATCGCCTCGCTCAAGTACGTCAATAACCATGGTCGCTCCACGTCAGCGCGGATGCTCAACATACTACCGGTAGTTGGTTTGGGTGACAACCGGATAAGCACGGGTGGTTTGATCGATGTAGACCGGCACCTCCTCCACCGGCCTGCTGGCAGCGGCCAGCTTCTTGTCTTGGGCGTTCACCTTGAACATCCGGCTCAGCCGGCCAAACATGCCGCCGCCGGCGTTCTGTTCGGCGTACACACGCACGCTGACATCGGGATCGAGGGCGTGCTCAAGAAAGCGGCGTTCTTCGCTACTCATGCCCTTTTCACGCACCGCGGACGACTCGGGTGACGGGCGCCGCCGGGGCGGCCGGTCTTTGTAAATGGTGACCACCGGCTCTCGCGGCGCGCCGGGTAGAGGCGGCGGCGGCGCTACCGGTGGCGGCACACCGGCCGTGGAAAACGCGGCTTTGAATATCTTGCTGATGCTGCCGAACAGCCCGCCGCCGGTCTCACCTGCAGCGCTTTTTTCATCCTCGTAGATCTGCGCCGACGGTTCGGGCCGCTTGCGCTCGGGCACAACCTTTTTCTCGACCACGTCGGCGATGAATTGGTCCCCCAGCGAAAGGCTGCGTTCCACGAACACGTGCTGGCAGACCTTGCGAAATTCGTCAATTTGCGCCTGCGATTCGATGACGAAGCCCTGGATCATGAACGGTGTGCCGAGCCACGGCCGATCCAGTTCGGCAACGAACATGCCGAGTACCAGTTTTTCGACGGGAACCTGCTCTCTCATAACACTATTTCAACAGAATTGACGCGGCAAGCGCAAGGCGTTTCGCAAACATCGCGCCCGCCCGTGAGGGGCGGTGCCCCGCCCGCCACCCCTTGGTTGGGTTGCATTGGGTCAGCGACCCTTAATCCGTTCGGGCAAATACTTGTGCAGCAGGGCGTGCAACACCTTGACATCAATCGGTTTCATCATGTAGTCGTCCATGCCCGCCGCGATGCAGTGGTCGCGCTCCTGCTCGGGGGCGTGCGCCGACAGGGCGGCGATCATGGCGTGCCCGCCTTGCGTCTTTTCGCGCTCGCGAATCGCCGCCACGGCTTCAAAACCACCCATCACCGGCATCTCCAGATCCATGAACACCAGGTCGTAGGAATTTCCCAACAGATTCTCCACCGCTTCGGCGCCATTGCCGACGATTACCGTTTCCACCCCCTGCCGATTCAGCAAAAGTTCTATCAGCATCTGGTTGTTGTCGTTGTCTTCGGCCACCAGCACGCGCATGCCTTTGAACGGCTGTGCGGGCGCTGCGGACTGCACCGCGGGCTGGGATGGCGGCGTATCGGACTTCTCCGGCACAGCCGCCACCTTGAACGGCAACTCAAACCAGAAATCCGAGCCGTTGCCGACTTCGCTTTTGACGCCGATCTGGCCCTCCATCAACTCCACCAGCGACTTGCAAATAGACAGCCCCAACCCGGTGCCGCCATACTTGCGCGCGGTGCTGGCATCGGCCTGCGTGTAACGCTGAAACATGGTCGATACTTTGTCCGCCGCTATGCCGATGCCGGTGTCCTTCACCGAAAACGCCAGGCGCGGCATGCCGTCCACGGTGTCGAGCAACCGCACGTGGGTGGAGACCTTGCCTTCGGCGGGCGTGAATTTGATGGCGTTACCGATCAGGTTAAGCAGTATCTGCCGCAGCCGCAACGAATCGCCCATCAGTGCATCCGGCACATTGTCATCGACCGCAAGATCGAGTGTCACCTGTTTCTCACGCGCCTTCACGCCCTGCTCGTGAACGACTTCATCAATCGTCTGGCGTAAATTAAAGTCGGTATATTCGATGTTCAGTTTACCGGCCTCGATTTTTGACAAATCCAGCAAATCATTAATCAAGGTCAGCAGGCGCATGCTGGCGCCCTTGATGCGGCGCGAATAATCCTGTTGCACCGTGGACTGCGTTGATGCCAACAATGCATCGGAGAAGCCGATGACCGCAGTCAGCGGCGTGCGTATCTCGTGGCTGGTGTACGCGAGAAAATCTCCCTTTGCCTGATTGGCATCGTCGGCGGCCTGCTTGGCGACTTTCAGTTCCGCTTCGGCGCGCTCACGTTCGGTAACCACCTGCGCGAATAATCGATTCGCTGTTTCCGCGCCGCGTATCATCGCCGCGTCCGATGTGCCGCGCTGCCGATAGTCATCGATGCTGGCCGCAAGCAAGGCGCGGTAGCGAAACAGGCTGAACCACATCGTCAACATCAATGCCAGCGCGAGTACCGCAGGTGCGGCATAGGCCGCGAAGTCCAACTGCAGCAGTTTCACCACTAACGGCAACAGCATCGGCGCCAGCGAAGCCGCCAGGGTTGCACGCGTGGGTGAAATCGTATGCGCCGAAGCCGCCGCCACCACGATGGCGAACACCAGCGTGATGTCCGCAGCCGATTGATTGCCGGCAAAAAACATATATCCCGCCCAGCCCCAGCCTGCGCCGAGCAGAAAATTGCTGATGGCGATAATGCGCCCCCAGTATTGATCCGCCTTGACGTCTTCGTGCACGCGTTGATAAGCGATATACAACACATAGCGGATCGCGATCGCGCACAACAGGCAGATCAGCCAGATCAACACCGGGGTCAGACCGGCACTGCGCAAAATCATGATCGCGGCAATTAGCGCCGCCGCAGCTTGCGCCAGCAAACCATGCGCACTGACACTCTGTACCAGCGTCATCTCATCCGTGCGCAGCGTGGCGGCGCTCTGCTGGGCGGCTGACTCTAAGCCGTGGTTATCTTGATCGGACATTTTTGGTTTAAGTCTTGCCGATAACTTCCGGGTTAACCACATCCAGCGGTTTGCCTTGCGCAAACGCAAGCAACTGCTCAATCGCGGTTGCATACATCGACTCATAACTGCCGCGCTCGGCGTAACCGAGGTGCGGCGTGCACAGTGCGTTTTTCAGCTTTTGCAACGGATGCGTGGCGCCCGTCACCGGCTCGTCCTCGTAGACATCCACCGCGGCGAATCCGGGCCGCCCTTTTGCCAGCGCGGCAGCCAGCGCGCCGGCTTCGATAATCGGCGCGCGGCTGGTGTTCACCAGCAACGCGGTCGGTTTCATGCGCGCGAGATCGGCGGCAGTGATGATGCCGCGCGTGCCCTGGTTGCCGGGCAAATGCAGGCTGATGATGTCCGCGTTCTCAAAAAACGCCTCGCGCGAGGCGGCGATTTCAAAACCCTCCGCTTTCGCACGCGCTATCGAGCCTTCGCGGCCCCAGCACACCACCTTCATGCCGAACGCGCTTCCGACACGCGCCACCGCGGCGCCGATATGCCCGAAAGCATAAATGCCCAGCGTGCGCCCATGCAGCCGCGTGCCGACGGTGGAGTGCCAGTGGCCTTGCTTGAAACGCTCCACCTCATAGGGAATTTGCCGCAGTGAAGCAATGATCAACCCCCATGCCAGTTCCGCGGTGGTGGAGTACGGGTTGCCGCCGCTGCTTCTGCGCCCCGCCGACACCACCACGCCATTATCGGTGCAGGCTGGAATGTCGAGGTGATAAACGTTGCGGCCGGTCTGGCAGATGAACTTGAGAGCGGGCAAGCGCTCGATGATCGCGCGCGTCATCGGCACGCGCTGCTGCGTCAGCAATACCGCGTCAAACCCCTTGACCTGCTCAACCACGCGATCCGCGCTGGTATAGGCGTCGTTATGGACCACCACGTCGTGCGCGGCCAGCGCGGAGAAATGTTTGGTGGTGCGGAACGCATCGGCGTAATCGTGGATGACTGCAATTTTCATGGCAATTTTCTCAATAAATGGTTAGTGAACAGGCATGGCTGCCCTACTGTTGCTTGATATTGGCCTGCTTGATGACCTTGCCCCAGCGTGCGATTTCGATTTTCAGAAACGCCTTCGCTTCAGCCGGCGTATTGCCGAGCGGCTCGGTGCCGCCCTTGGCCAGCATGTCGAGCATGTCCTTCGCCTTCAGCGCGTTGACGGTTTCGCGGTAGATCTGATTGATGATGGGCGGCGGCGTTTTGGACGGCGCGAGCACCATGTACCATGAGGTGGCTTCGTAGCCCGGCACGCCCGCTTCGGCAACGGTGGGCACCTCCGGCAACGAGGTTACGCGCTTGGGCGCAGTAACCGCCAGCAGCCGCAACTGTCCCGCGTTTATCTGATTGATGATCGCCAGCATCGGATTGATATACATGTGTACGCGACCGGGTATCAGATCCGTCAATACCGGCGCAGTGCCCTTGTAAGCGATGTGCACCATCTCGGTCCCCGTCATGCCGGTGAACATCTCCCCCGCCAGGTGCGACGCAGAGCCCGGCCCCGACGACCCGAACGACAATTCACGCGGCTTCGCTTTCAACAGCGCGATCAACTCCTTCACACTTTTCACCGGCAACGAATTCGGCACCACCAGCCCGAACGCCTGGGTAGCGACCACTGAAATCGGAATCAAATCATTGACCGGGTCATACGGCAGCTTCGCCATCAGCGTGGCGTTGATCGCGTGCGAGGGATTGACGAGCACGATGGTATGGCCATCCGGCGTAGCCTTCGCTGCGATATCGATGCCGATCACCATGCCCGCGCCGGGGCGGTTGTCGGCCACGATCTGCTGACCCCACGCCGCGGTGTAGCGGTTGCCCAGAAAGCGCACGATCTGATCCGAGCCGCCGCCGGCGGCAGTGGGGATGATGAAGCGGATGGGTTTGGTGGGAAATGCCTGCGCGTGCGCGCTACCAACACACAATGTCGCCAGCGCAAACGCTGCGACAAATTTCTTTTGCATGAATCCTCCAGTAACCAGCGCGCCTATCCAATGAAACTCCCCTCGCCCCGATTACGGGGAGAGGGTTAGAGCCTGCCCCGGACTTGATCCGGGGGTGAGGGGCGCGCAATCCTCAATCAGTGCAGTGAATGGCGCCAACGGTATCGGAATGCCACGTCAACCTATGGCGCAATAGGGATTGTGCCCTACAAAGCGTTGCTACTTCAACGGCGTCGGCACACCCTCCGGCAACGGCGTCTTGTCCACGTTGAGGATCATCGACACCAGCGAGTAATAGCCGTTGACTGCAATCAGGTCGAACGCGCCGCGTTCGCCGAAGCGATCCACCACGCGCTTGAAATTCGCGTCGCTCACGCCCTTGGTTGCATGCAGTTCGTGCGAGAAATCGTAAACGATGGCTTCGTCTTCATCCATGTTCGCGGGACGGCGGTTCTCGGCGACATCCTTCGCCTTCGCCGGATCGAGCCCGGCGTCGAGCGCCAGCCTGCAATGCGCATGCCACTCGTAATTGGCCGTCCAGTAGCGTGCGGTAACGATGATCGCCAATTCATTGAGCTTGTTCGGCAAGGAGCTCTTGTAGCGGATTTCACCCCCCAGCGCCTGCACAATGTTGCCGATGCCGGGGCTGCGCAGCATCGCATTGAACGGCCCGCCCAGCGGCCCCGGCACGGTCGCGCTGGAAACGCCCGCCTTCGCGCGCGGCCCGGAGCGGATCGCGTCATACACCACACGCTGCTCGGTGGTGAGGTTTTCGACGGGGATGAGTTTAAAACGGCGAATGTCGGTCATGATGGGTCCTGGGGGTTAGAAAAGCTGAAAATTAACATGGTTCGCCGTTTCGTCGGGTGCAATAAGTGAAGGGCATTGCACCGGAATCTTGTAGGCGTAGAAGACCAGTTTCCGCTGGTCACCTTAAAGGCGACTGTACTAAGCGGCCAATCCGATTTCAACAAAAGTGCTTTTTGATACCGGCTCGGGAATAGGCTTGCCGCCAAGCCGCAAATCTTCCAAATGCAGCTTGATCGCTTCCTGAATCAAAGCCAAAGCCTCGGCTTCGGTTTCACCGACGGCTATGCACCCCGGCAGATCGGGCACGAACGCGCCGTAGCTTGTCGGGCCTTTTTCAATCACCACCATGTAGCGCATGCTCATTTTCAATTCACTCCTTTAATCCCGCCTGCTTCAAGACGCTGTTTAACGTGCCGGGCGGTACATCCACGCTGGGTTTGCCCGCCACCGTGACTGTTCCTGCTTTTGTCGGATGGTGCAGTTGTCGGTGACTGCCGCGCTGCCGCACCATAACCCAGCCGTCTTTTCCAAGCAGGCGCAACAGCTCCGAAACTTTCATTGCGGAATCTTACGCTTGTCGATGGAGTTATCGCAACGCTTCTCCTCAAACCGGATCCCAACATACCACGTCCGCCGAACGATCCAGCGGATAAAACTGCTTTTGCATCGCGGGCAGCGCCACCTGCGCGATCGCTTCGGGCGTCCACTCCGGAGTGAAATGCACCGAGCGTATCGGCCGCGGCTGGCTGAACAGCATGATCTCGTTGGCACGGACACTGAAAATCTGCCCCGTGACCTCCGCCGCCGCGTCGCTCACCAGAAACACCGCCATCGGTGCGACCTTGCGTGCTTCCATTTTTTTGAATTGCTCGACGCGATCCTTTTCTTCGGGCGTATTCGCCGGCACCGAGCTGGTCATGCGGCTCCAGGCAAATGGCGCGATGCAGTTCGAACGCACACGGTTGCGGCCGAGATCGAGGGCGATGCTTTTTGACAGCGCAGCGATGCCGAGCTTGGCCGCGGAGTAATTGGCCTGCCCGAAGTTGCCGATGAGTCCGGAGGTTGAAGTCATGTGCACAAACGCGCCGGAATTCTGCGCACGCATATGATTGGCGGCGGCGCGGCTCACGTAAAACGCGCCATTCAAATGTACCGCAATCACCGAGTTCCAGTCGTCCTCGCTCATCTTGTGAAAAATGCGGTCGCGCAGGATACCGGCATTGTTGACCACGGCATCTATGCGCCCATAGGTTTCCACCGCGCACTGGATGATGCGCTCGGCCGAAGCCCAGGTGGCTACCGACTCGGTGCTGGCGACAGCTACACCGCCCGCTGCCTTGATTTCATTCACCACTTTTTGCGCCGCGCCCGCGTTCTCCGCGCTGAGTTCGCCGCCGAGTGCCGCGCCGATATCATTGACCACCACTTTTGCGCCGTTGGCAGCCATCGCCAGCGCCATTTCGCGACCGATGCCGCCGCCCGCGCCGGTGACTACTACTACTTTGTCTTGTACGCTGTTGCCCATGATGGTTCCCTCTAGTTTTCAGTTTACTTGATCTAAAAAACTTTCCTAACTGTCGTTCCCGCGCAGGAACGACAGTGTTTGGATTGGTTCATGCACCAGGCTTAGCCGCGTCGCGCATTAACCCGTCCTGCGCCGGAATTTCTGAAACCCCGCCGGCCTCAACGGCGCCATGCGCTTTACCGCGCCGGCGTTGACGATGACTTCGCCGACATAGAAATCGCCGCGCTTGTCGGCCCAAATGCCGTGGGGCGCTACAAAGTTGCCGGGCAGCACCGGGTTTTCGCCGCCGACCTGCGCATAGATTTTTGCGTCGGGATCGCACACGGTGACGCGCGCGATCGGCGAGTGGCCGCACGGCGGATAGATCATGGTCTGGTCGTGCGCAGGCAGCGGGCCTTCGGAGCGCTTCATCATGTAGTTGTGAAAGCCGCCTTCGGCGATGTGGATCATGTCCTGATTGTCGATGAACAGATCATACGGACGATTGAGAAAGCCCCACTCGCGCACGTACTCGCCGTCGGGTTTGAAAATCTGCACGCGCGAATTCTCGCGGTCGGCCACATACACCAGCCCCGCGCTGTCCACCGCGATGCCGTGAGGCAGTATGAATTGTCCCGGCCCGCTGCCCGGCTCGCCCCACGAGAACAGCAGCTTGCCTTCCTTCGAATATTTATGCACACGGCAATTGCCGTAGCCATCGGCGATGTACATGTCGCCGCTCGGTAGCACCGCCACGTTGGTGACACGGTGAAACGGCCCCGCCGCATGTCGCACGGGGCTGACGCCGATTTTGTAGCCGGTGTCGGCGGCCTTGCCCGATTCCCCGAGTGTCATCAGCTTTTTGCCGTCGGTGGTGAACTTGTGCACGGTGTGGTCTTTGTCGTCGGCAAGCCACAGGAAGTCCTGGTGGTCGATGAATATGCCGTGCGGGCCGACGAACATGCCTTCGCCCCACGCGTTAAGGAATTTGCCTTCCTTGTCGAATACGATGATCGGATACTTGCCGCGATTGAACACATACACATGATCTTGCGAGTCACACGCCACACCCGCGACTTCCATAAAGCTGTAGCCCTCAGGCATTTGCTCCCAGCCTTTGATCACTTCGTATTCGATTTTGTGCGGTCCGAGAGCCATGGTATTTTCCTTTTAATAACAAATAGTTATAAGTAATCAGTACAGCCCCAGATAAACACAGGCAAAACGTAGCGTGCGCTGTGCGCGCGATGCACCGGCGTATCTTTCGCACAAATGCGCGGGCGGATCGTGCGCACAGCGCACGCTACGTAATGCCTTTGTCTCTTGCTTCAAACCCTGTCATCTACCTCGCGCATCAATCTCCTTCACCAGCTTGCCCCACTTTTCCGTGCCGCCGCGCATGGTTTTCGCCAGATCAGCCGGGCCACCTGCAACGATGTCACCACCCAGACTCAAGAAACGCTGGCGCACGTCGGGCTGTTGCAATGCTTTGGCGATATCGGCATGCAGTCTTGCAATCACGGGTAGCGGTGTGCGGGCGGGAACGACTATACCGTACCAGCTTGCGGCCTCGTATCCGGGCAGGGTTTCCGCCAGCGTGGGAATTTCCGGCGCTGCCTGCGAGCGTTTGGTGCTGGTAACCGCCAGCGCTTTGAGTCGTCCCGAACGTATGGTCGGCAACGCCGCCGCGAGGTTGGGAAAATACATCGCCACTTCACCGGCAATGGTGTCATTCAATGCCTGCGCGGTAGCGCGATAGGCGACTTCGACAATGTTCACACCCGTCATCGTGCGCATCAATTCCGCACTGAGATGGCTGGCGGTGCCGCGCCCCGCCGTAGCGTAGTTGAGCTTGCCGGGTGCGGCTTTGGCGAGTTCGAGCAACTCCTTTACCGATCCCGCTTTGGTCTGCGCGCCCACCACCAGCACCGTGGGAAACGTCGCCATCAACGCCACTGGCGAAAAGTCACGCGACACGTCGTAGGGTAAATCCTTGATCAGCAGCGGGCTGACGATGATCGATGGCGAGGCGATCAGCATGGTGTGGCCATCGGGCGTGGCGCGCGCGGCCAGACCTGCTCCGATGGTGCCTGCCGCGCCGTCGCGATTCTCGACAATCACTTGTTTGCCCAGCGTATCGGTGAGCTTCAGGGCGATCTGGCGCGCGACGATATCCGCCGCCGTGCCGGTGGAAAACGCCACGATGATGCGTAGCGGACGGTCGGGAAAACCCTGTGCTGAGCCTGCCGCAGCGGTCTGCGCGTGCGCATGAGCGCCCGCGCAAATCAACAGGGTGCTCCAGCAAAATCGACTGAACATTATTTTCTCCGGATGGGTGACAGCCATTGACGCGGCGCGACGGCTATAATTGTAGCGCCATGAAGCACGAACTAAAACTATACCGGCACGAACTCGCACCCGCGGCGCCGCTGACCGTAAACAGGGACGGCGTCAGCGCAATTTACGTGCTGTCGGGCGGCTTGCGCGTACGCTGCGGCAGCTTCACCGGCGTGCTCGGCGCCAACAGTGCGTTTCACAGTGCCGAGGCCGCGCAATTTGCGGCGGGCAATCTCGCAACGGTCGTGCTGCATTGGCAACTCGCGCGCGCGGGTATGCCGGAAGCGCCGGCCACCGGCGCTGGCGTCATCAGCACGCTGCTGCTGAATGCCCCCCTGCAGCTCGATACCTCGACAGACTATCTGCTGCGCTGTGACCGCGTGGATTTTCCGCCCGGCGGCGAAGCGCTTACCCACACCCACCGCGGCGGCGGCATCCGTTGTTTGCTGTTCGGCGGCATCGAGATTCACACCAACAACACCGTGCATCGTTATCTCCCGCTCGAACCGTGGTTCGAAGCCGGACCCGATCCGGTGTACGCGAAAGCGTCGCTGGCGGTGGCTTCCGGCTTTGCGCGGGTGATGATTCTGCCGCGTGAGCTGCTGGGCAAATCATCGATTACCTATGTGAACGCCGAAGACCTCGACAAACCCAAAAATCAGAAGTATCAGGTGTTCATCGACACGCCGATTGCATTGCCTGCATTATGAGGAAATTGCCATGAAAAAATTGCTTGCCACATTCGCACTGACACTGTGCGCCACGGCCCACGCGCAACCCTACCCCACGAAAACCATCCGCATCGTCGTGCCCTTCGCGCCCGGCGGCAACGTGGATATCAATGCGCGCGCGGTAGCGCCGGGCCTCACCGAATTGCTGGGCCAGCCGGTGGTGGTGGATAACCGCGCGGGTGCGGGCGGCATGATCGGCGGCGAGATGGTGGCGAAAGCTGCGCCTGACGGCTACACGTTGCTGATGGCGTCGAACTCGGTGTACAGCGTGGCGCCAAATGTATTTGCCAAGCCGCTCTACCACCCGCTGCGCGATTACGCGGCAATCTCCGGCATCAGCAACGTACCGTTCGTGTTGATCGCGCATCCGTCGGTGCCGGCAAAGACCTTCAAGGAATTCGTCGCACTGGTAAAAACCAAACCGGGGCAGATGACGATGGCGACCGCGGGCACCGGCACCTCGAATCATCTGGTCGGCGAACTGATCCAAATGAACGCGGGCATCCGCATGACCGGCGTGCCATACAAGGGCAGCGGCCCGGCGCTGATCGATCTGCTCGGCGGACAAGTGGATACACATGTCGATCAACTCACGGCGTCGATGGGCTATATCCGCGCCGGCAAGATACGCGCGCTCGCCGTCACCACCGACAAGCGCGCGCCGCTGCTGCCCGATGTGCCCACGCTCGCCGAGCAGGGTTTGCAGGGCTTCGATGCGACTACCATCACCGGCCTGCTTGCGCCGGCCGCCACCTCGAAAGACATTATTGACCGTGTGCATGGCGCGCTGGTGAAAGTTACCGCGCAGCAGAATATACGTGATCGCTTCGCCAATCTTGGCGCGACCACGCTCGGCAACTCGCCTGCGGAATTCGCCGAGTACATCAAGCAGGATTACGCCAAGTGGCAAAAAGTGGTGAAGGCGGCCAACATCAGCGCAAACTAAAATAATGTTTAAAAACAAACAGTTATGGAATTTCAGCGAGTAGCAACCGCACCGCTGTGCGCCGGGCCTGATGTACGCCCGCGCAAACCTTCGTTCGCGCTGCCGCCGGGCGCTACCGATACCCACTTTCATATCTTCGGGCCGATGGCGCAATACGGCTATTCGGAAAACCGTATCTACACGCCACCCGATGCGCTGCTTGCCGCTTGGCAGCGGCTGGCCGGCACACTCGGTGTTGCGCGCGGCGTGATCGTGCAGCCTTCGGTGTACGGCACGGACAATTCAGTGACGCTGGCGAATCTCAAAGCCATGGCCGGGCGCTGGCGCGCCGTGGTGGTGGTTGAAGACAGCATCACCGATAAAGAACTCGAAGCGATGCACGCGCAGGGCGTGCGCGGCATCCGCTTTAACGTGGTTGACGTCGCCACCGAAAAAGGCGTGCTGCCTATGCATCTGGTGCGCGGCATGGCCAAGCGCATCGCGCCGCTGGGCTGGCATGTGCAGTTTCTGATGCACGTGGACGAGTATCCCGATCTGGAAAAAATGTTTGATGATTTTCCCGCCGACATCGTGATTGATCATTTTGGGTATATGAAAGCTGCGAAGGGTGTCACGCATCCGGGCTTTCAGGCTTTTTTGCGATTGATGAAAGGCGGGCGCTGCTGGTGCAAATTCACCGGTGCTTATCGCATCAGCGCACACGACATGCCGTATCCCGATGTGACGCCGCTTGCCCATGCGATCATCGAAGCCAACCCCAGTCGCGTGGTATGGGGCAGCGACTGGCCGCACCCCAAGCACGAAGGCGCCATGCCCAACGATGGCGAGATGTGCGACCGGCTGCTCGAATGGATTCCCGATGCAACAATCCGTAACCACGTGCTGGCGCATAATCCCACCATACTTTATGGGTTTTAGCAGTTGTAGGTTGGGGTGAGCTTGCGAACCCCAACAAACCGATTAACCGCGGAACAAACGGAAAATCCGCGCACACTTCTTTCCGTGTATTTCATGTATTCCGTGGTTGATATCATTTGGTGTTGGGGTTCCTTCGTCACCCCAACCTACAACTACAACTTTTGCAGATGCTTGGAATAGCGCCATTGGATTCGGATTGCTCACAAAGAGATGCCGTCACGCATATTCAACATCTTGTAGCGGTGTTTTTTTAAGGTGTATTAATGACATTTCCGCAGACGCTGTTCGAAAAAATCTGGTCGCAACACGTGGTGGTGGACAAGGGCAACGAAGCGCTGCTCTACATCGACCGCAATCTGCTGCATGACGGTGCGTTTCACGCCTTCACCGCTCTGAACCGGGAAGGCCGCAAGGTGCGTAAGCCCCGTCAGCAACTCGCCACTGCCGACCATTACGTGCCCACGCGCGGCCGCGACAAAGGCCTCGCCAGCGTCAACGATGACGACGCGCGCGAGATGCTGCGGCTGTTCGACGTCAACGGCGCCGAGCACGGCATCCGCTGCTTCGGCATGAACGATCCGCGGCAGGGCATTGTGCATGTGGTCGGTCCCGAAACTGCTTTCACGCAACCGGGCATCACGCTCACCTGCGGCGATTCGCATACTTCCACCCACGGCGCACTGGGCGCATACGCGTTCGGCATCGGCGCCTCGCAACTGAAGCAGGTGCTCGCCACGCAATGCCTGTGGCAGAAAAAACCCAAAACACTGCGCGTTACCGTCGATGGCAAACTGGGAACGGGCATCAGCGGCAAGGATGTGGTTCTTGCCATCATCGCAAAAATCGGCACCGCCGGCGGCACCGGGCATGTGATCGAATACGCCGGCAGCGTGTTTCGCGCGATGGCGCTGGAAGGCCGCCTCACGGTGTGCAATATGTCGATCGAAGCCGGTGCGCGCGCGGGCATGATCGCACCCGACGACACCACCTTTCAATATCTCGCAGGCCGCGAATACGCGCCCACCGGTGCGCAGTGGGATGCGGCACTGGCCATGTGGCGCGCGCTGCCCACGGATGAGGACGCAAAGTTTGATCGTGAAGTATGTTTGGATGGCAGCGCCATCGAACCCACGCTCACCTGGGGCACCATCCCCGAAGAAGCCTTGCCGGTTAGCGGCGCCATTCCCGACCCCGCATCGTTCAGCGACGCGAACAAGCGCGCACACGCGCAATCCGCGCTGCGCTACATGGATTTGAAACCCGGAACCAGGCTCACGGATATCAGGATCGATCGCGTGTTCATCGGCACCTGCACCAATGGCCGCATCGACGATTTGCGGGCGGCAGCCGCGGTGCTGAAAGGACGCAAAGTTACCGTGCAGGGCTGGGTATCGCCCGGCTCCACGACGGTTAAGCGCGACGCCGAAGCCGAGGGCCTGCATCGCATCTTCGAGGAAGCGGGCCTCGAGTGGCGCGCCTCGGGCTGTTCCGGCTGCGCCGCGATGAACGGTGATTCCGTACCTGCGGGCATGCGCTCTGCATCAACCTCCAACCGCAATTTCGAAGGCCGCCAGGGCAAAGGCGCGCGCACGCATCTGATGAGTCCGGCGATGGCGGCTGCAGCAGCAGTGACCGGGCATGTGACGGATGTGCGAAAGTTGATAAATTGAAAGCTTCACCGCAGAGGCGCAAAGACGCAGAGAACAGCCGCAAAGAAAAGCACTTCTCTGCGTTTCCTTTGCGTCTTTGCGCCTCTGCGGTTAGGCACTTGACGGAACTCTTATGAAACCTTTTACCAAACTCACTGCCGTCGCAGCGCCCTTCGACATGGCGAATATCGACACCGACAAAATTATTCCGGCACGTTATCTGCGCAAATTGCGCAACACGGAAGCCGGCTACGGCCCGTGGCTGTTTTACGATTTGTGCTTTGATGGCAACGGCAAGGAGCGCCCGGAATTCATCCTCAACCAAACACCGTGGCGCAACACCGGCATCATCGTCGCCGCCGAGAACTTCGGCTGCGGCTCTTCGCGTGAGGGTGCCGCCTTTGCCATGCTCGACTGGGGCATAAGCTGCGTGATCGCGCCCTCATTCGGCGACATCCATTACGCCAATGAAATCCAGAATGGCATGCTGCCCGCCATACTCGCCGAGGAACACTGCGCGGTGCTGCGCGCACAACTTAAAGCGTCGCCGGGTTCAAGCATCAGCATCGATCTGCAATCGCAAACCATAACCGGGCCTGATGGGACGACCTATCAATTCGACATCGACGCCGTCTACAAGGAACGGCTGCTGAAAGGCCTCGATGACGTGGGGTTGGTGCTGCAGGAATTGCCGGCAATCGAGGCGTATGAAAAGCAGCACTTTGCGAAAATGCCGTGGCTGGCGTGAATTCCTTGCATCGATATCAGTCGTTTACCGCCGCGAGCAATCCCTGTACCATGTTGTTTTTCTGAGAGAAATCTTATGGTGTTACATACCATTGGCTACGAGGGAATGGATATCCAGGGATTTTTGTCTCTGCTGCGTGAACATGATATCGAGGCCTTGGTAGATATCCGCGAACTGCCACTTTCCCGAAAGCCCGGATTCTCGAAAAAATCGTTAGCTGACGCGCTCAACCTAAGCGGATTCGAGTACGTTCATCTTCCTAACCTTGGCTGTCCGAAACCGATCCGCAATCGCTACCGCGCTGATGGTAACTGGGCCCGGTACAAGCAAGGTTTTATGAAGTATCTCGAAACGCAATATGAGGCGATTGCAATTCTTGCGTCGATTGCAACAGCTTCCGATTGCGCGTTATTGTGCTTTGAAGCGGATTACAACTATTGCCATCGCTCGATGGTGGCTGATGCCGTGAATCGGTTAAACGGGATGCGTGTTTGTCACATCCAGGCCACCGGGATCAAAACAGCGAGGACTGCGGGTTTGGCACTGGCCGCTGCTTAGGCGGGTAAATCAGGCTGACGATCAGCCACTGATCCTGGAATCGGTGGATGTTCCCCATCAGGAACATCAAGTCCTTCCCCAGTAATTCCTCTTCCAGCTTCGCACGGAATGGCTGCTCCCAGTTGTCACCGTGGCTCTTGCGGCAGCGCCAGTACAAAGCGCCGGCTTCCCAATCGACAATTTTGTGCCGCTGATTGACTTCACCGGCAGGCGTATCAAAAACGTAGTTATAGTAAAAGTCGAAAGGAATTTTTCTCAGTTCTCTGACTTGTTGCTCGGCTTCCGCTTGGCCGAACAGACTGCCTTGCATCTGCTCCTGCAGCAGCTTAGCCTTCTCATCGTCGGTCCAGTCGGCGTGTCGTGCAGGTCTGATTTCCAGATTCAGGATTTGCTTGGGGCGCAGCAGGGCAAGGCTTTCGCTGGTCGCCAATCGCTGCTTCTCGACATCGGCGAAACTTGTGAACACCAGCAGCCTGTCAATCGATGGCCACCGCGCCTCCCATAGATTCTTCGTTGACAGCGGCTCTGCATCGCATTCAATTGTATCGACATATATCCGGTGGCTTTCCGTGCGGTGATCATCGTTCGATTTCCTGATACGCGCTGTAATCCACTGCCACTTCTTGAATTGCCGCCCTTCTTCAATCAGTCGAAACGGAACCGGGTAGAGCCGCCGCATCAGTCCCTGCCCATTGACGCCCGCAACACAGGAAGTCTCGACATACTTTGCGCTGGGTGATGGATACGTCTTGGCAAGGATCAGTATTCGTTCGACAAATGTCGTCACAAATTTCTCCTATAAACGCTCGGCAAACTACTTTGGTTCATAGCACGTGGCTGAAGTATGCATTCTCTTAATGTTTAAACACGTAATTAAATCAATTAGTTATAGCATTTTCATTCAATGCCATAAATAGATTATTCCATATTTGGGAACACTATGATACAATTAACATATGGGAATAACAAGAGAACTCTATGCTGCTCGTCGGGCGAGACAAGCTCGATGAGTTCACCAAGGCCCATGCGGATGCTCGTGCATGGATCGAGAACTG
Organism: Bordetella parapertussis; assembly: GCA_945861275.1. GTDB lineage: Bacteria > Pseudomonadota > Gammaproteobacteria > Burkholderiales > SG8-41 > UBA5216. Next base: position 16,073 of record CAMATZ010000014.1, read on the forward strand.
GATTGCTGATATTGAAGCGGCGCGATGGCGTACGCCGCAGGACATCAAGGATAGCTACGCTTCGGCCAGCTTTTTGGAAAACAGGATCGTGATTTTTAACGTGAAGGGTAACCGTTACCGGTTGGAAGTACAGGTGGCTTATAACGCCGGCTTAGTAGTGGTGAAGTGGGCCGGCACTCACGCAGATTACACGAAGCGTATTAACTGAGACTTATGATGCTTGAACCGAAAATCATAAAGACGGAAGATCAATACCAGGCGTATCTCGCCGAGGTAGGCCGCCTCACGGCCGACGATCCAGCGCCGGGGACGTCTGACGGCGACCGTCTCGAACTGCTCGCCAAGCTCGTCGAGGACTACGAGAAAGGACGTTTCCAGTTCAAGCGTCCAGATCCGATTGACGCCATTCGGTTTCGGATGGAGGAACAAGGATTGCGGCAAAAGGACCTTGCTCTACTTCTTGGCGGCAGAAACCGCGTATCGGAAGTTCTTGCAGGTAAGCGTCCGCTGACGCTTTCGGCGGTAAGAGCACTGAGCGATGCTCTTCACATCCCAGCCGACCTACTCATCCGGGAGCCGGATGCGACATATAGTGTTAACGATGATGCAGATGATATTTCATTATCCCTTCTTGCGAAATCCGGTTGGTTCAGCGATGACGAGATGTCAAGGCTTACGATCAGCGACGTTGTGCAACGATATATCAAACCGAAACATGGCCCGCTTTACCTGAAGCAAACACTAACCTTCGGCTCCACACCAAAAACGAATAAAACTAATCTGAAGCTGTGGGTCGCAAGAGCGCGGGAACTGGCAGAGAAAACAAAAAGTGCTCGTGGTACATGGCGGTCGGACACCCTCAACGAGCAGTTTCTCGTTAATGTCGCAAAGCTGAGTTGGGCCGATAGTGGCCCGCGCCAAGCAAAAGAATTTTTGACCGAGAAGGGCATCGCTCTCGTGGTGTTACCTGCGCTGCCGCGCACAAAGCTCGACGGCGCTGCAATGCGTGGAGTTGATGGAGCACCTGTCATTGGGCTTACGGTCCGGCACGACCGATTGGACAACTTCTGGTTTACGTTAATTCACGAACTGGTACACGCCTGGAAGCACATCCCCGATTCGGATACTGCGATTACTGACGAAGACATACAGGACGAACACGATGAGGATGCCAAGGAAACAGAAGCAAACAACCTTGCACGGGAAGTCTTCATTCCACGATCCGAGTGGAAGCGAAGCGAGGCATTTCTGCGTCCGTCCTTCGAGAACGCGATTGCGCTGGCCAATAAACTCCATATAAGCCGAGCGGTCGTTGCAGGGCGCCTGCGCCGGGAAAAGGTAGGTTATGGCGTGCTGAGTAAACTGGTGGGCTACCGGCAGGTCCGGAAATGGTTTCCGGAAGTGAAGTGGGGTTGATTCATGCGTAATACGTATTGTTATTTACCTATTCTCCCCGCGCGTGGTGGAGCATTTCTCGCATTGAAGTGGCTCTCGCCTTTGGCGGGGTCGCGATTGATTCCATTATTCGACATTCCCGACCCCGTGCTCAGGGACGGCGAGACTTTTGATACCCATTTTGCGAAGCGTGCGAAGGGCATCAGTGACGCATGAACGAGGGGCCGCCCGGCTTATGTGGACATGCACAACTTGCCCCCGCATGTGCGAATGACATCAGGCGCGCACCCGCTGACGTATGTTTTTGAACACCTCAACATGCATGGAATTCAAGCGATCCCGGTTACCGGCACCGCCGCCGACCGTGACGCTACCTATTCGAGCGCTGCTCAATCAATCGTTCGCCAAGGCCAGCGCGGCGCTTTGCTCCGCCTCGCGCGGGAGGACCTGGAGAATCGCTCGACGCTTAGTTCTGCAATATCGGAAGCCCTCGATTTTCTGAAGCTAACACCTGCCGCATGTGATCTGCTCTTCGACTTTCGTTACATTCTCGCCAAAGAGGTCAATGGACTTCGCGCATTGGCTCTTGAAGTTCTTCAGATCGCGACCAGGCTCGGCAACTTCCGGAACATGATCGTCGCAGGAGGTAGCATTCCTGAGCAACTTGGCAAGCAGACTCAAGGGCAGGTCCGTCGCGAAGCCAGGGTCGAGTTTGGTTTGTGGTCCGAGCTGATGGCGGCCTTCCCTGTCGTATACTCAGATTATGGTGTACTCAGCCCGCTTTATGTTCCGCCCAAGGGCGTTGTCAACGTCCCTTCGCGCATTCGCTATTCGACTGAAACTGACCATGTTTTCCGCCGCGGCAACCGCAATGAATATCCCGCGCTTTGCAAGAGCCTTGTTGCATCGCCCGAGTTTGCAGGCGAGAACTTCAGTCTGGGTGACCTTCGCATTTATCGTTGCGCAAAAGAGACGATTAAACCTGGTAATCCGACGCTCTCTGTCGCATCGGATGCTAACCACCATTTGGAGCTTGTGTCAGGCCAAGTCTGGCGCGCTCTCGAATCATCGGGGCTTGCTGGGCGCTTCTCCCTGCCCGAGCCCGTCCGCCGCCCTTGGCTTCAGCCGGAGTTGATACTGCAGGAATCTTAAAGTTCGCCTTTGAACGCGCGATCTAGGATGGCGGGCAGTAGGGCGTCGAGTTCAGCGGTGGTTTCAGTTTGCAAAGGAGTCAGGGAGGTCGTTTCCAAGCGGATTTCCCGGAGAAGCTCTTGCGTGGCACGTGACGGCAATGGCATCTTGTAGCTGAGAAAGTCTTGTGGATTCAACCTTCGTCGGCGCACATTCGTCCCGGTACTCGCCCCCGATATTGCGGGCCATATTGAGGGCATACGAAAATAGGTGTCGAGCACTTCAGGTAAAACGCGTTCTTCAATAACCTCGAAAACAGGAAACTCCGTTGAAACGACACAACCATCGCACGCAGGCGGCACGATGCCAAATGCGCCCTCCCATGCCATCAGTTTCGGATACACAAAATTTCCGGCCCGCAAACGCGTTAGTCGTGGATAGGCAAAGTCCAATCCGGTTTTTTGGCTAGATCGAAATACGCCGCGTCCGAAGCAGTAGACGCCAGCGAACTGATAGATTTCATCAGCTCGAATAATCGATCGGCAACATCGTCTCCGGCTAGACCGTTTGCGGCGCGGTAACGCCGCCACAGTTCGCCGGGCGCAGGATAAGCGTCGAGCGTCGTTTCCCGTCCCGTGTGATAGTCGAATTCGATTATTTCGTGGCCGTTGGTGGCGTAGGCAAACTTGAGACCGAGCATTTCGGCATAATCTTTTGCCTGCTGCAATCCGTCGGCTGCGTCCTTGTATGCAGCCTTTGCTTCTACAACGGCCAGCGGGAAATCGCGGGTGTAGCGCAGCAAATAATCGACACGCTTCGGTGGCTTGCGAATGAACTCTTTTCCAACCGGCACGATACGCCCGTCGGTAATCGTGCGTTGCTCGGCAATCGAATGCGGATCGTTGTCCCACCCCACAGACTGAAGCTTGGGAACCACGAACTTGCGGCAGGTGTCGGCTTCGCTCAATGTGGCCATGTTCGGATTCTAAGCCGAAAGTGATTTCACTTACGAAACTGGCATACTAAGATCAATATCTCGAACGAGGAGAAACCCATGGCAGGACAAGGCGAAGGCTCGGTCAAAGCCATTCTCTACGCGCTGGCCGCGAACGGCGGTATCGCGGTCGCTAAAGGTGTTGCGGCAGTCTGGACGGGTTCAGGCGCGATGCTTGCCGAGACCATCCACTCCGCGGCCGATTGCGGCAATCAGGTATTGCTGCTGATCGGCATGAAGCGCTCGGCGCTTCCCGCTACCGCGCAGCATCCGCTGGGCCAGGGGCGTGCGATGTATTTCTGGTCGCTGATCGTGGCGTTATTGTTGTTTTCGGTGGGCGGATTGTTTTCGGCTTACGAGGGCGTGCATCGACTGCTGCATCCAGAGCCGGTGAAAGACCCGTGGATTGCCGTTGGTGTGCTGGTGGTGAGCATCGTGCTCGAAGCAGGCTCGCTGTGGGGGGCGCTTAAGATCATTCGCAAGCAGCAGGGCACGCGCACATTCTGGCAGTGGTTCGTGGCCACGCGCCAGAGCGAGTTGATGGTGGTGGCGGGCGAGGATATTGCCGCGCTGGGCGGCCTCGCGTTTGCGTTAATCGCGTTGTTGCTGGCGATCGTAACCGGCAATCCGCTGTTCGATGCGCTGGGCAGTCTGGCCATCGGCGTGCTGCTGATCGTGGTGGCGATTTTGATCGTGCGTGAAGTAAAAAGCCTGATCATCGGCGAGAGTGCCGATCCGCTGGTGCATACCGAAATCGAATTGTTCGTCGCGGCGCGTCCTGAAGTGGCCGAAATTTATAACCTGATTACCCTGCAATGGGGCAACCACGTCGTTGTCACGGTGAAGGCACGCATGCGCGAGACCGCCGATGCCGCAAAACTGATCGCCGACATCAACGTCTGCGAAGCGGCGCTGAAGCAACAGTTTCCGGACGTGAGCTGGATATTTTTCGAGCCGGACGATTCGGCGTAGGGTTATTGCGATTTCAGCAACCCCAGGTCCGCCAGCGCCGCCGCGATCGCCTGATCCTGGTCTTTGGTGTACTTGAGCGTGGCGCCGCTGGCGAGATAGATGTACTCCTGCAAGCTCGCTTCCAGTTCCTTTTTCCATTCATCGGTCAGCACCATCCTGCCAAACACGCTGTCCCAGAACGCGATCTGCGCCGGCGTCATGCCTTTCGGGCCGACCACCGTGCGCCAGTTCGACGATACGGATTTCAGGCCCTGTTCGGTCAGCGTCGGCGCATGGGCAAGCGCGCCGCTGAGCCGCTGCGGTGCCGCCACCCCGAGCACCCGCACCTGGCCCGCTTTGACCTGACTGATGAGCGAGGGCACCACCGACACCGCGTAATCAATGTGCCCGCCCATCGCCGCAAGGGTCGCGTCGGCGCCCGATTTGAAAATCACAATCCTGATTTTGCGCGGATCGCCCTTCACGGTTTTCAACGCCTGCCCCAACGCGATGTGCCCCACGCCGCCGCGCGCGGTCATGCCGCCGGTGACGGCATTCGGGTCTTTGGCCATGCGCTCGAACAGATCACGCGCAGTCTTAAACGGCGAATCGGGTTTCACCACGATAATCATGTAATCGTGCGCCAGCAGCGCCAGCGGCGTGACATGCGCGTACGACAGCGGACTGACGCCGGTCTTGCTGATGGTGGCGAGCGTGGCATTCGCCATCGACAGATAATGCCCGTCGCCCGCGTGCTGGTTCATGTAGACCATGCCGACGGTGCCGGTGCCGCCAGGTTTGTTGATCACCGAACTCGAAACATCGAGAAACTTTTTTTCCTGAAACAGGCGCTGCATTGCGCGCGCCGGGCGATCAGCACCGCCGCCTGCGCCCGACCACACAATGATTTCAACGTTCTTGTCGGGGCGCCAGTCGGCCGCTGGGGCCACACTCGATGTGCAGGCAAGCATGCACGCGACGAGCGCTGTCGAAACTGCGCAGCGTATTTTCACGGCCTTTGCAAAACTTTAAATTAAAACAACCGCTTACTTTATCAGCACATTCACCAACAGCTGCCGGTAAATCTGTCGCAGCGGTTCGATCTCCTCCACCCCCACGCATTCATTGAGCTTGTGTATCGTGGCGTTAGTGGGGCCGAACTCCACCACCTGCGGACAAATGTCGGCGATAAAGCGTCCGTCGGAAGTGCCGCCGGTGGTGGAGAGTTCGGTGTCTACGCCGGTGACGGTCTTGATCGCGCGCGTGATGGCGTCGACCAGATCGCCGCGTTGCGTAAGAAACGGCCGCCCGTCGACACGCCACTCCAGATCGTAAGTCACGCCGTGCCGATCCAGAATGTTGACCACACGTGTTTGCAGCGATTCGGTGGTGCTCGCCGTGGAATGCCGGAAATTAAACTTGATGTGCGCGGCACCGGGAATCACATTGTTCGCTCCGGTGCCGGAATTAAAATTGGAAATCTGCCAGGTGGTCGGCGGAAAATATTCGTTGCCGTTGTCCCATCGGGTCTGCGCCAGTTCGGCGATGGCGGATGCAATTTCGTGTATCGGGTTACGCGCCATGTCGGGATAGGCGACGTGCCCCTGAACGCCGTTCACCGTGAGGAGGCCGGTGAGCGAACCGCGGCGGCCGTTTTTGATCATGTCGCCGAGTTTTTTCACAGATGTGGGTTCGCCCACCACGCAGTAATCGAGCTTTTCACCGCGCGCAGCAAGCGCTTCCACCACCCGCACCGTGCCGTCAATGGCGGGGCCTTCTTCATCCGAGGTGAACATCACCGCCAGCGAGCCGGGATGATCGGGATGCGCCCTGACGAAATCACGCAGCGCCAGCACGAATGCCGCGAGCGAGGTTTTCATGTCGGATGCACCGCGCCCATAAAGCCAGCCGTCGCGGATAGTGGGCGTGAAGGGATCACTCGTCCACTTGTCGAGCGGACCGGTGGGCACCACGTCGGTGTGGCCGGCAAAACACAGCAACGGCTTTGCCATGCCGCGCCGCGCCCACAGATTATCGACGCCGCCCATGCTGATTTTTTCGCACTTGAAACCCAGCGGCTCCAGTATCGCAATCAGGATGTCGAGGCAGCCCGCGTCTACGGGAGATACCGAGTTGCGCGCAATGAGTTGCTTGGTCAGTTCCAGCGTATTGATTTCCACGGGCAAATTCTCCTTGCAGTACTTGATGAGCGGCGAATCTTATCAAAGTGCAGGTAAAATCCGCACTCCTTCCACGATTTCGCGTTTACACGTCCCCCATGTCTGCCCAACCCGCACTGATCATTTCGCACCGCTGCCACGCCGAATTCGGCGCTGCACTCGCCGCCGCTGTTACCCGCCTGCATCTGCCGCACGCTATCGTTGCACTGCCGGCGGATAAAGACGCCCGGCTTTCGGAGGCCGATGTGGCACGCGCCGAAATCGCTTTTTTTTCGCAGGATCTTAATCCCACACACTCGCGGCAGTTCTTTTCGGCGGTGCGCAAGGCGCCCAACTTCAAGTGGCTGCATGTGTTCAATATCGGCGTCGATCATCCGATCTATACCGAAATGCTGGAGCGCGGCGTGCGGGTCACCACCTCCGCCGGCACCACCGCGCAGCCGATCTCGCAGACAGCCCTGACCGCAATGTTGATGCTGGCGCGAGGTTTCCCGCACTGGCTGAAAGCGCAGTCCGAACATCGCTGGGACCCGGTGCGCCTGCAAAACCCGCCGCGCGATTTGCCGGGGCAGACGGTACTCGTATATGGCATGGGACAGATCGGCGCGGCGTTTGCACGGCTCTCGCAGGCGTTGGGTTTACGGGTGATCGGCGTGCGCCGCAGTCCGCGCAAAGCCGATGACCCGGTGGATGAAATGCACGCGCCGGATCAACTCGACAAGCTGCTGCCGCGCGCCGATTGGCTGATGCTGTGCTGCCCGCTGACGGCAGAAACACGCAAGCTGATGTCGGCGCAGCGTTTGTCACTATTGCCGAAAGGCGCCTATGTGCTGAATGTCGCGCGCGGCGAAGTGATCGATGAAGCCGCCATGATCGATGCACTCAAAGGCGGGCATCTCGCCGGCGCCTATCTGGATGTGTTCGAGCAGGAGCCGCTGCCCGCCGCGTCGCCGCTATGGGATTTGCCCAACGTGATCGTGACGCCACACAATTCGACCAGCTCCAGCGGCAACGAACAGCGCGTGCTCGATTGCTTTGTGCACATTCTCGAACAATGGAAAAACAAAACACCGTTGACCAATGAAGTGCTACGCACCGGATAAAATGAAATTAAAACAAACACTTGCATTTGCTTCGACGCTGGGCGCTTGCGCAGTGGCCGTCGCGCAGCCCTTCCCCGCCAAATCGGTGCGCATCGTGGTGCCGTTTGCCGCCGGCGGCAACACCGATTTCACCGCGCGCACCATCGCGGCCAAACTCAGCGAGGCGCTGGGCCAGCAATTTCTGGTGGACAATCGTCCCGGCGCGTCCACCAACATCGGCTCCGACATGATCGTCAAGGCCGCGCCCGACGGCTACAACATTCTGTTGGGTGGCGCTGCGAACGCCATCAACGTCGCCGCGCTGGCCAAGGTGCCGTTTGATTTGCAGCGCGATCTGGCGCCCATCATTCTGTGCGTGAAGGGTGCCAATGTGCTGTCGATACATCCGTCGCTGCCCGCGAAAGATCTCAAGCAACTGATCGCGCTGGCGAAAGCAAAGCCGGGGCAGTTGAATTACGGCACTTCGGGTGTCGCCAGTTCCAATCACATGGCCGGTGAATTGTTCATGCTTATGGCGGGCATCAAGCTTAATCACGTGCCGTACAAAGGCAACGCGCCGGCGCTGACCGATCTTATCGGCGGCCATGTCGAGATGATTATCAGCGGCGTGCCCGCGTTGATACCGCATCTCAAGAGCGGGCGCATACGCGCGGTGGCGATCGGCAGCCTGAAGCGCTTCGCGGCGATACCCGAAGTGCCGACCTTCGACGAGCAAGGCCTCAAGGGTTACGAAGCCTCGACCTGGTTCGGCTTTATGGCGCCGATAAAAACACCGCGCGACATTATTTTGAAGCTCAATGCCGAGACTGCCAAAGTACTCGCCAGCAAAGAAATACGCGACCGTTATCAGGTCGAGGGCCTTGAGCCGCAGGGCGGATCGCCGGAAGCATTTGCAAAGTTTATCGCCTCGGAAATCGCTCTCTACACGCGGGTGGTCAAGGCTGCGAATCTGCCCAAGTTGTAAGCGGTGCCAGAGTGGAAGGCCAGTGGTTCTTCGACATCATCGATTAAACCGTATTCTTCATCGACCAAGGAGCACGCATGCGTATCCATAACCTCTACACCGACGCTAACGGTGAATCCCACTTTCGTGATATCGAAGTCGAGTGGGCCGAAGAGCGGCGCGGCAGCAAACTCTCGAAGCGCCTGCCGGCGACCGGCATCATTTTCCGCGAGACCAAGGCGGAGAACACGGTCGATTGGCATACGGCGCCACGCCGCCAATACATCGTGAATCTCGAGTCCGGGGTCAAGATCACCGCCAGCGACGGAGAAAGCCGGATGATCGGCACCGGCGAAATTCTTCTGGTTGAGGACACCACCGGCAAGGGCCATTTGTCGCAGGGGCTTGGAGCGTTGCGGCGCAGTCTTTTCATACCCATCGAATAGCGGCATCGGGAGATCATTTAATCAAGTACGGGCTCGGGGAATGACCACGAGACAGCTTGACTCCGCCGCCGTGCGGTAGCAATCTCACATCCGCGCGCCAGTCCGGCACTTCGAGCTGCATGTGGCGCAAAGATAAACTAACCGTTTATCAAGAGGACAGATAGCTATGGATCCGACCAGACACACTTTGCTGACAACGGGCGCCGCAGCGGTAGCGGCGGCCACCGCGCCACGCGCGTTCGCGTAACAACAAACAGGAAAAGAGGAAACTGCCATGCCGTTTTACGAAAAAGGAAACGTCCGCATCCACTACCAGGAGGCCGGCTCCGGCTTCCCGTTGCTGCTCATTCCCGGCGGTGGGTTGAACTCGACGATCGCCTGGAACGCCACGGGCGCGCCGTTCAATCCGGCGCAGGAGTTCAGCAACGAGTATCGCTGCATCACGGCTGATTTGCGCAACGCCGCCGGCGGCCAGTCCTCGGGCCCGGTGGAAGTGGACCGGCCGTGGGACTCGTACACGGACGACCATCTTGGCCTGATGGATCACCTGGGCATCAAGCGGTTCATGGTGCTGGGTTTTTGCATCGGCGGCCCCTTCATATGGAACCTGTTGAAGCGGGCGCCGGATCGCATTGTTGCCGCCGTGCCGTCGCAGCCCAGCGGGTGGCGCAAGGAGTTGCCGACCAACTCCTACGACAGCAACATGAAAGGCTGGGGCCCCGAGCTCACCAAGCGCCGCCCCGACATCTCGATGGAGATGGTCGATCGTTTTCTGACCCGCATGTACCTTGGCGCCGCCGCCGATTTCGTTTACAGCGTGTCGCGCGATTTTGTGCGTTCGTGCCAAGCGCCGGTACTGGTCATGCCGGACGACTCGCCGCCGCACCCGTACGCCGTCGCCATGGAATCCGCGATGCTCGCGCCGAAGTCCGAAGTAACCTTCTTTCCGTGGAAAGACTCCAAGGAGAAGATTCCCCTGGCAGTACGTCAGGTGCGCTCGTTCCTGCGGGCGCATCGACCCGCGATGGCTTGAACACCGGTTGGAAGGCGTGATCAAATAGCGGGACACTTTCGTCGCCGGTGGCGGCCCCTCACCCCCGCCCTCTCCCCGCTAGCGGGGCGAGGGAGTTTCTGCACTGGGATGCACCCGCCCTCGAAATACCAACAAGCGTTACTCTAAAGCAGGCCCCGCTTTGTTCTTCGAAAACATAGATTTCTCGTCACTTGAAGTTCCGCCCGCAGCGCTCAAGCTGCGTGAGGAAGTGCGCGCGTTTTTGCGCGCGGAAATCGCCGCCGGCAGCTACGTGCCGCATCTGGGCCACGCTGAATTCGACCTCGCGTTCACCAAGAAGGTAGCCGCGCGCGGCTGGATCGGGCTGACCTGGCCCAAACCCTACGGCGGGCAGGAGCGTTCGTTTCTCGAACGCTTTGTGGTGACCGAGGAAATGCTCGCCGCGGCAGCGCCGTGCGCTGCGCACTGGTTTGGCGACCGGCAGACGGGGCCGAGTCTGTTGCGACATGGCAGCGAGTATCTGAAACAAAAATACTTGCCGGCAATTGCGCGCGGCGAAATGGCGTTTGCGCTGGGCATGAGCGAACCCGGCTCGGGTTCGGATCTCGCGTCGGTGCGCACGCGCGCCGATAAAATCGAGGGCGGCTGGAGCGTCAGCGGACAAAAAGTGTGGACCAGTTGGGCGCATGAGGCGGATGCGTTCTTTGTGCTGTGCCGCACCTCGCCGCCAACGGACGATCGCCATCAGGGCTTGTCGCAACTCATTATCGATATCAAGAAATCACCGGGTGTCACGGTGCGCCCGATACGCTTCATGAATGGCGAGCATCACTTTAACGAAGTGTTTCTCGATAAGGTGTTCGTGCCCGACAACCAGGTGTTGGGTGAAATCGGCCAGGGCTGGAAACAGATCACCTCGGAACTGGCGCTGGAGCGCAGCGGTCCGGAGCGCTACATGACCACCTTGCCGCTGCTGGTTGAACTGATCCGCCGCCTCGGTGAAAGTGACGACGCCCGCGCGCACGAGATGGTGGGCCGCCTCACCGCGCGGCTGTGGACGCTGCGCCGCATGTCGCTGGCGATTGCACTCGCGCTGGATCCGTCGTCAGGCAATCAGGGCACGGTTGATCTGGCGACCGAAGCGGCGCTGGTGAAAGATATGGGCACCTTCTACGAGCGCGAAATCATCGATGCCGCGCGCGTGCTGGTGGCGGTGGAGCCGACGCTGGATGCGACCGATACCTTCGAGCGTTATCTCGCGGAGTGCATCCTCAGCGCGCCGGTGTCCACCATACGCGGCGGCACCACGCAGGTGTTGCGCACGCTGATTGCGCGCCGATTGCTGGGGGCGTTGAAATGAAAAATCTACAGATCACCGCAGAGGCGCAAAGACGCAGAGAACTGCCGCAAAGAAATGCACTTCTCTGCGTTTCCTCTGCGTCTTTGCGCCTCTGCGGTGGAGCTTTTCAGTGACCGACACCACCGAAGTAAGAGCTATGCTCACCGACGCGGCGACGCGTCTGTTCACCGATCACGTCACGCAAAAAATGCTCGATGCCGCCAAACATGACGGCTGGTCGGCAGCGTTGTGGGCCGAACTGGAACGGGCACAACTGCCGCTGGTCGGTGTGCCGGAAGCAGCGGGTGGCGCGGGCGGCACGCTGTCGGATGCCGCTGCCGTGCTGCGTATCGCGGCGCGTCATGCGGCGCCGGTGCCACTGGCTGAAACAGCGCTCGCCGGTTGGTTGCTCTCACGCGCGGGGCTGAGCGTGCCGCAGGGGCCGCTGACCATCGGCGCGGTGCTCGATGATAGATTGACCGCTACGCAGGACGGCAATACGTGGCGCGTGTCGGGCGCCTTGAAGCGCGTGCCGTTCGCGCGCATCGCCAGACAACTGGTGCTGCTGGCGGATGCGCCATCCGGATTGATGGTGGTCGCGGTCGATGCCGCTGCATGCCACATCACGCCCGGACGCAATCTGGGTTACGAGCCGCGCGACGCGGTGTTGCTCGACCAGGTCACAACACTCGCAGCCGCGCCTGCCGGCGCCGGCATTACGCGCGAGCACATGCATGCGCGCGGTGCACTGCTGCGCGCGGTGCAAATCGGCGGTGCGCTCGAACACGCGCTCGATCTTGCCTGTGAATACGCCAGGCAACGTACCCAGTTCGGGCGCAAGATCGCACAGTTTCAGGCGATACAGCAGGAGCTCGCGCGCTGCGGCGGCGAGGTTGCTGCGGCGGTAGCGGCGGCACTTTCCGCAGCGGGTGTAGTCGAACGGCTTGCCAACGACAACAGCGCCGGGGCTGTGCAGCAAGTGCTGATGGCTGTGGCCGCCGCAAAAATTCGCGCGGCCGATGCGGCGCGCGAGGCGGTGGCGATCACGCACCAGGTACACGGTGCGATCGGTGTCACCGACGAATATGCGTTGCATCATGTCACCCTGCGCGCGCTGGCGTGGCGCGAGGAATTCGGCAGCGAAGTGTATTGGGCGATGCGCTTGGGGCGTGCGGTGCGGGATGCCGGCGCCGATGCGTGTTGGCCCGCGTTGAGTGCGGCGTAGATGGGTACTGGCCACTGGCCGTAACCCATCTACGGCCAGCCGTCTTGGGGAAAATATGTTTAAAAACAAATACTTATTGATTGTCCTGCTGAGCGCAATTTACGGCGCGGCAGCCCACGCGCAATCGTGGGTGCCGCAACGCAATGTCGAAATCGTTCACGGCTCCGCGCCCGGCGGCAGCAACGACAAGCGCGCGCGCGAAATCGAAAAGGCGTTGGCCGAGACCAAACTGATATCCCCCTCGATGACGGTCGTCAGCAAGGCGGGCGGCGGCGGCAGCATCGCCATGGCCTACACCAATCAGCACCCCGGCGATGGCCACTATCTACTGCTGGGCGGCTCCACCATGATCAGCAACCACATCATCGGTGCTTCCAAAATGCATTACACGGATTTCACGCCGATCGCTTCGCTGACGAACGATTACATCGTGTTCGCCGTGAATGCGGATTCGCCACTCAAGACCGGCAAGGATTTGCTCGAGCGTTTGAAAACCAGGCCGCAGTCGCTGTCGATCGGGTTCGCCAGCGCGTTTGGCAACAGCCGTCACATCGGTGCCGGCATGTTGATCCGGGCTGTGGGCGGCAGCCCGCGCGATCTGAAGACCGTGGTGTTCAAAGGTTCCGCCGAGGCCGTCAGCGCATTGCTCGGCGGGCACATCGATGTGGCGATACTCGGCGCCATCAATTCGGTCGTGCATCTGGGCGGCGGACGCATGCGCGTGCTCGCGGCCGCCACACCGCGGCGCTTTGGCGGCGCGCTGGCGCATGTGCCGACGTGGCAGGAACTCGGCGTCGACGTGGTGTCGGGCAGTTGGGGCGGCGTGTTCGGCCCGCGCAATCTGCCCGCCGCGCAGTTGGCGTTCTGGGAAGATGCGATGCGCAAGGTGGCGCAAAATCCCGGCTGGAAATTCGATCTGGAAAGAAATTACTGGTCCGAGGATTTTGCCGTGGGCGCGCATTTCAGAAAAGAACTGGAAAAAGATTATGCAGATACAAAAAAAGTGCTGACGGATGTCGGATTGGCGAAATAACCGGGAGATGTCGTGAACTATTTTTCTAAAACCTTAGCCACGTTTTTTCTGCTGCCGGGCCTGCTGCTCGGCGCCGCCGCGTGGGCGCAGCAAGCGTGGGCGCCTACCAAAAACGTCGAGATCGTGGTCAGTTCCGTGCCCGGCGGCAGCAATGACAACACCGGCCGCCAAATCGAAAAAGCGCTGAACGAATTAAAGCTGGTGCCGACGTCCACCACTATCGTCGGCAAACCCGGTGGCGGCGGCAACATCGCCATGGTCTACACCAACCAGCACCCGGGCGACGGGCACTACCTGATGGTGGCGACTTCGTCGATCAACAGCAACCATATCATCGGCGCCAGTAAATTAAGTTACCACGACTTCACGCCCATCGCGTCGCTGGTCAATGATTACGTGGTGTTTGCCGTGAAGACGGATGCGCCGTTGAAGAGCGGCAAAGACCTGATGGCGCAGTTCAAGGTGAAACCACAATCGATTGCAATCGGATTCGCCAACACCTTCGGCGGCAGCCGTCACATCGCGGCGGGTCTGCTGATCAAGGCGGTGGGCGGCAATCCGCGCGATCTCAAAACGGTGGTATTCAAAGGTTCCGCCGAAGCGATTACCGCGTTGCTGGGCGCCCATCTCGAAATGGTGATCATCGGCGCGGGCAATGCAGTGGCGCATGTGCAAAACGGACGCATGCGCGTGCTTGCAGTGACCGCGCCGCAGCGGCTGACGGGTGCATTGTCGTCGGTGCCGACATGGCGAGAATTGGGGGTCGATGTGGTGTCGGGCAGCTGGCGCGGCGTGATGGGGCCGAAGAACATGCCCGCGGCGCAGCTTGCGTATTGGGAAAACGCCATGCGTCAGGTGTCGCAAAACGCAGGCTGGAAGACCGACATGGAAAGAAATTACTGGTCCGAGGATTTTGCCGTCGGCGCGCAGTTCAGAAAAGATCTGGAGCAGGATTACGTTGATACCCGCAAGGTATTGTTGGATCTTGGATTGGCCAAACAATAGTGCATTCAGTCGGAAATTAAATGAATAAAAACAAAACCCTATATATTGCATTTATTGCGCTTGCGTGTTGCGGCATCGCACACGCCCAACCATGGTCACCGACAAAAAACGTCGAGATCGTCGTCACCTCCGCGCCCGGCGGCAGCAACGACAAGACCGGACGCTCGATCGAGAAATTACTGAATGAACTGAAACTCGTGCCCGCCACGCTGACAGTGGTGAACAAACCCGGCGGCGGCGGCAACATTGGTTACGCCTATATGAATCAGCACGTGGGCGACGGACATTACCTGCTGGTGGGCACGACCGGGCTGCACAGCGGACATATCGTCGGCTCCAGCAAACTGAGCTACCGCGACTTCACGCCGATTGCCTCGCTGTTCAACGACTACGTGGTGTTCGCGGTCAATGCCAACTCGCCGCTCAAAACCGGCAAAGACCTGATCGAGCGCCTGAAAAAAGACCCGCAATCGATCGCCCTCGGCTTCGCCACCACGCTGGGCAGCCACAACCACATCGCCGCAGGCTTGCTGATGAAATCTGCCGGCGGCAGCCCGCGCGATTTGAAACCCGTGGCATTCAAAGGCTCGGCTGAAGCGGTGACCGCATTGATGGGCGCGCATCTTGACCTGGTCACCACCGCGGCCGGCAACGTAGCCGCGCATATGCAAAGCGGGCGCTTGCGTGTGCTGGGCGTGTCGGCGGATAAACGCCTTCCCGGTGTGTTCGCCAGCGTGCCGACGTGGAAAGAACAAGGCGTGAATCTGGTCTACGGCGGCTGGCGTTCGATCGTGGGATCGAAGGGCCTCACCGCGGCGCAGGTGGCGTACTGGGAAAACGCACTGCGCAAAGCATCGCAAAGCGCAGAATGGAAAACCGAGTTGGAGCGCAACTACTGGTCGGATGATTTTGTTACCAGCGTGCAGTTTCGCAAAGACCTCGACAAGGATTACGCGGATATGAAAGCGGTGCTGACGGAATTGGGAATGGCGCGGGCTGATCGATAGACAGGATTAACAGGATAGATCGGCTGGAGGTTTTATCCTGTACATCCTGTTAATCCTGTCGGAATGTTCTTGGGGTTCGCATACGCAAAACGCGACCGCTGCGGTTCCTTCTTCACCGGGATCCTTCGGAATCCCTTAAGATAGTGGCATCGGATACGCCAAACGACCAGACGCTAGCGTTAGAATGTCTTCCAATAAACGGTATCGACAGCACAATTGTTTTCCATCCAAAATCTGACCCACGCCTACGACAGCGCCGCGGTGCTGAAGGTCGCGTCGTGGCACGCCGAGCAGGGCGCGCAGTGGCTGATGCAGGGGCCGTCGGGCAGCGGCAAGACCACTCTGCTGCATGTGCTGGCGGGCATACTGCGCCCGACGTCGGGGCAGGTTTTAGTGGCGGATCAGGATGTGCTGGCGCTGTCGCCTTCCGCGCTGGATCGTTTTCGCGGCAAACATGTGGGTATCGTATTGCAGCGGCTGCATTTAATCGACAGCCTCTCGGTGATGAACAATCTGTTGCTGGCGCAATACATGGCAGGCGAGGCGCAGGACGCGGCGCGGGTGCGCGAGGTGCTGGGCAGTCTGGACATGGGCGGCAAGGCCCACGCGCGTCCGCATGAGTTGTCGCATGGACAGGCGCAGCGCGTGGCGGTGGCGCGCGCGGTGGTGAATAAGCCCCGGCTGTTGCTGGCCGACGAGCCGACCTCGAATCTTGACGATACGCGCTGTTTGCAGGTGCTGGATTTGCTGCAGGCGCAGGCCAAGGCGTGTGGCGCAACGCTGGTGATTGCCACCCACGATCAGCGCATCAAGGCGCGGGTGGCGAATCATTATGAATTGGCGGCAGCATGAACCTCGCCACCATCAGCTTCGCCTATTTAAAAGCGCGCAGCCTCAACACGCTGTTGAATATTCTGCTGCTGGCGTTGGGGGTGGCGACGATTGTGTTGCTGCTGCTCGCCACCACGCAACTCGATCAGCGCATGCGTCGCGATGCGCAGGGCATTGATCTGGTGATCGGCGCCAAAGGCAGTCCGATGCAGGTGATTCTGTCGAGCATTTATCATCTGGACGTGCCGACGGGCAATATTCCGTACAAGCAGGCGCTGGAGATCGTGAAGCACCGCATGGTGAAAAAAGCGATTCCACTGGCGCTGGGCGATTCGTACAAGGGCGCGCGCATCGTCGGCACCACGCCGGACTATCTGGCGCACTACGATGCCAAATTCACGGCGGGCAAGCGCTGGGAAAAACCGCTCGAAGCGGTGATTGGCGCAGAAGTCGCCGCACGTACAGGCTTAAAACTCGGCGCAAAGTTTCACGGCTCGCACGGGTTGGGTGACGCGGGCGAGGCGCATGAAGAGCACCCCTATGTGGTTGCCGGCATACTGGAGCGCAGCGGCACGGTGCTCGACCGGCTGGTGATCTGCAGCGTTGAAAGCGTGTGGGCGATGCACGCCGGGCATCTCGATATCAAGGACATCAGCGATATCGCCAGCCAGATGAAGGAAGAAGACAAGGAATACACCGCGCTGCTGATTCAGTACGCATCGCCGATCGCCGCCGCAATTCTGCCGCGCTACGTCAACAATAATTCCGCGATGCAGGCAGCCTCACCCGCCTATGAAACCGCGCGCCTGTTTAGCATCATCGGCGTGGGTGTCGACGTGTTGCGCGGCTTTGCGCTGGTGCTGGTGTTCAGTGCCGGGCTGTCGGTATTCATCGCGCTTTACAACGCCCTGAATGAGCGACGCTACGATCTGGCGGTGATGCGCACGCTGGGCGCGCGTCCGCTGACGTTGATGATGCTATTGCTGTTTGAGGGTTTGCTGCTGGCGCTGATCGGCGGCGTGCTCGGCATCGTGTTGGGTCATGTGCTGGCGGAATTGCTGGGCTACGCATTAAAAGCGGCGCAACAGGTGTCAGTCACCGGCTGGACCTGGGTTGCGGCCGAATGGTGGGTGCTGGCGCTGGCGGCGGGCGTGGGGGTAGTCGCGGCATTGATTCCGGCGTGGCGCGCGTATCGCACCGATATCGCGGGCACTTTGGCGCGCGGATAATGTCATAGCGGACAATTCTGACAATGGGAGGCGCAACATGAGCCTGCGTTTAATTTTTATCGTGCTGGCGGCCCTGTGGATGACCACGCCCGTGTTGGCGCAGGAAAAAAACAAGGAAAAACCGCATACCGCTGCGGAAGTGCAAAAAGACGTTCATGATCATCTGGCGATGGCCGACGCACATATCGCCGCCGCCAAGTGTCTGCAAAGCGGCAAGGGCGAAAAGGAATGCCATGCGCAGCTCGCCAAAGACTGCAAGGGCCTGGGCGTGGGCAAGTTGTGCGGTATGAAGCATAAGCATTGAAGATGCCCATAAAAACAACAAGTTATTGACACCAAAGGCGGTTGCGGTAGTATCTTCATTAATTGATGGTCTTCGAAGGAGCTTGCGATGAAATTTTTGCCAGTAGTTTTTGCGGTGTTAATTGGCGTGTCCGCTGCAGCGTGGGCGCAGCAAAAAGGCCCAGCCGCCGGCAAAGATGTTTATGCGAAAGACCCCCTGGCCGATGCGCAAAGCCAGGCGCAATGGGCCGACAAGCCGCTGCCCGAAATGAAAGGCGTGCTGTCCTGGAAAATGCTGGGCGAGGTCAAGCCGGTAAAACAAAAAGACAAGTTCGTGCCGGAATTCGCCAAATCGATTTCGGCGCTCGACAAAAAAGAAGTCAGGATTCAGGGCTTCATGATGCCGCTGGACATGGGTGAGAAGCAGGCGCGCTTCATACTCACCGCGCTGCCGCCGTCGTGCTCTTTCTGTTTGCCCGGCGGACCGGAGCAAATGGTCGAAGTGCAAGCCAAGTCACCGGTCAAATACGGCTTCGAGCCGATACTGCTCACCGGCAAACTCGCGGTGCTCAAAGACGATCCGATGGGGCTTTATTACCGGCTCACCGACGCGGTGCTCACTGGCGGCAAGTAGCGTCCATTGTGATTTTCCCGCTCTGAATGCGCACACGCATGTCACGCCGGTTTTTCCATTATTTCTGCGTACTCCTGCTGCTGCTCGCGCAGCAGGGCGCGCTCGTGCATGCCACGTGGCACGCGGGCGAGGATGCGCACACGCACGCTCACGAAGGTCATGCACATGACCAGGACGGTGATAATGAATCACCGGTAGGCAGCAGCCAAAGAAACCTTTGCGCTTTCGATCTCGCCTTCGGCCAAGTGCTGGGCGGCATACATGGCGCGTGTTCGCTGCCGCTTGCCGTTGATCTGCCGGCAGCGATCGCCAGTTACACCTTCAATCCCCGGCTCGGTTCCGAAGCCGTTCCCGCGCACTCGCGCGGCCCACCGCACCACCTCTGATCGCCGGCGCCAGCCGCCGGAACTCCGTAAGTTTTTTTGCGCGACACGCGGGTTTCAGCGTGGCCGCGCGGCGTTCATTTCAGAGGAAAATCACATGTTCAGCAGAACTGCTCTAGTGGCTGCGGTTGCCGCAGCTATGGCACAAACAACAGCGCACGCACAAACCAAACCGCCAACAGAATTACCACCCGTCATCGTTACCGGCAATCCGCTCGGCAGCGAACTGTTCGAATTGGTGCAGCCGATTTCGGTGCTCGGCGGGCAAGAGCTCTTTCAATTGCGCCGCTCCACCATCGGCGAAACCCTGAATGGCTTGCCCGGTGTCAGCTCGACTTCCTTCGGCCCCAATGCAAGCCGCCCGGTAATACGCGGTCTGGACAGCGACCGCATACGCATTTTGCAGAATGGCACCGGTGTGCTGGATGCGTCGGCACTGAGTTTCGACCACGCCGTGGCGATTGACCCGCTGGTGGTGGAGCGTGCGGAAGTGGTGCGCGGTCCAGCAGCGCTGCTCTACGGCGGCAGCGCGGTGGGTGGCGTGGTTAACCTCATCGACAATCGTATTCCGCAGTTTGCAGTGAACGGCATCAGCGGGCGCGGTGAGGCGCGTTTCGGTGGTGCCGAGCGTGAAAAAGCAAACGGCGTGGTGCTCGAAGCCGGCAACGGGCGCATAGCGCTGCACGCAGACGCCTATACGCGCGATACCGATGATCTGAAAATCAAAGGCCCCAATATCTCGCCGCGTTTGCAGGCTGTTGATCCGGCACGCGCGGTGACCAACGGCACGTTGCCCAACAGCGCCTCGCGTTCCGGCGGGGGTGCTGCGGGCGTTTCGCTCACCTGGGATCGCGCTTACGCCGGGTTATCTTACGCCGGCTTTGATACGAACTACGGCACCGTTGCGGAGCCCAACGTGGCCATCGACATGAAAAGCACTCGGCTTGATTTCGCGGGTGAAGTGCGTGAAATCAACGCTTTTATCACCGCTGCAAAATTCAAGTTTGGCCGCACCGACTATGAACATCGCGAAACTGATCTGGGCGTGGTCGCCACCACTTTTCGCAGCAAGGGTTACGACTCGCGGCTCGAACTGACGCACGCGAAACTCGGCCCGCTGAAAGGTGCGTTTGGGCTGCAGCTGAGTGATCTGGATTTTTCTGCGCTGGGCGCGGAAGCGTTTGTCCCTTCGACCCGCACCAACGCGCGAGCAGTTTTCGTTTACGAGGAAATTCAATTCGGCAAACTGAACATCTCATTCGGCGGACGCCATGAACGCACCGACGTGCGCACCGATGGCGGCGGGCCTATCGACCCCAACACCGGCAACCCGCGTTTCGACCCGGCGCAAGCCCGCACCTTCAACGCCAACAACGGTTCACTAGGCGCGTTATGGCGCTTCACGCCAGCGCTGGCGCTGGCCGTCAACGGCACCTGGAATGAGCGCGCGCCGACCTTTTACGAGTTGTACGCCAACGGCCCGCACGCCGCAACCAGCGCTTACGAAGTGGGAAATACCACGTTCAGCAAAGAGAAATCCACCGGCCTTGATGCCGCGCTGCGTATGAAATCCGGCGCGCATTCAGGCAGCGTGAGCGTGTTTCAGAACCGCTTTAAAAATTTCGTCACGCTGTTTAACGCAGGCAATAGGCGCAGCGCCGATGGCGAATTGAATCCGGTTGATGCGGACGGCGATGGCGTGGCCGACGGCTCTGGCGAGGAAATTCTGCGTGAACTGCAGTATCGCGCGGTGCCCGCACGCTTTCGTGGCGTCGAAGCCGAGGGCAAATTCCGCGTGCTGACACAGGGCGCGAGCACGCTTGATCTGCAGCTCAAGTTTGATTGTGTGCGCGCGGAGGATTTGAGCACCGGCCTGCCGCTGCCGCGTATCGCGCCGCGTCGTTTTGGCGTGAGCTTCGACTACCGGCGCAACGCATTCGGCGCCCGCCTCGATGTGACGCATGTGGCGGGGCAGGGCCGCGTAGCCGCCAACGAATTGCCCACGGACGGCTACACCCTGCTCAATGCAGGCGTAAGTTATAGCGTGAAAATGCCGCTGGGCCACATTGATTTGTTTGCGCGCGGCGTGAATCTTTTGAATGAAGACGCACGCAATCACGTGTCGTTTTTGAAAGACATCGCGCCGCTCGGTAAACGCAGCGGGCAGATAGGTTTGCGCGCGCAGTTCTAGCAGCGCAACGGGTGTTGCAAGCGGGTGCGGGCGGTGTTTGTCGTAATGCGTAAAGCGGTCGATAATCACGCCGCCTGCGATGTTGTTCACGTGAATCGAAGTACTAGTAAACTAACAGGAGAAAACAAAATGAACACACGCTGGATTTCAATATGGGCGGCTGCCTTTTTGATAGCTACTCCCGCGCTCGCGCAGGACAAGGCCAAAAAAGGCGAAAAACCTCACACTGCTTCCGAAGTGCAAAAAGACATACTCGATCATCGTGCGATGGCCGATGCGCATCTCGCCGCCGCGAAGTGTCTTGAGGGTGGCAAAGGCGAGAAGGAATGCCATGCCCAGCTCGCCAAGGACTGCAAGGGGCTGGGTATCGGAAAGCTGTGCGGCATGAAGCATAAGCACTAAAAAATGCGATAAAACTGTATGTTTTAAATATAATTTCTCATGAACGCTGATCCGGTTTTGATCCCCAGAACGCATGACCCTACGCTGCTGATACTGTGCGTAGCTGGCAGTGCGGTTGCGCATGTGCTGATGCTGACGCTGGCGCCGGGCTGGCGGGCTGCAAAGGATGCGCCGCCGATTCCGCTTACAGTTGAACTTAGAAAGCCGCCACCCGTAATCGAACCGCCCAAGCCTTTGCCAATGGAAACGCGGCCCAAGCCGCCAGATCGCCCGAAGGCAAAGCCAGAACCTGTGCCGCGCGAAGTACCGCCGCCCGAGCAACCGCGCACAGCGCCGATACTGACTGCGCCACCGGAAGCGCCGCTCGCGCCGGCTGCAGCGGTGGCGCCGGCGCAAAAACCTGCGCCGCAGCCTCCACCTGAAGCGCCACGTCCAACCGCCGCACTGGCGCCGGTGACAGCACCGCGCTCGGATGCAGCCTATCTCAACAATCCGCGTCCCGCGTATCCGCTCGCGGCACGGCGGCGCGGCGATCAAGGTACCGTGTTAATCCGGGTGCTGGTTACCGCCGAAGGACTTGCCGCGAGTGTGACGCTCGAAAAAACCAGTAATCATCCAGCGCTGGATGAAGCCGCGTTGACAGCGGTGAAATCGTGGCGCTTTGTCCCCGCGCGCCAGGGCGGACAGGCGGTGGAAGCGCCGTACGTGGTGCCGATTGTCTTTAAAGTCGAGTAGCGGGATTATAATGCCCCTTGAAATCAGCATAATCAGCTGCATTTAGCTGCAACCCCCCTCGCGCTTCTACTGAGTCCATGAACCCCGAAGTCTTTCACGGCACCACCATTCTTTCGGTGCGGCGCGGCAACGTTGTTGCACTCGGCGGCGACGGGCAGGTCACGCTCGGCAATGTGGTGGTGAAATCCACCGCGCGCAAAATCCGCCGCCTGTATCACGACAAAATCCTCGCCGGTTTTGCCGGCGGCACCTCGGATGCGTTCACCCTGTTCGAGCGCTTTGAAGCCAAGCTGGAAAAACATCAGGGCAACCTGATGCGCTCGGCGGTGGAACTGGCCAAGGATTGGCGCACCGATCGCATGCTGCGCCGTCTCGAAGCGATGCTCGCCGTGGCCGATCGCGAGCATTCGCTGATTATCACCGGCGTGGGCGACGTGCTGGAGCCGGAACTCGGCATCGTCGCCATCGGCAGCGGCGGCTCATTTGCGCAGGCAGCCGCGCGCGCGTTGCTGGAAAATACCGATCTTGCGTCGCGGGATATCGTGAAGAAATCGCTGGAAATTGCAGGTGATCTTTGTATTTATACCAATCAGCAGCATGTGATTGAGGAACTGACGTGAATGCGTGAAGGGTGAAGGGTGAAGGGGCAAACCGGTTTCGCGGAACCGCGAGTTTTGGCGGTTACTCTTCACCCTTCACTCTTCACTCGTCACGCCCTTAAGCAATGAGCAACATGACCCCCCAGGAAATCGTTCACGAGCTTGACCGCTACATCATCGGTCAGGACGATGCCAAGCGCGCGGTGGCGATTGCGTTGCGCAACCGCTGGCGGCGGCAACAGGTGGCCGAGCCGTTGCGTCAGGAAATTACGCCCAAGAATATTTTAATGATCGGCCCCACCGGCGTGGGCAAGACCGAGATCGCGCGGCGCCTGGCACGGCTGGCGGATGCGCCTTTCATTAAAATCGAAGCGACGAAATTTACCGAGGTCGGCTATGTCGGACGCGACGTCGATACCATCATTCGCGATCTGGTGGAAACCGCGATCAAGGACGCGCGCAGCCAGGCCACGCGCAAAGTGCGGCGGCAGGCCGAAGACATGGCGGAGGAGCGCGTGCTGGATGTGTTGCTGCCGCCCGCGGGCGTGAATGCGGAGGAAGGCGAAAGCACCACGCGCCAGAAATTTCGCATAAAGCTGCGCCAGGGCGAGCTCGACGACAAGGAAATCGAGATCGAAGTTGCCGCTGCGCCCGCACATATGGAAATACTCGCGCCGCCGGGCATGGAAGACTTGACCGCGCAAATTCAGGGCATGTTTCAAAATATGGGCGGCAGCAAGAAGCGCACGCGCAGACTCAAGGTGCGCGAGGCGATGCGCCTGCTCACCGATGACGAAGCGGGCAAGCTGGTCAACGACGAAGAATTAAAGTTGCAGGCGGTGAACAACGTCGAGCAAAACGGCATCGTGTTTCTGGATGAAATCGACAAGATCGCCGCGCGCCAGGAAACCTCCGGCGCCGACGTGTCGCGTCAGGGCGTGCAACGCGATTTGCTGCCGCTGGTTGAAGGCACCACGGTGAGCACCAAGTACGGCATGATCAAAACCGATCATATTTTGTTTATCGCCAGCGGTGCGTTTCATCTGGCCAAGCCCTCGGATCTGATTCCGGAACTGCAGGGCCGCTTTCCGATACGGGTTGAATTAAAG
The DNA here is from genome assembly GCA_945861275.1 of Bordetella parapertussis. GTDB lineage: Bacteria > Pseudomonadota > Gammaproteobacteria > Burkholderiales > SG8-41 > UBA5216. The sequence continues at coordinate 40,232 of CAMATZ010000014.1, forward strand.
AGCCTGTCGGTTTCCGATTTCGAGCAGATACTCACCAACACACATGCCAGTCTGGTGAAGCAATACGAAGCCCTGCTCGCCACCGAAGAAGTGAAGCTCGAATTCGGCGCGGACGCGATCAAGCGCCTCGCCGAAATCGCGTGGCAGGTTAACGAGAAAACCGAAAACATCGGCGCCCGCCGTCTCTATACGGTGATGGAAAAACTGCTGGAGGATATTTCGTTTAACGCCACCAGGCAGTCGCGTCAGACCATCGCCATCGACCGCGCGTATGTCGACACGCGTCTGCAGGCGTTGGCGCAAAGCGAAGACCTCGCGCGTTATGTTTTGTAACGAGCGCCGCGCTGCACTAGAATAGCCATTTGAGGAGAGCCATGTCTGCCGTTCCCCGACTTACCACTGCCCAGTCCGGACTGCCGCTGGGTCTGGAGCGCCAATTGCTCGGCAAGTCGGTCGCCATCGAGCATTGGCTGCGCAGCCAGTGGCTGGAGCACGCACCGCCGTTTTACGGTTCGGTGGATTTGCGCAACAGCGGTTTCAAATTGGCGCCGGTGGACACCAATCTGTTTCCCGGCGGCTTCAATAATCTGAATCCGGATTTCCATGCGCTGTGCGTGCAGGCCACGATGACGGCGGTGGAAAAAATTTGCCCCGAAGCGCGCGACGCCTTGCTGATTCCCGAGAATCACACGCGCAATCAGTTTTATCTGCAAAACGTCGCCACCCTCGCGCGCATTCTGCGCCACGCGGGCATGAACGTGCGCATCGGCAGCCTGTTGCCGGGATTGGACGCGCCGCGGGACGTGGACCTGCCCGACGGTAAAAAACTCACGCTGGAGCCGCTGAAGCGCTCCGGCAACCGCCTGGGCCTGGAGGGTTTCGACCCCTGTGTGGTGCTGCTGAATAACGACCTGTCGGCGGGCATACCCGAGGTGCTGCGTAATCTTGAACAGCCGCTGTTTCCGCCGCTGCACGCAGGCTGGGCGGTGCGCCGGAAATCCGTCCATTTCGCGGCCTACGACGATGTGGCGAAAGACTTCGCGCAATTGCTTGGCATTGATCCGTGGCTGATCAATCCGTATTTCGAGATGTGCGGCAAGATTAATTTTCAGGAACATCAGGGCGAGGAATGCCTGGCGGGATATGTATCGGAAATCCTCGACGACATACGCGCCAAATACAAGGAGTACGGCATCACCGATGATCCGTTTGTAATCGTCAAGGCCGACGCCGGCACCTACGGCATGGGCATCATGACGGTGAAGGATGCTTCCGAGGTGCGCGGGCTGAATCGCAGGCAGCGCAACAAAATGGCGGTGGTGAAGGAAGGCATGCAGGTGCAGGAGGTGCTGGTGCAGGAAGGCGTGTATACCTTTGAGACGGTGCGCGACGCGGTGGCCGAGCCGGTGGTGTATATGATGGATCGCTTTGTGGTCGGCGGCTTTTACCGGCTGAATACGCAACGTGGCAAGGATCAGAATCTCAACGCGCCGGGCATGCAGTTTGAACCGCTGGCGTTCGCCGAGCCGTGCTCGTCGCCGGACCCGGATGATCCGGATTGCGCGCCCAATCGTTTCTACGCCTATGGCGTGATTGCGCGCCTTGCCTTGCTGGCGGCATCGATTGAGCTGGAGCGCACGGAATCGCTGATCCATACTGAAGCCGCTACATGAAGCTCGCGTTCGTCGTCGATCCGCTCGACGAATTCAAAATTTACAAGGACACCACGTTTGCGATGATGCGCGAGGCCGCGGCGCGCGGCTGCGAATTGTATACGCTGCAACAGGAAGACATTTTCTGGCGCAAGCATCGGGTGGCGGGCGTGGCCGCGCGTCTGCATCTCACCGCTGACACTGAAGCGTGGTATCGCAGCGATGCGGCCGCCGAAACCGATCTCGCGGCGTTCGATGCGGTGATCATGCGCAAAGACCCGCCGTTCGACATGGAGTACGTCTACAGCACCTATCTGCTGGAGGCGGCGGAAGCGCAAGGCGCACGCGTATTCAACCGGCCGCGCGCGATACGCGATCACAATGAAAAAATGGCGATTGCACGCTACGCGCAATTCATTGCACCGACGGTGGTGACGCGTCTTGAAAAAGTATTGCGGGAGTTCCTTGCCGAACACGGCGATGTGATTTTCAAACTGCTCGACAGCATGGGCGGTGCGTCGATTTTTCGTGTCCGCCGCGATGATCCGAACGTGAGTGTCATCATCGAAACGCTGACGCAACTCGGTAAACGTACCATCATGGCGCAGCGCTACCTGCCGCAAATTGCCGATGGCGACAAACGTGTGTTGCTGATCGGCGGCAAGCCGGTGCCGTTTTGCCTCGCGCGCATCCCCAAGGCGGGCGAGACGCGGGGCAATCTGGCGGCGGGTGGCACCGGTGTCGCGCGCGAACTCACCGCCCGCGACCGCGAAATCGCCGAAACACTGGCGCCACTGTTGCATGCACAAGGGCTGCTGCTGGTGGGGCTGGATGTCATCGGCGCCTGCCTCACGGAAATCAACGTCACCAGCCCCACCTGCTTTCAGGAAATCACCCAGCAAACGGGCTGCAATGTCGCCGGATTGTTCATGGATGCCCTCGAAGCAGAAATAAAATAGTTAATTAAAACAATTAGTTACACTATTTTGATGCGTCGCGGCAGAGGCAAAACCGCTATCTTGCGATTCCCTGCCTTTTGGGCATTCTATGTTGCAGCGCAATAGCGTAGAATTTCGTCGATTCATGGTTACCGTAGCTCGACCGCAATGATCGGCATACTGCTCATTACGCACGGCACGCTGGGCGAAGGCCTGATTCAAACAGCGACGCATGTGCTCAACAAACCCCCGGCGCAATTACGTCAACTCGGCCTGACCACGCAGGATAACCCCCTGTTGTTGTTGCCGCAGGCGCAGGCGCTGGTGAAAGAACTCAATGACGGCGACGGCGTGCTGATCCTCACCGACATGTACGGCAGCTCGCCCTCCAATATTTCCGCCAAGCTGATCGTCCCCGGCAAGGTCGACGCCGTGGCAGGCGTCAACCTGCCGATGCTGATCCGTGCACTCACCTACCGCGAAAAATCGCTCGAGGTCATGGTCAACAAGGCCATCAGCGGCGGCTGCGAGGGCGTGCTGCGCGTGCCGGCGTCAGCGCCAGCGTTTTCCCTGCATCATGCTGCAACAGGAAGTTGAAATCATTAACCGGCTAGGGTTGCACGCCCGCGCCGCCGCAAAACTGACGCAAGTCGCCGGACAGTTCACCGCCGAAGTGTGGGTTGACCGCAATGGGCGCCGCGTCAACGCCAAAAGCATCATGGGCGTGATGATGCTCGCCGCGGCCAAAGGCACGCGCATCACCGTCGAAACCAACGGCGCCGACGAAGCGCCCGCGATGCGGGCGGTTACCGCGCTGATCGCGGACAAGTTCGGCGAGGGCGAATAGCGCTCGCGGTCAGGCGTTCGGTGTGAGGCGTGCGCCGTGGTAATCTTGTCAGCATGCGGCTGACTCCTGACACCTCGCGCCTCACGCAAAAATGAGTTTCACCCTCCACGGCATCGGCGTCTCCGGCGGCATCGCCATCGGGCGCGCGCATCTGGTATCGCATGCCACGCTGGAGGTTAACCATTACCTGGTGCCGCCGCCGCTGGTGGCTGCCGAGACGCTGCGTTTCGACGCGGCGATCCACACGGTGCGCGCCGAATTCGACAAGCTGCGTGATGAACTGCGCATGGAAATTCCCGCTGGCGCGCCCGCCGAGTTCGCCGCGTTTGTTGATCTGCATCGTATGATCCTTGACGATGCCACGCTGTCGGTGGAGCCACGCCGCATTATTGAGACCGAGCAATGCAATGCCGAATGGGCGCTCAAGGTGCAGGCCGATGCGCTGCTCGCGCAGTTTGACGCGATTGAAGACAGCTATTTGCGCGAACGCCGCAGTGATGTGATTCAGGTGGTCGAGCGCGTGTTAAAAGCGCTTTCCGGAAAGCCGGGTTATGTGCCGCCGCCGGTGACGGATTCCGAGGAGGAATTGATCCTGGTGGCGCATGATCTTTCCCCCGCCGATGTGGTGCAGTTCAAGCGCCACCAATTCGCGAGTTTCATCACCGACATGGGCGGCGCCACTTCGCACACCGCGGTGGTCGCGCGCAGCTTGAACATTCCGTCCATTGTGGCGCTGCACCGCGCGCGCGAACTGGTGCGCGAAAACGAACGCATTATTGTCGATGGCTCGAACGGCGTGTTGATAGTCGATCCCGATGCGCGCGTGCTGGCTGAGTATCAGCGGCGCAAAGGCGAATTCGATGCCGGACGCCGCAAGCTGTCGCGCTTGCGCGATACGCACGCGGTCACCCGCGACGGCGTCGCCGTGGCGCTGCACGCCAACATCGAGTTGCCCGAGGACGTTACCCAGGCGCTCGCCAACGGCGCTACCGGGATAGGGCTTTTCCGCAGTGAGTTTTTGTTTCTGAACCGCAGCGACCTGCCCGACGAGGAAGAGCAGTTCGAGGCCTATCGCAATGTCGCGCTGGCAATGAAAGGGTTGCCGGTCACCATACGCACCTATGACCTGGGCGCGGACAAACAAACCGACGAAGGCGCGCCCGCCGGGGCCAATCCCGCGCTGGGCTTGCGCGCGATTCGTCTGTGTTTGACCGAACCCCAGCGTTTCTTAAGCCAGTTGCGGGCGCTGCTGCGCGCGTCGCACTTTGGCCACATCAGCATCCTGATTCCCATGCTGGCGAGTTCCGGTGAAATCGATCAGACCCTGCACATGATCGCGCGCGCCAAAGCGAGCCTGGATGATGACGGCCTGCCATACAACCGCGAAATCAAAGTCGGCGGCATGATCGAAGTGCCTGCGGCGGCGCTGGCGCTGGATGTGTTTCTGCGCAAGCTCGATTTTCTGTCCATCGGCACCAACGACCTGATTCAGTACACGCTGGCCATCGACCGCGCCGACGAAGCAGTGGCCTATCTGTATGACCCTCTGCATCCGGCGATACTGACGCTGCTCGCCAGCATTATCAAACGCGCCAACAAGGCTGGTGTTCCGGTCACCATGTGCGGCGAAATGGCCGGCGATACCGCCTTCACGCGCATGTTGCTGGGATTCGGGCTGCGCGCATTCTCGATGCACGCGGCGCACGTGCCCGACGTCAAGCAGCAAGTGCTCAATACCGATGCCGGCGCGACTCAGCCTGCCGCGCGCCGGCTGTTAAAAGCGAGCGACCCCGCGCGCTTGAAGGCGTTGCTCGCAAAACTCAACAGCGCCTGATCATGCTGCGTGCTCATGTTGCGTGAGATGACCCGTGTGCGCCAGCAGGACCCGGCATTGCGCCGGCGCTGGTTTCGCGACGACTACTTCGATATATTTACCTGGCAAAACGCGCAGGGCGATGTGGTCGGCTTTCAGTTGTGCTACGACCTGCCCACCTATGAACGCGTGCTGAGCTGGCGGGTCGCGAAAGGCTATTCACACCACCGTGTGGATGGGGGCGAGGCATCGCCCATCAAAAACCGCACGCCTATCATGGTGCTGGACGGCCTGCTGCCGGTCGCCACCGTGCTGGAAGAATTCGATCGCCGCACTGTCGAACTCGATCCCGCCCTGCGTGTATTAATGCGCCAGCATCTGCTTGACTACGGCGCGCGAAACCCCAAAGAAATTGACAAGCCGAGGCCGAGGGTGTAATGTAAGCTCTTGTTTTAACGCGCCGATTTGAAATCAGATTGCGGGCGCGCAATAAATCCGGCTAAAGAGATGATGGCGGTTGGTAACAGCCACAACACTCAAACCCGGTAATTGCGCAAGCTTGCCGGGTTTTTGTTTTATGGATACAACTGCCAGCACGAGCACCCATTCCAGCGTAGGCGTGGTGACGCCGCAACGCGCGCACTTTCGCGAGCCGCTGCTGCTTAAGTGCGGACGTGCGCTTGCGAACTATGAACTCGCCTACGAGACCTATGGCACGTTGAATACCGCGTGTTCCAACGCCGTGCTGGTGTGTCACGCGCTCAATGCCTCGCACCATGTCGCGGGGGTGTACGCGGATCAACCCAACAATGTCGGTTGGTGGGACAACATGATCGGCCCCGGCAAGCCGCTCGATACGCAGCGGTTTTTTGTGGTGGGGGTGAATAATCTGGGCGGCTGTCATGGTTCTACCGGGCCGTTGTCGATCAATCCTGAATCCGGCCAGCCGTGGGGCGCGGACTTTCCGGTAGTGACGGTGGAAGACTGGGTCAACGCGCAGGCGCGCCTTGCCGACCACCTGGGCATTCAGCAGTTCGCGGCAGTGATGGGCGGCAGCCTCGGCGCCATGCAGTGTTTGCAATGGAGCATTGCCTATCCGCAACGCGCGCGGCATGCGCTGGTGATTGCCTGCGCCCCCAATCTGTCGGCGCAGAACATCGCGTTTAACGAAGTCGCGCGGCAGGCGATATTGACCGACCCGGATTTTCATGGCGGCGATTATTATGCGCACAAGGTGACGCCACGCCGCGGCCTGCGGGTGGCGCGCATGGTGGGGCACATCACCTATTTGTCCGACGACGAAATGGCCAGCAAATTCGGCCGCACGCTTAAAGCGGGGCGCGTGAATTACAGTTTTGACAGCGAATTCGAAATTGAATCTTACCTGCGCTATCAGGCCGACAAGTTTTCCGGTTACTTCGATGCCAATACCTATTTGCGCATCACCAAGGCACTGGATTATTTTGATCCGGCGTTTGATCACGGCGGCGATTTGACCCGGGCGCTGGCGCCCGCGACGGCGGGTTTTCTGGTGGTGTCGTTCACCACCGACTGGCGGTTTTCACCTGAACGCTCGCGTGAGATTGTGCATGCGCTGCTGAAAAATAAACGCGATGTCACCTACGCGGAGATCGACGCGCCGCACGGCCACGATGCGTTTTTGCTGGATGACGCGCGTTATCACAAGCTGGTGGCGGCGTACTTTGATCGCGTGAGCGAGAGCGGTGTTGTATGAACGGCATCAGCATCGATCGCGCCGATTTTGCGGCGATCGCGCACTGGGTCAAAGCCGATGCACGCGTGCTCGACCTGGGGTGTGGCGACGGCGCACTGTTCAAGTATCTTCAGCGCGAATGCGCTATTTCAGGCTATGGCGTTGAAATAGACGACGCCAACGTGCTGGCGTGCGTTAAAAACGGCGTCAACGTGGTGCAGCGCAACCTGGAACGCGGTTTACGCGAGTTTGACGATCAATCCTTCGATTACGTGATCTTGTCGCAGACGCTGCAGGCGATGCGCAACGGCGAGCGCATTCTTCATGAAATGCTGCGCGTCGGACGCGAAGGCATCGTCACTTTTCCGAACTTTGGCTATTGGCGCAATCGCATGCACGTGCTGCGCGGACGCATGCCGGTATCGGAAAATTTACCCTACCAGTGGTTCGATACGCCCAACATACACTTGTGCACGCTGGACGATTTCGAACGTTTTTGCAGCGAGCGCCGTATCCGTATCCTTGAACGCAAGGTGCTGACCGCGGGGCGGCCGGTGCATACGTTACCGAATCTGTTGGGCGCTTTGGCTATTTATCACTTCGGCGCGGGCTGATACGACGGCGCAGCAGCGTCCGCCAGCCGCGTAATACTGCGTATCAGCATCAGGCCGGGAATCGCGATCAGCGTGCACAACGCGAAAAACCCGCCCCAGCCCATGCTCAACGCCAGCCAACCGGTGGGCGCGGACAACAGCACGCGCGGGATACCCATCAGGCTCGACAGCAGGGCGTATTGCGTGGCGGTGAAGCGCCGGTTGGTCAGTGCGCCCATGAAACCGACAAAGGCCGTGGTGCCGAGTCCGCCGGTGAAATTCTCCAGCGCAATCACCATTGCCAGCACAACGGTGTCGTGCCCCGCATAGGCGAGCGCGACAAAACCCAGCGTGGAAAGCATCTGCCCGAGGCCGAAAATCCACAGCGCGCGCGCAAGTCCGATGCGCAATATAAGAATCCCGCCGAGGGTGCCGCCGGCAATGGTGGCCCAAAAGCCGAACAATTTGACCACGGCGCCGATTTCGGTTTTGCTGTAGCCAAGCTCCAGATAAAACGGCGTGGTCATGCTGGCGGCCATGGTGTCGCCGATTTTGTAGAGCAGGATGAACGCCAGCGCCAGCCATGCGCCGTCGCGTTCGATGTAATCGCGCAGCGGCAGAATAAACGCCTCGCGCAGTGTAGTGGGACTGTCCGTGGGCAGCAGCGGTTCCGGCGCGAAAAAGGTCACCATGATGCACGCCGCCATGCATGCCGCCATCAGTTGGTACATGAACGCAAACGAAGTGTGGTCGGCGAGGATCAGTCCGCCGCCGCCTGCGAGCAGCATGCCGACACGGTAGCCGTTGACGTACAGTGCCGCGCCCAGGCCCAGCTCGTTATCGGAGAGACTCTCGCGGCGGTAGGCGTCAATCACAATATCCTGCGATGCCGAGAAAAACGCGACGATCAGCGACGCCACGGAAATCCACAGCAAATGATCCGGCGTGGGGCGCGCCAGACTGAGCGCCGCGAGCGCTGTTGCCAGCGCGAGTTGCATCAGCATCAGCCAGCCCCGCCGCCGGCCACAACGCGCCCAGACGTAGCGGTCGAACAGCGGCGCCCACAGAAATTTCAGCGTGTACGGCAGCCCGACCAGCGCGAACAGGCCGATCGATGCCAAATCAATGCCGCCCTCTTTCAACCACGCCTGCAATACCGAGCCGGTGAGCAGCAGCGGCAGACCCGACGCAAACCCCATCAGCAACGCGATCAGCATGCGGCCACTCAACATGGCCGCCAGCGTTTCGCGCCATGTGGGTGGTGTGGTAGCGGGTTTTTCCACGATCAAAGCGTGTAGTCGTAATCGATGGTGAGCGGCGCGTGATCGGAGAATTTTTGGTCTTTGTAAATCGCCACGCGCCTGGCAGTGGCAGCGAAGGCCGGTGTGGCGATGTGGTAATCAATGCGCCAACCGACGTTTTTGGCATAGGCTTGTCCGCGGTTCGACCACCAGGTGTATTGTTCGGGGCGATCATCAATGCGGCGGAACACGTCCACCCACTTTAGATCGTCAAATACCCGTGTAAGCCATTCGCGCTCTTCGGGCAGGAAGCCGGAGTTTTTGCGGTTGCCGCGCCAGTTCTTGAGATCGATTTCCCGGTGTGCGATATTCCAGTCGCCGCACACCACGATGTCGCGGCCACTGGCCCTGAGTTTTTCTAGATGCGGATAAAATTTTTCCATGAAGCGAAACTTGGATTGCTGGCGCGACTCGCCGCTGGAACCCGACGGCAGATACACTGAAATCACCGACAGTTTGCCGAAATCCGCGCGCAGGTAACGGCCTTCATCGTCGAACTCGCGTACGCCGAACCCGACGTTAATCGCCGCCGGCTTTTGCCGGCTATAAAGCCCCACGCCGCTGTAGCCCTTTTTTTCGGCATGGTGAAAATGTCCGTGGTAACCCGCCGGGGCGAGCATTTCAGCGCTCATGTCGGCCTGCTGCGCCTTGATTTCCTGCACGCACAGTATGTCGGGCTGGTGTTTGGCCAGCCACGGCAAAAAGCCTTTGCGCCCGGCCGAGCGGATACCATTCAAATTGAGGGAGGCGATGCGTAGCATAGGTGTGGTGGAGTCGATAACGGTGGTCTTAGAAGAACAGCATAGTGTCAACCGCAAGCGGGCTCGTGCGCTATTGCAAGCAACGGACGGCGCTTGCTGGCACCGTTATAATGACCGCAATTCACGTAAACTGCCATGCTCCCACGTGAGGGGCCGAAAAGGCAACTGGGGCAACCGCGCCGGCACTGCCCCATTTTGAAACATTCGATAGCGAGAGGTAGATTATGAGTCGTTCTGACATACACCTGACTGTGGCTGGCATTCTGATGCTCGCGCTTGGCGCGCCGCTTGTTCACGCGCAAAAAATTGTTTGCTGGAAAGACGCTGCGGGCAAGACAGTGGGTTGCGGCGACAAGGTCCCGCCTGAATACGCCAGCGGCGCCACCAAGGAGCTCGACAAGCAGGGCAACGTGCGCAAAACCGGCGAGTCCGTGGACGAAATGACCAAGCGCCAGGCGCGGGAAAAAGAGCAAGCCCGGGTGAAAGCGGAAGAAGACAAGCGCTTGACCGAGCAAAAGCGCCAGGATTCCGCTCTGCTCGACACCTTTAGCAGCGAAAAAGAAATCAATCTGAAGCGTGATCGCGAACTGCTGGCGCTGAACAACCTTATTACGCAGCAAAATGCGGCCTTGAAGGTCGCGAATGAGCGCCTCGCGGAGGGCAAGAAGGGCGCGGCGGCCACCACGAAGGAAGATGCGGCGCGCGCCGACCGTGATCAAAAGCGCATTAGCGGCGACATTGCCGCCAACGAAAAAGCCAAGACCGATATCACCGTCAAGTATGCCGAGTACCGCAAGCGTTTTGCGGAGTTGAAGGGCACCGCGCCCGCAGCGGAAGTCAAAGCGGCTGCGCCAGCTGTAGCGGCCAAAAAATAATAACAACTACCGCGCACTACCCCAGCGGCCAAGCCCGCACTACTGCGCCAGCTTGCGTTTCAATAGTTCGTTAACCTGCTGCGGATTGGCGCGGCCCTGGGTTGCCTTCATCGCCTGACCGACCAGCGAATTGAATGCCTTTTCCTTGCCGGCTTTGTAGTCCGCGACCTGCTGGGCGTTGGCTCTGATAACTTCATCGACGATTTTCGCTATCGCGCCGGCGTCGGATATTTGTTGTAAGCCTTTGTTTTTAATAACAATATCTGCTGCATCTGGCGCATCAGACGTGCCTGCCCAAATCGCCTCAAAAACTTCCTTGGCGGTATTCCCGGATATCGCGCCTTCAGCAATGCGATCGATCAGCCGCCGCAACTGTGCGCCGCTGATTTTACTTTGAAGGATTTCCAGGCCCTCTTCATTGAGCCGCGCGTTGAGTTGCCCGGTAATCCAGTTCGCGCACAGCTTGGCTGTTCTCGCGTCCGCATCGCGCGCGGTGGCCTCAAAATAATCCGCCAGCTCGCGGCTGCTGGTGAGCATCGCCGCATCGTAGGCGGTGATGCCATAACGCGCGGCAAAACGTGCCTGCTTGGCTGGCGGCAATTCCGGCAGCGTGGCGCGAATTTCTTCGAGGGTGGCTTCGCTGATCTCCAGCGGCAGCAGATCAGGATCGGGAAAATAGCGGTAGTCGTGTGCGTCTTCCTTCGAGCGCATCGAGCGCGTTTCGTCTTTGTCCGGGTCGTAGAGGCGCGTTTCCTGGCGGATGGCGCCGCCGTCTTCGATGACCTCGATCTGGCGCCGCACTTCAAACTCGATCGCGCGTTCCAGAAACCGGAATGAATTGAGGTTTTTGATTTCACAGCGCGTGCCGAGCTTGTCCGTGCCGGCGGGCCGCACCGAAACATTGGCGTCGCAACGAAACGAGCCTTCCTGCATATTGCCGTCGCAAATGCCGATCCAGCGCACCAGCGCATGCAACGCCTTGGCGTAAGCCACGGCTTCGGCAGACGAGCGCATGTCGGGTTCGGTGACGATTTCCAGCAGCGGCGTGCCCGCGCGATTCAGATCGATGCCGGTCGCACCGTGGAAATCTTCGTGCAGCGATTTGCCAGCGTCCTCCTCGAGATGCGCGCGCGTCAGCTGCACGGTTTTTTCCGTAGCGCCGACGTGAAAGGTGAGCGATCCACCCTCGACTATCGGCAACTCGTACTGGCTGATTTGATAACCCTTGGGCAAATCGGGGTAAAAGTAATTTTTGCGCGCAAACACCGAGCGGCGATTGATTTTCGCGCCTACCGCCAGCCCAAAGCGTATGGCCCGTTCCACCGCGCCCTTGTTAAGCACCGGCAGCACGCCGGGCAGGGCGATATCCACCGCGCACGCCTGCGTGTTGGGCGCGGCGCCGAACGCCGTGGACGCGCCGGAAAATATTTTTGAAGCGGTGGATAACTGCGCGTGAGTTTCCAGGCCGATGACGGTTTCCCAGTTCATCGCGTTGCTCCAAGTAAAGCGTGAGGCGTGAGGCGTGAGGGGTAACTCCAAGTCGTCAATCGACCGACGCTTTTCACCTCACGCCTCACGCCTTACGCCTCACATCCCGAAGGGATGCGCTGATGCCAATCCGTCGCCAGCTGATACTGATGCGCCACATTCAGCATGCGCGCTTCGGCGAAATAATCGCCGATAATTTGCAGCCCCACCGGCAGGCCGCCGCTGTCGAATCCGCACGGGATCGACAGGCCCGGCAACCCCGCCAGATTGACCGCAATGGTATAAATATCCGACAGATACATCTGCACCGGATCCGCGGATTTTTCGCCGATTTTAAACGCGGTGGAAGGACTGGTCGGCCCCATGATGACATCGCATTGCCTGAACGCTGCGGTGAAATCCTGCGCAATCAGCCGCCGCAGTTTTTGCGCGCGGATGTAGTAGGCATCGTAGTAGCCGTGCGACAACACATAAGCGCCGATCAAAATTCGCCGCTTGACCTCTGCCCCAAAGCCTTCGGCGCGGGTTTTTTCATAAAAGCTGGTGAGATCGGCATAGTCGGCGGCGCGATGGCCGTAACGCACGCCGTCATAACGCGCCAGATTGCTCGATGCTTCCGCCGGCGCCAGCACGTAATACACCGGCACCGACAGCGCCATGTTGGGCAGGCTGACATCCACGATTTCGCAGCCCAGCTTGCGGTATTCCGCGATCGCGGCTTCGACCGCTTTAATCACGTCCTGCGACGCGCCGGCGGCACAAAACTCACGCGGCAATCCGATGCGCAGGCCCGCCAGCGGCCTGGCGAGATCCCGTGTGTAATCCTCGGTCTCGCGTTGCAGGCTGGTGGAGTCGCGCGCGTCGAAACCCGCCATCACATTCAGCATCAACCCCAGGTCGCAGGCGGTGCGCGCCATCGGCCCACCCTGATCCAGGCTCGAGGCAAAAGCGATCATGCCGTAGCGCGACACCACGCCATAGGTGGGTTTCAGACCGCAGATGCCGGTAAAGGATGCCGGTTGGCGAATGGAGCCGCCGGTGTCGGTGCCGGTGGCCGCGGGCGCCAGCCGCGCCGCTACTGCCGCAGCCGAGCCGCCCGAACTGCCGCCGGGCACGCGCTTGACGTCCCACGGGTTGCGCACCGGGCCGTAAAACGAGGTCTCGTTCGACGAGCCCATGGCGAACTCGTCCATGTTGGTTTTGCCCAGATTCACCGCGCCCGCCGCGTTGAAGCGCTCAATCACATGCGCGTCATAGGGCGACACAAAATTTGACAGCATCTTCGAACCGCAGGTGGTGCGCCAGCCCTGCGTGCAGAAAATGTCCTTTTGCGCAATCGGCACGCCGGTCAGCGGCTGCGCCCTGCCCGCGGCCCGCTGCGCGTCGGCGGCGCGCGCCTGGGCCAGACTCTTGTCAGCATCGACGCTGATAAAGCAATTGAACGCAGCATCGAAGCTGTTGATTCTATTGATATAAAATTGCGTAACTTCGACGCTGGAGTAATTTCCGGCGGCCAGCCCGTCAGCCAGTTGGAGGAGTGTTGCGTGTTGCATGATGCGCCTAATAGTTGTGGGTTTCCCCCACCCCATCCTGTGTTCTGTTCGATGACCTATTCGATCACTTTAGGCACCAGGTAAAGCCCTGCGCCGACCTCGGGCGCGAGTGCCTGAAAACGGCTGCGCTGGTCAAGTAAATCGACAGCGTCCGCGGCTTCGGTGACGGCATCGATGCGCAGACGCTGCCCCAAGTCCTGCGCGTGCGACATGGGTTCAATCGCGCTCACATCCACCGCCTCCATGGCGGCGATCAATTTAAAAATACCGGTGAGCTGCGTGTGCGTGGCGGCCACTTCGTCATCGTTGATCGCGATGCGCGCCAGATGCGCCACGCGCTTCACGTCGTCCACAGTCAGGGCCATAAAATTTACCGGAAAATTCTACAAAAAGCCGAGTGCCAAGAGTATCATAACGACCCATCAATCGCATGTGATACGGTGCGCGATTCATGGCACGATTCATTGCACGATTTGACCTGTGATTCACCCCGTGTAACTCCCTCACCAGAAAGCCCCTATGTTTGGTTTTTTCAGCAGCTACTTCAAGGACGATCTTGCAATCGATCTCGGTACCGCGAACACGCTGATTTTCATGCGCGGTAAAGGCATCGTTCTCGACGAGCCGTCGGTGGTGGCCATCCGCCAGGAGGGCGGTCCCAACGGTAAAAAGGTGATGCAGGAAGTGGGCCTCGCCGCGAAGCAGATGCTGGGCCGCACCCCGGGCAACATTACCGCGATTCGTCCGATGAAAGACGGCGTCATCGCCGATTTTACCGTGACCGAGCAGATGCTGAAGCACTTCATTCGCAAAGTTCACCGCTCGCATATATTCAAACCGAGCCCGCGCATCATCATTTGCGTGCCCTGCGGCTCGACGCAGGTCGAGCGCCGCGCCATCCGCGAATCCGCATTGGGCGCCGGCGCCTCCAAGGTGAATCTGATCGAAGAGCCGATGGCCGCGGCCATCGGCGCCGATCTGCCGGTCGGTGAGGCCACCGGCTCAATGGTGGTGGACATCGGCGGCGGCACCACCGAGGTGGGCGTGATCGCATTGGGCGGTTTGGTCTACAAAGGTTCGGTGCGCGTCGGCGGCGACAAGTTCGACGAAGCCATCATCAACTACATCCGCCGCAACTACGGCATGTTGATCGGCGAAACCACCGCCGAGCAGATCAAAAAAGAAATCGGCTCTGCCTTTCCTGGCTCCGAAGTGCGTGAAAAAGTAGTCAAGGGCCGCAATCTTGCCGAAGGCATACCACGCAGTTTCACCATCACCAGCAATGAAATTCTTGAAGCTCTGACCGACCCGCTGAACAGCATCGTCAGCGCGGTGAAATCGGCGCTGGAGCAAACGCCGCCCGAATTGGCGGCAGACATCGCTGAAAAGGGCATGGTGTTGACGGGCGGCGGGGCGCTGTTACGCGATATCGACCGTTTGCTGATGGAAGAAACCGGCCTGCCGGTGGTGATCGCCGACGATCCGTTAACCTGCGTTGCGCGGGGTTCGGGCAAGGCGCTGGAAGAGCGCTACAACACCATCTTCACCTATGACGATTGAGCCGCCGCGCAACACACGCTGCAGCGCCTGCGCCCGCGCGTAACTGTTCCCTTCCGCTCGAGCGATGGAACACACAACGCCACCGTTCTTCAAAACCGGCCTTAGTCCGCTTACCCGCCTGCTGATATTCTCTGCGTTGTCATTGGCGCTGCTGGTCTCCGACACGCGTATGAAGCACCTCGACGCGATACGGCAGACACTGGCCGTGGTGATGTATCCGTTGCAGCGCATCGCCGCCGCGCCTGCCGGCCTCGCGCGCCGCGCGGGTGAGTTCTTCGTCACCCACGCCTCGCTGCGCGATGAAAACACGCGACTCGCGCAGGAAAATCTCGCCAGCGCCACGCGCACGCAAAAGACCGCTGCACTGGAAGCGGAGAACGCGCACTTGCGCAAAATGCTCGCGGCGCGCGAAACGCGCGCCGGGCGTTCGACGCTGGCCGAGATACTCTACGCCGCGCGCGATCCGTTTTCGCAGCGCATCGTCATCGACAAAGGCCTGCAGCACGATGTGCAAAATGGCAATCCGGTGATCGATGCCTCCGGCGTGGTGGGACAGGTGACGCGGGCCTATCCGATGCTAGCTGAAGTGACGTTGATCACCGACAAAGGACACCTGATTCCGGTGCTTAATGTGCGCAGCGGAATGCGTTCGGTGTTGGCGGGCACCGGTGTGCATGGGGTACTGGAACTGCAGTTTGTGCCGCTCAACGCGGACGTGCAAAAGGGCGATCAACTGGTGACTTCCGGCATCGACGGCATCTATGCGCCGGGGTTGCCGGTGGCCGAAGTCGTCGCCATCGAACCCAATCCGGCGGCTACTTTTTCCAAAGTGACCTGCCGTCCGCTCGGTGGCGTGAGCAGCAATACCCAGGTATTTGTGGTGCAGGGTTCCGAAGCGCTGCCGCCGCGCCCCGACGCCGAATTAGCCCCGCGCGGCCGCAAAGGCAGGAAGGGCGGATGATAAATCTGTATCCGGGCGCGCAGCAGGAGATTCTGAAACCTGCGAATCCCGGCTTCATCATCTTCACCTTGTTGATGGCGCTGCTGCTTAATCTGCTGCCATGGTCGGGCTGGGGCTGGTGGGTGCGGCCTGATTTCGCCGCCCTGGTGCTGCTGTACTGGTGCATCGAACAGCCGCGCAAGATCGGCTTCAGCGTGGCGTGGCTGCTGGGGCTGTTGATGGATGTCGCCGACGGCAGCCTGTTCGGGCAGCACGCGCTGGCCTACACCATCCTGACCTTTGCAGGTATCGTGCTGCACCGGCGCGTGCAACGCTTTTCCGTCACCCCGCAGGCGCTGCATGTGCTGCCGCTGTTATTGTTGAACGACACCATCCTGCTGCTGGTACGCCTTGCCACAGGCAGCGATTTTCCCGGCTACTGGTATTTTTTCAGCAGCGTGATCGGCGCACTGCTGTGGCCCGCGGTTTCGTTCCTGCTCAAGCTGCCGCAACGCCCGCGCATCGATGGCGATCATGCCTAAGCTGCTGTTCAGCGCGGGTGTGGAGTTCCGCGATTCGCAGCGCGAACTGCAGCAGTACAAGGTGCGGCTGGTGGTGCTGACTTTTTTTGTGCTGTTGATGTTTGCGCTGCTGTTCACACGTTTTGTGTACTTGCAGGTGATGCAATACAGTCATTACCACACGCTGGCGGAAGCGAACCGTATTTCCGTGGTGCCGGCCACACCCGGCCGCGGCGTGATCAGCGACCGCAACGGCGTCCAGCTCGCCTACAACTACACCGCGCACACCCTGGAAATCATCCCAAGTAAAACCGGCGACGTCGACGTTACCATCAACAGTCTGAGTGAAATCGTCGAGATCACGCCGCGCGACCGGCGGCGCTTTCGCCAGTTGCTCGACGAGAGCAAAAGCTTCGAAAGTCTGCCCATACGCTCGCGCTTATCCGATGAAGAAATCGCGCGCTTTGCCGCGCACCGCTATCGCTTTCCGGGGGTTGAGATCAAGGCGCGGTTGTTCCGGCAATACCCGCAGGGCGAATTGTTTTCGCATGTCATCGGCTACATCGGGCGCATCAACCAAAAAGAACTCGAGCAGCTCGATGAAAGCGGCGAACTCGCCAATTATCGCGGCACCGACACCATCGGAAAAATAGGGCTGGAACAAAGTTACGAGCGCCTGCTGCATGGCACGACCGGTGTCGAGCAGGTGGAAATCGATTCCGCCGGACGCGCGGTGCGTTTGTTGTCGCGCACGCCGCCCACCTCGGGCGCCAACCTGGTGTTAAAGCTCGACGCCGGGCTGCAGGCGCTGGCGTTCAAGGCCTTCGGTGACCGGCGCGGCGCGCTGGTGGCGCTGGATCCGCAAAACGGCGGGGTGCTGGCGTTTGTAAGCAAGCCGGGGTTTGATCCCAACCTGTTCGTTGACGGCATCGATCCGCAGAGCTGGAATGAATTACGCAATTCGCCGGATCGCCCGATGTTGAACCGCGCGCTCGCCGGCACCTACCCGCCGGGTTCGACCTTCAAACCGTATATGGCATTGGCGGCGTTGACCCATGGCAAACGCACGCCACAATACGGCATTTCCGATCCCGGGTTTTTCTGGATGGGCAACCATCAGTTTCGCGATGACCTCGTGGGCGGGCATGGCTGGGTGGATATGTACAAATCCATCGTGGTGTCGTGCGATACGTATTACTACATTCTTGCCAATGATCTGGGCATCGACGCGATCGCGAAATTCATGTCCCAGATTGGATTTGGCTCGCGCAGCGGTATCGATTTAGCCGGCGAAGCCGCGGGCACATTGCCGTCGAAGGAATGGAAAAAAAAGCGCTTTAACCGCGACTGGTTCGCGGGTGAAACGGTGAGCGTTGCGATTGGCCAGGGCTACAATGCGTATACCCCGTTACAGATGGCATCTGCGATGGCTACGCTGGCCAACGACGGGGTGATGTTCCGGCCGCATATCGTTGATTTTATCGAAGATGTTCGCACCAAGGCGCGCACGCCGGTAGAACCGCAACCGTTGCGCACGCTGGAGTGGAACCCGGAACATATCGCCTTCATCAAAAAAGCGCTGGTCGGGGTTAACAAGGAAGGCACCGGCGCCGGGGTGTTTGCCGGCGCGGAATATACCAGTGGCGGAAAAACCGGCACCGCACAGGTTATTGGGATCAAGCAGGGCGACAAGTACATCGAAAGCCGCGTGCAGGAACGCTTCCGCGACCACGCGCTGTTTATCGCCTATGCACCCGCCGACAACCCGCGCATCGCTTTGGCGCTGATCGTGGAGAACGCGGGCTTCGGCGCCAGAGCGGCGGCGCCGATTGCGCGCCAGGTGATCGATTACTTCCTGCTCGGCAAAGCGGCGCCCGTAATCGCCGACACCGCACCAGAGAAAGCCAAGCCGTGATTGCCTATTACCTGCGGCGCTTTACGCGGCTGCTGACCGCGCATATCGACGGGCCCTTGCTGGGCGCGGTAGTGCTGCTGATGGGTGTCGGCCTGACCGCGTTATACAGTGCATCCAACGCGGGCTGGCCGCGCGTATCCGCACAGATGATGAACATGCTGGTGGCGCTCGCTGTGCTGTGGGTTGCCGCCAACGTGCCGCCGCACTTTATGATGCGTTTGGCCCTGCCGCTGTTCGCGCTCGGCGTGGTGTTGCTGGTGGGGGTGGCGGTGAAAGGCGAAATTGTTAACGGCGCGCGCCGCTGGCTGAACCTGGGCGTGACGCGCATACAGCCGTCGGAACTGATGAAAATCGCGGTGCCCTTGATGCTGGCGTGGTACTTCCACCACTACGAAGGCACTTTGCGCACACGCAATTTTGTATTGGCCGCAATCCTGTTGTTTGTGCCGTTGGGATTGATCGTGCGCCAGCCCGATTTGGGCACCGCGGTATTGATACTCGCCAGCGGCAGCTACGTGTTGTTTCTCGCGGGCCTGTCGTGGAAAATTATTGGCGGGCTGGGCGTGGCCGCCCTCGCCAGCGCGCCGATTGCATGGTCGTTGATGCACGACTACCAGCGCCAACGCATACTGACGTTTATCAACCCGATGGACGATCCGCTCGGCTCGGGTTATCACACCATACAGTCCACCATAGCCGTGGGTTCGGGCGGCATCACCGGCAAGGGGTGGATGAGCGGTACGCAAACGCATCTGGATTTCATACCCGAGCGCACCACCGATTTTATTTTCGCGGTGTACTCCGAAGAATTCGGCTTGTTGGGAAATTCCGTCCTGCTGGGTCTCTATCTGCTGGTGATTCTGCGCGGTATCGTGATCGCCTCGCACGCGCCGACCTTGTTTACGCGGCTGCTCGCGGGCGCGGTAACCCTCACCTTTTTTACCTACGCCTTCGTCAACATGGGCATGGTGAGCGGCATTTTGCCGGTGGTGGGCGTGCCCTTGCCGATGATCAGCTACGGCGGCACCTCGCTGGTGTCGCTGTGTCTGGGACTGGGCATCCTGATGAGCATCCATACCCATCGCAAGCTGGTGCATACTTGATGGGGTGCGTGAGGCGTGAGGCGAAAATCGTGAGGCGCGTGGGAATAGTTGTGTTGGCAGCGTGTGTCTTGCTGCTGTCCGGCTGCGGCATTTTTGGCGGCAAGCGTGTTTCGCCCATCGCGAAAGCGCCGCCGTCCACCACCAAAGGCGGCGGTTACTATCTCGACGACGGCCCCGGCGCCAATCCGCCGGCAAATATTGAGGCCGTTCCCGACGCCACCCCGCGCACCGAACCGCTGCACCGTGGCGCACTGCGGCCTTACACCGTAATGGGGCGTAGCTATGTGCCGATGACGGCGGTCGGCCCCTACCGCGCGCGCGGCGTGGCCTCGTGGTATGGCCGGCGTTATCACGGCAAGCTGACGGCTAACGGTGAAAGCTACGACATGTACGGCATGAGCGCCGCACATCCGACGTTGCCGTTACCCAGCTATGTGCGGGTGACCAGCATCGCCAACGGCAAATCCGTGGTGGTCAGGGTCAATGATCGCGGGCCGTTCATCGACAGCCGCTTGATCGATTTGTCGTACAGCGCGGCGTTCAAGCTGGGGATCATCGCGGGCGGCAGTGCGCTGGTGGAGGTGGAAGCTATCGGGCCCGGCATGGCGCCGCCGGCGCCGACCTACACCCCCCCCGCACCGGCGGTCGCCGTGGCTGGCGCGGAAGCGGTCACTGCCGAGCGCCAGCTTCCGCTGGCCGCGGAGGTGAGCGGCATTCATTTGCAACTGGCGGCGTTCGGCGCACGAGAAAACGCCGAAGCCTATGCCGCGCGCCTGCGCGGCGACCTCGCGTGGCTGGCGGGCCAACTGCATATCTATACGCGTGACGGACTGTTTCGAGTGCTCGCCGGACCGTATCCGGGCCCGGGTGAGGCGCGTGATGCCGCCGATAAAATCAGTCTGGCGTTGGGCATTAAGCCTTTTACGCTGACCAAATAAAATCTATTTAAAACAAATGGTTACGATGTATTGGCGCATTGCGCCCAGGCGGAGGCTTACGCCGCGAATGGTATAATTCGCGCATGCGGGCGTCGCATCACAAGTGCCAGCGTCCGCTTACCAAGTCCCCGCCAGCCTTACAAAGGTATTATTCATGGACCTAAAAGATCTCCCTGCCGATGCCGATCCGCAAGAAACCCGCGAGTGGCTGGATGCGCTGGATGCGGTGATCGCGCATGAGGGGCCGCAGCGCGCCAAGTTTTTGCTCGAGCAACTGGTGGCGCGCGCGCGCGGATCGGGGGCCTACATCCCGTACAACGCGAACACCGCCTACATGAACACTATTCCGCCCGAGCACGAGGAGCGTTTGCCGGGCGATCCCGAGATGGAGCACCGCATACGCTCACTGGTGCGCTGGAATGCGATGGCGACGGTAGTGCGCGCAAACAAGGAATCTTCCGAGCTGGGCGGACATATCGCGAGTTTTGCTTCCGCGGCGACCTTGTATGACGTGGGCTTTAATCATTTTTTCCGCGCCGCCAATGATAAATTTCTGGGCGATCTGATTTTCTTTCAGGGACACTCCGCGCCGGGCGTGTATGCGCGCGCTTTTCTCGAAGGGCGCATCAGCGAAGAACAACTGGTGCATTTTCGGCAAGAGGTTGACGGCAAGGGATTGCCGTCGTACCCGCACCCGTGGCTGATGCCCGACTTCTGGCAGTTTCCCACGGTGTCGATGGGCCTGGGGCCGCTGATGGCGATTTACCAGGCGCGCTTCATGCGTTACCTGCGCGACCGCAGCATCGTGGAGCGGCAGGGGCGCAAGGTGTGGGCATTCATGGGCGACGGCGAAATGGACGAGCCCGAATCGCTGGGTGCGATTTCGCTGGCCGGACGCGAAAAACTCGACAACCTTATTTTCGTGGTCAATTGTAATTTGCAGCGGCTCGATGGGCCGGTGCGCGGCAATGGCAAGATCATTCAGGAGCTGGAAGCCACTTTTCGCGGCGCAGGCTGGAACGTGATCAAAGTGGTGTGGGGTTCGTATTGGGACCCGCTGTTCATGAAAGACAAATCCGGCATGCTGTTGAAACGCATGGAAGAATGCGTCGATGGCGAATATCAGACGATGAAAGCGCACGATGGCGCGTATGTGCGAAAACATTTCTTCGGCAAGTATCCCGAGCTCGAGGCGCTGGTGGCGAACATGTCGGACGACGACATCTGGCGTTTGAATCGCGGCGGGCACGATCCGCACAAAATGTACGCGGCCTATGCCGCGGCTTTCAAGCATCAGGGCCAGCCCACGGTGATCCTCGCCAAAACCATCAAAGGCTACGGCATGGGCGAGGCGGGTGAAGGACAAAACATCACCCATCAGCAAAAGAAAATGGGCACCTCGTCGATCAAGGCGTTTCGCGATCGTTTCAGCGTGCCGATTCCCGACGAGCAACTGGAAAAAGTGCCGTTTTACCGTCCGCCCGAAGACGCGCCGGAAATGCAGTATCTGCGCAGCCGCACTGCGGCGATGGGCGGCTCCCTGCCCTCGCGCCGGCGCCGCGCCGCGCCGCTGGAAGTGCCGCCGTTGTCGGCGTTTGAGGCGCAGTTAAAAGGCACCGCTGATCGCGAAGTGTCCACTACGATGGCTTTTGTGCGCATTCTGAATACGCTGGTACGTGACAAAAAAATCGGCAAATTCGTGGTGCCCATAGTGCCCGACGAATCGCGCACCTTCGGCATGGAAGGTATGTTCCGCCAGCTCGGTATTTATTCCAGCGTGGGCCAGCTCTATACGCCGCAGGACGCCGACCAGTTGATGTTCTACAAGGAAGACAAAAGCGGGCAGATTCTGCAAGAAGGCATCAATGAGCCGGGGGCAATGTCGTCATGGATGGCTGCTGCCACCGCCTATAGCACCCATGCGCAGACGATGATTCCGTTCTATATTTTTTATTCGATGTTCGGCTTTCAGCGTATCGGCGATCTGGCGTGGGCGGCGGGCGATATGCGCGCACGCGGCTTTTTGCTCGGCGGCACCGCGGGTCGCACCACCTTGAACGGCGAAGGCTTGCAGCACGAAGACGGCCACAGCCACATCCTGGCGTCGACCATTCCCAACTGCCTCGCCTACGACCCAACCTACGCCTATGAACTCGCGGTGATTATTCAGGACGGCATGCGGCGCATGTATCAGGAACAGGAAGACGTGTTCTATTACATCACCGTGATGAATGAAAATTACACGCACCCGGCGATGCCCGACGGCGTGGAAAAGGGCATACTGCGCGGCATGTATTTGCTGCGTGAGGGCAAAGCCGAAAAAGATCAGCTTAAAGTGCAGTTGCTCGGCAGCGGCACCATATTGCGCGAAGTGATTGCGGGCGCCGAGATGCTCGCAAAGGACTACGGCATCGCCGCCGATATCTGGAGCGTCACCAGCTTTAATCAATTGCGGCGCGATGGTCTGGATGCGCAGCGCTGGAATACGCTGCATCCTGAAGATACGCCGCGCGAATCGTATGTCACGCAATGCCTCAAGGATCGCAGCGGGCCGGTGGTGGCGGCAACCGATTACATGAAAGCCTACGCCGATCAGATACGCGCGTTCTTGCCCACCCTGCACTACGCCGTGCTCGGCACCGATGGCTTCGGGCGCTCCGACACGCGGCGTGCGCTGCGGCGGCATTTCGAGGTGGATCGAAACTTCGTTGCGGTGGCGGCGCTCAAAGCGCTCGCCGATCAGGAGGCGGTGCCGCGCGCGAAAGTGGCCGATGCGATCCAGCGTTATGGCATTGATCCGGACAAACCCAATCCGGTGCAGGTTTGATCAACGAAAATCCGTGAATCCATGAGCAACGTAGTGGAAGTCAAAGTCCCCGACATCGGGGACTTCAAGAACATCCCGGTAATCGAGGTGTTCGTCAAACCCGGCGACACGATCAAGGCTGAGGATTCGCTGATGACGCTCGAATCCGATAAGGCGACGATGGATGTGCCGTCGCCCGCGAGCGGCGTGGTGAAAGCGATCCTGGTCAAGACCGGCGACAAGGTGTCCAAGGGCACGCCGGTGCTGATGCTGGAGCCGCTGGCGGCGCAGGCTGCTCCCGCCGCGCCGGTTGCAAAAACGGCTGCGATACCGGTGGCGGTTGCGCCCGCAGCGGCGCCGCCAGTGGTGCAGCAGGCACAGCCAGTGGTTGCGGTGTCGCCAACGGAAACCATGGCGCCGCAAGTATCCGCGGACAGCCCCGCTCACGCCAGTCCGTCGGTGCGGCAATTCGCACGCGAACTCGGCGTTGATCTGCCGCGCCTCCATGGCAGTGGCCCGAAAAATCGCATCCTGCGCGAAGACGTGCAGGCATTCGTCAAAGCGGAGTTAGCCAAAACCCGTAACGGCGCGCCTGGCACATCCCCCGCTGGCGGGCCGGGATGGAATCTGCCGCCGATGC
Organism: Bordetella parapertussis; assembly: GCA_945861275.1. GTDB lineage: Bacteria > Pseudomonadota > Gammaproteobacteria > Burkholderiales > SG8-41 > UBA5216. The sequence goes on from CAMATZ010000014.1 coordinate 64,190, forward strand.
CGCAGATTGATTTCTCGAAATTCGGCGCGGTCGAAAGCAAGCCGCTGTCGCGCATCCGCAAGCTGTCGGGCGGATTTTTGCATCGCAACTGGGTGAGCATTCCGCACGTGACACAGCACGACGAAGCCGACATTACCGAGCTGGAGGCTTTTCGCAAATCACAGGCCGACGAGGCCAAACGCAAAGGCATCAAATTCACCCTGCTGGGGTTTTTGATGAAAGGCGCGGTGGTGGCGTTAAAGCAGTTTCCTGAATTCAATTCGTCGCTGTCGGCCGACGGCGAGAGTCTCACCTTGAAGCAGTATTTTCATATCGGCGTCGCGGTCGATACCCCCAATGGCCTGGTGGTGCCGGTGATACGCGACGTCGACAAAAAGGGCTTGCTTGACATCGCGCAGGAACTCGGTGCGGTAAGCGAACGCATGCGCAGCGGCAAAATCGCGCCGGCGGATGTGCAAGGCGGCTGTTTTTCGATTTCCAGCCTGGGCGGACTCGGCGGCACGATGTTTACGCCCATCATTAACGCGCCGGAAGTCGCCATTCTCGGTGTCGGCAAAGCAACCCTGAAACCGCTGTGGGACGGCAAGGCATTCCAGCCACGGCTGATGCTGCCGTTGTCGCTGTCGTATGACCATCGTGTGATCGATGGCGCACAGGGCGCGCGCTTTGTGTCGTTTCTGTCGCAGACGCTGGCTGACATTCGCCGCCTGGTGCTCTGATTGCCTTGAACGGATTGATGCATACGGCGATCGGCATACTCGGCGGCACTTTCGATCCGATACACTACGGCCACTTGCGGCTGGCGCAGGAGGTCAGCGAAGCGCTGGGCCTTGCGCAAACGCGCTTTATACCCGGGGGCACACCACCGCATCGTGCCGCGCCGCAAAGCGCAGTGGCGCAGCGCGTGGCGATGGTGAAACTGGCGATTGCAGACAACCCCTTGTTTGCCGTTGACGAGCGCGAGACACGCCGCAGCGGGCCCTCGTACAGTTTTGACACGCTGTCGGAATTACGCGCCGAACTGGGCGCCGCGCAGCCGCTGGTGCTGATGATGGGGGCGGACGCGTTTGTTGCCTTCAACCGCTGGCATCGCTGGCGCGAAATTTTCAGCCTTGCGCACATCGCGGTGGCGCACCGCCCGGGTGCCGCGCTGGCGGATATCCAGGATGAATCTCTGGCGCGCGAGCTTGCACAACGCCGTACGCCTGATGCCGCCATGGTGCATCGCGCCTGCGCAGGGTCGATCGTGGTGACGCCGATCACCGCACTGGATATTTCTGCCACCGCGATCCGCGCGGCGATCCACGCCCGGCGCAGTGTGCGTTATCTGCTGCCCGCTGCCGTGCTTGCGCACATCGAAAGCAATCAACTGTTTTTAAAGGATAATTTATAACCATGCGCCTGGACAAATTAACCCGCGCGGCATTCGATGCGCTGGAAGACGTGAAAGCACGTGACATTCAGGTGTTCGATGTAAAAAAAATGACCGCGTTTTTCGATACCGTGATCGTCGCCAGCGGAGACTCCAACCGGCAGTGCCGCGCGCTCGCCAACCGGGTGCAGGAAATGGTTAAAGCCGCCGGCGGCAAGGTCTACGGCGTCGAAGGCGAACGAACGGGCGAGTGGGTGCTGGTGGATATCGGTGCGGCAGTGATACACATCATGCAACCGGCGATACGCCAGTACTACAATCTCGAAGAACTGTGGGCGCCGCCGCCCAAACGCGCCAAGGCCAGCAAACCAGCCACGGCGGTCAAGACCAGCAAGCCTGCCAAACCGCGCGCCAAACGCGCAGTCCCAAAGTAACCCGGTGACGCGGTGAAGCCGTGAAGCTCTGTGTGCTGGCGGTGGGACACCGCATGCCCGAATGGATCAACAGCGGGTTTAGCCAGTACGCCAGACGCTTGCCCCGCGAAATGCCGCTGGCGCTGATTGAACTTAAGCCGGAACCGCGTGGCGCCGTATCCGGTGCCGGTGATGCCGCACGGGTGCTGGACAAGGAAGCACAGCGCATCGAAGCGGCACTGCCAAAAAATGCGCTGACGGTGGTGCTGGATGAGAGCGGCAAGAGCGTGTCCACACGGCAACTGGCGCAGCGCATGCTGCAGTGGCGCAACGGCGGCCGGGACGTGGCGTTTGTCATCGGCGGCGCCGATGGCACGGCGGCACGTTTGAAATCCGGCGCGCACTGGTTGTGGTCGCTGTCACCGCTGACGCTGCCGCATGGGCTCGCGCGGGTGGTGCTTGCCGAGCAGTTGTACCGCGCCGCGTCGATCCTCGGCAATCACCCGTATCATCGGGATTGAACGGCAGGACTGAGGAATGAGGACTGAGTAACCCGCTGCGGCGCTTGCTCAGTCCTCAGTCCTGATAACTGCCCCTAAGTCCTGCATATGAATCAAATATATCTGGCGTCGCGCAGCACGCGGCGGCGCGCGCTGTTACATCAGATCGGCGTCGGTCACGAACTCCTGTTGCTGCGCGAAGATGCCAAACGCCGTCTGGACGTGGACGAGACACCGCATGAAAACGAAGCGCCGCGCGACTACGCCCTGCGCGTGGCCAGCGCCAAGGCCCGCGCCGGGTTGAATGCCCTGGCACGGCGCGCGGGTGTGCCAAAGCCGGTGCTCGCCGCCGACACTACCATCGCCTTGAATGAACGCATCATCGGCAAACCGCGCGATGCCATGCACGCGCAAGAAATTCTCGCCACACTCAGCGGTCGCGAACACACCGTGATTACCGTGGTGGCGATGGCATTCGCCACGCGTTTCGAGACGCGCGTAAGCATATCCAGCGTGTGGATGCAGCCGCTGGATAGCGCGCGCATACACCGTTACATCCAGACCGGCGAGCCCATGGACAAGGCCGGCGCGTACGCGGTGCAGGGCCGCGCTGCCGCGTTCATCACGCGTATCGAAGGCAGTTACTCCGGTATCATGGGCTTGCCGCTGGCGCAAACGGCGGAGTTGCTGGCGCTCTTTGGTGTTGAAACGTGAAGGGGGAAGAGTGAAGAGTGAAGAGTAAAGTCCACCCCGCGCAGTGCATCTTTCACCCTTCACCCTTCACTCTTCACCCTTCACGGCCTCTAAACCATGAGCGAAGAAATACTCATCAACGTTACCCCGCAGGAGACGCGCGTCGCCGTTATTGAGAACGGCGTGATGCACGAATTGCATGTGGAGCGCACCTCCGCGCGCGGTCTGGTGGGCAACGTCTACATGGGCAAGGTGGTGCGGGTGCTGCCCGGCATGCAATCGGCGTTTGTCGATATCGCGGGTGACCGCGCGGCGTTTCTGCATGTCGCCGACATCTGGGGCAGCAGACAAAACGGCGGCCACGGCGGCAGCGGACCGCCCATTGAACAATTGCTCGCCGAGGGTCAGAACCTGATGGTGCAGGTGGTGAAAGACCCGCTGGGCACCAAGGGCGCGCGGCTCTCCACGCAAATCAGCATCGCCGGGCGGTTCCTGGTGTATCTGCCGCAGGACGACGCTTACATCGGCATATCGCAACGCATCGAGGATGAAGAAGGCCGTGCGCATTTGCGTGAAAAACTGCAAGCTCTTCTGCCCTGCGGCGAAAAGGGCGGCTACATCATACGCACCATGGCGGAGACAGCCTCCGAAATTGAACTGGCTTCCGATCTCGCCTTTTTGCACAAGATTTGGCGGCGCATACAGGAACACGCGCGGAGCGCCGCGCCATTGACGCTTTTGTATCAGGACCTGAATCTGAGTCTGCGCGTGCTGCGCGATTTTGTCGGAGACGAAACGGCGCAGATCCTGGTCGATACCGAAACCGTGCATCGCACCCTGCAGCAGTTCGCACGCGATTACACACCGGCCAGCGCCGAGCGCATCAACTGGTATCAGGGCGAGCGGCCGCTGTTTGATTTGTATGGCGTTGAGGGCGAGATCGAAAAAGCGCTGGCGCGGCGCGTGGGCCTTAAATCCGGCGGCTATCTGATCTTCGACCAGACCGAAGCGCTGACCACGGTTGACGTCAATACCGGCGGCTTCGTGGGTGTGCGCAGTTTTGATGACACCATCTTCAAAACCAATCTCGAAGCCGCGCAGGTGATCGCGCGCCAATTGCGGCTGCGCAATCTCGGCGGCATTATTATCATCGACTTCATCGACATGGCCAGCGACGAGCATCGTAACGCGGTGCTCAACGAATTGCGCAAGGCGCTGGCGCGCGACCGTACGCGCATGACCATCAACGGCTTCACCCAATTGGGGCTGGTGGAAATGACGCGCAAGCGCACGCGCGAGTCGCTGGCACATGTGTTGTGCCAGCCCTGCCCGGTATGCGAAGGCCGCGGGGAGCTCAAAACCGCGCAGACCGTGTGTTACCAGATTTTGCGCGAACTGATGCTGGAGGCGCGCCAGTTCGATGCGCGTGAATTCCGCATTCTTGCCTCGCAACAAGTGATCGATATGTTTCTCGACGAGGAATCGCAAAGCCTGGCGATACTGTCCGACGACATCGGCAAACCGGTGTCGCTGCAGGTTGAAAGCCTTTACAACCAGGAACAGTTTGATATTGTGTTGATGTAGAAGCGTGAAGAGTGAAGAGTGAAGGGTAAAAACCCGTGAAGATGTGAAGGAGTGAATGGGGTACCCCTTCACTCTTCACTCTTCACCCTTCACAGCCCAAAGGGCCAACCATGGCAAGCGACAACGGCCGTAATGATCCACGCGCCACCGCGCCGCTGCGGATGCTGGCGGAGCAGGCGTTGTCGCGCACGGCGGGCGCGCCGCTGGTGCCGGGCAATCAGGTGCGGTTGTTAAAAGATGCGGGCGAAAACTATCCTGCCTGGCTGGCGGCTATCGCAGGCGCGCAGCGCACGATTTTGTTCGAGAACTACATCATTGCCAACGATGCCGCGGGACGGCGTTTCGCCGCTGCGTTAAGCGAACGCGCGCGCGCCGGTGTTCAGGTATGTGTCATTTACGACTGGTTCGGCGGCCTCGGCCTGGGATCGCACCGTGTGCTGCAGGGTTTAAGCGAGGCCGGCGGTGAAGTGCGGGTGTTTAACGCGCCGTGGGTCGGCAGCCCGTTCGGCTGGATGCGGCGCGATCATCGCAAGATGATGACGGTGGATGGCCGTGTGGGTTTTGTGTCGGGCCTGTGCGTGAGTTCGCGCTGGGAAGGCAATGCCGCGCAAGGGATTGCACCCTGGCGCGACACCGGCATCGAGATCACGGGGCCGGCAGTGGCGGATTTGGAACGCGCCTTTGCGCAGGTGTGGGCCGCAGCCGGCGCGCCCTTGCCGGAGGCGGCGTTGACCGCGGCAGCGGCGATTGCGCGCACCGGCGACATCACCTTGCGGGTGCTGGCGAACCAGCCCAATTACGCCAACCTTTATCGCCTCGATCAACTGATCGCCGCGATGGCGGAACGCACGCTGTGGTTGACCGACGCTTACTACGTCGGCACCGCGTCGTATGTGCAGGCGCTGCGTGCCGCCGCGCTGGACGGCGTGGATGTGCGCCTGCTGGTACCGGGGGCGAGCAATATGATCGCGGTGTCCACCTTGTCGCGTGCCGGATACCGTCCGCTGCTCGAAGCCGGCATCCGCGTGTTTGAATGGAACGGCCCGATGCTGCACGCCAAGACCGCGGTGGCCGATGGCCGCTGGGCGCGCGTGGGATCGACCAATCTCAATGTCGCCAGTTGGATCGGTAACTACGAACTCGATATCGCGATCGAGGATGACAATTTCGCGGCGCTGATGGAGACAACCTACATGGAAGACCTCGCCAACGCCACCGAAATCCTGCTCTCCACGCGCAACCGCGTGCACCTTTCATTGCACCGCGAGTCCGTGCGTGGACGCTTTCGCGGCAGCGCATCGCGCGCGGCGGCGGGCGCGTTGCGCATCGGCCGCACCGTGGGCGCGGCCATGACCAATCACCGCGTGCTGAGCCCGGCCGAGGCCGGCATCATGGCCGCGGTTGCGGTGGTGATGCTGGCGCTGATGGCAGTGGCGTTATGGTGGCCGCTGGCGGTGGTGGCGCCGCTGGCGCTGCTGGGGCTATGGATCGCGATCAGTTTGCTGGTGCGCGCATTTATTTTGCGCCGGCAGGGGCGGCGCGAGAGCGCGCAAGCGGTGCGCGAAGAGTCGGCACGCGAGTAAAAAACGCCAACGTAAAATCAGAATCCGCCGCTGACCCAGCGTTCCAGGTAAGCCAGCGGAACCATCAGCACCAGTTGCAGCAGCAGCAGCGCAATCAGCGGCGACAGATCGACCATGCCGATGGGCGGCACCAGCCGCTGAATCGGCCGCAGCAGCGGGCGCGTCAATGCGGCGACCACCGGCGCCATCGGACTGGCCGGATTCACCCACGACAAAATAACCTGTAAAAAAATCGCGCCTATCGCCAGATAAATCGCCAGCCGCAGCAGCATCACCACCGCCATCAACAGCAACAGGCCCGTGGCTGCGCCCGAATCCGGCACCACGCCTCTGAGCAGAAGTAGCAGCAGCACTTCGACAACCAATACCAGCCATGCCAGCACCAGCGTCGCAAGATCATGTCCCCGCAGGCCGGGAATTACGCGCCGCGCCGGCAACACCACGAAGTTGGTCAGCGCCTGCACAAACGCCGACAGCGGGTTGCGCGAGGCGGTGCGGCTCGCCTGCATCCAGAAGCGCAGCAACAACACCCCGGCGAAGAATTCGCACAGGGTCTGAATCAGGAATACCAGCGCTTGCGTGAACATATAAAATTATCAATAAAAACAATTAGTTACAATGCTTACGCGATCAGCCTTTCCCCAACTCATCGCCCAGTTCGCGCGAGCGTTCGGCGGCGGCTTTCACCGCACGCACGATGGCAGCCTTGAGCACATCGCCTTCCATCGATGCCAGCGCGCGTTCGGTGGTGCCGCCTTTGGAAGTGACGCGTGCGCGCAAGGTGGCGGTGTCTTCGCTGCTTTGCGCGGCGAGTTTGGCCGCGCCGCTAAACGTGGTGATCGCCAATTGGCGCGCTGTCGCCGGGCTCAGGCCCAGTTCGCGTGCGGCCAGCTCCAGTGCTTCGATAAAATAAAATACGTAGGCAGGCCCGCTGCCCGACACTGCGGTTACCGCATCGATATCCTGCTCGCGCCCGACCCACACGCTTTCGCCCACCGCGCCCATGATGGTTTCAGCGCGCGCGCGATCTTCGGCCGAAACCCCCGGCATGGCGTAGAGGCCGGAGATACCCGCGAGCACCAGCGCCGGCGTGTTGGGCATGACGCGCACAATACGTTGATGGCCGTTAAGCCAGCGTGACAAATCGGCGCCGCGTATACCCGCGGCGATACTGATGACCAGGGCGTTGCGGATCAGCGGCGCGAGTTGCGCGGCAGCCTCGCGCATATGCTGCGGCTTGATGGCAAGCAGCACGCAATCCGCTTGCACCGCTTCGGCGCTCACGCCGGAAAAGGTTTGAATGCCGAAGGCCTGTTGCAGTTTTTCGCGCGCGGCCGGCGCTATTTCGACCACGCGCAGGTTGTCGCGATTCCAGCCCCGCTGTAACAGGCCGCCAATAATGGCGCTGGCCATGTTGCCGCCGCCGATGAAGGTGAGGTTCATGGTGTAAGGGCGTGAAGGGTGAAGGGTGAAGGGTGAAGGGTGAAGGGTGAAGAGTGAAGGGTGAAGAGTGGTGCTATGGTAACGCGCAAGCCGGTGTTGCTGTTCACATTTCACCCGTCACCCCCCCTTACACCCTTCACTCTTCACCCTTCACGCCCTCGCGCCGAACACGGCAGTACCGACGCGCACCATCGTGGCGCCCTCGGCGATGGCATCCTCCATATCATCCGACATGCCCATCGACAGCGTGTCCAGCGGATGCCCCAGTGCGATCAGCGTATCCTGCAGCTGGCGCAACAACGCGTAGCGCTGGCGGCGCAGCGCGGTGTCAGGTGTGGGTTCGGGAATGGCCATCAGGCCGCGCAACTTAAGCCGGGGCATCGCGCGTATCGCCGCTGCCAGCGTCACTTCGGCGCCCGGCGCTATGCCCGATTTGCTGGCTTCGCCACTGATATTGACCTGGATGCACACGTTCAGCGGCGGCAGGTGGGGGGGCCGCGCATCGTTTAGCCGTGCCGCAATGCGTTCGCGTTCGACGCTGTGCACCCAATGAAAGTTTTCCGCGATAAGCCGTGTCTTGTTGCTCTGCAGGGGGCCGATAAAATGCCATTCGAGATCCAGCGCACTCAGCAGCCTGATTTTATCCAGCGCTTCCTGCAGATAATTCTCGCCAAACGCGCGCTGCCCGGCGGCGGCGCACTCGCGCAGCGTGCCTGCCGCAACCGTTTTGCTTACCGCGAGCAGCGTTATCGCGTCCGGCGCTCGCCCTGCGGCGTTTGCGGCAGTGGCGATGCGGGACTTCACACCTTGCAAGTTGGCGGCGATTGTGGACATAATTTACCCGTGCGGGCACTATCGGGAATGGCGTAGAATCAAACCTTGGGATGCCACGCATCATCCTGCATGCGCATCAGTGACTGGACTTCAGAACCAAGCTTACCGGGGAAATTATAATGGACATCGCGGAACTGCTGGCCTTTGTAGTCAAGAACAAAGCCTCTGACCTGCATTTGTCGTCGGGGCTGCCGCCGATGATACGCGTGCAAGGCGACATCCGCCGCATCAACCTGCCGCCGCTTGAGCACAAAGACGTTCATGCGATGATTTATGACATCATGAACGACGGTCAGCGTAAATTCTACGAGGAAAATCTGGATTGCGATTTTTCCTTCGAAATACCCAATCTCGCGCGCTTTCGCGTCAATGCGTTCGTGCAAAATCGCGGCGCGGGCGGCGTGTTCCGTACCATTCCGTCCAAGGTATTGTCGCTGGAGGATTTGAAGGCGCCCAAGGTTTTCATCGATATCGCCGATCAGCCGCGCGGCGTGGTGCTGGTCACCGGTCCCACCGGATCGGGCAAATCAACCACGCTGGCGGCGATGGTTAACCACATCAACGAAAACGAATTCGGCCACATACTGACGGTGGAAGACCCCATCGAATTCGTGCACGAATCCAAAAAATGTCTGATCAACCAGCGCGAAGTCGGCCCGCACACGCTGTCGTTTTCCAACGCGCTGCGCTCGGCGCTGCGCGAAGACCCGGACATTATTCTGGTCGGCGAGCTGCGCGATCTGGAAACCATCCGCCTCGCGATGACCGCGGCGGAAACCGGCCATTTGGTGTTTGGCACCCTGCACACGAGTTCGGCCGCCAAGACCATCGACCGTATTATCGACGTGTTCCCGGCCGAGGAAAAAGAAATGATGCGCGCGATGTTGTCGGAGTCGCTGCGCGCGGTGATATCGCAGACCCTGCTCAAAACCAAGGACGGCAACAGCCGTGTCGCCGCGCACGAAATCATGGTGGGCACGCCGGCGATTCGCAACCTCATCCGCGAGGGCAAGATCGCGCAGATGTACTCGGCAATCCAGACCGGCGCCCAGCTCGGCATGCAGACGCTCGATCAAAATCTGCAGGATCTGGTCAAGCGCAACATCGTCAGCAAGGAAGAGGCGCGCGGCAAGGCCGCGAACAAGGACCATTTTCAGTAAACCCACACTTCACGTGCCGCAGCGGCGGCGGGAGCATCAGGATGGATAGAGACACCGGCGTCAAATTCATGCATGACCTGCTGCGGGCGATGGTCGCGAAGAAGGCGTCCGACCTTTTTATCACCGCCGGGTTTCCGCCGGCGATCAAGCTTGACGGCAGGATGACCCCGGTCGCCAATCAGTCGCTCACGCCGCAGCACACCGCTGATCTCGCGGCCGCGATGATGAACGACAAACAGTCGGCGGAGTTTGAATCCACCAAGGAATGCAACTTCGCCATCAACCCCGGCGGCATCGGCCGTTTTCGGGTCAGCGCTTTTGTGCAGCAGGCGCGGGTGGGCATGGTGCTGCGTACCATCGTCGCCAAGATCCCGAATTTTGAGGATCTCGGATTGCCGCCGGTGCTCAAGGATGTGGTGATGGCCAAACGCGGTCTGTTAATCATGGCCGGCGGCACCGGCTCCGGCAAATCGACCTCGCTGGCGGCGATGATCGGCCACCGCAACGAACACTCCTACGGCCACATCATCACCATCGAAGACCCGATTGAATTCGTGCATGATCACAAGAACTGTGTCATCACGCAGCGTGAAGTGGGCGTAGATACCGACTCCTGGCACGCCGCGCTGCGCAACACGCTGCGGCAGGCGCCCGATGTGATTCTGATCGGCGAGATTCGGGATCGCGAAACCATGGACTACGCGATCGCGTTTGCCGAAACCGGGCACTTGTGCATGGCGACCCTGCATGCGAACAGCGCCAACCAGGCGCTGGATCGCATCATTAACTTTTTCCCCGAAGAGCGCAAACATCAACTGCTAATGGATTTGTCGCTCAACATTCGCGGTATTGTTTCACAGCGCCTGCTGCCCAGGCGCGATGGCAAAGGGCGCGCGGCGGCGGTTGAAATCCTGCTCAATACGCCGCTGATCTCGGACCTGATTTTCAAAGGTGACGTGCACGAGATCAAGGAGATCATGAAAAAATCGCGTGAGCTGGGCATGCAAACTTTCGACCAGCATCTGTTCGATTTGTATGAGGCGGGACTGGTGAGTTACGAGGACGCGCTGCGCAATGCCGACTCGCTCAACGAATTGCGGCTGTCAATCAAGCTTCAGGGCAGGGAAGCCAAAGACAAGGATATCATGACCGGCATCGATCATTTGCAGTTGACCTGATCGCGACGCCGGTTTAAGGCGGTGCGACCGGCGCCGGTTTCACCCGCCGCATCGTGCCCGCCACCAGTTTGTATTCAAACAAACGGCATTCCAGCGCGCCGTTAAAAAGCGGCGTGCGTTTGGATGCGGCGAGGCCGATTTTTTTTGCCAGTTGCATATCCGCCGACAACAGGTACGCCGTCCAGCCGCTGAATTTTTGCTTCAGCGCATCGCCCAGTTTGGGATAAAACGCCGCGAGCTCGTCGCGCTCTTCCATACGCACGCCGTAGGGCGGATTGGTGACGATGACACCCGCTGGCGCGGGTGCGGGCATTTCAAACACGTTGGCTTGCTTGAGCGCTACGCTGCCGGTCAACGCCAGTTCGTCGAGATTAGCGCGTGTCAGCTGCAGCGCATCACCCCGCAGATCGGAGCCGTAAATAATTACTCTGCCCGGGTTGATTTCAGCAGCCTTGGCCTGGTGGCGCAGCGCATCCCAGGCGCGGGCATCGAAATTCAACAGCTTCTCGAAGCCGAACGCACGGCCTATGCCGGGCGCACGGCAGGCCGCGATCAGCGCCGCTTCACACAAAATAGTACCGCTGCCGCACAGCGGATCCAGCAGCGGCGTATCCGGTGTCCAGCCCGACAGCGCCAGCATGCCCGCCGCGAGATTTTCACGCAGTGGCGCTGCGCCCGCCTCGCGCCGGTAGCCGCGCTTGAACAGCGGTTCGCCTGACAGGTCGAGATACAAGGTGAGATCAGTGGCGGTGAGAAAGGCATGCACGCGCACGTCCGGTGCGTGCGTATCGATGCTCGGCCGCTGGCCGCCGCGCGCGCGAAACACGTCGCAGATCGCGTCCTTGATGCGCAGCGTGATGAAATCGAGGCTTTTCACCGGCGCCTTGTTCGCCGATACGTTCACGCGCAAAGTGCATGCCACACTGAACCATGCGGGCCAGTCGAGCGCACGCGTGGCATCATAGATGTCCTGATCCGAACGGTAACGCGCCTGGCCCACACGCCACAACACACGGCTGGCAACGCGGCTGTGCAGATTGACGGCATAACCCAGCGTAAAAGCACCTGAAAAATGCACACCGCCATCGACGGCGCTAACACCCGCTGCCGCAAGCGCCGTGAGTTCCCTTGCGAGCACCTGTTCGAGGCCGCGCGGACAACTCGCGAAAAATTGCGCGTCCTTGCTCAACGTCTATTCACAGACGCATTACAGCTCAACGTAGACTTCAAACAAGACGCGCTGCCACGGATTGCGCGCCTGCGTGAGTTTGACGATGCGCGCCTTGACCGCGGCGCCGCGATCCATCTGCCGCGCGACATCGGCGTTTTCGCGGCGCGGAATGTAACCGAGCCGGCTGCCTTTCCATTCGATGCGCACGGCGTTGGCGTCATGCGCATTGTCGCGTTCGCGCACCAGCGTCAGCGCATCGCCCGCTTTCATCTCGTCCCACAGCGCCTTGCCGTCGTAGAACTGGAAACCCGCCAGCGGCGATTGCTGCACGATGATGCGGGCTTCGGCGCGCACGCTCCAGGGCATAGTGGCGAGCGCGGCGGCAAGCACGAGGGTGGCGAACGGCGCAGGCATCAGCATCAAAACGGTTTGACCACGGTGAGCACAACAACCAGCAGCAGGATTATCGTCGGCACTTCATTAAACCACCGGTACCACACGTGTGAGCGCGTGTTACGACCCTGCTCGAACTTTGCCAGCAAGCGTCCGCAGGCATGATGATAACCGGCCAGTAGAATGACTAACACCAGTTTAAGCTGTAACCAGCCGCCGCCAAAACCGTAACCCAGCCACAGCCACACGCCGAAGCCAAGCGCAAAAATCGCCAGCGGGGTCATGAAGCGATAGAGCTTGCGCGCCATGGTGATTAAACGCGCTTGCGCTGCGCTGTCGCGTTCCATCGCCATGTTCACCAGGATACGCGGCAAATAGAACAGGCCCGCGAACCATGCGATGACAAAGAAGATATGCAGTACTTTAACCCATAACATATTGCGTTTACCCGATACGCCTACTTAAGAATACGCTTTATCAGCAACTGCCGTGCAACAGCGTAGCTTACACCGGCGTAAACCAGCAGCACCAGCACATGCAGCCACGCCTGATCAGGCAGCATGCCGTTCATCAGCGGACGCGACAGCGCCACGGCGTGCGTCAGCGGCAGTAATTGCGCGGCCATTTGTGCGAGGGCGGGCAACTGCTCGAGCGGAAAAAACACGCCGCATAGCAGCATCATCGGCGTGATGGCCAGGGTGAAGTAATACATGAAAAAATCGTAACTGGGCGAGCATGCGGTGATGATCAGTCCCAGTCCCGCAAACACCAGACCGGTGAGCAGAATCACCGGCACGATCAACAACGCCAATGCCGAACCGACCAGTCCCAACGCGCTCGCAACCACCAGCACCGCGCAGCCCGACAGCACGCTTTTGCTGGCCGCCCACACCCATTCTCCCAGCACCACATCGTCAAGCGTCAATGGCGCGTTGATGATGGCGTCCCAGGTGCGCTGCACATGCATGCGCGAAAACGCCGAATACATGGCCTCGAACGACGCCGTCATCATGGTCGAAGAACACACCACACCGCCGGCGAGAAACGCCACGTAACTCACGCCCTGCATCTGCGGCAGCATGCTGCCGAGACCGTAACCGAGGCCCACCATATACAGCAGCGGATCGGCAAGGTTCCCCAGCACCGAGGGTATCGCCAGCTTGCGCCATACCAGCAGATTGCGGCGCCACACATGGAGGAAGCGGAGGGATGGTTGCATGATTGTCAATGGGTTAATACAGTGAAAAGTGAAGGGGTGAAGGAGTGAAGGGGGTACCCCATTTACTCATTCACCCATTCACTCCTTCACCGATCGTCAGTCCCTCAACTCCCGCCCCGTCAATTTCAAAAACACATCCTCAAGATTGGCGCGGCGGTGCAAATAACGCATGTTGGTTTGCGCGCCGTGATGCGCCAGATCAGCGACCAGCGCCTGCGCGTCACGCGCATAGCAAAACACCGTTTCGCCATGTGTTTCACAGCGCTCGGCGAGATTGCCGCCAGTCGTCGCCGCCCATTCGCCGGCGCCATCGCCGTAAACTTCAACCACTTCCGCTTCGATATTCGCGGCGATCAGTTCGCGCGGCGTGCCAATGGAGATGATGCGCCCGTGATCCATGATGGCGAGACGGTGGCACAGGCGCTCGGCTTCTTCCATGAAATGCGTGGTGAGCAGCAGCGTTTTGCCGCGCAGCGTGAGCTGGCGCAAGCGCTCCCAGATGACATGCCGCGCCTGCGGGTCGAGCCCGGTGGTCGGTTCATCCAGAAACAACAAATCGGGATCGTTGACCAGCGCGCGCGCCAGCGTCAATCGCCGTTTCATGCCGCCCGAAAGCGTTTGTATACGCGCATCGGCGCGTGCAGCGAGGCCCGCGTATTCAAGCAATTCGGGTATGCGCCGTTCCAGTTCAAGGTGCGTGATGCCGAAATAACGCCCATACACCAGCAGGTTTTCACGCACCGTGAAATCGGGGTCGAGATTGTCGAGTTGCGGCACCACGCCCACGCGCGTGCGGGCTTCGCGCGCGTGTGTCAAAACATCGTGATCCAGCAACGTGATGGCGCCGCTGTCGGGTTGGGTCAGGCCCAGCGCAAGACGCAGCGTGGTGGTTTTACCCGCGCCGTTGGGGCCGAGCAGGCCAAAACATTCGCCGGGCTTCAGTTCGAAATCCACGCCCGCAATGACCTCGCGGCCCTCATAACACTTGCGTAATCCGCTGACGGCCAGATGCGTCACGCGCACCAGCGGCTAACGATTTGCGACAGCAGGTTTAGCCGGCCGTGAAAAAAATGTTCGCCGCCCGGCACCACCACCACCGGCAGATTTTGCGGACGCGCCCAATCGAGTACGGCCGCCAGCGGCACCACATCATCGTGCTCGCCGTGAACAATCAGGGTATTTTCAGGAACCGTCTCGGTGGCAAAGCGATTCACCGCCGCACCGACCAGCACCATGCGTTCACACGCTATGCGCCTGGCGACGCGCGTTTGCACAAAGCTGCCAAACGAAAAACCCGCCAGCAGCAGCGTTTGCGTATTAAAACGTGCCATGGCGTACTCGGCTACCGCGACCAGGTCATCGGTCTCGCCGATGCCTTTGTCGTGGCTGCCCGCGCTCGCACCCACGCCACGAAAATTCGGCCGTACCGCCACATAGCCCAAGCTGTAAAGCGTGCGTGCCAGCGTCGTCACCACCTTGTTGTCTTTGGCGCCACCCTGCAAAGGATGCGGATGCGCAATCAGCGCGATGCCACGCCGCAGTGTGCCGGGATCGTTGATGTCGGTATCGATGTTGCCGGCGGGACCGGGGATGAGTACGCGTTCGGGGTGAGGGGGCGGCATGGGGCGTGAGAACCGTGAAAGGTGAAGGGTGAAGAGGGAAGGGTGGGTGATTGGGGGTGCCCCTTCCCCCTTCACCCTTCCCCCTTCACGCAGCCCTAGATTTTCAGCCTCTCCACCACCCGCCCATGCACCAAATGCTCCTGCACGATTTCGTCGACGTCCTCCTGATCGACGTAGGTGTACCAGACCTCTTCCGGGTAAATCACCATTACCGGGCCTTCGTCGCAACGGTCGAGGCAGCCAGCCATGTTGACGCGCACCTTGCCCTTGCCGGAGAGCTTCAGAGATTTGACCTTGTCTTTGGCGTAGTCGCGAATCTTGCTCGCGCCATGGTCATTGCAGCAGTTGGCGCCGGTGTCGCGCTGGTTACAACAGAAAAAAACGTGCCGTTCATAATAGCTCACGGGATAGCCCTCTCTTCATGGTGTAGCGTCGGATTATAAATGTTTCGCGCGGTCAATGGATTGGCGTGGCCGGTTGCGCCACAATGCCACACACAAATAGGATAACGCGATCAGCGGCCACAGTTCCGATAATGCACGCAGTATTGCGGAAAAACTCAGAAAGTGACTGGCCTTGCCGCTGGTTAATTGTGGCGGCAAACTGAAATAGGGGTTGTCAGGCGCGAGATTAATCACCGCCAATGCGATCACCAGGGACAACAGCGCCAGACTCAGGCGTGCGCTGCGGCCCAGCACAAGTATGCCGGCCAGCAGCGTCCCCCCCAGCATGAGGCCGAGCATAGCCCCCGGCGTCATCCACGCCCAGGCGCCCTGCGGTTTGCCCATAAACGCGGTGATCAGCATTTTGCAGGCCAGTGCCGCCACGATGACAACGCCAATAACCAGGCCGCGGCGCGTCCCGGCACGCAGCAGCGTCGACAGCAGCAGGCCGATAGCCAGCAGATTGAAAAACACCACCGTCGCTTCCACTGACAGCAGACGGCTGGGCGTGTGAAAAAAATACGCGGGCAAATCAAATGTCCCACGCAGATTGCCGGTGCCAAAAACCTGGGTCAGCGGGTTCAAGTGCGTAACGATCCACAACACCGCCACCACGATGCCGATATCGATCAGCGCTCCCGGCATAAACACGCGGTCGCGTAACGCGCCCAGGCGCGCGCCGATACGCCGCGACGGCAGAAACAGCGGCGCCGCCAGCGCGCCAATTAACGCGCCCGCGCCATTCGCCAGCACGTCGACGTTGGACGCGATGCGCGCCGGCAAAAACATTTGTATGCTTTCCATGCCGATGCTGATCCCAGCCGCCAGCAGCAAACCCGCCGCCACGGCGGCCATCGGCGGCAACCATAGACGCAGTCCGAGGGTTAGCATAAAGCCCAGCGGAATATACGCCGACACATTAATCAACACATCGCTGAACGTGATGTGGCGCGGCCAGGGCGCGGTGAGAAAGCCGTAAACATCTTCCGCCGGAAAACGCCAGCCACGAAACGGCTGCAGGCTGGCGTACATGATAACCAGCAGGTAAGCTAACGCCAGCACCAGTGACAACAGATAAACGTGCCGCGATTCCCCCGCCAGGGGGATCACCGTTGCATGCGCCACCCTATTCGATTCGGACCCGGAAACCATTGCACAAATACTACGATATTTTCAACGGCGACGCCGACGGGCTGTGTGCGCTGCAGCAGCTGCGCCTGGAGGAACCGCGAGACGCAGAATTAATCACCGGCGTTAAACGCGACATCCAGTTGCTCGCGCGCGTGAACGCGGATGCCGGCGATGAAATTACGGTGCTCGACATTTCACTCAAATCCAATGCCTCCGCGCTGGCGCGCTTGCTCGGGCGCGGCGTGAAGTGCCGTTATTTTGATCACCATGCGGCGGGCGTGATACCCGTGCATCCCGGCCTGAGCGCGCACATCGACACCGCGCCCGATGTCTGCACCAGCCTCCTGGTGGATCGCTATCTGGCGGGCCGCCAGCGCCTGTGGGCGGTGGTGGCAGCGTTCGGTGACAATCTGGTCGCACCCGCGATACGCGCCGCGCAGCCACTGGAACTGGACCACAACGAGCTGGCGCGCCTGCACGAGTTGGGCGATTGCCTTAACTACAACGCCTACGGCGAGTCGATCGATGACCTGCATTACCACCCCGCCGATTTGTATCAGGCGATTGCGCCGTACGCCGATCCACGCGAATTCATGATCGATGAGCCGGTGTTCGAGGTGCTGAAGAACGCGTACACGGTGGACCTGCTACACGCCGAAGCGATCAAGCCGGAATTCGCCGGCGCTGGCGCCGCGCTTTATGTATTGCCTGACGCCGCGTGGAGCCGCCGCATCAACGGCATCCTCGGCAACCGTCTGGCGCAGGCGCATCCACGGCGCGCGCATGCCGTGCTGGTCACCAAAGCCGGCGGCTACACTGTCAGCGTGCGCGCGCCGTTAAGCGCCCCGCAGGGCGCCGATGACCTGTGCTCGCGCTTCGCTGGCGGCGGCGGACGCAAAGGCGCGGCCGGCATCAACCTGCTGCCGCCATCGCAGTTCGCGGCATTCGTCGCTGCCTTTCGCATGGCGTATCCGTGACATGTCTGTGAACAGGCCTTAAACATGTTCGGCAATCTGTGGGGTAAAAAATCCGCACAGCAGCAGGACGATCAGGTGTGGAAAACGGCCGCGGCGTGCGTCAAAGGCCTGTGCCGCGAGACCGTCAAATCCGCAGGCGGCGGGCACAGCGTGATCGTGGTGTGTCTCACCATGGGGGCATTTGAGACGATGGATGCAGTGCTGGCCGCGCAGCAACCCGCGCATTGTCGTGATCGCTTCGGCCGCGATGCTTTGCGCGCGCGGCTGGCGCGCGCACAGGCCGGCGCGGGTAGCATCACCATCGCGCTTTGCGGCAGCTTGCCGCTGGACCCCGTGGCGACGAGCGCTGCAGTGGAAATTCTTGTCCATGGCCGCAACGCGTCGCGCGCGGCGGACGCTGCGATCAAGCACTTTGCCGATCAGTTGGGGCCGCAGGCTTCGATTGCATTTCATCTGTCTCTGGAAGACGCGCTGCTCAAGCCGCTGTTGGCTTCGAGTCTGCCGCTGTTCGAGAAATTGGGACTGGCGGAAGATACAGCGCTGTCCCACGCGATGATCACGCGCAGCATTGCAAACGTCCAGGCGCCATAACTATATGTTTTTAATAAATATTTAAGTGCTCTTCGCACGCAACGCAGCAACCTCCAGCAGGCCAAACGCGATCAGCCACCAGGTCGCGTCCCACGCATTCATCCACTTGCCGATGGTAAGCCAGTTTACGATCAACCCGCCGAGCGCCGCGTACAGCGTCACCGCGGTGGTGATGAACACGCGGCGATTCTCCGCCACCATGGCCGGGCGCCAAACGCCGATTTCCAGCAGGATTACCACGCCGATCCACAAGCAAAGATTGGCGGCATCGAGCCATTCTTGTTCGCGCACATAGAGTACCGCGGTGACGCTGATGGCCAGTGTCGCAGCGAGGCGCGCGCCACGCATCGCGGCGCGTGCCCACTTCACATGTGACAGCCGCTGGTTGGTGGTTTCGAGCAGGAACAGAATCAGCAGCGCGTACCATGCCACCGACTCCAGCGCCTCGCTGAAGCGGCCCGCGACGATATAGTAGATGGTGTTGCAGGCGAGCACGCCGCAAATGACCGCGCCATATCGTAGCTCAAGCGGATACGCGGCCATGAGCCCGGATCAGGGGTTGCGTGTTTCGCCGCCGGCGTGATGATGGCTGGTGGCCGCCACGTGATGCGTGTGACTCGCGGCATGCGCATGCGCGGCATGTATTGCGGGCGGCGGCGCAGGGTGGCTCACCACCTGTGGCAGCAAAGAACCCGCGGCCATAGCCGCGCCGGCCGCCACGAATCCCACCAGCTGCGGTAGCCATACCTCGTTATCGGTGCCGAAGAACTCCAGCAGGAGCCAGGTGAAAAATCCCGCCGCGATGCCCGCAAGCGCGCCCTGCGTGGTGGCACGCTTCCAGTAAAGGCCGAGGAACAGCGGCCAGAACGCCGACACCAGCGTGATCTTGTAGGCGTTCTCCACCATCTTGAAAATGCTGGCGGTGGAATTGAGCGCGAACACCAGCACGATGCAGGCAAAACACACCAACACTATGCGCATGGTACGCAGGAACACGCGATCCGTCATATGCGGATAGGCGTTACGGATAATGTTTTCCGAGAACGCCACCGACGGCGCCAGCAGCGTGGCGCTCGAACAGCTCATGATGGCCGACAGCAACGCGCCGAAAAACACCACCTGCGCAATCAGCGGCGTGTGTTGCAGGATCAGCGTGGGTAATATCAATTGCGAATCCTTGCTGAGCAGCTCAGTAAATACCCTGGGGTCCACCAGCGTTGCCGCATAGGCGAGGAACATCGGCACAAAGGCGAACACGAAATAAATCGAGCCGCCGAGCACCGAGCCACGCACCGCGGTTTTTTCATCCTTGGCCGAGGTGATGCGCTGGAACACATCCTGTT
Source organism: Bordetella parapertussis (assembly GCA_945861275.1). Classification (GTDB taxonomy): domain Bacteria; phylum Pseudomonadota; class Gammaproteobacteria; order Burkholderiales; family SG8-41; genus UBA5216. The sequence continues at coordinate 83,840 of CAMATZ010000014.1, forward strand.
GCGGAATCGAGCCCAGCATCATGGTGATCCACGCGCCGATAAAGGGTATCCACGCCGTCATTTTCGCTTCGGGGAAGAACTCGAGCTTGCCGGCGGCGTGCGCATGCGCTACCACGGTGCCCACACCCCCGGTCATGCCGGCAATCACATAGCCGATGTAAAGCATGCCGCCCATGATCACCGTCATTTGCACAAAATCGAGTATCGCCACCGACATCATGCCGCCGAAGGTGGTGTAGGTGAGCACAATGGCCGCACCGATGATCATGCCCAGCGGCTGGCTGATGGCGCCGCCAGTGACCACAAAAAACACCAGCCCCAGCGCCTTGATCTGCGCCGCTACCCAGCCCAGATACGAAGTCACAATGGCCAGCGTACACAGCACTTCAACGGTGCGGTTGTAGCGCAAGCGGTAATAATCGCCGATGGTAAGCAGGTTCATGCGATAGAGTTTGCGCGCGAAAAACAGGCCGGCGAAGATCAGGCACAGGCTCGAGCCGAACGGATCGGCCACCACCCCGCGCAGTCCGTCCTTGACGAAGGTGGCGGAAATGCCGAGCACCGTCTCCGCGCCAAACCAGGTGGCGAACACGGTCGCCATGACTATCGGCAACGGCAAATTGCGGCCCGCCACGGCAAAGTCTTTTGAGTTATGCACGCGCGTGGCGGCGATCAATCCGATGGCGAGCGAAATCAGCAGGTAGATCACTACAAACCAGATCAACATGGACGCCTCCCGGCACTCAACGCAGGAATTATAAAGCTAGCGCAGCCAGAACAGGAATGCGGTCAATGCCGCGCTGAGGGCAAACAGCGTGGTGACCAGCGCCAGCGTACTGCGCAACCGTTGCTGTTCCAATTCCAGCAGTGCAACCTGCTTTTGCAGCGGCGCGACACGGTCTTCGCTGAGGACGCGGTGTAGGAGTCGCGGCAGCTGGGGAATCGTAGCGGCCCACAAGGGCGCCTCTTCCTGCACCTGCCGCAGCAGCGCGCGCCAGCCGACTTGTTCCGACATCCAGCGTTCCAGAAACGGCTTTGCGGTGGCCCACAGATCGAGGTCGGGATCGAGATCGCGGCCCAGCCCTTCAATATTCAACAGCGTTTTTTGCAGCAGCACCAGTTGCGGCTGGACCTGCATGTTGAAGCGGCGCGAGGTCTGAAATAAACGCAGCAGCAGCTTGCCAAACGAAATGTCCTTGAGTGGCTTGTCGAATATCGGCTCGCACACGGCGCGTATCGCGGTTTCGAATGCTTCGACACTGGTATCGGGCGGCGTCCAGCCCGATTCGATATGCGCCAGCGCCACGCGCCGGTAGTCACGGCGGAAAAAGGCCAGAAAGTTTCGCGCCAGATAATGCTTGTCGGTGGGTGTCAGCATGCCCATGATGCCAAAGTCGAGCGCGATGTACTGGCCGGCCGGGGTGACGAAAATATTGCCGGGATGCATGTCGGCGTGAAAAAAACCGTCGCGGAATACCTGGGTGAAAAATATTTCCACGCCCGCGCGCGCGAGCTTCGCGATATCGACACCCTGCGCACGCAGTGCATCCACCTGCGATACCGGCGTGCCGCGCATGCGCTGCATGACCATCACTTCGGTGGCGCAGTATTCCCAGTAAATCTCGGGCACCGCCAGCAGCGGCGAGCCGGCAAAATTGCGGCGTAACTGGCTGGCGTTGGCGGCCTCACGCATCAGATCCAGCTCGTCGTCGAGATGGCGGCCGAATTGCGCCACCACTTCGTGCGGCTTGAGCCGTTTGCCGTCGTCCCACAGCCACTCCATCAACGACGCGGCGGCATCGAGCAGTTCGACATCGTTGCGTATGACTTTGGCGATGCCGGGGCGCAGTATTTTGACTGCTGCTTCGCGGCCGTCGTGCAGTTGGGCCAGATGCACCTGCGCGACCGAGGCGCTGGCGTGCGCTGTGCGGTCGAAGCTGCGGAAACTATCGTTAAGCGGCCGGCCCAGCGCACGTTCGATCACGGCTACCGCTTCAGCGCCGGGAAACGGCGGCACCTGATCCTGCAGTTTGGCGAGTTCATCGGCAATGTCTTCCGGCAGCAGGTCGCGCCGCGTGGAAAGTATCTGGCCGAATTTGACGAAAATCGGCCCCAGTGTTTCCAACGCACGCCGCAGCCGCACCGCACGCGGCGCGGAAAGATTTCGCCAGAACATCACCACGCGCAGGGCACTGTGCAGCCCGCTCACGCGGTGGTGGCCACGCAGAAATTCGTCGAGGCCGAAGCGCAGAGCGACGGTGATTATGGTTAGCAGGCGCATGTTAACTGCTGTGAAGAGTGAAGGGTGAAGAGTGGGTAAAGAAGCGTAGGGGAAAATGGGGTGCGCCTTTACCCTTCACTCTTCACTCTTCCCCCTTCACGTTGTTCTATGCGCTTCTCCACCCGCGCCAAATCATCACGCAGCGCATCCACTTCGCGGTTGAATTGCTCGATCTGCGCACGGCCGGCGATCAGCGGCTGTTCTTCGGTCCAGTACTCGGTGAAGGCGCGCGCCAGATTGTCCGCGCCCTGGCGGCCCCAGCTATCCAGCTTGCGCGCGGCTTCAGCCATGCGGTGCGCGGCGATGTCGCCGAACACGCGGCTCAAGTCCTCTTCCATGTCCCAGCGCAAGTTGCGCGCGACGTGATTCAGCGCCGCCGCCAGTTGCGGATCCCCTTCCACCCTGATGTCGTTCCACGCGCTTGCATCGCGGGCGGCAAGCCGCAGCATAAGGCCCGGCGTCAGCCCTATCGTCACCTGGGGCGTGCTGTGCGCGACGGCGGCCGCAACCTCGCCGGCATCGGTAATGCCGAGCAACAGGGTCAGTGGAAAACACTCCACGCAGACGATTTTTCCGGCGTAGGGTTGCAGCCGTCGCAGGGCCCAACTGTTTTGCTGCAACAGCCGGTTGAGGGGCGCGAGATAGAGTGGCGGTATCAAAAAGTTAAAAAAACGCCCGGACTCGCCGGGCGTTTTGTCTAAGTAAAGCAGTGTTACGTTATCAAGCCTGCTGTATGCCCGAAACTCTCCAGCCTGCACGACCGCTGATGGGTTTTTCGAGGTGCCAGATTTCGTTGAGGTTGCTCAGCACGCCGTTCTCGCGGATTTGGCCGGTGAAGCGCACGCTGACCACATAAAGGTCGCTCTCGGTGACCACATCCAGCACTTCGGATTGCAGACCGACCGACTCGGTTTTCTGTTGCGCGCCCCAGGCGGATTTCATTTCCGCTTCGAGTTCGCGATACAGTTCCGGCGTCAGGAAATCACGCAAGGTCGAGGCGTCACCGGCATCGTTTGCCGCCTGCAGGCGCTCGAAATTGAGTTTGGCCTGACGCTCGAACTCAGCCACGTTAAAGTCAGCAGGCCAGCGGCTGGCGGGCGTGGCATTCATCGCTGTTGGCGCGCCACCTACCGTGGCGGCAAGCGAACCGGGCGCAGCAGCATTGCCGGTGAATTGCGCAGGTTGTTGTTGCGCCTGCGGCAGCGGCGCAGCGCTGTGATTAGGCGTGTTCGCGCCCGCATAACCCAACGGCCGTTGCGGTTCGGACTTGTTTCGCGTAAGCATGCGGTAGATGAAATAGCCCACGCCCAGCAGCAGCACGATCATCATGATGCCGCCCAGCATGCTGCCCAACGCGCCGCCCATGCCCATGCTGCTCAGCAGCGAGGCGATACCGATACCTGCAGCGAGTCCGGCCAAAGGTCCGAGAAAGCGGCTCATGCCTGAAGGCGCCGCTGCGGGTGGTGTCGGTGCTGCCTGTGCGGGTGCGGTTTTTTGCGCGGGCGCCGATGAATTGCTGGTGCTGCTGCTCTGGCGGCCGGAGCTTCTGCCACCGCCTACGCGTGCCGCCTCAGTGTCCACCGCAACCATCGTGAAACCAAAAAAGACCGCCAAGATGCTAAGTAACTTAGTCATTATTTTCCTCCGTTCAAAGTTAACCAAAAGCGCCTGTAAATCCATGCTGAGTGGTTTGGAATTCCAACGCTGCGGCTGCATTATAGAGCGTACCTAATGCCGCGCAACGAGGAATAAAACATTCAATTAAATCAATGAGTTATAGTTTACAATTTGTAGCCACGATGCAGCGCAACCACGCCCGCGGCAAGATTAAAATACTCGACACGCTCCAGGCCCGCCTGCAGCATCATTTGTTTGAGCGTTTCCTGATCGGGATGCATGCGTATCGATTCGGCCAGGTAGCGGTAGCTCGCGGCGTCCTTGGCGATGACTTCGCCCATCTTCGGCAATACGTTAAACGAATACGCCTGGTACGCGCCCTGCAGCGGTTTCCACACGCGGCTGAATTCGAGCACCAGCAAGCGCCCGCCCGGACGCAGCACCCGAAACATCTCGGCCAACGCTGCGTCCTTATGCGTCATGTTGCGCAGGCCAAAGGCGACGCTCACGCAGTCAAAGCGATTCGACGCGAACGGCAGTTTTTCGGCGTCGCATTGCACCGCGGGCGCCAACACGCCATCGTCGAGCAAGCGGTCACGCCCGATGCCGAGCATAGCCGCGTTAATGTCGGTGAGCACCACCGCGCCGGCGGGGCCAACACGTTTGGCGAAGGCGCGCGCGAGATCCGCGGTGCCGCCGGCGACATCCAGCACCTGCTCGCCCGCGCGCACATAACTTTGATCGATGGTGAAACGTTTCCACCAGCGGTGCAGCCCCGCCGACATGAGATCGTTCATCATGTCGTAGCGCTGTGCCACTGAGGTGAATACGCCTTCGACCTTGCGCGCTTTTTCAGCCTCGGCGACTTGCTGGTAGCCGAAGTCGGTGGTTTTGTTCATGATCTGTTATACGTGAAGGGTGAAGGGTGAAGGGTGAAAGATGCACTGCGCAGAGTGGACTTTACTTTTCACTCTTCACTCTTCACTCTTCACTCTTCACTCTTCACTATCTTTCAGCCCCCGCCGCTTCAAGCCGCTGCAAATACCGCGCCCACAATTCCTCCTGCTGGATGCCGTAGTCATAGAGGATGTCCCACGAGTAGATGCCGGTATTGTGTCCATCGGAAAATGCCAACTGGACAGCGTAGTTGCCGACCGGTTCAACCGCTTTGATTTCAACATTTTTCTTGCCCGTTTGCAGGATTTCCTGCCCCGGACCGTGGCCGCGCACTTCAGCAGACGGAGAATACACGCGCAGAAATTCACTCGACAGGCGAAAGGATTTGCCGTCGTCGAAGGTGAGTTCGAGCAGGCGCGACACTTGATGCAGCTTGATCTCGGTGGGCAGCGGCGCGTTTTTGCTCATTCCAGTCATGACGGCAACAAATCCATGAAAAGCGGGTGGCGCATCATAACCGATGCCGCCGCGCGGCGCAGCCAGGCCGCGTCAGGTGATAATCACCATACAACGATCAAAATCAGCGCCGCGGTCAATCACGCTGGTGAGTTTTGCCACGCGTTTATTGTCAGACTTGGCGCCGCCGTAAATTTCGATGATGCGCCCGCTCTGAAACCAGCCCGTCGGCAAAATAATCGACAGCGGCGCGGCGAGCAGTTTGATTTCGGGTAGCAGTAGCGCGGGCTCCTGTTCCTGGCGGTTGGCTACGTTGAAATTCGCCGGGCGTGCTTTGATCGTTTGCGGCACGCCGGGAAACAGCCGCACGCCGCACAAAGTTTCGTTGCGGCTATCGACTTTGAGCCACTGCACTATGCCGAGCCGGTAGACGGCGCCGCGGCGTATGCCCAGCAACTGGTTGTGGGACAAGCGCATCACCCCGCTGGGGTCGCGCAGCATGCACATGAAGCCGCTGTTGCTGTGATTGAGAATTTGCCACGCCTCGGTTTTTTTGACCGCAGCTTGTTTCGCGGTGCTCGACAGGCGCATGGAAAAACCGAGATTGTCGAGTTCCCATTTGTCGAGTGCATTGATTTCGATTTCCTGCCGGGTGCGGTCATCGCCGCCCACCAGCTTGAAAGCATCGGGGATGCCAAAACATACCTCGGCAGGATCGGCAGCGGCGGCGCGGTGTACCTCGGTGCGCAGCGTGCCGGCGCGGCACCACTGCAAATACAGCAGCATAATCAGGTTTTCACAAGCAGGCTGACGCGCGTCATCACCCAGCCCCAGTTGGCCCGGCGTCTGCCCTTGCTTTAACAGATTGATGGTTTGACTCAGCAATTTGGATAGCGGCTCCAGATCAAGATAACGTGCCGTAGGCGCAGCCGCAACGTGAGCCGCCAAACCCGGCGCTTCATCTTTGGCGAAATCCACCGCCAGCGGCGGGATGGATGAGGGCGGCAGCGGCTGGCGCGACAATTCCACCAGCGAACCCCATTTTTCCAGCCAGCGCCGCAAAAACGCCATCTGCCGCACTGACAGTGCGAACGGATTGGCGAGATTTGCCATCAGCCCCTGCACGTAGGCTTCAGCGCAACTCGCATCGGCGTCGTGCCCGGCGAAAGTATCCTGCACGCGCAGGCGTGAGAGTCCGTGCTCTTCGGCACAAGCGAACAATTCGTGAAAGCCGTGCCAGCTGGCGGCGTCCGGCTCGCGATAGACGTGATAGTGTTCAAACAGAGCGAGTGCCGCGGTGCGCAAACAGCGCAGTGTCAGCAGCGCGGCGTGCGGCGCCAGCGCAACATCACCCGCGCGATAGGCATCGAGGCAAACGCGATAGGCCGCACCGTAGGCGCGCCACAATCCCATGACACAATCCCACGCTTTGGCATCGGCTTGATCCAGCGGCAGCGGTTTGCCGATGTAGCGCTTGGCCAATTCAGCCTGCGCAAATAGCACGGTTTCCTTGAGCGCTTCGAGTATTTTCAGCCGCTCCAGCGTGGGCAGTTGGGCAACCGTCAGCGCCGCGATCTGATCCGACAACAGTTGCTGTGCGTGTTGCACATTGGTGATCGGCAACGTGGTTATCCAGCGCGCGCAGCTTGCGCTATCGGTAAATTGCAGCGCGGGCGTGCGGGTGGGCGTCTGGATACTCATAGGGCACTCCTGAATTGCGAAACGACACATTTCTGCGGCAGAGACAGACTAGCCTAAAGGGACATGCATCTCTCTGGCAATGCAGCAAATCACACTTTAGCGGGAATATTCGGTGAAAAACACTACTATTTTTCCCAGAAAAGGTAATGTTTGGAGCACGCCCCGATCCGCTGTTCACGGTTGCAGTCGCAACAGGCGCTTGGCGAGACCTGCGCTTAAGCGCTGCGGCAGACCGGCCGCGTCTCGTGCAAACACCTGACGCTGGGGCGCGCTCCAGATTACTTGCGGAAAATGCGGATCGTCGCGAAAGCGCGCGATCACATGCCAATGCACATGCGGTGTGAAATTGCCCAGGCTGGCGAGATTAATTTTAGCGGGCTGTAACAACTCGCGCAGCAGCGATTCCACGGTGAAAACCACGCGCATGCAGTGCGCGCGGCTGGTGTCGTCAAGATCGGACATTTCCGCGACGTGTACGTTCCATATCACGCGGCAATAGCCGACGTAGCCTGGTTCCTCGACGTAAACCACCCGCAAGCTGGTGTCTTGCCACAGCAGTTGTCCGCCGCGGGTATCGCACAATTCACATGACATAATATCTTTTAAAATCATAAAGTTATGATCATTCACATTAGAAAAACAGCGATCACTCCATAACGCGCAAATTTGCCGGCAGCGATATACAGCGCCGACCACCATGGATTCAAACGCAGCCAGCCCGCGGCCACGCATAAAGGATCGCCGATGATCGGCACCCACGACAGCAGCAAAACCGGCGCACCGTAACGTTGCACCGTAGCCAAGCCCTTCAACGCGGTCGTTTGCGGAATAACGCGCCCGATTAAATACGAGGATAGCCCGCCCAGCGTATTGCCGAGTGTGGCGACCGCCAGTGCCACCCACACCTGAGCGGGATGCAATTTCAGCACGCCAAATAGTACGGCTTCTGATCCGCCGGGCAGCAGCGTTGCAGCAAGAAAACTGCTGACAAACAGGGTCCAGAGACTGGCGGATTCGCTCATCGCGGGTATTTTACGTGGCTGCGGCATCGACCAGCGCGGATTGACCGTGCCAGACCGATTCCGGGATAATCGCCCGCAGCGCCGAAGCTACCCGCACTATCACGCGTGACCTGCGCCATTTCCGAATTTCATGAACCAACCACAACACACGCTGATCAGCGAAGACTATCGCCGCATGCAGCAAGAGCTGCACAAGAACCCGAATTACGGGGTGGCGTCGGTTGAGTATGCGCCGCTGGTAGCACAGGTAATGGATGCGGTGGGCGCCACGGAGTTGCTGGATTACGGCGCGGGCAAAGGCCGGCTCGGCGCTACTCTCAGAGAGCACGCGCAACGGCCGCTGACGATACACCACTATGACCCGGCGATTCCTGAATGGAGCGCGCCCGCGCAAGCGTGCCGTTTTGTGGCCTGCATCGACGTGCTGGAGCATATCGAGCCGCAGTTGATCGACAATGTGTTGGATGATTTGCAGCGTGTCACGCTAGGGGTCGGTGTGTTTACCGTGCATACCGGCGCGGCGGCGAAAGTGCTCTCGGACGGGCGCAATGCGCATCTGATTCAGCAACCGGCAAGCTGGTGGCTGCCGAAGTTTCTGGCGCGCTTTGAACTGGTGCAGTTCAGTCGCATGCCGCAGGGATTTTGGGTGTCGGTTGAACACCGCTCCCCTTGAAACCGGGCAAGGCATTTGCGCTTGCAGCAGCGGATTAAACGCGTTGGCCACCGAGCAGTTTTTTAGATTTTTTGACAATAGAAAGTAAAACCATGAACTACGCCATAGATTTTCCCGGAATCACCACCCTGCCGGTAGCCGAAAGCAATCAGGCTTTCCCGGTGGGTCGCATTTACTGCGTGGGACGCAACTACGCCGAGCACGCCAGGGAAATGGGCCACGACCCTGAGCGCGAACCGCCGTTTTTTTTCATGAAACCAGCAGATGCAATCGTGATGAACGGCGCGGCCATTGCCTATCCGGCGATCACCAGGGATTTGCATCACGAAATCGAAATGACAGTCGCGATCGGCAAAGGCGGCAAGGATATTCCGGTCGAAAAAGCGCTCGACCACGTATTCGGCTACGGTGTCGGCCTCGACATGACGCGCCGTGACGTGCAGGGCGAAGCCAAAAAAATGGGCCGCCCGTGGGAAATGGGCAAGGCGTTCGACGATTCCGCGCCGTGCACCGCGCTCAAGACCGTGGCGATGGTGGGTCATCCCGCGAAAGGCGCGATCTGGCTCAAGGTTAACGGCGTGGTCAAGCAAAAAGGCGATTTGTCCGAGCTGATCTGGAATATTCCCGAGACCATTTCGTATCTATCGAAAATGATCACCCTGCGGCCCGGCGATCTCATCATGTCGGGTACGCCGGCAGGCGTCGGCCCGGTGCAGCGCGGCGATCAGCTGGAAGGTTTTGTCGAGGGTGTGGGCAGTTTGACGGTGAGCTACGCCAAATAATCCCTAACAATCAAAAAGGAGCGCTATGCACAAAATTAAGCTTGGCAATGGCGGCCCGCAAGTCTCGGCGATGGGCTTGGGCTGTATGGGCATGTCGATCAGTTATGGTGAACCCAACGATGAGGAGTCGATCGCGACCATTCATCGTGCACTTGACCTTGGCGTTAACCTGATCGTGACCTCCGATGCCTACGGCAGCGGCGTGAACGAAGCCTTGGTCGGCCGCGCGGTGAAGGGCAAACGCGATCAGGTGTTGATCGCCACCAAATTCGGCAACCTCGCGCTGGGCGCGCGCGGCGGCAGTGGCGGCGCACCCGCGCTGACCGGCGGCCACCCCGATTACGTGCCTCAGGCGTGCGAAAAAAGTCTGAAGATGCTCGGCGTCGAAGTGATCGACATCTACGGCTTGCATCGTGTCGATGCCACGGTGCCGATTGAAGACACCGTGGGTGCGATGAAGCGCCTGGTCGAGCAAGGCAAGGTGCGTTATCTGCAACTGTCCGAGGCAGGATCGGATACGCTGCGCCGCGCCAGCAAAGTGCATCCGATAGTCGCGCTTGAAACCGAGTATTCGCTGTGGAGCCGCGATGTCGAGCACGACATTCTTGCAACCTGTCGCGAGTTGGGCGTGAGCTTGATGGCGTACGCACCACTTGGTCGCGGCTTTTTGACCGCGACCATGAAAACGCTGGATGCTTTGCTGCCCTCAGACCGGCGTCGCGATCACCCGCGCTTCGCTGCTGAAAATATAAATAAAAACAGCAACTTGCTGAAACCCATCGAAGATATTGCCGCGGCCCATCGCGGCACGCCAGCACAAATCGCGCTGGCGTGGTTGCTGGCACAGGGTAAACAAGGCGGCGACATCGTGCCGATACCCGGCACCAAGCGCCGCAGTTTCCTCGAACAGAATTGTGCGGCGCTCGATTTCACACTGAGTGCCGATGAAGTCCGGCGTTTGAGTGACGCGTTTCCGCTCAACGTGACCGCAGGCACACGCTACCCCGAAAAGCAGTTGAAGGCGCTGGGTATTTAGAACCAGGCGGCTTGCGAACGCATGTTCTGCTACCTCTTGCCTTGCAGCCGCGCAGCCGCCAAAGCATGAGAGCAGTTTGGCTGACCACGCCGCTGGTTGCGTCGTTCGTTTCGGGCCAGGATGCGGAGCGACAGTTGCTCGTCTGCCCGCTGGCAAGCGCCAGACTGCGCATGGGCGTTGCCGCGAGTGCGTGGCGCGAGCAAGGCAACGAAAACCTGTTTCTCGAGCCCGCTGCGATTCACGCAACCGGGGCTACCACCGGGTGGGGCGCGCGCATCTGCATCGTTCCAAAATTTACCATCGACCGGCCGCTTGCACCTTGGGTAGCCGCATGCCGGACGCTGAAACACCAGGGCGTGCGGCTGGTGATCGACATCTGTGATTACCCATTTCGCCAAAAGCCCGACGCGGTGGATGAATTTTATACGCTGGCACTGGGCATGGCGGATGCGGTGGTTGTCAATTCGGCGCGCATGGCGGAACAGATCGCGCCGCACTTCGAAAAGCCGGTGACGGTAATCGCAGATGCGGTGTTGGACCCCATGGCAGCACCCGCATTTTCCCCTGCCAAAAGGCTCAAGTTGTTGTGGTTTGGGCACCCCTCGAATCTGCGCTTTCTGGAACCCTGGATCGGCGAATTAATAGCCTCGGCGCCGCGTCCCTGCCGGCTTGTCGTCGTTACCCAGGAAGGTTATGGCGTGCGTGAAGCGGCGCGTGATATACAAGCGCGTTACGCGCCGGACTTCGAAGCGAGGTTTGTCGAATGGTCGCTGCAATCCACGCGCCGTGAACTGGCCGCGTGCGATATCGCCCTGTTGCCCGGCGCGCCCGGCGACGCCAAGAAAGGCGGCGTCTCCGCCAACCGGATTGCGGAAATTCTGAATGCAGGCCGTTTCCCGGTCGCCAGTCCGCTGCACAGTTATCTCGAATTTGAAGATGCTGCTTGGCTCGGAAGCAATGTGACAGAAGGTATCCGCTGGGCACAGGCGCACCCCGAACAAGTGCTGCAGCGAATTCGCCGCGGACAAGCGCTGGTGGCGAAACAATACACGCTGCACAAACTGGGCGCGCAATGGTGCGAACTGCTGCGCGAACTGACGATGGCTTCGTGATAACCTTTGCCACACTAACCGAATAGCACGGGCTTCACGTATGGGATCAAAAAACCAACTCTTGTACGCCGAGCATGTGCTCAAGGGCACCTGCGGACGGATACTCGAAGTCGGCTCCAAAAACTACGGCAACACGGAACCATTTCGCGGCCTGTTTCCCGGCCAGAGCTACGTCGGGGTTGACCTGTCGCCGGGCGACGGCGTGGATGTGGTCGCCGACCTTGCAGCAGGCACCGGCGGCTTGCCGCATGCGAGCTTTGATCTGGTGATCATGTGTTCGGTGCTGGAGCATTGTCCGAAGCCGTGGAAGCTCGCGGAAAATATACAGACACTGCTCGCACCCGGCGGCGCGCTGTTTTCGTGCCACCCGTGGGTATGGCGCTACCACAAGTATCCCGACGACTATTTCCGCTTTTCCCCGCCCGCCATCAAGAGCTTGTTCGACAGTCTGCAGTACTGGACGCCACCGCTATATGCCACCTATCTGACCGGCGAGTTTTACGACTTTCAGGCGGACGAAGGCGTCGACAACAATCTCGCGATATTCGATGCGCAGGGACGAAAATTTCTGCCCTACCTCGAAACCATCATGCTCGGCGCACGGGACGAAGCGTTCATCGGGCGCGCCTGCGCGCGCATGCGGAAACAGCCGTGACATCGCTATGAGCTTTAAGTCCTACCGCGACGCCTACTTCTCGCAACGCCAATACGATTCCGACAAGTGGGAACACTATTTTGATATTTATGATCACCTGATCGCAAACCGCTATGGAACCCCTGTCACCTATTTTGAGATAGGGGTGCAGAACGGCGGCTCGCTTGAGGTTGCGCGGCTCTTGTTCGGCCAGCAGGCGACGGTCATCGGTCTTGACATTGATCCGCGTTGCGCGCGACTGGAGCAGGACAAGGTGGCCAATCGGGTGTTCATCGGCTCACAGGCCGACGAGGCCGTGCTCAACCAGGTGCTGCATTATTGCCCGTCATTGGACATCGTCGTCGACGACGGTTCGCACATACAGTCGCATATGGTTTTCTCGTTTCTGAAATTGTTTCCCGCGCTGTCGCAGGGCGGGGTCTATATCATCGAGGATACCCATACCAACTATTCCGCCGAACATCAGGACGCCTTCTTCGGGTTGGGACTCTACGACTATTTCAAAGGCCTGTCGGAGCGCCTGAATCTGGATTTCATGGATGCTTCACTGCGTCAAAGCCGGTATAAACTGCCGCGCGACAAAAGACCGCCACGCAGTGTTGCCGCGGACATCTGCCGGGATATTTTCTCGATCGAGTTCTTCGACTCCGTGATTGCCATCCGCAAGAAGTCGAAAGTTGAACCTTTGCGTATCAGAAGATAGGCGCCGCTAGCTTGCGTAGGGCGCAATCCCATTGCGCCGAATGCGGTTTGCAAAGTAGCCATGCGGCGCAATAGGGATTGCGCCCTACGCGCTTCCCCCTGAAGGCTAATCTATGCACACATCTCCCGTAGCCCGGAAGGAGTCCGCAGGACGTATTCCGGGAGGAAGCACCATGCATCGAAAGCATGCCGGTTCAAGCACCTTTACTTCCCCGGAATACGGCCATAAAAACCATGGCCTCCTTCCGGGCTACTTTCGCTCGCACATGAAGATGTGTGCATAGATTAGCCTTCAGGGAGAGTCCCATCGGCGCGCTGTGACACACTGACGTAGTGGCAGGGGTTTGTCATGCCCATCACCCGTAGCTGCGCGCACGTCCATACAGCAGCGTGACATTCACCCGCCGGTTCTCGTAGCCGGGCTTAAAGTGCAGCTCGTCGGTGATGTGGATCAGGCTCGAATCAAACAGCACGCAGCGGTTTTCGCGATAAGGCACGCGCATCGGCTTCGCGCCGTGCGCCTTGAGGAAAGCCTGCATCTTCGATTGTTCGGTGTTGTAGTCGGCGAAGGTCCAGCTTGACGGCGCCGGCACATCGTAGACCACCATGCCGCCGGTGGTATTGTCCGCGCAGGCAGCATCCGCCGTGATCCAGAAATTCACATTGATTTTGGCAAAATCGGCATGCATGTTGATGCCCTGCATGCGCTGGTCGTATTTGAAAGCCCAGGCCTGCAGCAAAGGATAGTCACCGATGACGTTGGGCAGCGCCTGCTTTAATTGATCCGCGAGCGCCAGCAACACCGGCGAGCAGTATCCCTGCCCGAGCAATGCGCCTACATAGCCGCGCTCGTAGTTGACCTTCCACACCACCGCTTCCTCGCTGAAACGGCGCAGCGAGGCCAAAGCTTCGGGCGACAAAAAATTATCGATCACCACCACACTCGGACGGCTGTCGCGGTATTGCTGCTCGAGCTTGCGGTAATCGTTGTCACCCAATGCGTTACCCGTAAACGGCAGGGGTGTACGGTTCCATCCGTCCGTCAATGCCTGCTCCAACGCGTCAGCGTCCGCGCCCTGCGGCGCAAAGGTGCTGTGCAGATCCTGCGCCTGACCGGCGTAACGGCGCAGCAACGCCAGTGCGCCGCGCCCCGCGGCGTCGAGCCTGCCACGCCGCTCCAGCAGGTCGAGTTGATCGAGGTCGTGACGCAGGCGCGGTTCGGACACCGGCCACTGCAGCATGTTGCGCGCGAGGTTCTGTTTGCAGAAAACCGCATACGATTCCTCGAACAGTTGCGCGGCGGTTTGCAGGTCGCGGCAGTCCAGCCGTGCCAGTCCCAGCGCATACAGACATTCGACATCATTGTGAATTTCCGCGGCATAGTCACGCGCCAGCGTCTGCAGATCGCCGGCGTCGCCGCCCTCGACAACTATTTTGAGCAAGGTGCGAATGGCCACGATAGGACGCTGCGGGGAGGCGAGCGCCGCGCGCAACGCTGTGATGGCTTCGTCTTTTTTTTCCACACCGGTCCAGGCCACGCCCAGCTCAACATGGATATCGGGAGCAATCGGATTCTGCCCGTCTAACTGGGAAAATGCGCCAATCGCCGCGTAATAATCACCGAGCTTGTTATGGCAGCGCATGATTTGCAAAATCACCGGCTGCGTGGCCTTGCGCACATGGTTGGCACGCAGCGCGTTGCCCAGCGCTTCGTGCACATTGCCGATTTCGAAATTAGTAAGGCTCAACGTCAGCAGCGCGCGATAATCATAGGCGTCGAAGAACATCACCGCCGAGGCGAGTTGATACGCCCGCTTCCAGTCCTTCATCAACGCCGCGATTTCGGCCATCACTGTCAGCAGAAATACTTCGCCCGCGGGCGGCGCAGGATAACGGCGTTGGATAAACGCAGCGGCCTCCTCGACCAGACCGTTCGCCTGCAACACAATCAGAAAAACCGCCGCCGCGTCGAATCCCGCGCCGGCGTCGGCGATCACCGGTTTTGCCAATGACAGCGCCTGCGCCGCGTCGCCGCGCTCGATCAATGCCGTGAGCGCGCGCGTCATCTGGCCCGCCCAGCGTGATTGCCACGCGTAAGTGTGCGCAATGTGCATGCTGCTTTGAATGTCGCCGAGAACAAACAAACAGATCACCGCTTCAAACGCATCGTCGTCGTTGGCGGGGGCGGTCGCTTTCAGCAACGCCACCGCAGCGGCGCCGTCGCCGGTGGAACGCAGGCGTTTTACTTCGGCATAAGCTGTGGATTTTGCCATCGATAATTTTCCGTATCTACACCGGCCACGCGCGCGCCAGATCGCGCTGCAATTCGGCCCACGCGGGCGTCCAGTCTGCATCGTTATTTTGCCGGTACAGTGTGTAGCCCGGAAACCACGGGCTGGCCGCGCCTGCGGCCAACCAGCGCCACTCCGCCGGCGCCGGCACCAGCACGCGCGCCGTTTTGCCGGTCACAGCGCGCAGATGCATGTTGGTATTGCTCACCCCGGTATATTCGTCGATTAGCGCGAGCAACGCCAGCATGCCTTCGAGATCATCGTTAAGCGCGGTGAAATCGTGCAGCGGCCGGCCGGCAGCTTGCGCAAACGCGTCGATTTCTCCCGCCGCAGGCATGCGCTGCAGCGCCAGCAGCGTTCCCGGAAACGCGCTGATAGCCTGTGCAAATTCGGCAATGGCGGCAGCCTTGTAGAGTGTCCATTCGCCGGCGCCTTGCTCGCGCGGAGGCACCCCCGCGCGCCAGGTCACGCCGAGATACGGCGCAGGGCCGGCAGCCGCCAGCCGCTGGCGCATCTCAATCATCCGCTCAGGCAATGGCGTGATCGTGAGGCTCGGCGGAAACCTGCCACTTTCACCCATACTGAGCACTGGCCCCGTCTCAAACGCACACACATCTGCCAATTGCCGTTGCGCGATGTGCGCGGGGGTGAGTACGCGCGGCAGATCTCCCGCTAGCAACACCACATCCGCCGCGGGCAGCGGCGCATGTTCAGGCAATACTGTGTCGAGGCAGGGCGCGCGTTCGAGCAAGGAGCGCAGTTTTGTCCCCGCGCGATAGCTGATGCGGGCGCCCTTGTCCGCCAGCAAGGGCGCATAGCGCAGGAAAAACAATTCGTCGCCAAGACCCTGTTCCCGTTGCACCACGACCTGCGCGCCGTTAAGGTCATGCGGCAGCGTGTCGGAAAGTAGCAGCTGTGGATTTTTCGCGCGGAAACTTTCCACCGCCGGCCGCTGCTGGTAACACAGCCATCCCGCTTCGAGGTAACCATGTGCCAGCAGCGCACTCGCCATAACCTCCTGCTGCGCAGCGGGATCAAGCACCTGCGCTTGTTCCAGACTGCGCAGCGCCTCGGCAAAATGCCCGGCATCGCACAAGGCGCCGGCATAGGCTTTGAGCACCCCGGCGTGCGGTGGCGCCTGCGCTGCCGCCGCGCGCAATGTCGCGAGCTGGGCGTTGATCCGCCCCTGATGATTTTGCGCGGTGGCAAGCACCAACCACGCTTCGACCCGGTCCGGGTCATGCTGCAATAGCTCGCGGCAAACCGTTTCGGCTTCGCTGTCTCTGGCCACGTCAATCAGCAGCGAGGCCAGGCTGATGCGGGCGGGCAGGTAGTGCGCATCAGCGGCGAGGCACACACGGTATTCGCGTTCCGCCTCGTCAAAGCGCAGCAGCGCATGCAACGCACCGGCAAGATTGTTGCGCGCGTCGAGATAGTCTTCACCCAAAGCCAACGCACGGCGGTAGCATTCAATCGCAGCGTCGGCACGGCCTTGATCGCGCTCTACGTTGCCGCGGTTAAACCACAGTGCCGGGTGCTGCGGGTGGCGCTGTGTAAGCCGTTCGAACAGCGTTTCTGCTTCCGCGTAGCGGCCCTGCTGGGCCAGCGCATTGGCGAGGCCCATTTGATGATCGGGCTGGCGCGGATCGATGCGGCTGGCCTTGCGATAGGCGTCTTCGGCTTCGCGGTGCTGCGCCAACGCCGCACATACCTGTCCGAGATTGGCCAGTATTGCCGCATCATTGCGCCGCAGTCGCGCTGCCTGGCGCAGCTTTGTCAAGGCCTGCTGCGGATGCCCCAATTGTTGCAGTACCACACCAGCGAGGTTCAAGGCATCCGGGTTATCAGGCTGCATGCGCAAGGCGCGCTCGTAGTACGTTAATGCGGACTCAAAATTCCCGTTCCGGTGGGCGTGCAGTCCGGCATCGATTTCGCGGGTCACTGGGGTCACTAGGGTAGGCGCGGCCATTATTGTGTAAGCATTTGATTATATACAATTATTTTACAGCATGACAACTTAGTCGCTAGCCGCGTTAGTGCCAAACCCCAGACTACGGATAATACGGGCGCTGCGGACACGAATCCACCACCTGGGTAAGCGCCAAAAACCGGCAATTTGCTTGTTGCAATCTAACAACAGCGCACCATGAATTGTCTCTTACTGCAACGATTCTGTTGAGTGGGCTGGCGAAGATTTGGCAGAATGCGTTCAACCCTCCGATCCGAGGGGAACGGCGTTTAGCGGTTTAGGCCACAGAGCGCACAAAACACAATCCACAAGGAGAACTTGAGTATGCAAAAGAAACTAATCGCCGCAGCAGTGGCCGGTGCGCTGGGTTTGCCAGCGGTTGCGCTCGCGCAAAACGCGACCGTGAACATCTACGGCCGTCTGTATATGGAAGCGGGCTTTGTCAATCAGGGGCGGTCGAGTGCCGCAGGTACCACCACAGGCCTCATTGATAGAGTCCAAGCAGACTTGATCCAGGCGCCGGGCAGCATGATCGGGTTCCGCGGTGAAGAAAAACTTGGCGGCGGCCTGTCTGCCTGGTTTCAGTGCGAAACCAGTATGGATTTTCGCGGCGCGAGTCAAGACGGCTTGTGCAGCCGGCATAGCGCACTCGGCTTCAAAGGCAACTTCGGTAATGTCTTCATCGGCAACTGGCAAACACCGTTTACCCTCGCGCGTGTCACCACCGGCGGTAACGAAACCGGCGTGTTTGGTACTGCGGCTCTGCTGACGGGGCATTCAACCACAGTGGGTGATGGCACAGGACCGCAATTGTGGGGACGGCGTCAAATGAATTCGGTGAACTACCATTCGCCGAATTTCGGTGGATTCAGCTTTAAGGCGTCAACCACTATGGCGAACAGTGCGACCGCACGGTCGAGCACCGATGCCAACGCCAAGCCGCGCCTGTTCTCGGTGGCAGGCGAGTATGCCAATGGCCCGCTGCAAATCACGGCTGCTTACGAGCAGCACAATAACATCCTCGGCGCTGGCGCTGCTGCAGCCGCAGCTCCATTCGTAGCTGTCGCCGCGATACCCGCGGGTGGTTTTTCGGGGGATGAGTCGGCTTGGCTGGTCGGTGGTTCGTACAACTTCGGCGGCAAGTTCAAGCTCGGCGGTATGTACACCAAGCAAAAATGGGACACCGTCGGTGGCGTGGGCGTATTTGCCGTGCCGGCTGGCGCCGTCGGAGAATCCAGCGTAAACGCATGGCAACTGGGCTTCGAGTGGAACGTGGCCGGGCCGCATAGCATTAAAGGCGCTTACACCCGTGCCAGCGATGTTACCGGTACTGGTGCTGCGGCCACGGGCGGTCTGCGTCCGGCTGTGGGCGGAGGCACGGCTGCGGGTGGCAGTACCGGCGCTAAAATGTATCAGGCGCGTTACTTCTATGCCTTGTCCAAACGCACGGACTTCAGCATCGGTATGAACCATGTCAAGAACGACACCTACGGTGGCTACAACATCAACGGTGTTGGTGGAAATGGCGGTAGCGGCGCAGGTGCTGCCGGCGTTGGCGGCAAGCATACCGGCTACGCCTTCGCGTTTGACCATCGCTTCTAAGAAAAACGTTTTACAGCAGTATTGTAACGGGCGCTTCGGCGCCCGTTTTTTTTCGTTCTCAAAATATTTTTTTAATCATACCGCAGGTATCAAGCTGCGCGCACCAGCGGCATATTCACATCAATCTCGTCCCACGGCACGAACACCTTACCCGCAGCATCTTTTTCGATAATGCCCAACTGTACCAGCGCGGTGACATCGGTATGCACATTCTTGTAGTGCCGCCCCAGCTTCTTTGCCAGTGCGTAAATCGAAGAAGGGCCGATGCCCTTCAGCGCATTGATGAGCAGCCAGCGTTGCGGAGTCAGTGCCGCAGCAAACTGCGCAAGACTCTCAAAGCCGATACCGTTGTAAGGTTTAACTTTCTTGCCGCCCGCAGCCGTGTTCCACACCTTGGCGAAGTGTGCCAACGATTCCTCCGCTGAAGAAATTCCCACGTTCAATATTTGTTTATTGCTCATTTGTAGCTCCTTACATCCCTATTCAAACCGTGTGGGCGTTCTGCCGTAGGCTCCGGCAATTGCCAGATCACCATCTCGATCACGCCGCCGAACATCTCGTCTTTGCGGTAGAAAATTCTCCGCGCTTTCATGTGGCGTATCATGCCATATAGTTGATGTTCCCACAACCGCCGTTGCCAAAAGTCACGTTTAGTTCAACCACTGTTAGATCGCTTTTCGTCATTCTGCCCACGCCAGATCAGTCCCTTTGACTTGTAGGACATTTGTCCATACACTAACGCTTGTGAACATCGACTGGGACCCGCGCAAAGCCGAAGACAACGTCCGCGAGCACGGCGTCCACTTTTCAGAAGCAGCAACTGTCCTTACAGACGACTACGCACTGACGCGTGAGGATCCTGATTCCATCGGCGAACAACGTTTCGTTACCTTGGGCATGAGCGCGACTGGCGTATTGCTTGTAGTCGTTTATACACACCGAGAGCCAGATATCTATCGCCTAATCTCGTCGTGGAAGGCAAAAAAGCCTCAAAGGAGAATTTATGAAAAAGCTCGGCGCTGAACCGTATCGCGATATAGATTTTTCGAAGGCTGTTCGTGGCCCAGTAATTAAGCCAGCGCCAGGAAAGACTAAGATTTCGATCCGTCTTGACAACTCAATTGTTGAGTATTTTCGCGCTCAAGTCGAAAGTGTTGGATCGGGAAATTACCAAACCCTGATCAATGATGCTTTAGCGTCGCATATTCAGCAAAACTCCGTTCTGGATGCTGTACGCAAAATTGTTCGCGAGGAACTCGCGCCGCCGAAGATCAAGTCTCGAACCAGCCGTTCCCGTGCGGTAGTTGCGTAAAAGCGGTCTACCTATGCGTCGCAGCGGACGCGCACAATGCCGCGCGCCGCTGAACGCAGGCGTTAACACGCCACGGGGTGAATTCATGGCAATCAAGTCAAACACAATCGACCACGTGACCCTAGCCAGCCTCGTCGAGGCCAAGACGCATGCAGGCTGGATGCAGGACAAGGCCACAGACTCGCTGGCAGACCCGGCGCCGAATCTCCTCCATGAAAAAGTCATGATCGACGCCCAAGCCGTGATCGACGCCAAGCGGAAGGCGCATGCAGAGAAAACCACGTCTTGAGTGGAGGCCCGCAGCGCGGGCCGACTTTCTGGAAATCATAGCGTAAACGGCGCCTGTTGCTGAAACCAAATGGCTGAGCCCCCGACCGCGCCCGACCTGGAATTTCAGGCGCTGGTGCGCAAAAAATATGCCGGCAATCCCCCGGCGCTGACGGCGCTCGGCGCGCGACTGCTGGTTGGACGCGACGCGCCGCGCTCGCTGGTGGACGGCAAGGCGTTGATCGCGGAAGCGTCGCAACAAGGCGATGCGGGCGCCTGGTGTTTGCTGGCGCTGCTCGCCGCGGCGGGCGTGGACAGCCCGCGTAATTGGGCGCAGGCATACACCGCGCTGCAACGCGCCATGGAACTCGGCAGCACACATGCCGCGCGGCAAATAGAAGTGCTGCAGCAATGCGGCAGCGGCGACGCGGCAGCGGCGGAGCGCTGGCTGGCTGCCGCGCACAATCGCGTACTGCGGGAGTCGCCGCGCCTGGTCACTGTCGCCGGATTTCTGCCGCCCGTACTGTGCGACTATCTGATGCAGCGCTCCGCCGAGCGGCTGGTGCAGGCGCAGGTGTACGACGCCTATGGCGGCGGCCTGAAAATCGATCCCATGCGCACCAACAAGGGCGCCGCGTACTCGCTGATCGATAGCGACGTGGTCATGCAACTGGTGCGCGCGCGCATCGCGCAATCCGCGGGGGTGGCGTTCGACACGCTTGAGCCCACAGAGATACTGCACTACGCGGCGGGTGAACACTACAAACCGCACTTCGATTTTTTTCACCCTGCGCTGCCCAACTACGCCGATGAAATGCGCGTCAAGGGCCAGCGCATCAGAACTTGTCTGGTTTACATTAACGGCGGATACCAGGGCGGTGAAACGGAGTTTCCGAAAATCGGCATCAAGTTTCGCGGACAACCCGGCGAAGCGCTGATCTTCGACAATGTGCTCGCGGATGGCGCCGGCGATCCGCTCACGCTGCACGCGGGACTGCCACCCACCGCAGGCGAAAAGTGGCTGCTGTCGCAATGGATCCGCGACCGGCCGCAGCCGGTGGTGTAAGACTTGCACAGGATCACGAGAAGTATTACCGGAAAATAATGGTAATACCAGGAGAGTGGTAT
Organism: Bordetella parapertussis; assembly: GCA_945861275.1. Lineage (GTDB taxonomy): Bacteria > Pseudomonadota > Gammaproteobacteria > Burkholderiales > SG8-41 > UBA5216. The sequence continues at coordinate 105,343 of CAMATZ010000014.1, forward strand.
GGCACATCAAGTCACGGTAAAAGGTCAGGTCACCATTCCCAAGAAGGTACGCGAGTATTTGGGCATCGGTCCCGGCAGCGGCGTTGAATTTGCGCTGGCTGCGCAGGGAGAAGTGCTGCTGCGCAAGGCGGGGCCGGTCAAGCGCGTCCGTGCGCGCAGCCGTTTTGCCGCGATACGCGGTACGCGCAAGACCGGCATGAGTACCGATGAAATCATGCAACTTTTGCGCGGCTACGACGGCGATGGGCCAGACCCGGGATTCCGCAGCGGCAAGTAATGATTATTCCGCGGGAAGCACTGTTTCTGGCAGGCAAGGCGTTTGCGCGCTACAAGGCGCGCGGCGCAACACGCACCAGCACGTTGCCCGACTTTTTCATCGGCGCACATGCAGCGGTGCTTGGCGGGTGCGATTCAAACTGATTTGGAAGCACTGGTGCCTACGCATCTTCGCAACTCGGCTCCCTCGCCCGCTTGGGCGGGCGAGGGAGTTTCTTTGATTCGAATAAATTTTCGTGATTCCACATCAGTTTGAATCGCACCCGTGCCTGGCATTCCACTGCTGACACGTGACGTGAGGCGCTATAACGATTATTTTCCAACGCTGGAACTGATGGCTCCAGACTAGCGGCTGTAGCGTATCCTAGGCCTGGTTTGAGACTGGCGAAGCGACTTGCACGCCCGCGACCGGCGCCAGACACGCAACCAGCAGCAACCACAATACCCGTTTCATCATAGGCCCTCCGAGTCGTCTCCGGAAACTCCAGCGGCTTGCGGATTAAGTTTAGGCTGATCGGCCACGATGCTACTGGTGTCCCCCACTGCTCATTGCTGCATTGAAGTGGGTTATCTCCTCCATGAGCAATAAAATTAAAGACTTTATCTTTAAGCGCATGAATATACGTAGCACTATGTATATTTTATGGAGTGGACATTTTTTCTCTATATAACTATATGTTTTATATATAAAAAATTATCAGTATGCAAATGCAATAAAAAATATGATATAAGTAATATTACTTGTCAATAGAAGAAAAAGCATTGGACACATCAATCGCCGTGCCCTCCTTTCGCCATTCTTTTTTGGCACGGAGACTATCCGACGCGCTGGTTGCTCGCATTCGGGTTGGGCTTTTTGCGGCAGAGAGGCGCCGGTGGAAGTGAAGCCATTCATTTTCGATCAGCTATTTCGACTCAACCAGAATTTGGTGCTGCCAGAGAGCGTAAGGCCGGGCGAAATCCCACTGCTGGTGATTGAAGATGTCCTGCAAGATCCACAAGGCGTGCGCGAGACGATCGGCAGGACTCCTGCGACGAACTGGGGGTACCCCGAAGGGACACGCAACTTCGTCGACTACTATGATTGTCGATTGCGCTTTCCTGTGTCTCCACCGGTCGGCCTGATTGCTCTTGCCCAGCACGCCATCCAGGCGCGCTACAAGGTGTTGACCGAACCGCAGGAAACCGCCATTGACGTCAACTGGTTAATTCAGATCGGCGCTAAGCCTGCGAATTACGCGTGTCCTCATCACGACGCGCTGGTCCCGGGAAAGAGGATTTTTACCTGCCTGTTGTACCTGAACAGCCCCGGCGAGTGCTCCGGCGGAACGGCGTTCTTCAGATTCCGGAAAACGCAATCGCTGGTGGCAGATGATGCTTTTAAAGCCGCACTCAAGCTTGACGAGCGCATCCAGGAAAATAGGCTGGATTACTGGCCGCGGCACGCGGATGTTTACTGGGAAAACTTGGGCGCGATCGCGATGGTGACCGGGCGCATGCTGATCTTCCCGGCACAGTACTTTCATGGGGCGTATCATCCGGAAGATTCGTTTTTTGAATTTCCGCGCCTGACGCTGGTTTTCTGGATGTGGGCTGACGCTGCCGGATTACCCTGAGGTCGAGTGGCCCGGCCAGAGCAATTCGGCTTCTATGGATGTTACAAGCCCCGCCGTGCCGCGCTTTCCACCAGTATGCCTTGATACAGGCTTTCCAGATCACGCGTGAATTTCGCCGTGTCAAATTGCGCTTCGCTGTCACGTGCCCGCACCACTTTCGCGCGCACCTCGCTGAGCGCAGCGGCATCCGTCGCCAGCCGCAATGCCAACCTCTCGTACTCCGCGATGGATGGGGCAATCAATTCGCGCATGCCGGCCGCGCTCAGTATGCTGCCGGCAACACGCGCGGCGAACGTATCCCCGGTCAAACCCACGGTGGGACAGCCGCACCACAGTGCGTCGTTCAGGGTGGTGTGCGAGGTATAGGGAAAGGTATCGAGCGCAAGATCCGCGACGCGATAGCGCGCCAGATGCTCGCTATAGGGCCGGCGTGGCGCAAACACCAGTTGCTCCGCTGTGACGCCATGGGCCAGCGCGGCAGCGGTGAGATTGCGCGTGGCGGTGGCGCCACCATCGACCAGCCACAGCACGCTGTGCGGCACTCGCTGCAGCAAACGCATCCATGCCGCGTATACATCCGGGGTGATCTTATAGGTTTGATTAAAGCAGCAGAAAACAAAGCCACTTTCGGGAAGTCCATACTCACGCCGGCTTAACGGTTGCGCCACGCGGCGCTTGCGGTCGTTGGGTTGATAACCATGGGGCATGCGCAATACGCGCTCCGCACAAGTGGCTTCTTCGCCCGGCCGGATGATGTAGGGATCGGCAATCAGGTAGTCGACAAACGGCGCGCCGGTGGTGCCGGGATACCCCAGCCAGGTGACCTGGTTGTCGCACGGACGCCGCGCCATGATGGTGAGCCTGTCGCCCACCGTATAACCTTTGATGTCGATCAGGATGTCGATTTCATCGTCGCGTATGCGCGCAGCGGCGGCGTCATCGGTGTCCCATGCGATATCGACAAAGTGTTCGCATGCCGCCAGCAGCCGCTGGCGCATCGGACTGTGATCCTGCGGTCCGTGCGAGTAGGCAAAAACCTCGAAGCGGCTGCGGTCATGCTGTTCCAGCACTTCGGCAATCAGGTAGGCAGCGGCATGCTCCTGAAAATCCGATGACAGATAGCCGATGCGCACGCGCTGGTGCGCGCGCGCTGGCGCCACACGCGCCGGCAGCGGCTGAATAGCGCTGAAGCGCTGTGCCACCCACGCGCGCGTGTAGGTAAGCTGCTGCTGCGCGCTGATCGGTTCGCACAGCAGCCAAAACGGACTGCCGAGCGCCGCGTCGCTATCCACGCGCGGCGCCAGGGCGGCCCACGCGCGTTCCCACTTCGGCCAATCGCACAGCTGGCGATAGTGAAAGGTCAGCATGCCGAGCAGCCCGCCGTCGCCCGTGCGCTGGTAGCCGTCTTCCAGCAGCGGCACGGCCTGTTCGGCCGCGCCATGCACGCCGTGCAAACTGGCCAGCAAGGCGTAGGCGTCCGCCGCGTCTCGATTGAGTTCCAGCGCGCGCTGCGCAAACGTTGCAGCCTCATCGAGCTTGCCAGTTTCATACAGCGCATTGGCGAGCGCCATCAGCGCGCCGCGATTTTCCGGCTCCGCCGCTACGGTGATTTCAAGATGCGCGATCGCCTCAACCACCCGGCCCAGTGCCAGGCATGCCAGCGCCAACCCCTCGTGCGCCGCGATGAAATCCGGCGCGTGTTGCAGCGTGAGCAGGTACTGGCCGCGCGCTTCCTGGTTGCGCTGTAACAGGCTCAGCACGTGAGCGAGGTTGTTGCCCGCCGCCGCCAGGCGCGGTTCGATGGCCAGAGCCGCGCGATACGCCGCCAGCGCCGCCTCCAACTGCTGCTGGCGCTCGCGCACTATGCCCAGATTTACCCATGCCTCGGCATGACGCGGCGCCTGCGCCAGTGCTTTGTCAAACCACTCGCCGGCTGTCGCCAACTGATTTTGTTCAAGAAAAATGACACCCATATTGAATAGCGCATCGGCGTTGCCGGGCGCCAGCGCCAGCGCTGAAGCAAACGCGCCGCGTGCCGCTTCACCCTGACCGCCCACATGCAATGCGCGGCCCAGATTTATCTGGCAATCGGCGTCGTGTGGCGCCAGCG
>CAMATZ010000015.1 GCA_945861275.1 Bordetella parapertussis
CAACCGCCGTTTCTATCCATTCAACGCTTTCCGCTCCCTGCTTGGCATTGCTGGCGACGTGACTGCGCCGACCTATGCCGAACTTTATGCAAAAAAATCACGAGCCACTACAGGTAGTAGGCTTGGGCACTAACCGGATAAGCACGGATCATACGTTGTGATCAGGTGCGTGTGCCAGACTGGAACCTATTGGTAAAATCCTGTGCCCACGTCATCTCAGGCCAGTTTGCATGTTACCACGTTCAACCGCAGGCCGGCGCTTTCTGAAGGCTGGATGGTGTCCGCGTTTGACCGGCAATGGCTGGAAATTATGGGTGTGCTTCTCATCTTAATAAAAACAAATGCTTGCGATTAGTTCCCATAGCCTGCGTATGCTTCGCCATCTGTCGCTATTTTCCTTTGCCGTCACGCACATATTATGCAGTGCAAGTGCCCCGGCCGCTGAAGCCTGGCCATCACGCCCGGTGCGTTTCGTGTTGTCGTTCGGCGCACCCGGCGGTACGCCGGATATCATTGCGCGGCGGATGGGCCCTAAACTCACCGAACTGTGGGGCAAGCAAGTGGTAGTTGATCCGCGCGCCGGAGCCGGTGGTGTACTCGGCACTGACATTGCCGCGAAAGCGCTGCCCGATGGTTACACCATGGTGATGGTCAGTCCCGCACACGCAATCAATCCGTCGCTGCGCAAACTGCCGTACGACTCGGTGAAGGATTTCGAAGCCGTGACCAAACTCGCGGAAGTGCCCAACATATTGACGATTTATCCACCAGTCGGCGCGCGCAATGCGCAGGAACTCATGGCGCTGGCGAAAGCGAAGCCCGGCGCCTATTCGTTTGGCTCGGCGGGCGTGGGTTCATCGCAGCATCTGGCGGGGGAACTGTTTCGCAAAATGGCTGGCATCAACATTCTGCACGTGCCGTACAAGGGAGGCGCCGCGGTCGTCATCGATCTGGTCGCCGGGCGCGTACACTTTACCTTCGGCTCGAATACATCTCTCCCGCACATACGTGCCGGACGACTGAAGGCACTTGCAGTGACCACGTTAAAGCGCTCACCGGCGATGCCGGATATTCCCACCATGCATGATTCCGGGTTTCCCGGATTCGAGGCCGCGGCGTGGTACGGCTTGCTGCTGCCCGCCCGCACGCCCGGTGCAATCGTCAACAAAATTCACCAGGATTTTTTCACAGTGCTGCAACTGCCGGACATTCGCGAGGCTTTTTTGCCGGATACCATCGACGCGGCGCCTTCCGTCTCGCCCAAGGCATTTGCGGTGTTTCTCGCGGCCGAAACCGTCAAGTGGGGTGCGCTGGTGCGCGAGACCGGGGCGAAAGCGGATTAGCGGGCATTGGGGGCAAGTTATGACGCTCAACGCGCTATTCAATCCGCAATCCGTCGCCATCATCGGCGCCACGCAGGACGCGCGGCGCGCCGGCGGGCAGCCGCTGCATTCGCTCACGCACCTGGGCTATGCGGGTGAGGTGTTCGCGGTGAATCCGCGTTACACGGAAATCGACGGCCGGCCATGTTATGCCAGTGTAGAGGCACTGCCGCAGCGCTGCGATCTGGCGGTGATTGCGGTGCCTGCGGCGGAGGTGCCGAACACCATCGACGCCTGCGGGCGCAAGGGCATATCACACGCGGTTATTCTCAGCGCGGGGTTTCGCGAAATCGGCGAGCGCGGCGCGGCACTGGAGGCACGCTTGCAGGCGGCGCTGAAAAATTCCGGCGTACGCGCCGTAGGGCCAAACTGCGTCGGCTTGATGAATCTGCGCAGCCGCGTGTTCGCGGGCTTTGGCGCGGCGTTTCGCAAAACCGATTGGCGTGGCGGGCCGGTGGCGATGATTTCGCAAAGCGGCGGATTCGCTTACTCGATCATGACCTTTTGCGATGAGGCGGGCATCGGCTTTGATCATATGGTTTCGACCGGTAACGAGAGCAGCCTCACTACGCTGGATTTCATCGAGTATTTTCTCGACGACGAGCCCACGCAGTTGATCGCGGTGTATATGGAGGGTATCGCCGATGGCCGCCGGCTGCGCGCGCTGGGACAGCGTGCATTGGCAATCGGCAAGCCCATTGCGGTGTGGAAAGTCGGCAACACGCGTATGGGCAGCCGCGCGGCGGTTTCGCACACCGCCAATCTCACCGAGGACTACGACTACTATCGCGACGCTTTTCGCGAGGGCGGCTTTGTTGAAATACGCGAGATCTACGATTTGATCGACGCGGTGCGGGTGTTTCGCTCGCGCAAACGACCGCGCGGCAATCGCGTGGCGATAGTCACCACCTCCGGCGGCGCGGGGGTATTGCTCGCCGATGCCTGTGAGCACGCGCATCTCGCGCTGCCGGAATTGACCGCGCCCACACTCGTCGCTTTAAAACCGCTGTTGCCGGATTTTGCATCGACCGCGAATCCGATTGATGTGACCGCCGCCATTGCGCAAAAAGAAACGGAATTCAGCGCCGCCACGCAGGCCGTGCTCGATGATGCCAATGTGGACATGCTGATTTTGCGCTCGTATCCAGGGCGTGATGCGCCGCTGTGGGCGCAACATCTGTCGGTAGCAGCGGCAGCGAGTGACAAACCGGTAATCATCAGTCTTACCGGCACGCTGCGTGAATCATCGGCGTGGCTGCCGACCGTGGAAGCGGCGGGCGTGCCCTGCATAGAAGCGCCGAGCCGCGTGGTCTACGCGGCTTCGGTGTTGAACGACTTTACGCGCAAGTGCGAGCGTGCAAAATCGCCCGCGCTGGAGCCGCGTGTTATCGCCAGACAAGCGCTGCTGTTCAAACCAGTGGACGCATTGGACGAGGTACAAGCCAAAGCCTGCCTCGAGACGTACGGCATCGCCACGCCGCAACGCCAGTTTGTCGCGGCGGGCGAAGCAGACGCTTTACAGACTTGCACGGTGCAATTTCCGGTGGTGCTGAAAGTGGTGAGTCCCGATCTGCCGCACAAAACCGAAGCCGGTGGTGTGCGTACTGGAATAACAAATATGCTTGAATTAAAACAAACCCTTGGCGATATGCGGCAGCGTGTCGGCAAGCTCCGACCGCAGGCACGCATACACGGCTGGCTGATCGAACAAATGGCGACAGGTACGGAATTGATCATCGGCGCGCTGCACAATCCGTCATTCGGCCCGTTGCTGCTGGTGGGCATGGGCGGCGTGTATGCGGAACTGTTCAAGGATGTTGCGCGCCGCTACGCGCCGTTTGGCGTGGCGCAGGCGCGTGAACTCATCCTGACGCTCAAAGGGGCGCGCATGCTGCTCGGGTTTCGCGGCCAGCCGGCGTGCGATATGGATGCGCTGGCCGATGCGGTGAGCAAATTATCGTGGTTGATTGCCGATCACGCGGATGTGCTGCGCGAGGTTGAAATCAACCCGCTGATCGCGGGGAAGAGCGCAGCGGTCGCGGTTGATGCCGTGATGCGATGGGCGTGAGCCTGGCGCAGCGGCATCACGCGCCGGTCACGAATAAAGCGCTTTATCCCGCAACTGTTCAGTCAGATGAATCACTCTTTGCGCCAGCACGGCTGCAACCCGGGTCATCAGCTCGACGCCCACCGCGGGATGCGCGTGACAATAGGCGAATAATTTATCACCGTCGATGCGGATGAACTTGCAGATCTTTTTGCAGTGTACGTTGGCCGTGCGTTTGTTGCCAAGTATCCACGCGACTTCCCCCAGCATTTCGTTACCAATCGCATGAAGATTAAATTCCATTGCCGCCGGCAGCGGGGAGAACTTTGTTCCCACCGTGATTTCCCCATCCACCAGCAGCAAAAGATCCAGGTGCCGGCCATCGCCTTCGACGATAACCTGTGCGCCCACGCCAAAAACCATCAATTCCGAGAACGCTGCAATAGCCGTTACCGCCGGTTCCGCAATGCCGTGAAACAAAGCGGATCTGAGCATCATTTGCAACATAAAGTCTCCTTAATTAGCCACGGACAGGGGCGCACTGTCGATTTATTCCGCCCTAACCTGCAACAGCGTATGCGCCGCCGCCTCATCGCTTAAACCAGTGGTTGTTTGCCGTTCACCTCGGCAAAATTTACGCTTCGACGAGGTGCGAGTCAATGCGCACAGCGCAAACAGCGGCGAGTCCCCGTCCACGGAACCGCTGTGAGGGGCGATTGCCAATATGACCGCGTCAAGTGGTGACACCCGCCCGCAACGGCATATTCTAAATGACTTCGACGCCTTCGCGTTTGAGCATGCCCACCAGCATCATCAACGGCAAGCCTATCAATGCGGTGGGATCGTCGCTTTCGATTTTATGCAGCAGCGCCACACCGAGACTTTCGATTTTTGCGCTGCCGGCGCAATCGTAAGGCTGTTCCAGCCGCAGATAACGTTCGATTTGCGCGTCGCTCAGGTCCCGGAAAAGCGCGACCGTGGGCACCATTTCGAGGTGATGTCTGCCGCTGGCGGCGTCAAGCAAACATACAGCAGTATGAAACACCACGCGTTTTCCACGCACGACTTGCAGTTGCCGCAGCGCATTTTCGTGATTGCCGGGCTTGCCTAACGCCATGCTGAGTGCACCGGGGGGGCCGTTGAGTTCGGCGACTTGATCGGAGCCGATGATCAGCGCCTGTGGATTTGCGGTTGCCACCGCTTGCGCTTTGGCCAGCGCCAGGCGCGATGCGGTGGCGGCGGGCGGCTCGCCGGCATGCGGCGTTTCGTCGATGTCCGGCGCGATGCACATGAACGGCAGCCGCAGACGTTCGAGCAGGCTGCGGCGGTACACGGAGGACGAAGCCAGTATCAGTGGGCGTTCAGACATGATTTTAAGCTGCCGTATCCAGCTAAGTTATTGCTTTTTATAGGCTTTCTGTAAATTGGCTTTGACAACAGGCGGGCTAAATATTATCATCGACCGTTTATGTGCGCTGCGCCGACACAAGTAGCCCTCAACGACCAGGTAATTGATGGTCTGAAGTTTGTTGCGGAGAGGCAAACGCTGGCGGGCGCGGTTCCGGTCGCAGCGCTGCCACGACTGGCGGAAGGTTTGCACAGCAATAGCGGCAGTCTCGATTACCAGATTCGGGGTGATAGCGACCTTCAGGATCGCCCGTTGCTGCGATTGCGGGTGAGCGGGACGGTGCAGTTGCAGTGCCAGCGTTGTCTGGAAAGTTTTGAGCACGAAGTCGATATCGATACGGCGTTGCGGTTAGTGGCGGCGGATGCGCTCGACGCCGAGCATGATGACAATCCAGACGCAGCGGATTGTATCGCGGCGAACAGCGAACTGGATGTTTCCGCATTGATCGAAGACGAAGTATTGCTGGACCTGCCGCCTTACCCCCGGCACGAAACAGGACTGTGCGCGGCGCGCTCGGGTAATTCGGGTAGTGCAGATGTGGCAGGTGTAGCGGATGTAGCGCAGGCAAAAATCATGGCTTTCAGCGCCTTGCAAGCGCTGAAACAAAAAGTGTATCCATCGAAGGAGTAGTGAAATGGCTGTTCAGCAAAACAAGAAATCACCGTCCAAACGCGGCATGCACCGCGCGCACCATGCGTTGAGCGTGGCGCCGCTGGCGCTTGAGCCGACCACGGGCGAGGTGCATTTGCGCCACCACATCAGCCCCAACGGTTTTTACCGCGGCAAAAAAGTCGTCAAAGGCAAGGGCGACTAGTTTTCGCCAGCGATAGCGGTTTGCCGTGCCGGCAGCGCGGGCAGGGCATCACCAGTGTCGCGAGCGGTAATTTCGAATGCGGGTCACCGTAGCTGTTGATTGTATGGGGGGCGACCACGGCCCGTCCGTGACCGTTCCCGCCGCGCTGGCTTTGTTGCGCGAAGACTTTGCTGCGGGCGTCATACTCGTAGGCCTGTCGGCCGACATCGACATTCAACTGCGGCGGGACAAATCAGCTTTCGGCGATCGGCTGGTGGTGCGTCACGCCGCCGAAGTTGTCGGCATGGACGAACCGCCGGCGGTGGCGATGCGCGGCAAAAAAGATTCATCCATGCGCGTGATGGCTGATCTGGTGAAGTCCGGCGAAGCGCAGGCGGCGGTGAGCGCCGGCAACACCGGTGCACTGATGGCAATATCGCGCTACGTGCTCAAAACGCTGCCGGGCATCGACCGGCCCGCGATAGCTTCGATCATGCCTACGCATAGCGGGCGTGTGTATGTGCTTGATCTCGGCGCGAATGTCGATTGTACGGCCGAGCATCTGCTGCAGTTCGGCATTATGGGTTCCGAGCTGGTGGCCTGCGTTGAGCACAAAACCGCGCCTACTGTCGGGCTGTTGAATATCGGCGAAGAAACCATCAAGGGCAACGAAGTCGTCAAACGCGCCGCCGAGTTGTTGCGCGCCAGCGGCCTTAATTTCTACGGTAATGTTGAAGGCAATGACATTTTCAAAGGCACCACCGATGTGGTGGTGTGCGATGGCTTTGTGGGCAATGTCGCGCTGAAATCCGCTGAAGGCCTGGCACACCTGATGCGCACCTTTTTGCGTGAGGAATTCGACCGTAACCTATGGACGCGGCTTGCCGCGGTGGTCGCCATGCCGGTATTGAACGCGTTCAAAAAGCGTGTCGATTACCGCAGTTATAATGGTGCAAGTCTGTTGGGGTTGCGCGGTATTGTGCTGAAAAGCCACGGCTCCGCGGACGTCTACGGTTTTGAATGTGCCTTAAAGCGCGCGGTGGAGGAAGTGCGCACTGGAATGCTCGCGCATATTTCAGAGCGCATGGCGCATCTACATGTGCAGGCCACTGCGCAAAATAACGGAACCAGCGCTTGACCATTTATTCCAGCATTGCCGGTACCGGCAGCTACCTTCCGGCGAAGGTGCTGACCAACAAGGACCTCGAAGCCAGCGTTGAGACGTCGGACGAGTGGATATTCAGCCGCACCGGCATTCGCCAGCGGCACATCGCGGCGGATAACGAATGCGCGAGTGATCTCGCACTGCACGCCAGTCTGCGCGCGCTCGAAGCCGCCGCGGTTGCCCCCGAAGATTTGAGTTTGATTATCGTCGCCACCACCACGCCGGACATGGTATTTCCGAGCACGGCGTGTATATTGCAGGCGAAGCTGGGCGCAAAAAACTGTCCGGCCTTCGATGTGCAGGCAGTGTGCAGCGGCTTCGTCTATGCACTGACGATTGCGGATCATTTCATGCGCTGCGGGCAGTATCGCAATATTCTGGTGGTGGGCGCGGAAGTGTACTCGCGTATCATCGACTGGCAGGATCGTGCCACCTGCGTGTTGTTTGGCGATGGCGCGGGCGCGGTAGTGTTGAGACGCAGTGATGCACCGGGCATCTTGTCGTCACATCTGCACGCGGATGGCAGCCACGCGCACATTTTGTCAACGCCGGGTTCACTCAGCGGCGGCAAGGTCAGCGGACGTCCTTTGCTGCAAATGGAAGGTAATGCTGTATTCAAATTCGCAGTACGTGTGCTGGGCGAAGTGGCCGCGGAGGCGCTGGCCGCAAATCACATGGACCAATCGCAGATCGACTGGCTGATTCCGCATCAGGCAAATATCCGCATCATTCAGGCTACCGCGAAAAAGCTCGGCTTGCCCATGGAAAAAGTTGTTACCACGGTGGATCTACACGCCAATACGTCGGCGGCGTCGGTGCCGCTGGCGCTGGATGTGGCGGTGCGCGACGGACGCATACGCCCCGGGCAGCATCTGCTGCTCGAAGGCGTGGGCGGCGGATTCACTTGGGGCGCTGTTCTTGTTAGAATGTAAGTATTTGATTTTATTGAATATTTAAAAATGACACTAGCGCTGGTATTTCCCGGTCAAGGCTCGCAATCGGTGGCGATGATGCAGCCTTTTGCGCACGTGTCGGCCGTAACCGACACTTTCGCCGAGGCCTCGGAAGTTTTAGGTGTGGATTTGTGGAAGCTGGTCGCCGCAGGACCTGCGGAGCAGTTGAACACCACCGTCAACACCCAGCCAGTCATGTTGACCGCGGGTTACGCCGTGTATCGGGCGTGGCAGGCGGCGGGCGCGCCTGCGCCGTCGATGGTGGCAGGACACAGCCTGGGCGAGTACACTGCACTGGTCGCTGCGGGCGTTATAGCGTTTAAGGACGCACTGCCGCTGGTGCGCTTTCGTGCACAGGCGATGCAACAGGCAGTGCCCATCGGCAGCGGCGCGATGGCCGCAATTCTGGGCCTTGACGACGAAGCGGTGCGCGCCGCATGTGCCGAGGCAGCGGATATTGCGCCGGGAGAGGTAGTCGAAGCGGTGAATTTCAACGCGCCGGGTCAGGTGGTAATTGCGGGCACTGGCGCCGCAGTTGAACGCGCCATGGCGGTATGCAAAGCCAGGGGCGCCAGGCGCGCGCTGGCGCTGCCGGTAAGCGCGCCGTTTCATTCGTCACTGTTAAAGCCCGCCGCCGAGCAACTGGCGGACTACCTGAACGGTGTCACCTTCTATGCGCCGCAAATTCCCATGGTGAATAACGTGGATGTGGCCGTGGTGAACGATCCCGCCGCCATCAAAGCCGCGCTCGCACAGCAGGCCTGCAACCCGGTGCGCTGGGTGGAAGTGATCAAGCACATGGCAGGCGCCGGTGTGACCCATGTGGCGGAGTGCGGTCCCGGCAAGGTGCTGGCGGGCATGACAGCACGCATCGAAAAAAGTCTGCAGGGTTTTGCGATTACCGATCCGGCGTCGTTGGCGCAAGCGATGGCGGCATTGAAATGACAGCGACAGTACTCAGTGGCAAAGTCGCGCTGGTCACCGGCGCCACACGCGGCATCGGCCGGGCTATTGCGCTTGAACTGGGCAAGGCCGGTGCAACCGTTATCGGCACCGCCACCTCAGCGGCGGGCGCCGAGACGATTTCGCAGGCGCTCACCGAGGCCGGCGTCACGGGCACTGGCGTCACACTGAATGTCACCGACGCGGCGCAGATCGACGCCGTGCTGGCCGCGATCACCCAGCGCTTCGGCGACATTGCCATTCTGGTGAACAACGCCGGCATCACGCGCGACAACCTGCTCTTGCGGATGAAGGAAGAGGAGTGGGATGACATCCTCACCACCGATCTCAAGGCGGTGTTCCGGCTGTCAAAGGCGGTGTTGCGGGGCATGATGAAAGCGCGCACGGGACGTATTATCAACATCGGCTCGGTGGTGGGGGCAACCGGTAACGCGGGGCAGGCCAATTACGCGGCGGCCAAGGCCGGCATGATCGGTTTTTCCAAATCGCTGGCGCGCGAAATCGGCAGCCGCAATATCACCGTGAATTGTGTCGCGCCGGGGTTTATCGACACCGACATGACGCGCGCCTTGAGTGACGAACAACGCAAGGCGCTGCTGGGGCAAATTCCCCTGGGGCGCCTGGGGGAGGCCTCCGACGTGGCTGCCGCGGTGGTGTTTTTGGCCTCGCCCGGCGCGGCTTACATCACGGGTGCGACCCTGCACGTGAATGGCGGCATGCATATGGCGTAGCTGCAGGGGTACGGAGAGAGTTAGAAACAATATCTTAAGCTATTGTTTTAAAACAGTATTTTGTGTGTTTACTGTTTAAAATTGTGGTAAAATACGCCGCCAGTGTTGTTTCAGCCCAGGGCGGAAAATCACAGGCTAAACACTAGAAAAGGGGAACACCATGGAAAATGTCGAGCAACGCGTCAAAAAGATTGTTGCCGAACAACTGGGCGTGGCCGAAGCCGACGTCAAGAACGAATCATCGTTCGTCAATGACCTGGGCGCGGATTCGCTCGATACGGTGGAGCTGGTGATGGCGCTCGAAGAGGAATTCGAGATCGAAATCCCGGATGAAGCCGCTGAAAAAATCACCACTGTCCAGCAGGCTATCGACTTCGCGACCGCGCACGTCAAGAGCTGACCCCGCGCCCTGCAGCGCGCCCTGGCCATGGGCCGTTGACACTACCCACGCCCCGCATTTCTTCCGCGTGTTTTTGCTGTAACCCTCCAAGGTCGTTTTAGCGCCATGCCGCGTTCATCCACACGCAGAGTTGTCGTCACCGGATTGGGCATCGTATCGCCCGTAGGCACCGGCGTCGCTGTAGCCTGGGGCAACATCCTGGCCGGCAAATCGGGCATAGGCCCGATCACGCGGTTTGATGCGTCCGGGTTCACCTCGCGCATCGCGGGTGAGATCAAGGACTTCGATGTAGGGCAGTGGCTGAACGCCAAGGAAGCGCGGCGCTTCGATAATTTCATTCATTACGGCCTGGTGGCCGGTATTGAAGCAATCAAGGACTCCGGTCTTGACCTGACCAGTGACCGCATCGACCTTGACATGGCGGGCGTGTGCATAGGTTCCGGCATCGGCGGCTTGCCGCTGATCGAACACACCCACGATGCCTTGCTGGCCGGTGGTGCGCGTAAGATCGGCCCGTTTTTCATACCCGGCTCGATCATCAACATGATCTCGGGGCAGTTGTCGATCATGTACGGTCTGCGCGGTCCCAATCTGGCGGTGGTCACCGCCTGCACCACAGCCAATCACAGCATAGGTGAAGCGGGCCGGCTGATTGAATACGGCGACGCCGACATCATGCTGGCAGGGGGTGCGGAAGACGCGATTTCCAGGCTTGGCGTCGGTGGATTTTGCGCCGCGCGCGCACTGTCCACGCGCAATGACGATCCGGCAACCGCCAGCCGCCCGTGGGATAGGGAGCGCGACGGTTTTGTAATTGGCGAAGGCGCGGGCGTGCTGGTGCTTGAGGAATACGAGCACGCCAAAGCGCGCAGCGCCCGCATTTATTGCGAACTCGCCGGCTACGGCATGAGCGCGGACGCCCACCATATTACCGCCCCCCGTGAAGACGGCGCTGGGGCCGTGCGCTGCATGAGCAACACCCTGCGCAACGCGGGGCTGAACCACGATCAGGTAGATTACATCAATGCCCACGGCACTTCCACGCCGCTGGGTGATGTTGCTGAAACCGTAGCGGTAAAGCGCGCTTTTGGCGATCACGCCAAAAAACTCGCCATCAGTTCGACCAAATCGATGACTGGTCATTTGCTGGGTGCGGCAGGCGGCGTCGAGGCGGTATTTTCAGTGCTGGCGATACGCGACCAGGTGGCACCGCCGACCATCAATCTGCACAATCCTGATCCACACTGCGATCTGGACTACGTGCCGAACACCGCGCGCCCGATGAAAATCGATGTGGCATTGTCGAACTCGTTTGGCTTTGGCGGCACTAACGGCAGCATCGTTTTCCGCAAAGTCTGATTTTTCGCCGATCCCGACCCCGATCCCGGCCATGATGCTTGTCAACGGCGCGCCGGCTGACTCCATTCCCGCCACCGACCGTGGCTTGGCCTACGGCGACGGCGTCTACCGAACGCTGCGCGCGCAAAACGGCGAGCCACTGCAGTGGCCGCGCCATTTTGCCAGGCTGGTCCACGATTGCAATGCGTTGCAGATTCCACCGCCGGTCGAAGCGCTCTTGCTGGCTGAATCGCGCACGGTTGCGCACGCCTATCCGCAGGCCGTGGTCAAGATCACGGTCACACGCGGGGGCGGTCCGCGCGGTTACGCGCCGCCGATACCGCCGACGCCGCTGCGCATGGTGATGAGCGCAGCACTGCCGCAGTATCCCGCTGCAAACAAGGCGGGTATCAGCGCCCATCTGTGTCAATTGCGGCTCTCGCACCAGCCCCGGCTGGCTCGCGTTAAGCATCTAAATCGATTGGAAAATGTGCTGGCGCGCGCGGAATGGAGCGACCCGGCCATAGCCGAGGGCGTGCTGCTGGATCAGGAGGGTATGGTGATAGGCGGCACCATGAGCAACTTGTGCATCGTCGAAAGCGGCGCTCTGATCGTCCCGATATTGTCGCGCTGCGGCGTCGCGGGCATTACCCTGGACCGTGTGCTCGAACTTGCCGGCGGCTTGGGCGTGAACTGCTACCCGGCGCACATCCCCTTGCAACGCGCGCTGGACGCCGATGCAGTGTTTTTCGTCAATAGCCTGATTGGCCTGTGGCCGCTGGTGCGCCTCGGTGAGTGCAGCTGGCGCGCCGGCGAGACCGCTGTCGCCCTGCGTGAAGCGCTGGAAGCCGAAGACGCAGCTTATTGATGCTGGCGCTGCATACATGTGCTGCGTGCGAATTAGCCGAAATTGGTGCGCGTGGCGGGCATACAAACGGAACCGGCTTTGGCTGTTGCCAGCCGTGCTATAAGCTTGACAGGTTCGGCGCAAGGCAGGCACCATCAGCCATGGTGTGCCGCGGCAGAATCCGGCGCAGCAGGACACCGGCGAATCGAGCCGGACATGGACGGAAGCAGGCAGATTTGAGCGCGAATTTTTACCCCAGGAGAACAAGATAATGAAAACGGGCATGCTTACCCTTACGGCCTGGATGACCGCGGCCGGACTGCTGGTTGGTTTGAGCGGAATTACGCAGGCGCAACAACTCAAACGCTCGTGGTATATGACGCCGCAGGTTTCCTTTTTCGATCCTGATAATTCCTACGGCACGTCGGGTACCGGCAGGGGCGCCAGTCTGCTTTTAGGCAGGCAGGTGAGCGATAATTTTGACATGCAGATGCTGCTGGGTCATTCACGCCGCTCGGAGCTGGGTAACAAAGTGCAACAAACGCTGCTGGGCGTGGATGCGGTTTTTGTGTTCAACCGTGGCGAATGGCAGCCGATTTTCTTCATGGGCGTAGGCGCCGAGCGTGACCAGAGCACGCTGGCCGGCGTGGGTACCAGTGGTACTTCGCCGTACGCCAGTGCCGGCGCGGGCCTGCGCTGGATGTTCAAAGACAATCTAGGCGTGCAGGTCGACTATCGCCGCGTCGAAGGCTTCATGCGTGATTCCGCAAAGTGGGGTTTCAATCGCAGCGGCAACAACTATGTCAACCTGGGCTTGGTATGGACCTTTGGCGGTGAATTGCCGCGCCCGCCGGTGGTGGCTGCCGCGCCGCCGCCCGCGCCTGCTCCGAAGATAGTTGCCGCACCTTCACCGCCTGTGGTTGCGCCCCCGCCGCCGCCCCCACCGCCCCCGCCGCCGCAACGCATTACTTTAGCGGCCAGCGAATTGTTTGAGCTGAACAGTGCGCGTCTGTCCAAATCCGTGGGTGCGCTTGACGCCTTCGCGGAGGCGATGAACAGCAATCCGCAGATTAGCAATGTGATGATCTCTGGTCATACCGATCAACTTGGCACGGCGGCTTACAATCGTGGGCTGTCGCAGCGACGCGCCGATGCGGTGAAGGCGTATCTGGTTAAAAAGGGCATCGCCGCCGCCCGCTTGACAGCTCAGGGCATGGGATCCAGCAAACTGGTGACTGACTGTAAAGAGACTACCCGCGCCGCGATGATTAAATGTGGCACTCCCAATCGCCGCGTGGAAATCGAGCCGATTACGGTACCCAGGTAAACGCAGGATCGGGTGCCAGGTAATTACAGCGCACTCCGAACGCCTGTTGCGTAGATGTCGCGCCGTCGCTTCCTGCTGAGTGTAACGGCAGGCGGCGCGTGCGCCGGGCTTGTAAACGTCCCTTGCGCATTCGCCCAGGCGAGCACTGCCGGCGCGGCAAGCAACCCCATGGCCCACGGCCGTCCCAGCGAAACAGCGCAAGGCGCGGCAGTGCTGCGCGCCGCTCACCAGATACTGGATGCGCCACGCATACTCACCGACCCGCTTGCCTTGCGCATTATCGGCACCGCAAGCTGGTCGCGGCTGCTGTCGGTGCCGGAGCTTTTTCAAGGCGGCCGTTCCTTACGTGCGTCTGTTGCATTGCGCAGCCGCTTTGCAGAGGACGAACTGGCTCAGGCGGTCCACCGCGGCATTCGTCAATATGTCGTGCTGGGCGCTGGGCTCGACACTTTTGCGTATCGCAACATTCACGCGGGATCGCACTTGCGTGTGTTCGAGGTCGATCATCCCGCGACGCAAGTGTGGAAACGTCAGCGGCTGCATGAGGCTGGCATAGCCGTTCCTGATTCGCTGACATTTGCGCCGGTGGATTTTGAGACGCAAACACTGACCGATGGCTTGAACCGCGCGGGTTTTGACGCCAGCCAGCCGGCGTTCTTTTCCATGCTGGGTGTGGTGATTTATCTGACCAGGCCGGCGGTGATGGGGACGCTGCAGTACATCAAGTCGTTGGCGTCCGGCAGCGAAATCGTATTTTCGTATAGCGTGCCGTCATCCGCTTTGAGCGACGGCCAGCGCTTGTCACGTGAATACGCCGCGCGGCGCGTAGCCGCGCGAGGCGAGCCGTGGATTACGCATTTCGATCCATCGGCTTTGAAACGGGACCTTGAGCAACTGGGCTACACGCGCATTTTTGACCTTGGCCCGGAAGAGGCCAACGATTGGTATTTCAGCAATCGCACGGACGATCTGGGCGTGGACACCAGCAGACTGATGCAGGCCCGCGTCTGATTTAGCTGCAACCCTGAACGACCGAAAACCATAATAACGCGCCGAGGAAATCATGCGTTCCGTTGTCGTGGCTTTGTATCAGCCCCGTCATGCTTTGCGGATGGGTGCCGTCGCACTGGCGGCTGCGACAACTGCCATGGCGCAGCCGCCTGCCGCGCAACCCGCGGGCGCGCCGCAAACGCAGCCGGTGGAGCAGGCGATCAAGCCGCCGCCGCCACCACCATGGCAGCAGGGTCGTCCCGATGCCATGAAGGACTCGACGCTCACGCCTCATCCGCCGGGACTTACCGCGAAGCCCGCTGCGCAAATGAAGCTCGATCAAATCAAGCTGCCGCCAGGATTCAAGATTGAGTTATGGGCCGAGGGTATGCCCAATGCACGCTCCATTGCCGTGGGCGCCAAAGGCACGGTATTTGTTGGAACGCGGCTGGCGGGCAATGTCTATGCCGTTACCGATAAGGGGGGCATGCGGGACGTAAAAACTCTTCTCAAGGGTATGAGCATCCCCAATGGGCTGGTAGTCAGCAATGGCGATCTGTATGTAGCGGAACACACACGCATACTGAAGTTCGCGAACATCGAAGCGAATCTCGACAATCCGGGCAAGCCTGTGGTGGTGTTCGACGGGCTGCCCAAGGATGCGCCGCACGGCTGGAAATACATGGTGATGGGGCCTGATGGCTGGCTCTATTTCAACATCGGCGCGCCGTGCAATATCTGCGTGCCGCCGGATACGCATGCGCAAATCGTGCGTGTGGATCCCCTGAACGGCATATTGGAGACGGTTGCCAGGGGCGTGCGTAACAGCGTTGGCATGGCGTTTCATCCGCAAACCAGGGAATTGTGGTTTACCAATCACGGCCGCGACTGGATAGGCGAAGACCTGCCGCATGACACGCTGCATCGCCTGTCGAAAAAGGGCGTGCATTTCGGATACCCATACTGTCATCAGGGCGATCTGCCCGATCCGGAACTGGGCAAAGGGCGTTCATGCGCCGAATTCGCGCCGCCCGCGCTGAAGCTCGGCGCGCATATCGCGCCGCTGGGGATGAGGTTCTACACCGGAAAAATGTTTCCCGCCGAATATCGCAATCGCATGATCATTGCCAATCACGGCTCGTGGAACAGGAGCAACACGATCGGTTTTAACCTGATGCAAGTCACGCTCGACAGCGCGGGCAAGGTAGTGAAGTACGAGCTGTTTGCCGAGGGCTGGGCGCAGGGCAACACTTACTGGGGCCGCCCGGTGGATGTGCAGGTGATGAGCGATGGCGCGCTGCTGGTGTCGGACGACGTGGCCGGCGCGCTGTTTCGCATCAGTTACAAGAAGTAGCGCGACGAACAGGCTATTGAAAATCTGGCACACTATGTCGCGGGCCTGAAGTAAACGGACAGCCACAACACGGAGCATGACCATGAAGCGCACATCGATGCCTATTGCCGTTGCCGCCGCGCTGACATGTGGCAGCGTCTATGCGCAGCAAAGGCCGACAACACTGCCCGAAGTGTCGGTGAGCGCCACGCGGGTCGAGCGCGACAACATGGATATTCCAGCAGCCATCGACACTATCGATCAGCGCACCATCCGTGAAGCCAATCCGCAGGTGAACCTTTCGGAAGCGCTGGGGCGCGTGCCGGGCATCACGGTGTCGAATCGGCAAAACTACGCGCAGGATTTGCAGATATCGTCGCGTGGTTTTGGTGCGCGTTCGACGTTTGGCGTGCGCGGCTTGCGCCTGATTGCTGATGGCATTCCCGCCACCATGCCCGACGGGCAGGGGCAGGCGGCAACCTTCAATCTGTCATCGGCGAAAAGCATTGAAGTGATGCGCGGTCCGTTCGCCAGTCTGTATGGCAATGCTGCGGGTGGTGTGGTGCAAATCTTCACCGCGGACGGACCGCAGGTGCCCACCGTTTCGCTCAACGCGCTCTACGGCAGCTTCAATACCTACAAGCTCGATGCGCAGTACGGCGGCCAGCATGGACCGCTTAACGTGGTGATAGATACATCGCGATTCGAGACCAGCGGTTATCGTGATCACAGTTCAGCGCGCCGCGATCATCTCAATGCCAAATTCAAATATGACCTGGGCAGCGCCGGCGTGCTGACGCTGGTGCTCAATGCGCTGGATCAGCCGGAGACTGAAGACCCATTGGGGTTGACCGCCGCGCAGGTGGCACTCAACCCGAAGCAGGCCGGCGGCAATGCATTCACCAACGCCTACAATTTCAACACGCGCAAAAGCATTGCGCAAAATCAGGCGGGGCTGACGTACGAGGTGTCGCTGGCGGCGAGTACCAAACTGAACGCACGGGTTTACGCTGGTGACCGGCAGGTGACGCAGCATCTGGCGATTCCGGTGGCGACACAGGCGGCAGCGACACATTCCGGCGGTGTGGTCGATCTGGATCGCGGCTACGGCGGGGCGGCGTTGCGGCTAACGCACGAAACCAAACTCGCCGGCGGGCCATTTACGTTGAGCGCCGGTGTTGATTACGACCGTATGCAGGAACGCCGTAATGGATTTTTGAATATCCTCGGTGTCACCGGTGCATTGAAGCGCAATGAGGACAACACCGTAACCAATACCGATGTCTATGCGCAGGCCGAATGGCAGATCATCAGGAATTTGAGCTTACTGGCAGGTTTGCGCCACAGCCGGGTCGGGTTTTCGTCGACGGACTATTTCATCGCTGCGGGCAACCCCAATGACAGCGGCGCACTGGATTATTCGCGCACCACGCCGGCCGCGGGTGTTACCTACAAAATTACGCCCACGTTGAACGTTTATGCCAACGTGGGCAAAGGTTTTGAGACGCCGACGTTCGCGGAACTGGCATACCGGCCCGGTGGCGCCACCGGATTGAATTTCGGCTTGCGCGCGGCGAACAGCCTGCATCGCGAAATCGGCCTGAAGTCACTGGTGGGCGACAACGGGCGTGTGAACATTTCATTGTTTCGCATTGATGTCAGTGATGAAATTGTGGTCAACAGCAACGTGGGTGGCCGATCGGATTTCAAAAATGTTCAGGGCACACGCCGCGAAGGCCTTGAATTTGGCTATGCGCAAAAATTTACGCGCGGCTTTGAATCGGCACTTGCTTACACCCTGCTCAACGCGCGCTTTATGCAGCCCTTTACCACGCTGACCGGGACGCCTGCCGTGGTAGTGCCGGTGGCGGCCGGCAGCAAGTTGCCGGGTATTGCCGCTAACACGTTGTTCGGCGAACTGGTGTGGCGTTATTCCGCCTATGGCTTTCACGCGGGCGTTGAAGTGCGGCACAGCGGCAAGGTCTGGGTGAATGATCAGAACGCGGAATTCGCCGGCGCGTACACGATTTTCAATCTGCGCGCAGGCCTGCAACAGCGCGGCAAGAACTGGAAGCTCACCGAGTTTGTGCGGATCGATAACGCCGGCAACAAAGGTTACATTGGTTCAGTGATAGTCGCCGAGGCCAACAACCGTTACTACGAACCGGCGCCGGGGCGCACTGCGATGATCGGCATCAACGCGGAATTATCATTTTAAAACCCTAGCGTAAATCACCCAGGGAATTCGTTGCGTTGTGCACTGGCGATGGTTTTTGAGAGAGGGATGGCATGAATACTGTATCTGACCACAGCACACCGCTGGTGCGCCACAAACTGCCTGAGCTGTGCGGTGCGCATGTGCTGGCGCGCGCGCTGAAGCGCCACGGCGTCGAGGTGTTGTTCGGACAAAGCCTGCCGTCTGCGCTGCTGCTGGTGATACCCGAGTTTGGCATGCGGCAGATTGCGTATCGAACCGAGAATGCGGGTGCGGCGATGGCGGACGGCTATGCACGCGCATCGCAAAAAGTGGGTGTAGTCACCGCGCAAAACGGGCCGGCAGCGGCCTTGCTTGCGCCGGGATTGGCTGAGGCGCTGAAGGTATCAGTGCCCATCGTCGCCATTGTGCAGGATGTGCGGCGCAACCAGACCGACAAGAACGCGTTTCAGGAGCTTGATCACTTTGATATTTTTCGCGGCTGCGCAAAATGGGTGAAGCGCGTTAGTGACATCACCCGCATTGAAGACTACGTGGATATGGCGTTTACCGCCGCTGCCGGCGGAAGGCCGGGGCCGGTGGTGCTGCTGTTTCCGCAGGATTTGCTGCTGGAACCCGTGACACAGGAGGCAGGTGAAGTGCGGCATGCCTCGCTTGGAACCTATCCGCTCGACCGCTGCGTGGCGGACCCGGCACGCATCGAGGAAGCCGCACGCTGGCTGGCGCAGGCGCAGCAGCCGTTGATTGTTGCCGGCGGCGGCGTGCATCTTTCCGCCGCGCATGAGGTGCTGGCGCGGCTGCAGGAGTCGGCGAGCCTGCCGGTTGCAACCACCAGCATGGGCAAGGGTGCGGTGGCCGAGACGCACGCGCTGTCGCTGGGTGTGATCGGCTACTTCATGGGCACCCGCGGCATGGCGCGACATCTGCGCGCGCTGGTGGAGCAGGCGGACTGTGTGCTGTTCGTAGGTGACCGCACCAACCAGAATGGCACCGATTCATGGACGCTGTTTCCGAAGAACGCGCGCTACATCCACATCGACATCGATGGGCAGGAGGTCGGACGTAACTACGAGGCCTTGCGGCTGGTGGGCGATGCCAAGCTCACGCTCAGCGCGCTGAACGACGCCATGCTGCGCCTTGATCTGGGAAAACGCCGCGCTGCGCGCAGCGAAGTCGAGCGAAAAATCGCCGTGGGTAAAAAAGCGTTTCAGGAGGAAGCGCACAGCATGTTGAATTCGGACGCCGTACCTATACGCCCGGAACGGTTGATGCACGACCTGAATGCATTGATTTCGCCCGACACACTGATTGTGACCGACGCCAGTTACTCGTCGATCTGGGCGATGAATTACCTAGCCGCGCAAAGCGCGGGGCAGCGCTTTCTAACCGGGCGCGGGCTGGCAGGTTTGGGCTGGGGATTCCCCGCTGCACTGGGCGCGAAAATCGCGCACCCTGCGCGTGACGTTGTGTGCATCGCAGGCGATGGCGCCTTCGCGCACATGTGGTCAGAGCTCGAGACCGCAGTGCGCATGAAGATTAAAGTGACAATAATTGTCCTTAGTAATCAAATACTTGGATATCAATGGCACGCGGAGGAGGTGATGTATGGCAGTCACACCGATGCCTGCCAATTTTCACCAGTGGATCATGCGGCTATTGCGCGCGCGTGTGGCTGTGAGGGTGTGCGCATTGAAAAGCCCGCGGATTTCAAGCCCGCGTTGGAGCGTGCACTGCGCTCTTCAACCACCACCTTGATCGATGTCGTGATTGATCCGAAAGCGTATCCGCCGATTACGCTGTATGAAGGCAGGATGGGGTAGGTCGGAACGCGCAGCGGTTCCGACAGTGATGTTGGCACGTAAGATAATGTCAGTACTGAGGTGTGGCCGCGATCGAAGCGGCGGGCGTGTGAGCTGAAACTATTCAAACAAAGGATGGCTAGCGATGGCAAGCATACAGGCGGGTCAGGCAGTAATCGAAACGTTGGGGGCGGAAGGGGTTGAGTACGTGTTCGGTGTGACGGGCACCACCACCAACACCATGGTGACGGCGTTACACGGGCGCAGCGACATGCGCTTTCTCGACACGCGCCACGAGGAAGGGGCCGCGTTCATGGCCTACGGCTATAGCCGCGCGTCGGGCAAGCCTGCGGTGTGCATGACGACTTCGGGGCCGGCAACGATCAACCTGATGACCGGCATTGCGTTGGCCTACAAGGGCCGTGCGCCGGTGGTGGTGATCGCAGGCGACGTCGAACGCTCGAACCTCGACCGCGACGGGGCGCAATCCTTCGACCTCGTGAACCTGTTAAAGCCGGTCACTTATCTTGCCCGGCACGCGCACCAGACCGAGCGCATACCGCAACTGCTCCACGACGCGTTCCGCGCCGCCCTAGCGGGCAAGCGCGGCCCCGCCTTTGTCAACATACCGCGCGACCTGCTGGAGAACCAGACCATAGACGTGGAACTGGCGCGTCCGTCCTCGTACCGGCCGGTCGAGTGGCGCATGCCGGGGGACCCCGACGCCATCCGGCGGGCGGTGGAGGTGCTCTTAACCGCGGAGCGGCCGCTGCTGCTCGCGGGCGGCGGCGTCATAGACAGCGAGGCGAGCGAGGAGGCCACAGCACTCGCAGAGCTCGCCGGCATGGCGATGGTTCCCTCGTACGGGCACAACGACGCTGTGCCGAACAGCCACGCGTTATTCGTGGGGACACCCGGCAATCGGGGCGCGCCGGAAGCACTGGAAGCGATCAATCACGCGGATGTCATACTTGCGCTGGGTTCGCGACTCAATCAACATTCGACGCACTGGAATTACAGCATCATCAATCCGAAAACGCGCATCGTGCAGGTGGACATAGACGTGCAGGAAGTCGGGCGCAACTATCCGGTGAAAGTGGGCATCGTCGGCGACGCGAAAGCCGTGGCGCAGCAGTTGCTGCAGGCGCTGCGCGCCGGGAAACAGAATCAACGAGCGGCATGGCGCACGGAAATCGCCGCGCTCAAGGCGCGACGCAAGGCCCGCCTCGAGGCGGAGTTGTCATTGACGGGCGATCCCATGATGCCGCAACGCGTGTATCCGGAGTTGCGCAAGGTACTGCCAACCGATTGCATGGTCACGCTGGACGCCGGTGTAGCGCCGGGGCTGACTTATGACCGGCTGAATTTTGAGCTGCCCCGTACTTTTTTCAATTATTCGGGACACGGCGGACTGGGCATGGGCTACGCGGTGGGGCTGGGCACCAAGCTCGGGCGGCCGGAACGGCCCGCGATCAGCATACAGGGCGACGGCGGCTTTCTTTACACATCGCAGGAGATCAACACCGCCGTGCGCCACCGCATCCCGCTGGTGAGCATTGTGCTGAACAACAGTTGCCATGGCGCGGAAAAAGCGCAGCAGCAGCGCCACTTTGGCGCGCGCTACGTCGGGGTCGATTTGGTCAACCCGCGCTTCGACCGGCTGGCAGAGGTTTACGGGGCGCGCGGCTACTACGTCACGCGCCCGCAGGACATTGCCGGGACCGTTGCCGCCGCGCTCAAACTCGATGTTCCCAGTGTGATCGAAATCCCTGTCGCGGAGTATTTTCCGCTGGCGGCGAAATTGCCCGGAGGCACGGGCGGGCACTAAGGGCCGGCACCCGTTCTGAACACGGTGGCCGAACCGACCGCATAGGGTCCCCCCGAAATCCTGCGACACCCTATGACGAACGTTAAGTTGTGGCGCTGCAGCATTGCGCAGTGCATGAATTCGCACCACCGGCTTAGGAGTTGATTGATTGCGGAGCGGCTATCGAACGGTTAATCTTGTGGCTGGGGAGCATCTTGTATTGTGAGGTTAGCAACCTAAATACGTCAGGTTGTTTTCTGCCTGATTCAGGAGAGTTATTAAAACGCCATAAATAATTTGTTGAGTTGAGGAGGGAGGGCTGATGAAGATGGATGCGCGCATTTCCGCACAACAATTCCTGGCTGCAGCAATGGTGCTGGCGTTTTTGCCCCTATCGGCGCAGGCCTTCCAGATCAAGAATCAGGACGGCAAGGTCATTGGCAGTTTTGACACCACGGTAAGTATTGCCGGGTCGTGGCGTGCCCAGGGACGGGATTCGTCGCTGGTGGGCATTACCAATGGCGGCACCTCGCGCGATATCAACAGCGACGACGGCAATCTCAATTACAACAATAACAAGCTGTTCTCCAGCCCGATCAGGGTTACTCACGAACTGGGGCTAAAGCAGGGCAACTACGGCCTGTTTGCCCGCGGTACGTATTTTCACGATTTCTCCTATCACCGCCAGGACGAGAGCGTGGCCAGTGGGTTCGGTTCCACCGGCAAGGACCGTTTGGGCCAGGACGCGGAACTGCTGGACGCTTTTGTTTATGGCGGATTCAACAGCTTCGGGGGACGCAAACTCAATGTCAGACTTGGCAATCAAGTCCTCAACTGGGGCGAAAGTACTTTTATCCCCAATGGCATCAATGTCATCAATGGCGTGGATGTGGCCAGGCTGCGCAATCCGGGCGCGGATCTGAAAGAGGCACTGCGTCCTACACCGATGATCTGGGCCTCGCAGGGGCTGACCGACCAGATCAGCATGGAAGGCTTTTATTCCTTCCGCTGGCGGGAAACACGCATCGATCCACGGGGTTCGTACTTCAGCACCACGGACGCGCTGTCGCCTGATGGGGACAAGGTGTTTGTCGGCAGCGGCCGCCGTGTTGACCAACACCTTGCTCCCGGCCTGTTCATTCCTGGGGCGACCCAATCCGCGGCGGTATGGGCGCCGCGGTCGGCGGACCGTAAGCCAGGCAACAATGGTGAATACGGCGTTACCTTACGCGCGCTGCTGCCTGCGTTGAATAACAGTGAACTCGGCTTGTCTTTTGTCAATTATCATAGCCGCACGCCTTTTCTCTCCGGGTTTCGCGGCGGCGCCACAGTGGCCGCGAGTGCTGGTGTCGGCGGTTGCTTGACACCGAACTTTGGTTTTCTGCTTACCGGGGGCGCCATAGGTGCACTGTGTACAGCACCCGCCACCTATTTCGCTGATTATCCGGAAAACATCCGCTTGTTCGGCTTGAGTTTTAATACCGCCGGGCCCTGGGGCATCGCGTTGCAGGGTGAGTATTCGTACCGTCCGAATCAACCGCTACAACTCGCCCCCATCGAAGTGATCCTCGCTGCCGGCGGGCTTGCCAACAATATTACCGGCGGCACCGTAGCGGCTGCCAGCGTTCCTATCGGTCGCGAGATCACCGGCTTTCAGCGGGTAAATATGCACCAAATGCAATTTACCGGCACCAAGATATTTGGTCCTACGCTGGGAGCTGAATCGTTGACAGTGGTCGGCGAGGTGGGCGCCTCCTATCTGAATCTGCCCTCGAATTTGCTGTTCGCTGGGCCGGGGGTGGTGCTGCCTGGACTTGGGTCTTCGACGGCAACGACCTCAGGTTCGACTCAGCCCGGCATGGCGGGTTATGCCACCAAACATTCCTGGGGCTACCGGCTGGTGGGGGCGCTGTCTTATCCCAACGCCATTGCCGGCGCGACGCTGATTCCACGGGTAGCGTTTTCTCATGACGTGCATGGCGTGGGCCCGACTTTCAATCAGGACGTCAAAGCAGCGACCTATAGTCTGAGTGCGATTATCAAGCAACAATGGCAGGCTGACATTGCCTACACCTCTTACTGGGGTGGGAGAACTTATTCGGGCACGGATCCTGGGCCCGTTCCCGCAGGACAAAGCCCGACCTATTCCACCAGTGCCAATGCTATCAAAGACCGGGATTTTATCTCGGTCAGTCTGCGCTACTCGTTCTGACCCGCGAAAAGAATCTGAGGAGAAAATAACATGCGCTACTTACGATACGCGGTGTTGAGCGCCGCGCTCGCGCTGTCTACTACGCTGGCTCTGGCTGCAGTACCGGCGCAGGAGGCTGCACAACTGGGCAAAAACCTCACGCCTTTGGGCGCCGAGCGCGTCGCCAATGCTGCCGGCACCATACCCGCCTGGGATGGCGGCCTGACCAAGCCGGTCGCGGGTTACACGGAAGGGGGCCATTACCCCGACCCCTACGCCGGCGACAAGCCCCTATTCACCATCAATGCCGCCAGCATGGAGAAGTACAAAGCGCAGCTGACACCGGGGCAGATGGCAATGCTCAAAACCCATCCCACGTGGAAAATGAACGTCTATCCCGCACGGCGCAGCGCATCGTTTCCTGACGGGCATTACAAGGAGACTGCTGCCAATGCCGCGAAAGTCAATCTGGTAAGCGGCGGCAATGGTTTCTCCGGGACCAAGGGTGGCATTCCATTTCCAATCCCCAAGAGCGGGCTGGAAGTGATCTGGAATCATCTGGCGCGCTATCGCGGTGATACCTATGGTCTGAACTGGAGCCAGGCGTCGGTGCAGCGTGATGGCAGTCATACCCTGGTGCGCTTCGAGTATGAGTACGATTTTATCTACGGCAACCTGTCCAAGCCGGAAAATACACGCGAAGACAACAAGCTGTTCAACTTTCTGCAGACGGTGACCGCGCCCGCGCGCCTTGCCGGCCAGGTTTTGCTGGTGCATGAGTATGCGGATCAGGTGAAGCAGGCGCGCAGTGCATGGACTTATAACCCGGGCCAACGCCGGGTGCGTCTTGCGCCGAACGTGGCTTACGATAATCCGGGAACGGCTGCCGATGGCTTGCGCACCAATGATGACTTCCTGATGTTCAACGGCGCGACCGATCGCTATGAATGGAAGCTGGTCGGCAAGCGCGAGATCTACATCCCGTACAATTCCTACAAGCTGACCGGTAACTCGGTGAAGTATACCGATGTGCTGAAACCTGGGCACCTCAACCCCGACCTTGCGCGCTATGAGTTGCATCGGGTATGGGTGGTGGAAGCGACCCTCAAAGACGGCACCAGTCATGTCTACAAGCGGCGCACTTTCTACGTCGATGAAGATTCGTGGATGGCGGCGGTAGTGGACAAATACGATGCCCGCGGCGAACTGTGGCGCGTGGCGGAGCAGCACAGTATTAATTTCTACAATATTCCGATGACCTATCCGACCCTGGAAGTACATCATGATCTCCAATCCGGCCGTTACATCGCCATGGGGTTGCGCAACGAAGAGTCCAAGGTATATGAGGGCATCAAGCGCACTGACGCGGATTTTTCACCGTCAGGCTTGCGCGGTATCGGCAATCGCTAGTGCCGGGTTAAGCTTTTCACGCGTAAGCGCTGTGTGGCAAACCTAGTGCTGCACCGTGAGCGACATGCCCCGGCTGTGGTGATGGGGCTATGAGCAGGTTCGTCGGCATTCTGTTCTCGATTGCCGTATTCCTCGGCGCTACATTCGCTTTTTCACCGCGACCCGCGCCGGTCTTCCCTGCTGCCGGCCTGCGTATCGACACCGTTCTGCTGCTCGATGCGGCACGTGCCGGTAAACGGCTGGTGACGGCCGGGGAGCGCGGCCGCATCTTTTTATCGGATGACGAAGGCGCGACCTGGCGTCCTGCCGTATCTCCGACGCAGTCCACGCTGACCACTTTGTATTTTCACGATGCCCAGCAGGGATGGGCTGGCGGACATGACGGCGTGGTGTTGCATACCGTGGATGGTGGCGCCAACTGGAAGCAGTTGCGCCATGCGCCAGAGGACGAGCGGCCCCTGTTTGTGATCCGCTTTGACGACGCGCTGCGTGGAACGGC
This sequence comes from Bordetella parapertussis, assembly GCA_945861275.1. Classification (GTDB taxonomy): domain Bacteria; phylum Pseudomonadota; class Gammaproteobacteria; order Burkholderiales; family SG8-41; genus UBA5216. The sequence goes on from CAMATZ010000015.1 coordinate 25,599, forward strand.
AGTAGGCGCCTATGGCGCTTATGCGGAATCGCGCGATGGCGGGAAGTCGTGGGCGGAACGCAAAATCTCGGAGTCGGACCGCCACTACAACGCCATGACGGTGACCGAAAGCGGGCAGCGGCTGATCGCTGGTGAATCCGGTACGTTGCTGGCGTCCTCAGATGGCGGCGAATCGTGGAAAACACTGCCCTCGCCGTATAAGGGCTCTTATTTCGGCGTGGTGGCTACCGGCAATTCGAATCTGAACGTTTTCGGACTGCGCGGGAATGTTTTTCATTCGGCCGATCTGGGTGCGCAGTGGCAAGCTGCACAGAGCCATACCCAGGCATCACTGATGGGTGGAAGGGCGTTGGACGCCGGGGTCGCCGTGCTGGTGGGTCAAAACGGCACGATATTGCTCAGCCGCGATGGCGGCCAGACCTTTGCGTTACATCACGATGCGGGTGGCGCGGCGTTCGCTGCCGCGCTGCCTGTCGCCAACGGTGATCTGCTGGCGTTTGGCGAGCGCGGCGTAACGCGTATCAGCGGGCTGGCCAAGCCATGACCCTCACGCCGTTTATCGAACGGATTGCGGATTTCGTATTCGTCCGCCGGCGCAGCCTGCTGGCCGCGTTTGCTGTGCTGACGGCGCTGTTTGTTTATACGGGAACATTGCTTCGTGTGGATGCGGGATTCAACAAAATGATTCCGCTGCAGCATGAATACATGAAAGTGTTCACCGAATATCAGAAAACGTTTGGCGGTGCGAATCGCGTGCTGGTTGCCGTCATGCAAAAAGACGGCAAGGAAATATATAACCCTGAGTTTTTCACCGCCTTGAAGCAGGTGACCGACGCGGTATTTTTTATCCCAGGAGTGGACCGGCCCACAGTCACTTCACTGTTCACACCCAATGTGCGCTTTATCGAAGTGGTTGAAGAAGGGTTTTCCGGGGGCAACGTAATCCCTGCGAATTTCAAAGGTACGCCGGACGATTTGGAGAAAGTGCGGCGCAATGTGCTGAAGTCCGGAAACGTGGGGCGGCTGGTTGCCAATGACTTTAGCGCGGCCCTGGTACGCGCAGACTTGCTGGAGATCGATCCGGTCAGCGGGAAGCGCCTGAATTACCGGGAGGTGGCGCAGCAACTGGAACAGATTCGGGCCAAGTTCCAGGATGAACGACACAGTGTGCATATCATCGGATTTGCCAAAGCGGTGGGCGATATCGCAGAAGGGGCGGTGGGCGTCATCGCATTTTTCGGCGTGGCGTTTGCCATCACCGCGCTGCTGTTGTTTTTTTATTCAGGCTCGTTGCGGCTGACCCTGCTGGCCCTTGTCTGCGCGCTGATGCCGGTGATCTGGCTGCTGGGGATGCTGCCGCTGATTGGATTCGGTATTGACCCGCTTTCCATTCTGGTGCCGTTTCTGATTTTTTCCATCGGCGTTTCCCATGCGGTGCAGATGACCAATGTGTGGAAGGCCGAGGTGGTACAGGGCGCCGCAGGACCTGCTGCTGCGCGCAATGCCTTTTTGCGCCTGGCGATTCCCGGCACGGTGGCGCTGATTACCAATGCACTGGGCTTTATGGTGATCATGCACATCAAGATCGACATCGTGCGCGAATTGGGCGTCACCGCCAGTCTGGGCGTGGCGCTGATGATACTCACCAACAAGGTGCTGTTGCCCATATTGTTGTCTTACGCGAGGCTGGAACCGGCGGCCTACCAGCGCGCCAGTGCTATGGGAAACCGGCTTGACGGTCTGTGGCGCGGTTTGGCGCGACTCACGCGGCCGCGCGCGGCATTGATCATGGTTGCGGTGGCGCTGGTTTTGCTGACCGGCGGCGCCTGGAAGGCGCGCGATATCAAGACCGGGGACCTGGGCAAAGGCATTCCGGAATTGCATGATGACTCCCGCTACAACAAAGACAATGCGGTCATCGTAGCCAAGTTTTCAATCGGCGTGGACGTGATTTCGGTCATCGTACAGACGCAAGGGGTGAAGGGCGCCTGCACTACGTACGAAATCATGGACACCATAGACCGCTTTGAACTGTATATGCGTAATGTCTACGGCGTGCAGTCGGTGGTGGCGCTGCCCGGGCTCGCAAAAATCATCAACGCCGGGTGGAACGAAGGTAATCTGAAGTGGCGCGCGCTGTCGCGCAACCGCGATGTGCTGGCGCAGTCCGTCACCCCGGTAGACACCGCCACCGGCCTGCTCAATAGCGACTGCAGTGCCATGCAAGTGCTTGTTTTTACCAAAGATCACCAAGGGACGACGATTGCCCATATCGTGCGCGAAATCAAGAAATTCACGCATGAGCACAACTCGGACAAGCTCAAGTTCCTGCTCGCCAGCGGCAATGTGGGGGTAATGGCCGCCACCAACGAGGCAGTGGATGCCGCCGAAGTCACCATGCTGATGTCCATTTTCGGCACCATCATTTTTCTGTGCTGGATGATGTTCCGGCAATGGCAGGCCGTCCTTTGCATCATCCTGCCGCTGGCGCTGGTTTCGATACTGTGCAATGCGTTGATGGCAAGCCTGGGCATCGGGCTCAAAGTTTCCACCCTGCCGGTGATCGCACTGGGCGTGGGCGTGGGCGTGGACTACGGCATTTATCTCTACGAGCGTTTCAAGCACCATCTGGTTGCATCTGGCGCGAGTATCGAAGCGGCATTTTTCGAGGCCTTGCGCGAGCGTGGCACGGCGGCCGTATTCACCGCCATCACCATGGGCGTGGGCGTGGGCTCGTGGGCTTTTTCGGCGCTTAAGTTCCAGGCGGACATGGGCATACTGCTCGCCTTCATGTTTCTGGTGAACATGCTGGGTGCCATTCTGTTGCTGCCGGCGCTGGCGGCATTGCTGTTGAACCTGCCGCAGGCTGAAGCTGCGCGCGCGCCTGTCGAATCCGCATCGCGGCGGTGAAGTGGTATGACATCGTAAATCGGGCTGAGATGCGGTCGCTGGCGCTTCCGCGGCATGATGCGTGCTACTGCGGGAGACAAGCGTGGCGCGGCGGGCGACTGTAAGGGGCGAAATCCCGCCAGTTCGACCCGATCGCGCTACTCGCGCCCGACTTCCCGCAAGGTGTCGCTCAGCACGCCCACCAATTCATCAATCTGTTGCTTGCTGATAATCAGGGGCGGCGATAACGCGATGATGTCGCCGGTGGTGCGTATGAGCACGCCTTTTTCATAGCACTTCAAAAAAGTTTTGAACGCGCGCTCGGTGGGCTTGCCAGGCTTGGGTTCGAGTTCGATGCCGGCGACCAGGCCGATGTTGCGGATGTCGATGACGTTGGGCATTTCCCGCAGCGCATGCACGGCTTGTTCGAAGTAGGGCGCGAGTTCGCGGGTGCGTGCGAACAATCCTTCTTCTTCGTAGACGTCGAGCGTGGCTTCAGCGGCGGCGGTGGCGAGCGGATGGCCGGAGTAGGTGTAACCGTGAAACAGTTCCACCGTGTCGGGCGGCGCTGAATTCACCACCGTATCGTAGATGCCCTTGCGTACAGCGACGGCGCCCATCGGCACCATCGCGTTGGTGATGCCCTTGGCCATGGTCATGATGTCGGGTGTTACGCCAAAGGTTTGGGCGGCGAAGGCATTGCCGGTACGTCCGAAGCCGGTGATGACCTCGTCGAAGATCAGCAGCAGCTTGTGCTTGTCGCAGATTTCACGCAGACGCTTGAGATAACCCTTGGGCGGAATCAGCACACCCGCTGAACCCGCCATCGGTTCAACGATAACGGCGGCGATGTTGGAGGCATCGTGCAGCGCGATGATGCGGGTTTCGAGTTCGTCAGCGAGATGCGCGCCCCACTCCGGCTCGCCGCGGGTGAAGGCATTTTCCTTGAGGTTGTGGGTGTGCGGCAGATGATCCACACGCGGCAGCAGGCTGCCGTACATTTTGCGGTTGGCGGGCATGCCGCCAACGGATATGCCGCCAAATCCCACGCCGTGATAACCGCGCTCGCGGCCCACGAATACATTGCGATGGCCCTCACCGCGCACACGGTGATAGGCGAGCGCGATTTTCAGCGCCGTATCCACCGCTTCGGAACCGGAGTTGCAGAAGAACACATGATCCAGATCGCCCGGCAGCATTTTCGCCAGGCGCTCGGCCACGCGGAATGATCCGGGATGCCCCATCTGGAAACCGGGGGCGTAATCCATGGTTTCGGCTTGTTTTTTTACCGCCTCGACAATTTTCGTGCGGCAATGGCCGGCGTTGGTACACCACAGCCCCGACGTGCCATCGAGCACCTTGCGGCCATCGTCGGTTACGTAATGCATATCCTTCGCGCCGACCATCATGCGCGGCGCCGCTTTAAATGCGCGGTTGGACGTAAATGGCATCCAGTGGGCTTCGAGCGAAAGGTCGTTAGGGGGCATGATGGTTATCGCCTGTAAGGGTGAGCGAGGATGATTCTACACGGACTGTGCATCAGCGGGACAGCCGCGGCAGCAACCGGGGGTACACCTTGAGCGCATTGCCGCTGAAAATTTGTTTGCGCGCAGCCGCAGATACGCCAGCGGCAGCCTCGATATACCGCTTGGTGTCATCAAAATAATGCCCTGTTTCCGGATCTATGCCCTTGACCGCGCCGACAATTTCCGAGGCGAACAGCACGTTGTCGTGCGGAATCACCTTCAGCAACAAATCAATGCCCGGCTGGTGATAGACGCAGGTGTCGAAGTACACGTTTTTGAGAAGCTCGCTCAGCGGCGGCCGATTCATGTCCTGCGCCAGCCCGCGATAGCGGCCCCAGTGATACGGCACCGCGCCCCCGCCGTGCGGCACAATGAAGCGCAGTTCAGGGAAATCCTTGAATAGATCCGCCTGTATAAACTGCATGAAGGCGGTGGTGTCGCCGTTAATGTAGTGCGCGCCGGTGGCATGAAAATTCGGGTTGCACGACATGCTCACGTGTACCATCCCGGGCACATCGAGTTCGACCATGGCCTCGTACAGCGGATACCAATGGCGGTCGGTGAGCGGCAGGCCGCTCCAGTGGCCATCGGAAGGATCGGGATTCACATTGCAGCCGACGAAACCCAGTTGCTCAACACAGCGCTTCAATTCCGGCACGCAATTCGCGGGACTCACGCCGGGCGATTGCGGTAACTGGCACACGCCGGCGAAATTGTCCGGATAGAGCGTGCATACGCGATGGATCATGTCGTTGCACGCCTGCGTCCAGTGTTTGCTGGTGGTTTCGTTGCCGATGTGATGCGCCATACCGCCGGCCTGCGGCGAGAATATCGTCAGATCGACGCCGCGTTCACGCTGGATGCGCAACTGATTTTTTTCGATCGACTCGCGGATTTCGTCATCGCTGACTTTGAGGTTGGGTGCGATCGCGGGTTTCGACGGCGCATTGAGCGCGGCGATTTGCTGCTCGCGGTAGTCGCGCAGCGTCTTGGGTGCAGTGGTGTAGTGGCCGTGGCAGTCGATGATCATTATAAAAATTACTTAAAAACAATTACTTACAAAAAAACCTTTGCCACAAATTTCACAGATTTACGCAGATTATTCTGGCGTCAATCCGTGTTCATCTGTGAAATCTGTGGCGAAAAGGGGTTTGAAGTTATGCGTTTGCAACTACACCATCTGTGTTCATCTGCGGCAAAAGGTTTTGAAGCTGACTTTACCCCCGCGCCGGCCACACCGCCGCATGCGAGCCGCGTGGTGCAGGCGGCCGTTCCCAGCGTCCCGGCGTCTCGGACAACTGCGCTGCGGGCGCCAGATGCGTCACGCGGCCCCACGGCGAAGCGCATTCCGTCAGCAGGCGCTTGACCACCTCGGGTGGAAATTCCGCGGTCAGGTTTTGGTATTCGGCGGGCGCGAACCTGCCGAGCTTGCGGAACCATTCGCCGGCGCCAGCGAGTGAGGTGCGCACCAGCCAGCTTCCGCCGATAGTGGCGCGGCGATGCAGCGCGACCATGGTGGCAAAGGCCAGCACATAACCCGCGATGTAGTCGTGCGGCGAGCCGGGCAGGAACTGCGGCTTTGCGTTGTCCGGGCGCCACGCCATGCCGTTGAACGACTGCACCACGGTATCGTAGCCGCGTTTGTCCTTCCACGGGCCTTCGTGCCCCCATGCAGAGAGCGTCACATACACTATGCCGGGACGTGTTTCAGCGAGCGCCTCTGGTGATAATCCGCGAGCCGCCAGAGCACCGGGGCGATAGCCCTGCAGGAAAACGTCGCAGTCTTTTACCAGTCCGCGCATGGTTTGCGCCTGTGCCGGGTCACGCATGTCGATGTGCGCCTGTATTTTGCCCAGGCCGGTATCCACATCGGAAGGTGGCCCCAGATCGGGCAAATCCTTGCGCGTGATGCGGATCACGTCCGCGCCATGCTCCGCGAATGCCTTGGCGCACGACGGGCCTGCCAGCACACGCGTGAGATCGAGCATGCGGATGCCTGACAGCGGGCGGTCTCCTTTGGGTAAAGGCTGTGGCGGCGCATCGCCGATTTTGACGATCTCGAATAGCGGTATTTGCGCCGCGCTCTTTTGATGCGCGCACTGTTCCCACTCGGCTTCGTTACGTATAAAACCGCCGCAGCCGCCGTTGGCGAACATCGCAGCTTCGAGTTCCAGTCCGTCGCGCTGCGCGACGGCTTTGACGATGGCGTCCTTGTCCATGGGCACACCGATGGCCTTCAGATTGCCGTCGCGCACATTCGGAAAATTACAGTGCAGATAAATCCAGCGGCCGTCTTTGAGTTGATAAAAGCCGGTAATTCTTGCCTCGTCTTCTGCGGGCTTTTTGCCGTCGATCCTGAGATAGCGCGGGCTGCGCAGCGCAGCGGCAGCGGCGTGGGTATCGAGACTGATTTTTTGCGAGCGGCCGGTCTTCAGTTTCCACAACTCGGCTGCGGCCCATGCCGACGCGGCGATGCACGCAGCGCCTGGGGCGAGGAATTTATACGGCGTTGGCAGCAACAAATCGCTGCCGGTGATTTCAACATTGTCGCCGGCCGCTGCGGGCACGCCGGCGAGGTTCAGCAGATGACTCAGGTGGGGATTGGACATGGATGATCCTTGGTTAGACTTTGGCGGACACTTTGGGGCCGGTGTACAACTCTGGCCAGCGGCGCAGGGTTTCTTCGCTGTGGGGCGTGTACATGTGGCAGGTATTGAATGTGCGCGGCATCTCGCCCGGCTTGTGTTTTTGCGTGGCCTGCCGCGCGCGATTGGTGGATTGGTAAGCGACCGCGGCAATGCGGCCCAGCAACTCCCACTGATGGGTGCAGCCATGGGCGCCGCCGATAATATTGCCGAGGCCGCGGGTCCAGCCGCGCGTAATGCGATGGCCCTTGAGCTTCTCGAACCGAGGAGTGATGTCGCCGCACAGCGCATAGGGGCTGCTGTCGGTGGCGGCCACGCACTCATGGATCATCATATCGAGATCGATGGTGAGCCTGATCCACATATCATGCGCGGGCACGCCCGCGGGCAGGTCAGCGCTGCCGCTGCGGTCTAACCAGGTTTCCGTTTTGACATCGGTCAAATGGCCTTCGATGTCCCACAGGCCATCGTCGCGTTCATAGCCGCGGCAGTCGATGACGCGGTTGTGACTTAGTTTTCGGGCAACAGGGCGGGGGAGAGGCATTGCATTAACCTTTCAGTGCAACCAAAGCATCAACCGCCTTGACGCCCTGGCCTTTGGGCATCACCAATAGCGGATTGATGTCGAGTTCGGCAAGCTGGCCGTCGAGATTTACCGCCAGATGCGAAACATTGACCAGCACCTGCGCCAGCGCCTCGACGTCGCACGCGGGTTTGCCGCGAAAGCCCTGCAGCAGTTTCGCGCCTTTCACTTCGGCAATCATTTCGCGCGCTTCAGCCGGCGTGATCGGGCAGTGGCGCATCGCTACATCTTTGTAAACTTCAACCATCACGCCGCCGGTGCCGAACAACAATGTAGGTCCGAGTTGAGGATCGTAGCTCACCCCAACGATGACTTCGACGCCGCCGCTTACCATTTCCTGCACCAGTACGCCGTTGATAGTGGCGTTGGGAGCATGGGATTTTGCTTTTGCAAGTATCGCCGCGTGAGCCGCGCGCACATCATCAGCATGGCGCAGATTCAGACGCACCACGCCGGCTTCGGTTTTGTGTGGAATGTCTGAGGAATCTACCTTTAAAACAACAGGATAGCCTATTTTCTCGGCGGCTTTCACTGCGCCATCAAGGTCGGTGGCGCAAACTTCCAGCGATATCGGCACGCCCCAGGCAGCGATCAGTTGCTTGCTTTCGGATTCAGATAACGCGCTGCGCTTAAGGGCCTGCACTTTCGCCAGCGCTTGTTTTTGCGCTGGGTTTATCGCCGGCGCGCTGGCAAAGCCCTGCGCCATGCGTTTCTCATGCCACGCGTGATAATCGATCAGATGCCGCAAGCCACGCGCCAGCGAATCCGGCGTGTAGAACAACGGCACACCGGCGGCCTTGAGTTTGGTGAGGGTGGCGCTGGCGTCGCGCGTGCCGGTCCACATGTAGGCCACGTTCTTGTCCGTCTTTGCACGCAGCGCAATAATTTGATCGGCTTGCTCCTCGCGCCCTGAGCTGGCGATGGCGAGCGTGCCCACGCCGGGTTCCTCGATCATGGCGTCCATGATCGCCGGGAAGGAATCGCTGTTGGCCTTGCCGGTGACATCGGCGGGATTGGCAGCCCAGCCAAACCCCTTGAGGATGCCATCAATAACGCCGCGCGCCTTGTCGCTTAACAGCGGCAGATCGAGACCCTGCTGTCCGCACATATCCGCGGTGAGCGAGCATATGCCGCCAGAGTGCGACACCACGGCGACGCCCGGGTGCTGGGGCTTGCGCGACTGCGCCATCAGGTGCGACACCTCCAACAGATCGTCGTAACTCGGCACGCGAATCACACCGTATTGTTTGCAGATCGCGTCGTACAGCGCATCGCTGCCGGTGAGCGCAGCGGTGTGTGAACTGGCGGCGCGCCGCCCGAGATCAGAGCGGCCGATTTTGATCAGCACAATCGGCTTGCCGCGCTCGGCGGCGAGCTTGGCGACTTCGATGAATTTCGCCGCGTTCTTGAAGCCTTCTACAAAGCCGGCGATTACCGTGGTGCCTGCATCGTCGAGCAAATAGCGCGCAAAATCGGCGAAATCAAGATCGGCCTCATTGCCCGTTGACACCACATAGCTCAAACCCATGCCCGAATCGGCGGCGCGTGCGAGAAAAGGCCCGAACAGCGTGGCGCCGCTTTGACACACCAGTCCGACTTTGCCGTTAGCGCCAGCCGTTTGGCGGCTGGAAGAGGTGAGCCAGATGTTATCGCGGATGTTGGCAAGGCCGAGGCAATTGGGACCACTGATGCGCAGGCCCGATTCACGCGCGTAGGTCGCAATTTCCGCCTGCAGATCGGCGCGATCACTAAGACCACGTTCCGAGAACCCTGCGGATATCACGATCGCCGCGCGCGTGCCTTTGGCATGCGCTTCCTTTAACGTGCTCAGCACATGGTTGTAGGGCACCACCACGGCCACCACGTCCGGCGTTTCCGGCAGGTCGGTGATGCTCTTGTACGACTTCACGCCGAGGATTTCCTCGTATTTCGGATTCACTGCGTACACCCTGACCCGGTCCTGCATCTTTAATGCGGCGGCAAGCATGCGTCCGCCATATTGCTGGCGTGGCGTGGCGCCGACGATCGCAAACGAGCGCGGGTTGAGCATCGTATGTATCGATGCCATCTGGTCTTTGGTCCAAATCTCCAATTTACTTACTCCAAAAAAGTCGTTTGCCTGACAGAGGACAGATTGTGGAAACACGCCATCCGCTACCTTTGAACCGCAATGTAACGGTGCGCATCGGTGCGCGCAAGCTTTTGCGTTCCGCACAGTGGAATGGAGTAAACTTTCCCGCGTAGTCCCCAATTTAATATTCGCGAGGTTTCTCATGGAAAAGCAATTCATCAACCCGGCAGGATTGGTAAAACCCGGCGTTTACACCCCGGCCATCAGCGTGCAGGGTGGCAAAACCATTTACGTGTCTGGTCAGGTTTCGCAGGATGCCGAAGGCCAACTCGTCGGCAAAGGCGATCTGCTCGCGCAAACCGAACAGGTCTACAAAAACCTGGGACTCGCGCTAACGGGTGCAGGCGCGACCTTTGCCGATGTGGTGAAACTCAATGTTTACGTGGTGGGATTTCAATCGCAGCAACGCGCGCAGTTGCAATCCGTCAGGGAAAAATATGTGTCGAAAGAAAATCCACCTGCAAGCACGCTGGTGGGTGTGCAGGCGTTGGCGCGGGCAGATTTTCTGGTGGAGATCGAGGCAGTGGCGGTGGTGGGGTAGCGAGCGTAGCCCGTAAGAAGCGCAGCGTATTACGGGGAACCGTCCGCTGTGAGAGCCACAGCCTGCTTTGGGAACGCCTTCAATAGTTTTCCATCCATCGTGACAAGTTTTGTTTTGAGTTTCATGGCCAACGCAATAAACTCACAGTCGTATGCTGAGCAATCACTGTCACGCACAAGCTCAAGCACGCTAAGGGAATCCACCTCGAATTCGGAGTCTGCAAGCAATCCTTCGGCTTCGCGTTGCAGTGCAGCGGCTTGCGCAAATGTGATTGTCTCGCGTCGCAGGTATCCCGCCAGAATGTTGCGATACTCGCTGCGCCACAGTAGTGGCACTGCCCATTCCGGCTCGCGCTCCAGCAGGGCTTCGGCGCGTGCGGTGTGCTCACCCGGCAAATACAAATAAGCGAGCACGTTGGAATCAACAACAATCACGCACGGCCTTGTTTCTTGAGCGTGTCAATGTCGCGGGCGGAGAATTTTTTTGGCGCCAATGCCGCCCGTAGCTCGCGCGCCCGCGCAAGTCGTTCGTCCGGCGTGATTTTCGCCGGTAGCAATACGCTTTCCAGACACACAATCGCTTCGCTGTTAAGGCTGCGGCGATGCACTTCGGCTGAAACCTTCAGCCGTTCGTAAACGATGTCAGGTATGTTTTTTAGCGTTAGCGTCGTGGGCATGACAAGCCATCTTCCAAAAGGAACCATTATGGTTCCGTTTTGGATTATGGTCAAGTCGTTCGCATGACGAAAATATTATAAGTATATGTTTTTAAACAGTTATTTAAATAATCCTGCGAACCAAAGTTTACGCCGCCGCCGCCCCCAGCACGCTTTCCGACACATACTTTGCCAGCCAGCGCTTGTTGATGATCATGTTTTCCTGCCACACCGCTTCAATGTTCGGCACGGTGGAGGATTTCACCGCGGGTGAAGCGAGCAGGGCATCGCACCATGCTTTGAGATGCGGGAATTTCTCGATGACACCGAGTGGACGCAGGTGATCCATGAAGGCATAGCGCTGCAGGAAAGGTGCGTACGCGGCATCCACCAGTGACAGTTTGGGGCCGTTGAAATACGGTCCGCTGTTGCCGCGTTTGCTCAAAGCATCGTCAAGCTTGCCGAAAACCTCAGCGATCTTGGCGGATTTTTTGGTGAATTCTTCTTCCGAATCCGCATATGCCGCAGTGGAAATCGCGCTAGCGAAAGTCGACACGTAGTCTGTCCACGCACGATTGCGGGCGCGGGCGAGCGGGTCGGCGGGATGCAGTTGCGGCGCCGCTGTTTCGTCGAGGTATTCGGCGATGGCGTTCGATTCAAACAGCGCGTCATTGTCGCCGATGCGCAGCACCGGCACTTTGGCGTGTGGTGAAATTTTCAGGAACCATTCGGGACGGTGGTTGCGGTCGATATAGGTGATATCGTATTCAATGTTCTTCGCGCGCAACACGATGGCGGCGCGTTGCACCCACGGGCAGGTTTTGAAACTGCACAGCATGATTTTGGACGGCATGGCATCTCCTTGTAAACTGCGGTTAAATGACTTGATCAGGTTTGGCGGGCGTACATTCCGGACTACACCGCCAGCAGCATAGCGCATTGTATTTCAAGTTGGATATAGAATGGTGCATTCGTAAGCAGAATCAAATCAACGGGAGAAAACCATGGCTCATGAAGACATCGGCGTCAGCATCAACGGGTATGTGGCAACGGTCGAACTGCGGCGGCCGCCCAACAACTTTCTCGATATGGAATTTATCGGCCATCTGGCGAGCGCGCTGGAGGAACTCGACAAGAACATCATGTGCCGCAGCATCGTGCTGGCTGCCGCGGGCAAGCATTTCTGCGCCGGCGCCAACCTGATCAAGCGCGTTGACGACGAGGCTGCGGGCAGAAAGGTCCTTACCCAGCCACGGCATTTGTATCACGAGGCGCAGCGCCTGGTGCAGACCAAAAAGCCCATCGTCGCGGCGGTGCACGGCAGCGCCATCGGCGCCGGACTGGGATTGGCGCTGGTGGCGGACTTTCGCGTGACCTGCAAGGAGGCGCGGCTCGCCGCGAACTTCTGTGCGCTGGGGTATCACCCGGGATTTGGCATGACGTTCACGCTGCCGCGCCTGATTGGGCATCAAAAGGCCAAATGGCTGTGCCTGACGGGGAAACGCATTCCCGGTGACGAAGCGGTTGCGATGGGGCTCGCCGACCGGCTGGTCGAGCAGGACAAAGTGCGAGAAGTTGCAACCGAAATGGCGCTGGAGCTGGCAAAGTCTGCGCCGCTGGCAGTGCAGGCCGCGCGCGAGACGCTGCATTGCGAGCAATTTGCCGCGTTCCGCGCGGCGACCGAGCGCGAGGCGTTCATGCAGAACATGCTGCGCGAGACCAACGACTTCAAGGAAGGCGTTAAGGCCGGGTTTGATCGACGGGAGCCGGTGTTTACGGGGACGTAATACCCTTAGTACCCTTAGCTAACTGCGAAAGTCCGCCTGGCGTCGATCGAGCATGCGCAGCAGCGCCGGCCATTCCCGGCGCTCGCTCACATTGCGCGGCTGGTTGACCTGGGCGCGCGTACGCGCAACCGCGGCTTCGGGTATGAGCGTGATGCGGTCGCGTCCGGCTGCCAGGGCATCGACCTGAATCCTGCACGACTGCTCGAAGTTGTACATCAGCATAAACGCCTCGCGCACGGTGCGGCCCAGAGCCAGCAACCCGTGATTCTTCAGCACCATGCTGCGGCTGGTGGGCCCAAGGTCGCGGGCGAGGCGGGCACGCTCGTCCATATCCAGGGCGATGCCTTCATAGTCATGATAGGTCACATCCCCGACTATGCGCGTGGAATGCTGGCTGAGGGGTAGCACGCCTTCGGACATGGCCGATACGGCAATGCCCGCCCGCGTATGCGTATGCAGGACGCAATGCGCGTCGGCTCGCGCCGCGTGTATGCAGCCGTGGATGACAAAGCCAGCCCGGTTGATGCCCATGCCGGTGATGTCCTCGAGAATGTTACCTTCGTGGTCTACTCTCACGAGATTGGAGGCGGTGACCTCATCGAACATCAGGCCATAAGCATTAAGAAGAAATTGGTCGTCAGCGCCAGGCACGCGTACCGAGAAATGGGTAAGGATGATGTCCGTCCAACCGTAGATGACGGCCAGGTGATAGGCAGCGGCAAGGTCCGTTCGCACCGCCCACTCTTCCGCGCTGACACGGTCTTTTACCGGCGTTTGTTTCCCAGCGGGCTTGCTCGTAAGTTTGGTCACAGCCATGATGCCTCCTATGATAAGTTCGGGATCGACACGAAGTTTTAGCGCCTGGATTTCTGGCGCATCGAGAGCATAATTTACTCCTGTGCCTGGCGAATTACTACTCAAGCTGGACTTTGTATCCGTGCCCGCAGGTGTTTATCGTGACTTCAAGAATGTGGGCAACGAACTGGGGCGCTTGCTGGTGATGATTCAGCCTGAACCCGGGGACCAGCAGGACGCTGTCTACCACGCCGCATCGTGCGGCGAAGAAATCGCCCGGCGCTGGGGGCAATCTACTGTGCAGGCCATGGCCGGGATCGGCATTCGATTTGGTGAGCCTGCCTGAAAATCGGCGTTAGCTATCTCGAGGCCGCTCAAACTCGATCCGCGTATCGGCATCGCTGCGTCCACGCTCAAATATTTCCCGGGTATTGGGACGTTCCCAGACAATTTCCAGCAGGTTGTCATCGGGATCGAAGAAATAAATGCTTTTCTGGCTTTGGTGATCGACGGCGCGATGTATGGTGACGCCTGCGTCCTCCAGGGCGAAATAGGCATGCTTTAGATCATCTTCGGTCGCAACGGCGAAGGCCGTATGCTTGACGCCCAGGCCTTCCCTCATGCCGAGTCCGGCTTTTTGCCGAGGGTACGCATCGGGATTGGTGCTCGGGAAAAGATCGAGCGTGTTGCCGTATTCGCCCAGCGACAAAAACAGGCCGCCGTGTTGCGGATCCTGTTCGAGCACCTTGAATCCCAGAATGTTGGTGTAAAACGCTTTGGAACGCTCAAGATCGCGAACGGTGAACAGAATATGGCCGATGCGCTGAAGTTTGATCATCTTAGCCCCTTGGCTGGTAATTTTCGGGCGACGCGATGCGGGCGAATCAAGCTAAGATTATGCTGCGCCGCTGCCTATACTAGGCGTAAAGTATACGCTCCTGTAAAGAAAGGCTCCAATGCACTGGCTTATCAAATGCCGCTCCAGGCCGGGTACTGACGCCCTGCGCATGGCGACGATCGACGCCCACCGCGATTTCCTCGATGGCTATCCTGAAGTCACCTGGTATTCCGGGCCGTTGTTCAGCGACGACAACAAGAACGCCATCGGCAGCCTGCGGCTGATCGAGTTCCCCGGACGCGACGCCGCGCTCGCTTATATCAATACCGATCCCTACACCAAGGCGGGCATCTTCGAGGCGATCACCGTCGAACGCTGGCGGCCGGGCCTCGATGTGCGCCAGCGCGATTATGTGCGCAAGGACGGCACCATGCAGTTCGTCGTCCACTGCCACGACAAGCCTGACGGCAGCACGCGCCGGGCGCCGCTGCGCGCTGCGCAACTCGACTATCTCAAGCACCATCAGAACATCATCGTCGCGCGCGGCCCGTTGCTCGACGATGACGGGGTGAAGACCATCGGCAGCCTGCTGATCCTCGACCTTGCGGACAAGGCGCAGGCCGAGGCGTTCTGGACCGGCGAGCCGTTCAACCGCGCCGGCGTCTACGAGCGAACGACGATCGAGCGCTGGCGCTTCGGCCACGTGTGAGCGGTGCGTGCAGCGCGGTGCTGCTCACGCTGCCACCAACCCCAACACATGCTCCAGCCGCTTGCGATGCAGCTTGGGCGCGCCCAGGCAGTGATACAGCGAGCGCGACATCTTGGTGTGCAGTGTCAGTCCGTATTCGCGCGAGACGCCGATACCCGCATGAACTTCGTGCGCATAGTCGCAGGCGCGCATGTAACTTTCTGACGCCACGGACTTGGCGATATGGCAACTCGCCGCGGCATCCATGCCACTGTCGAGTTTCGATAGCGCTTCGTAGGTGGTCCAGCGCGCTGAATCGAGGTAATTGACCAGGTGGATAAGGTGATCCTGCACGCGCGCGAAGCGGCCGATGATCTGGCCGAATTGTGTGCGATCGCGCGCGTAGTTGAGCGACATGTCAAACACGGTTTTGCAGGAACCCACCTTGTAGGCGCACAACACCGGCGTTACCGCCAGCATGGCGCGCTCCGCCGCGGGCCAGGCGTCGAGGATGACATCGCCAGCGGCCACTTTCACATTGTCGAGTAAAACTTCGCAAATGCCGCTGATGAAGCCATCGAGCGCGCGTATGGCAACACCGGCTGCCTGGGCATCGACGCGCAGCACGCTGACACCCTTACCGCCCTCGACGCGCGCAGCCACCAGCAAATCCGTAGCAAAGTTCGCGTCGTGCACAAAAACTTTCGTGCCCGTCAGCGTGTAATCGCTGCCCGCGCGTTTGGCCGTGGCGCGCACGCCATCAGCCGACCAGGCATACTGCGATTCCGTGAGCGCCAGTGCAAATACGCGCTCGCCGCTGGCGATGCGCGGCAGCCAGGCGTTTTTCAGGTCGTCACTGCCGGCTTCCATGAGGATGCGCGCGCACAGCACCGCGGACGAAAACAACGGGCCGGGGACAGGGCCGCAGCCGAGTTCTTCAAACAGCACGGCCACGTCGGTGAGGCTGTTGCCGGTGCCGCCATATTGTTCCGGTATCGCCATGCCGGCCCAGCCGAGTTCTGCCATCTGCGGCCACAGCGTAGTCATCAGCGCGGCGGGGTCGCGGTCGAGTTTGAGCAACACTTCGCGGCTGCACGAGCCGCGCACGAAGTCCCGGGCCGAGTTCTGGATGAGTTGCTGGGTGTCGTTGAGTGATAGGTCCATGATCGTTTCCTGTCGCAAATTTACTCAAGCGTATCAAAGAGGCTCCCTCGCCCCGCCTGTGGGGAGAGGGTTGGGGTGAGCGGGGCTTTGATGCTTCCCACCCTCTCCCTAACCCTCTCCCGCCCTGCGGGAGAGGGGATTTGTTGGGTTAGCGCAGGTTCGCAGCTTTTTCGCGTTCGCGTCCGCCGATGCCGAGGCGCCGCGCCATGATTACGCGCTGAATGTCGGTAGTCGCACCGGGATGCAGCGAGGTGATCGAATCGCGCTGAAAATATTCGATGGCGCCATTCAGCGGCGCCCAGCGCTTGTCTTTGGTCAGCACTCGCGGACCTGCGATACGCACCATTTTTTCGCCCATGTCGAGGCCCGAGAGTTTGCGCCGCAGGCTGTATTGCGAGCCTTCGTACGAACGGGGCTGGTTGGCATGCGACAACCAGTGATTGCGCAGCGCGAACAGCCGCGTGATCTCGGATTCTATGTAGAGGTTTACGATCTCCTCCCGCGCATCCGGATCGTCGGCAATGGCCCAGCCGTCCTCGCGCTTTTTGCATAGATTGATGAAATCGTAAACCACGCGGCGGTCGGCAAGCCGCCCCATGCCGCCGTGTTCGACTTCCAGATGCGTGGTCGCCACTTTCCAGCCGTTGTTTTCTCCGCCGACGAGGTGATCCGCCGGCACCCGCACGTTGTCAAAGAACACCGCGTTCTTGACCCCGCAACCGCTGCCGCCTTCGCCGCCGGTGGCGAGCAAATCCATCGGCGTTACAGTGATGCCCGGCAGGTTCATCGGAATCATCAGCCATGACAAATTTTTGTGGCGCTCCCCTTTGGGATCGGTGACAAGGATGGTCCACGAATAATCCGCGCCGTGTGAACTGCCGACGAACATTTTCTGGCCGTTCACCACATAGACATCGCCATCGCGTATCGCGGTGGACTTGATGCCTGCAAGGTCGGAGCCCGCGCCCGGTTCGCTCAGCAATTGCCAGGTGCGCACCTCGCCGCGGCAAATCGCCGGCAGAAAGCGGTTTTTGTGTTCTTCGGTGCCCCACACCAGTATGGTGGGCGCGCCCATGCGTCCGCCGGCGTCGTAATAGGGTGGCAGAGAAAGGCCGATGCTCGTCAATTCGTCATGCAGGATGGCTACATTCTCGGCGGAAAGATCGCCGCCGCCGTACTGCTTGGGCATCGACGGATAGAGCCAGCCCTGCGCGCCCAGCGCGCGCCCGAGATCGCGCCGCAACTGATACTGCTCGAACGACATGTCGCACGGGTCCGCCATATGCTCGATATGAGGCGACACATTTTTTTCCAGAAATGCGTGTACTTCTTTGCGAAATGCGTTTTGTTCGGGTGAGTCTTCAATCGCAAAATTCATGGCTTCAGCTCCTGGTAATAGTAGGTCGCTTACTCGGTCGGTATTTTGGCGTCGCGTATCACGTTGGCGAAGCGCTCGTGTTCGCTTTTCCAGAATTTGGTGAATTCTTCCGGCGATTTGCTGGTGACGATGCTCACCCCGCTTTCGGCCATGCGTTTCATCACCTCCGCATGCCGCATGGTTTCGTGTGCAACGTCAAACAAACGTTTAATCACCGCTGCAGATGTGCCTTTGGGCAGGTAGATGCCTTGCCATGAGCCGACCACCATGTTCAGGCCCTGTTCGCGCATGGTCGGCACCTCGGGCAGAGCAGGGATGCGCTCCGGCGAAACCGCCGCCAGCATACGCACGCGCCCGCTTTTGGCATACGTCACCGCTGACGAAAACGTGACGAACATCGCCTGCACTTCGTTGCCCAACAGACCGATCATCGCCGGTCCCGCGCCGCCTTTGTAGTTGATCTGTTGCGCGTTGGTGCCGGTGGACATCATGAACATCAGCATTTCCAGATTGTTGGCGCTGCTGGGCGCCGGTGAGCCGTAATTAAGCTTGCCGGGATTGGCTTTCAGGTACGCGATGAATTCCTTGACGCTTTTGACCGGCAGGGTGGGGTGAACCACCAGGCAGCCCGAGACATCCACCACCTGCGTAACCGCTATGAGATCCGTCAGCGGTTTGACCGGAAACTTGGTGAAAATATTGGCGTTGATCGCCATGGTGCCCACGTTGCCGAGCAGAAAGGTGTAGCCATCGGGGTTGGCCCTGGCCGCGACTTCAACGCCGATGTTGCCGGCGGCACCGGAGCGGTTATCGACAACCACTTGTTGTTTTAGCAATTCTGTCAGGCGCGGCTGCAAAATGCGTCCGACAAAATCGGATGCGCCGCCGGGTGCGAAAGGAACCACCATGCGCAGGGTGCGGCTGGGGTAGTCCTGCGCGCTTGCCGCGGCGCTGAGCATTACTCCGGCAGTGATCATAAGTATTTGTTTTTTAATAAAATTTTTCATGCTTGTCTTCCTCGTAGACTAATTGTATGGCGCTTTTCAAAACACGTTCAGGCCTTCATCTTCTCATCTTCCGGCGTGATCGGCAGCTTCACCGGCCGCTTCAAGCGTGCGGAAAGGTCAATTGCTTTGGTCAGCATCAGGCGATTATGGCCTTCGCGCGCGGTCGCGTGTTGTGTCGTGACGCCGAGCGAGACGCGATTGAGCCACGAGTTGGTTTCCTCGCGCATCGGGCCGCGCAATTCGCCCAGCGCCATGTCCCCCACCGGGTAACTGGTCAGGAAATCAACATGACGGCGTTTGTCCGGCGCGTAACCTTCGGCTTGAATCACGTTGGTGGCAAGCACCATGTCGCGGTGTGTATCGTCGATGGTGAGCACGCCTTCGGTACCCACCGCGCCGACTTCCAGAGAATACACCGCGCCAGGCCATACTTCCGGCAACGCCCATGAAATCACGCCGTGGTAAATCGCGCCATCGTCAAAGCTGATGGTGTAGCCGGTGCCGTCAACACCCTGCCACGTCGGGCCGAGCGCCTTGTTCACCGAACGCGCGTAGACCTCGACCGGTTTCTTGGCTTCCATCAGCCACATCACAATGTCCAGTGCATGGGTGCCGGAAATTACCATTGGCGTCACTTCGGCGCGATTGTCACTGCGCTTGTAATTGTCGATGGCCACCAGCCGGTTCATGAACGCGCGCGATGTCACCATGGTCACTTCGCCGAGCGCGCCGGACTGCACTTTTTCCTTGGCTACCAGCCAGCGGCGGCGAAAGCGCTGGGTGTAGCCGATCACCGCATCGACGCCGGATTTTTCGATGGCGGCGAGGGTTTGCTGCGATTCGGCAAGGTCAGTGGCCAGTGGTTTTTCGATCAGCAGCGGCAGCTTGCGCTCGGCGGCGAAAATCACTGGATCGACGTGCAGATGCTCGTCGGTGCAGACGATGACCGCATTTACTTCAGGCCGCGACAGCAGATCGCGGTAACTGGTCGTCACGAAATCCGCGTTGCACTTTTCGCGCACGATTTCGCCGCGCTCGGGGTTTTTTTCCGCGATGCCGATCCAGCCGACTGACGGATGGCGCGCGGCGAGCTCGCCGCGAATCAGACCGACGCGGCCTGCACCGATGATTGCGAGGCCGATTTTTTTGGGGTTTTTAATCATCCTAAATTCCAGGTCAAGGTCAAAAACTTCACCGCAAAGACGCAAAGGCGCAAAGAACTGCCGCAAAGGAAACCGCTTTTTGTCTTGAACTTCTTTGCGTTTCCTTTGCGCCTTTGCGTCTTTGCGGTTGCGTTTTGGGGTATCTTATTTAACGCACTGCCGCCACGCCCACCCGCGATTCCGGCAGTGGCAGGCTCACTGGCTCGTGACGCTCCGCAGACAGATCCGCGGCGATATACACTTCCATCACATCCCGCGCTTCTTCGCCGGTGACCAGCACCGGCCGGTCGCAGGCTACTGCTTCAACGAAATGCACGGTTTCAGCCGCCATCGGGCCGGCGTAGGTGTGCTCGACGGACTCACCGGGCATGGTGGACATGGGATGCACGATACCCGATTTCATGGTCGTCAATTGCGTGTCGCGATGGGTGTCGTCGATGATCAGCGCGCCTTCGGTGCCGATCATTTCGATCCACGTCATCGAAAAATTGGGATACGCGGGCGGCAGGCTCCAGCCCGCGCACACCACGCAGGACACGCCATTGTCGAAAGTCACCGTAATGTATTGCGTGTCGGGTATGTCGGCGCCGGTGGATTCGCGCATCGCGCCGTAGTTCACCGTCGAATACACGCGCACCGGTTTCGCGGGTTGCAAACACCACATCACAAAATCGAGATCGTGTGTCGCCTCCATCGCGGCAGGGGAGAGTTTGGAGCGCCCGGTGATTTTTTTGCCGAGGCCGCGGCCGATGTGACGGCTGACCAGCGCGCTTACCGGTTTGCCCAGCGTACCGTTGCGCAAGGCTTGTTTGACATAGGCGAATTTCGGGTTGAAGCGCTGCGAATAACCAATGCTGAATTTCAGCTTATTCCTTTTGGCGAGATGATTCAGGTCATCCGCTTCGTGCAGTTCCAGGGCTATCGGTTTTTCCAAAAACACATGCTTGCCGGCAAGCAGCGATTCCCGTGCCATCGGATAGTGCAGCGCTTCGGGCGTGGCGGAGATGAACACCGCATCGACGTCGTCGCGTTTGAGGACTTCCTTGTAGTCAGCGGTTGCGGTTTTGGCGTTGACTTTGGCGGCGATCTCGGCCAGGCGTTCAGGCCGTGTTTCAACCACGTGTAAATCCTTGACCAGCGGATTCATGGCACAGGTTTCCGCGCGTATGCCGCCGCACCAGCCGGTGCCGATGACGGCTACATTGATTTGTTTCACTAATTTTCCTTGAGGATGAACAGGCGGGTGCAGCTTTTGCAGGCGCGTATTCTAGCTTAAAATGGTTTTCGTTTTTCTTCCAACACACATGACCTTCATCCTCGCACTCGATCAAGGCACCACCAGTTCGCGCGCTATCGTGTTCGATCACGCAGGTGCGATACGTGCAGTGGCGCAACGCGAATTCCGGCAGATATTCCCGCAGCCCGGCTGGGTTGAGCACGATCCGCTGGAAATCTGGGAAACGCAACTTGCCGTTGCGCGCGAGGCGCTAGCGAACGCTGGTTTGACTGCACGCGATATTGCCGCCATCGGCATCACGAACCAGCGCGAAACCACGGTGCTGTGGGATCGCACGACGAGTGAGCCAATCTACAACGCCATCGTGTGGCAGGACCGGCGCACTGCGGCGTATTGTGATGAACTCAAGGCGGCAGGTCACGGCGCCGACGTGACACAGCGCACCGGGCTGGTGGTGGACGCGTATTTCTCTGCCACCAAAATCAGGTGGCTGCTCGACAACGTAGCAGGTGCGCGCGAGCTTGCACAGCAGGGGCGCCTTGCATTTGGCACGATCGACACCTGGCTGCTGTGGAAACTTTCCGGCGGCGCGGTGCATGCGACGGATGTCTCGAATGCCTCGCGCACCCTGCTCTATAACTTGCACGACGGGGCATGGGACGACGTATTGCTTGAACGCTTTGGTGTGCCGCGCCGCCTGTTGCCCAAGGTGGTGCGTTCCAGTGCTGTGGTGGCGCACAGCATGCGGGAATGGCTGGGCGCGCCAATACCCATAGCGGGCATTGCCGGCGATCAGCAGGCAGCGCTGTTTGGTCAACGTTGCTGCGCGCCCGGCAGCGTGAAAAATACCTATGGCACGGGCTGCTTTATGCTGATGCATAGCGGCAGCGAAATCGTTCACTCAAAAAATCAATTGCTGGCAACCTGCGCCGCGCAGACGAGCGCAAGCCCCGAATACGCGCTCGAAGGCAGCGTGTTTATTGGCGGCGCGGTGGTGCAGTGGCTGCGCGATGGCCTGGGCATCATCACATCGGCGTCCGCAGTCGAGGCCCTGGCGACCAGCGTTGCGGATAACGGCGGTGTTTATTTTGTGCCCGCGTTCACCGGACTCGGCAGCCCGCACTGGGATCCCCATGCGCGCGGCACTATCAGCGGCTTAACACGCGGCAGCACAGCGGCGCATATCGCGCGCGCGGCGCTGGAGAGCATCGCCTATCAAACGGCCGACCTGCTCGACGCCATGCACAGCGACAGCGGCATCCCTATTACTGAACTCAGAGTCGATGGTGGTGCGGTGCGCAACGATTTTCTGATGCAGTTTCAGGCGGACATCCTCGGTGTGCCCGTGCTGCGTCCGCGCGTCACCGAAACAACTGCGCTCGGTGCAGCTTACCTGGCGGGACTGGCGGTGGGCTACTGGAAGAACGCTGCCGAAATCGACGCGCAATGGCAGCTTGAGCGCAGGATTGAGCCCGTGATGGCGCCAGCACAAGTGCAGGCATTACGCGCGGGGTGGCGGCGGGCACTGCGCCGGACGCGAGATTAGCCTTGCTGCCTTACACCGCCGTGGCTTACACTAAGCCGTTGTAAAAATATTAAAAACCATTTAAAAACAAATACTTGCATGAAAAAACCATTCATGGTAGGACAAGTCGGACTGGGCATCATGGGTGGCTCGTTCGCCAAACATTTACTCGCTGCAAAGTTCGGTGTGATCGGTTTTGATCCCGATAAAAAAGCGCGTGTGGCGCATCACACGCGCGGTGGCGACTGCGCTGCGTCGGGTGCGGATGTGGCGCGCCAGTGCCATGTGCTTATCACCTCGCTGCCGAGTATCAAGGCGTGTGAAGCCGCGTTCTTTGGCAAGGAGGGCATTGCCGCTGGCGCGCGCAAAGGATGTGTCGTGATCGAAGCCAGCACCATGCCGCTGGAAGTGAAGCACGATCTACGCGCGCGTTGCGCAACAAACGGCATCACGCTTCTCGATTGTCCGATCAGCGGCACCGGCGCGCAGGCAGCAGCGAAAGATATTTCGGTTTACGCCAGCGGTGACGCCAATGCGGTCAGGCGTTGCGATGCAGTGTTCAAGGGTTTTGCGCGCAGCATGCATTATTGCGGTGAATTCGGTAATGGTTCCAAGCTTAAATTCATTGCCAATCTGTTGGTGACAATACACAACGTATCCACGGCCGAGGCGATGGTCATGGGACTTAAATCCGGGCTGGATTTGAATCTGCTGTATAAGGTGATCAAGGATGGTGCGGGCACCTCGCGCATGTTTGAGGTGCGCGGCCCGATGATGATTAGAGGCGATTACCGTGCCGCAACCATGAAAGTCGATGTTTATCAAAAGGATATTGATATCATAGGCGCTTTTGCTGCCCGCCTGAATATTCCGGTGCCGCTGTTCGAGGCGAGCAAGGCGTATTATTCGTCTGCGCTGTCGCAGGGGTTTGCAAAAGAAGATACTGCCGCGGTGTGTGCGGTACTGGAGCAGATGGCGGGTAACCCGCGTGGAACCGCACGCAGCAATAAATCAACCAACCAACGGAAAGCAAAGTAATCATGAGCGAAGCAACACCGATGTCCCCGCAAAGCCAGGCTTCACAAACGCTGGCATTCAACATGAAGCTTTTGGCCCAGCACGAAATGGAAGGTTTCGGCGGCATGGGCGAGGGCATCAACATGCAGATCGCCAAGGATGGCCGGCGCATACTGTGGATGGCGCACGAATCCGCGCCCAAGAATTTCACTGCGCTGGATGTGAGCGATCCGCGCAAACCCAAGTTTGTGATTCAGACCGATTTGCCGCACGGAAACGTGCGTTCGAATTCGCTGGATGTGGTGGGCAACACCATGGTGGTGGCGTATCAAACCAAGGGCTTTGACAACAAGCCGGCGGGTTTCGACATCTTCGATATTACGGTGCCGGAAAAACCGAAGCTGATATCGCACTTTGATGCCTCGGGCAAATTCTCGCGCGGCGTGCATGCGGTGTGGTTTGACGATGGCGAATTTGTGCATATGGCGAGCGGCGCAGCGGATTTCGAGCCGACCAACGACAAGGACGATCAGTTTTATCGCATCATCGATGTGCGTAATCCGTCAAAGCCGACAGAAGCGGGACGCTGGTGGATGCCGGGCACGCGCAAAGGCGATGCGGTAGCGCCGCCGCCACGTCTCAAAATCGACGGCGGTTATCGTGCGCACAACACCAATGTATATGTGAAGCAGCGTCCCGATCGCGCGTATGTGGGCTACATAGACGGCGGCGGTTACATACTCGACATCAAGGACAAGTCCAATATCAAAGTGGTGTCGCGCTGGAAAAACTCGCCGCCATTCAACGGTTTCGTGCATACCGTGATGCCGTTGTTCAGCAATAACCTGCTGATTGTCACCGAGGAATGCGTGCGCGATAACGGCGCCGACTGGCCGAAGTTGACGTGGGTGCTGAACGGCGCCGACGAAACGAATCCAGTGCCGATTTCCACGGTACCGCTGCCCTCGCCTGAGAGTTTCAGCAAGCGCGGCGGGCGCTTTGGTTCGCACAACCTGTGGGAAAACTATTCCGCTGATTGCGCATGGCGTTCGGACAACATCATTCTCGCGACGTTTTTCAACGGAGGTTTGCGTGCGTATGATTTGTCCAATCCGTATCAGCCGCAGGAGGTTGCGTATTTCGTGCCGGGCACGCCGAAGCTGTCGCCCAAAGGCGCGGTGCAGATCAACGACGTTTACGTCGATGATCGCGGCGTTGTGTATTGCCAGGACCGTTTCACGGGTGGTTTGTACATCGTCGAGTGGACGCAGTAGTAATCTTCCCTCCCCTTCAAGGGGAGGGTTAGGGTGGGGATGGGATGGCGCTATGACCCCACCCCCATCCCAACCTTCCCCCTGAAAGGGAAGGAGTTTCATTGATGAATTGAAATTCTTTGGGCAGTCAATCATGGACGCACCAGTACTAGGCCGTAGCGCGCTGTCGGGGCGTATCCCCGTCAGCGTGGTCACGGGTTTTCTTGGCAGCGGCAAAACCACGCTCGTCAACAAGCTGTTAAAGCGCCCGGAGATGAACCGTGTCGCGGTGATCGTCAATGAACTCGGCGAGCAGGCGATAGACAACGACCTGGTTGAAGTGTCATCGGAACAGATGATGCTGCTCAACAACGGCTGTCTGTGCTGCGTGTTGCGCGGTGATTTGCAGGAGACGATGCGCGATTTGTTCGTCAAACGGCGCAATGGCGAAATCATCGATTTCGACCGGCTGGTGATTGAAACCACCGGGTTGGCCGACCCGGCGCCGGTGATGCAAACGCTGATGACCGATACCATGCTGCAGGCGCAATACCGGCTGGACTGCGTGGTGACACTGGTGGATGCGGTGAACGGCCTCGAACAACTCAAAACGCTGTCCGAGCCGGTGAAGCAGGCAGCGCTGGCCGACCGGCTGGTGATTACCAAATCGGATCTGATGGATGAAGCCAAAACCGCCGCGCTGGAATCCGCGCTGCGCGCATTGAATCCGCGCGCGCCGGTGAAGCGCGCGATCAACGGTGAAATCGAACTGGCGTTTTTGATCGACGTGGCGCTGCGCAGCATGCAGTCGCGGCTTGAGGACGTCGAACGCTGGATGGGCGCTGACAATGCAGAAGATCACGGTCACTACGGCCACGATGAACATGGCCATGCGCATCGGCACGATACCAATGTAATCTCGTTTTGCCTGCGCTACAAAGAGCCGTTCACCTGGGCGTCGTTTTCACAATGCATGGAAGTGCTGGGCACCTTACGCGGCGCGGATTTGTTTCGCGTGAAAGGACTGGTGAACGTGGCGGGGCACCAGGGGCCGCTAATCGTGCAAGGCGTGCAACACTTGTTTCACCCGCCGATAGAACTGGAGAAATGGCCAAGCGACGATCACGACACGCGCATAGTATTTATCACACGTGGCATTACCCAGCAGACGGTGGCGAACCTGTTTTCGGCAATCAGCTCGGTTGCCGCTGCTACAGTCTGAAAAGCTTTAAATAAAACAACCCGTTACATTAAGCCGGACTCGCGCCGTCGGGCGTGATGATCTCGACATGATCGCGGCTGACGTTCACAAACGGTGAGGTCATGATCTGGCGGCCACCGAGATCCCAAACCTCGACGTTGGTGACCGCCATGAAATTTTTTGAATCGATCATAAAGTCGGTCACGCGCGCACCCGGATGCAGATGAATGTAACCTTTGATGCGATAGCTGCGCGTCAGAATGATTACTTTGGTTCTGGATTCTGCTTCGCTCATGAATGCCACGCCTCCCAGAGATTAGATAACAGGGCGTCCCCCCCAATGACGTGCATGGTAGCGGGAATAGTGGGTAGGGGCAATGTGCCTGCGCGAAACGCAATCCCGTGTGAATTATTGGTAAACATTTCATCGCGCGACACCGGTTTGGCCCAAACTATGGTAACGCCCGCGGTAAAAAGGCGGGAGCGCCAGGTCGGCCGCGCTGGGCTTCTGGCCCCTCGGTCCTGGCCAACCGGGTGTTGCTATCCGGCTGGTGCCTCCGGGCTGCTACGCTGCAATGCGAAGAAAATACCTGGCACCTAAGCCAGTATTTTCAAAATATGCGCTTCAAAATCCTGCTTTTTTACCGCCAGATTTGTCCAATAGATAACGCGCGGATACAAGGTATTCTTGAGCACATTGGCGCCATCCCTGAAGGTTGCCTGGTCAATATCTGATTTTTCAATTTTTAACAGCAATGTTGAAGAACCTTTCTTGCCATACACGGGAATACATGCCGCTATTCTTATGGCCATAAACTCCAGTGATTCATCTGGAGATGCCGGTGTCAATCCGGCATTTATGCCACCGCCCGATTTTTCCGCCGCGCGTGCGAGTAACTTATTCTTTAACAACGCCTGGTCATACAGTTTCCTGGCGGCGTGTCGCAGAGATATAAATTCCGGCTCTGACGGGATGCCCTGAGCAAGGAATTGTGGCCTGTCCCCGATAGCATTGGCCGGCCGGATAGGTTTGCTTCTACTCATTTTGGCTCCCCGGGCTGGGATCGAACCAGCGACCAATCGATTAACAGTCGATTGCTCTACCGCTGAGCTACCAGGGAATATTCAGAAAA
The DNA here is from genome assembly GCA_945861275.1 of Bordetella parapertussis. GTDB lineage: Bacteria > Pseudomonadota > Gammaproteobacteria > Burkholderiales > SG8-41 > UBA5216. The sequence goes on from CAMATZ010000015.1 coordinate 52,755, forward strand.
CTACTGAAAAGAGCGCGCATTCTAGTCATTTAGAGGGTTGCGGTCAATGTCAATGACTGGGCTTACGCGCATCGAGCAGAAAATTTCCACGCGTCTGCGCCAGCCGGTGGCAATTAAATCAGCACGCTACACCAGCACGCGGGCGATGGCATCCGCCACGTAATCCACGTTTTTGGAGTTAAGCGCCGCCACGCAAATGCGTCCGCTATCCAGCGCATAGATCGAGTATTCCTCGCGCAAGCGGCGCACCTGTTCCTTGGTCAGACCCGAATACGAAAACATGCCGCGCTGTTCGATCACATAACTGAAATCAAAGTCGCTGCGCTGTGCGCGAATTTTATCGACCAGTTCGCGGCGCATAATTTTAATGCGGTCACGCATGTGGCCGAGTTCCTGTTCCCATTGCTGGCGTAGCGCTGGCGTGGTGAGTACCATTGCAACGGCTTGACCGCCGTGGGCGGACGGGCTGGAATAGTTGGCGCGTATCACGCGCTTGATCTGGCTCAACACATTGGCTGCCTGGTCGGCATTTTCGGTGACGACACTGCACGCGCCCACGCGCTCGCCGTACAGCGACAGCGATTTCGAGAATGAGCTCGACACAAACACCGCCGGACAGGTCTTGACAAACGCGCGCACTGCGGCCGCATCGGCATCCAGGCCATCGGCAAAGCCTTGATAGGCAATATCCAGAAACGGCATCAGGTTACGCGCTTTGACCACTGCAATGACTTTTTCCCATTGCGCCGGCGTGAGGTCCACACCGGTCGGGTTGTGGCAGCACGCATGCAGCACGACTACCGCGCCTGCGGGCAGTTGGTCGAGGCAGGCCAGCATGTCGTTGAAACGCAGACCATGCGTGGCGGCATCGTAGTACGGATAGGTGTTTACCTTGAAGCCGGCGAACTCCAGCAGCGCGCGATGATTTTCCCAACTGGGATCGCTGATCCACGCTTCGGCGCCGGGATTCAGGCGCCGCAGATAATCCGCGCCGACCTTGAGTCCGCCGGTGCCGCCGAGTGTTTGCACGGTCACTATACGCCCGCTTTTCACCGCTTCGCTGTCCGCGCCGAATACCACCTCTTGTACGGCTTTGTTGTAGACCTGCAGGCCGTCGATCGGCAGATAGTTGCGCGGCATCGCGGTTGCGGCGAGCTTTTGCTCGGCGCTGCGCACGGATTGCAGTACCGGCACTTTGCTGTCGTCGTCGGTGTACACGCCCACCCCGAGATTGACCTTTTTCGGATTGGTATCAGCGACATAGATTTCGGTGACACCCAAAATCGGGTCTTTGGAGGCCATTTCGACGTTAGCAAGCAGTGAAGCATTCATGTCAGTATTTATGTGTTTAGGGTGGATGTGTGCAGTGCAATATTTTACCTGCGGAAGCACCTGCGATGCTAGGCCAAATTCGCATGTCGCTGGAAGATCGTGAGAAAATACGCGGTTACCCGGCGAAGATACCCATGGCGCGCGCGAAAACCCCAGTTCAGGCCTCCAATGTCGTTCCCTTGCCCGGCCACCAGCCGGTCAGCGTGCTGACGTTCCCCGACAGCCCGTACCGGCTGCATCAGACGTTCGAGCCGGCGGGTGATCAACCGCAGGCCATCGCCAAGCTTACCGAGGGTCTGCGCGACGGCCTCGCGTATCAAACCTTGCTGGGTGTTACCGGCTCGGGCAAAACCTACACCATGGCGCATGTGATTGCGCGTCTCGGCACAGCGGCAATCATAATGGCGCCCAACAAAACGCTGGCGGCGCAGTTGTATTCCGAGATGCGCGAGTTTTTTCCGGAAAACGCGATCGAGTATTTTGTGTCGTACTACGACTATTACCAGCCGGAAGCCTATGTGCCGTCGAAAGACCTGTTCATAGAAAAAGATTCCAGCATCAACGAGCACATCGAGCAAATGCGTTTGTCGGCGACCAAATCGCTGATGGAGCGGCGCGACACCATCATAGTCGCCACGGTTTCGGCGATCTATGGTATTGGCGATCCGGTGGATTATCACGGCATGATTCTGCATCTGCGCGAGAATGAAAAACTGGCGCAGCGCGAAGCCATCAAACGCCTCACCGAAATGCAGTACCAGCGCAACGACGTGGAATTCAAGCGCGGCGTGTTTCGCGTGCGTGGCGATGTGCTGGATATTTTCCCGGCGGAAAACGCCGAAAACGCCGTGCGGCTGACGCTGTTCGACGATGAAGTGGAAAGCATCCACGTGTTCGATCCGCTGACCGGCCACATATTGCAAAGAGTAGGGCGCTTCACGGTTTACCCGTCGAGTCATTACGTTACGCCGCGTGCCACCACCCTGCGCGCGGTGGAGGCGATCAAGCAGGAACTGCGCGAGCGCATCGAGTTTTATCAGAAGGAACAAAAACTGGTCGAATGCCAGCGCATCGAGCAGCGCACGCGCTTTGATCTGGAAATGCTCAACGAAATGGGGTTTTGCAAAGGCATCGAGAACTATTCACGGCATCTGTCGGGCCGCAAACCGGGAGAGCCGCCGCCGACACTGATCGACTATCTGCCGCACGATGCGATCATGTTCATCGATGAAAGCCACGTCACCATTCCGCAAGTCGGCGGTATGTACAAGGGCGACCGCGCGCGCAAGGAAAATCTGGTGAATTACGGCTTTCGCCTGCCCTCGGCGCTGGATAACCGGCCGCTCAGGTTCGATGAGTTTGAAAAACTCATGCGCCGCACGATTTTTGCCTCGGCCACGCCATCGGTGTATGAAAGCGCACATCAGGCGCAGGTGGTGGAGCAGGTGGTGCGTCCCACCGGGCTCGTCGATCCGCGCATCGACGTACGCCCGGCCGTCACGCAGGTGGACGATTTGATGTCGGAAATTTACGAGCGCGTGAAAATCGGCGAGCGCGTGCTGGTGACCACGCTGACCAAACGCATGGCGGAAGACCTCACCGAGTATTTTGCCGAGCATCGCATCAAGGTGCGCTATCTGCACTCGGATATCGACACCGTCGAACGCGTGGAAATCATCCGCGACCTGCGGCTGGGTGAGTTTGATGTGCTGGTGGGCATCAATCTGCTGCGCGAAGGTCTGGACATTCCGGAAGTGTCGCTGGTGGCGATACTCGATGCCGACAAGGAAGGTTTTCTGCGCTCGGAGCGTTCGCTGATCCAGACCATTGGCCGTGCGGCGCGGCACATCAACGGCATGGCGATACTGTATGCCGATCGCGTCACCGATTCAATGAAACGCGCCATCGGCGAAACCGATCGCAGGCGCACGAAGCAGGTTGAGTTCAACAAGGCAAACGGCATCACGCCCATCGGCGTGCAAAAGCGCATCAAGGACATCATCGACGGCGTCTACGAGCACGACGAAGCGCGGCTGGAGTTAAAGGCCGCGCAGAATCAGGCGCGTTACGATGCGATGGGGCCCAAGGATATGACGCGCGAAATTAAACAAGTCGAAAAAGCCATGTTCGACGCCGCGAAAAATCTGGAGTTTGAAAGAGCGGCGACGTTGCGTGACGAATTGCGGGTATTGCGGGAGCGCTTGTTTATTCGCGCGGCGTAGGGCGCAACAGCGCCCGGCTGCTGTTATCCGCAACGCACTGGTGATCGTGCAAGGCTCTGTCCGCACAGCGTTTCCCGCTGCAACGGACAGTGGAATACCTGCGGGCTAAACCTGGCTCGGTTGGTGTTGGGTTTCCACCTGCATCAGGGGTTCCTCAGCGAGGGTTGCCGGCGCCGGGCGCGTGCGTCGCACACGGGGCGCTTGCGCTGCGTCGGGCGCCAGTGCTGGTGCGTTTTGCACCTTTCCTTGCGCCGTCTCGATTTGCGTCAGGCCGCTCGACCAGTCGAATTGGAGCGGTGCAGGCGGCACCGACACCGCTGCTGCAGCCGCTGTCACGATAGGCGGCGCGCTGGCTGGCGGCGCTGCTGCGGCGAGTGTCACTGCCTCCACCACCGGCGGCGCCTCTGCTGCCACTGCTTCGACAACCGGCGCGGTGATCACCGGTGCCACCACAGGCACGGGTACTGCGACGGGCTCCACCGTGTTTTCCACTGGCGCACTCAAAACAGGTGCGGCCGGCGGCAGCGCTTCGGCCATGGGCGGCACCGGGACTGATGGCGGCACGGGTAATTCGGCATGCGCAAGCGCCGTGTGCGTGCCGGCGACGGTGTCAGCAGGTTCAGCGAAGCCGATGGCGGTGTCAGCAGGTTCAGCGTAGCCGGTGCGCGGACGTGGCACAAACGGCGTGCGCGGATAGCGGTAACGGCGCTCGCCGCGTGGTTCATGCTCGGAGGCCGCGTCGCGCGCGTCATTACCCGCTGCATTTGAAGCTGCTGCTTCGGTTGCGCCTGTTGTGCTGCTGTCCGGCGTTTGCGCTTCACTGCGCTCGCTGCGCCCACGTCCGCGGCGACGGCCGCGGCCACGATTTTCGCCGTTGCCACCCGTGCCGCTATTGCCAGCGGCGGTGTTGGTTGTCACTGCTTGCTCCGGCATCGCCGCCAGTGCTGATGCGGCGGCGACCGGCGCTGCCAGTGCTTCCTCGCCCTCACGCTTGGGCGCGGGGCGCTGCTGCTGGCCGCGTTGGCGGCTATCATCACGCTCGTTCTTGGGCGGACGTTCGCTGCGCTCACCTTCAGCGCCACGAGCGCCACGCTCCGAACGATGACGATTGCGCCCGCTGTCGCGGTTGCCGTCGCGATCCCGGCGCGGCCCCCCCGAACGCGGACGGTCGCGATGGCCCTCTTCGCGTTTTTCGCGGCTGCTGGAAGTGGTTGCGGTTGCCGCGGCAGCTACTGCCGTAGTTGTCGCGACGGTTTCCAGCGGCTTGTGGCGGAACCAGCCAAAAATCTTGCCGATGATCGACGGTTGTTCCGATACGGGGTGCGAGGCCGGCGCGGGTGCGGCGGCGGGTGCTGAGGTCTGCGGCTCCGGCGCAGCGGGCGCAGGCGGACGCTCTGGTGGCAGGATGCCCTTGACCGCGGCTTCCTGACGCGGCGCGGCAGCTTCGGCGGCCGTGACGGGTTTTTCGACTGCTTCCGGCGCTTTGACCATCGCGTAGCTGGGCGGCAGCGGTTCGCTTTGATTCAAATCGTCGTGGCGCAGACGGCTGATCGAATAATTCGGCGTTTCCAGATTGACGTTCGGAATCAGCGTGACGGTGACGCGATGACGCGTTTCAAACTGCTGAATATCGAGGCGCTTTTCGTTGAGCAGGAACGTCGCCACATCCACCGGCACTTGCGCATGCACGGCGGCAGTGTTTTCCTTCATCGATTCTTCCTGCAGGATGCGCAGGATGTGCAGCGCGGTGGATTCGGTGCCGCGGATGTGGCCGGTGCCGTGGCAGCGGGGGCACGGCTGATGGCTGGATTCGCCGAGCGACGGACGCAGCCGCTGGCGCGACAACTCCATCAGCCCGAAACGTGAAATCTTGCCCAGTTGCACGCGTGCGCGGTCGTAGCGCAGCGAATCGCGCAATTTATTTTCGACTTCGCGTTGATTGCGCTGATTTTCCATATCGATGAAATCGATCACCACCAGACCGCCCAGATCGCGCAAACGCAACTGGCGCGCTACTTCTTCGGCAGCTTCAAGATTGGTGCGGAACGCGGTTTCTTCGATGTCGTGGCCCCGTGTGGCGCGCGCGGAGTTCACGTCCACCGACACCAGCGCTTCAGTGTGATCGATGACGATGGCGCCGCCGGAGGGCAGATTCACCGAGCGCGAATGCGCGGTCTCGATCTGGTGCTCGATCTGGAAGCGCGAAAACAGCGGCACATCGTCACGATAGTGTTTGACCAGGCCCACCTTGGTCGGCATCACCAGCGACATGAAGTGCTGTGCCTGCTCGTGTATGTCTGCGGTGTCGATGAGAATTTCACCGATTTCATCGTGAAAATAATCGCGAATGGCGCGCACCACCAGATTGCTTTCGAGGTAAATCAGGAACGGCGCCGGGTTCAGCCGCTTGGGCTTGCCGTTGCCGCCTTCTTTGGCTTCTTCGTGCTGCGGCTTTGAGGCGCTGTCGATGGCCTCCCACAGCTTCATCAGGTAGTTCAAATCCCACTTCAGTTCTTCGGCTTCGCGGCCGATGGCGGCGGTGCGTGCGATGACGCTCATGCCGTTGGGGATTTCGAGATCGTCGATCACATCACGCAACTCGTTGCGGTCTTCGCCCTCGATGCGGCGCGACACGCCGCCGCCACGCGGATTGTTGGGCATCAGCACCAGATAGCGGCCCGCCAGGCTGATAAACGTGGTGAGCGCGGCGCCTTTGTTGCCGCGCTCGTCTTTATCCACCTGAACAATGATTTCCTGGCCTTCGCGCAGGGCTTCTTTGATGGTCGCTTTGGCGACATCTACACCGGGCTTGAAGTAGGCGCGGGCGACTTCCTTGAACGGCAAAAAGCCGTGGCGTTCGGAACCGTAATCGATAAAAGCGGCTTCGAGGCTGGGCTCGACGCGCGTAATAATGCCCTTATAGATATTGCTCTTTTTTTGCTCTTTGGACGAGGATTCGATGTCGAGATCGACCAACTTTTGACCATCGACTATCGCAACGCGCAGCTCCTCGGCTTGCGTTGCGTTAAACAACATTCTTTTCATCTTCTTCTCCCGCGCTCAATGCGCCACGGGATGGGCAAAGCCGTGGCCACCGCGCTTTCGCGCAGGTGGCATTACTCAACTTCAGTCTGTAGCGGTATAAAACATACTGTGCAAGGCTGATTCGAAGTTTTTGGTTTTGCCTGTTGCGGACCCGCCTTTGTAATCAGGCGTATCCGTAATATTCAAACGGTGTCTTGAGCGCGTATTTCGACTACTATCGCTACTTCGCGGTGAGCGACATTAACCGCTGTTCCCGGGCCTGCGGTTGCGTATTTAACGCGGCTTGGCAGGGACGGCTCTGGTTCTGATTCTGGCGTACTGGTGCGATCCTTGTTCATCCGTGAGTTACGGGCCACACAACCGCTTCGCATTGTGGAAGCTGGACCCTGCAACCCTGCGGCTTACGTCCTGAACACGCGAAAAATATCGCGCGCTTTCCGTTAAGTCCGCATCAGACACGGGGGAACCTGAATGCTGCACTGCGAAATAGTATAATCAAATGAAGCAGTTAAGTAAAGAAAACGTAATATGGCGCGATGTGGGCGCCGAAGAATCCGGCCAGCGCATCGACAACTACTTGATACGATGGCTTAAAGGGGTGCCCAAGAGCCATGTCTACCGCATCCTGCGCAGCGGTGAAGTACGGGTCAATAGCGGGCGCATCGGCCCGGATTACCGCTTACAGGACGGGGATAAGGTGCGTATTCCACCCGTCCGCACGGCACAACCTGCAGTGCAGGCGGCGCCCAAACCGGGCGCGCGCATCACCTTCGACATTGTGTATGAAGACGCCGCGCTGCTGGTGATTAACAAAGCTTCCGGTGTGGCGGTGCATGGCGGTAGCGGGGTGAGTCTGGGCGCGATTGAACAACTGCGCGCGGCGCGACCCGAGGCCAAATTTCTGGAACTGGTGCACCGCCTGGACCGCGATACCTCAGGCGTGCTGATGCTGGCGAAAAAGCGCTCTGCGCTGGTGAACCTGCACGCGCAATTGCGCGAGGGCCGCGTGCAAAAAATTTATCTGGCGCTGGTGCGCGGCCACTGGCGTGACGCCAAACGCGCCGTAAAAGCACCGCTGCAAAAACACCTGCTGGCCAACGGCGAGCGGCGGGTTGCGGTGAACGACGAGGGGCAGGCGGCGCACACTATATTTCGCTTGCGCGAATCGTGGCCGCAGGCGACACCACCCTTCAGCTTGCTTGAAGCGGAGCTTAAAACCGGGCGCACGCACCAGATTAGAGTACATCTGGCACATCTCGGGTTTCCGATTGCCGGCGACGATAAATACGGCGATTTTCCTCTAAATAAAATTCTTAAAAAACAGCTGCTCAAGCGCATGTTTTTGCATGCCTGCCAAACCACCATCCTGCATCCGGACAGCGCGGCGCCGCTGCGTTTTGAGGCGCCGCTGCCGCGCGAGTTGCAGGCATTTCTCGAACATCTGAAACAAGGCCATGCCCAGACAATTTGATCTGTTGGTATTCGATTGGGACGGCACGCTGATGGATTCGGCAGCCGCGATTACCGCGTCGCTGCTTGAAGCTTGCGCTGATCTGGAGTTGCCAGTGCCAAGTGAGGAAAACGCGCGCTATGTGATTGGCCTTGGCCTTTCCGACGCGCTGAAATATCTGCTGCCGGATTTCCCAAGCACAGGCTATCCCGCGTTACTGGAGCGTTACCGGCACCATTTCAACCGGCAGGACCGCGACACCACCTTGTTCAGCGGGGCGCCGGAGATGTTGCGTGCGCTGCATGCCTCCGGGTTCATGCTGGCGGTGGCCACGGGCAAGAGCCGCCGCGGGCTGGACCGCGCATTGCAGGCTACCGGCTTGAATAGTATGTTTCACGCCACGCGCTGTGGCGACGAAGGCTTCAGCAAACCGCATCCGGGCATGTTGTTGTGGCTGCTGGAAGAACTCGATATTCCAAGCGAACGCGCACTGATGATAGGCGACACCTCGCACGATATGGAAATGGCCGTCGCAGCACAGGTGGCGCGCGTGGGCGTGGCGTATGGTGCGCATCCGCGCGGCAACTTACTGGCGCATGATCCCGTTGCGTGTCTCAATTCATTTAGCGAACTGGCAACATGGCTGACCAACCACGCGTAATTTGCGCCAGCGGCGCGCTCGCAGACGGTGGCGCTGGCGTGCGCTTCACGGTGAGCACCGCGGAGGGTGAGCAGCCGGCTTTCGCGGTGCGCTACGGTGGCACGGTCTACGCGTACATCAATCGCTGTGCGCATGTGCCGATGGAAATGGACTGGGCCAGCGGTGCGTTTTTCGACTATTCCAAGCTATACTTGATCTGCGCCACGCACGGCGCGATGTATTTGCCGCACACGGGCGTATGCGTGATGGGGCCGTGTCCGGGCAAACGTCTCCAGCCCGTCGCCATCGTAGAGCGCGACGGGCAGGTTTTACTGATGAAGGAAATTCAAAATGGCTGAAAATAATCCCGGCTGGGAACGCGAAGTGCTTGAGAAAGTAGCGCTGGCAGCAGTGACTGAGCAACGCCGCGCGCGGCGCTGGGGCATATTGTTCAAGGTTCTGATTTTTGCCTACCTCTTCATCGTGCTGTTTATCGCGATGGGCTGGTTAGGCAAAAAAGACAGCGCGGGGGGCAAGCACACCGCGCTGGTCGAACTCAACGGCGTCATCGCATCGGGATCGCCGGCGAGCGCCGATGCTGTGATGCAGGGCCTCGCCGATGCGTTCAAGGACAAACGCACGCAAGGCGTAATTCTGCGCATCAACAGTCCCGGCGGCAGCCCGGTGCAATCGGGCTACATCAGCGATGAAATCAAACGGCTGCGCGTCAAGTATCCCGACATACCGCTGTATGCCGTGGTTGAAGATGTGTGTGCGTCGGGCGGATATTACGTGGCGGTGGCGGCAGACAAAATTTACGTCAACAAAGCCAGTCTGATCGGCTCCATCGGCGTGTTGATGAACGGTTTTGGCTTCACCGGCACCATGGAAAAACTCGGGGTCGAACGGCGGCTGCTCGCGGCGGGCGAAAACAAGGGTTTTCTGGATCCGTTTTCCCCATTGAATGATGAGCAAAAAACTCATGCAAAACAAATGCTTAGCGAGATACATGAGCAGTTCGTCGAGGTCGTGCGTAAAGGCCGCGGCAAACGCCTGAAAGAAACCCCGGAAATGTTTTCGGGACTGGTATGGGTGGGTCAGAAGAGTATCGAACTCGGTCTTGCCGATGCGCTGGGCAGCGCCGAGCAGGTCGCGCGCGATGTGATCAAGGCTGAAGAGATTGTGGATTTCACGCCGCGCGAAAACGTCGCCGAGCGTTTTGCCAAACGTTTTGGTGCGGCGGCAGCGGAGTCGCTGGTGAAGCTGGGCGGCGCTGGCGCGATAAATTTTCAGTTTCGTTGACGTGTTGCCGCAGCTACACACTGCGGCTGCATTTTTCAGGTTTTCAAAGGAACACGTGAAATGAGTGATTTGTCGGCGCTATTGAAAGCACCTGAAGCAAGCTTCGAGACCCCCGATGATTTTTTCGCCATCAACGAACTGTATCTGGAAAAGGGCTGGGGCGACGGCCTGCCGCTGATTCCACCGACCGAAGCGCGTGTGGCCGCCATGCTCGAGTATTGCGAGCGGCCGTGGGATGTGGCGGTCGCGAAGGTTGCGCCGCGTTTTGGCGAAGCTACGCCGTTGCGGCTGGCGGCCAACGCGGTGATGGCGGGATGCAGACCCGAGTATTTTCCGCTGATTGTGCTGGCCGTCGAAGCGATGTGCGACGAGGCGTTTAATCTCTACGGCATACAGGCGACCACGCATATGTGTTCGCCGCTGGTGATTGTGAACGGCCCCGGCGCGAAAGAGCTGGGGATGAACAGCGGGCACAATGCCTTCGGCCCCGGCACCCACAGCAATGCCACCATAGGCCGCGCTATTCGCTTGATTCTGGTGAATATTGGCGGAGCGATACCCGCGCTGGGCGATATGTCCACGTTCGGCGGGCCGCACAAGTACTCCTATTGCGTGGCGGAAAATGAAGCGGGCAATCCGTGGGAACCGCTGCACGTTGAGCGCGGATTTCCCAAAGAAGCGACCTGCGTCACGGTAGTGGGTGGCGAGTGCCCGCACAACGTCAACGATCACGAAAGTATTTCCGGCGCCGGCATCCTCAAGACTATCGCCGGCACCCTGATCAGCACCGGCGCCAACGATGTTTTTTACACCGACGCAACACCGCTGATCATCATGGGCCCGGAGCACGCCGCGACGGTAGCGAACGACGGCATCAGCAAGCGAGATGCCAAAAGATTCATCGCGGCGCACGCGAAAATTCCACTGGGCACGTTCTCCAGCGAAAATATCGAGCGGCGCATTCGTGTGGCATTTCCTTCCCTTTACAAAAACGCTGGCATGGATGCAGCGGTGCCGATGATCCATAACGCCGACAACCTGCTGCTCGCGGTGATTGGCGGCGCCGGAAAACATTCAGCGGTGATCCCCACCTTCGGCGCAACCCGGGCCGTGACCAGGGCGCTAAAGCGCAAGGATGGGCAATTTGCCCGAACCCTGCAGGAGATGCGCCGGGGAGGGGGCGCTGACGGCGCAGCTTGACATTCCGCGTGGCAGGTGTATTTTATAATAAAAACAAATACTTGCATCCCCTGACCCGGGGCCTGGCCGAGGAGCTTGGCAGTGCGAAGAGCAGCGCGTGTGATGGCAGTATTTCTGGCGGGCGCCGTGCTGGCGACGCTGTGTACGCCCGCGCTCAGCCTGGATCCGTTGACGCTGATTTTGTTGCGCATTGCCCGCGATAAGTTAATTTCCGCAGGCATTGAAAGCGTGATCGATCGTCCTCCCGCCTCACCGCGACCGCCGGTGACGGTTCAGCCCCCGGTATCCGTGCTGCCCTTTGGCATGGACGATACCCAGTTGCAGCGCCTGATTGACGAGGGTTTCGTGCATCTGACAGCGGCGCAGCGCAACGAGGTCTACGTATCCGTGCGGGGCATTCTGCTGGATCCCAAAAATGCCTACGATGCGCCGGCTATCATCGCCGACCTGGCGATGAAGGCTTCCGCCGTGCGCCAGGCGCACGAATCGCTAAACAACCTGTCGGCGGCGCGCAAGCAATCCATCGTCACCGAAGCGCGCGAGGAGTACGAAAAAATGCCGCCCGCAAACCGCGAAGAACTGGCGGAGGTATTGCGGCTGCGCATGGTGCCGATGCCGGCCGACCTCACCGACATGATACTGGCCGAATTCGATCGCGTGCGCGCTCAGGCGGCGGTGCCGCAAACTCCGGCTAAATAAAGCTGCCAAGCTGGCGGGACGTTAATTCGTCCCGGCCTGGCTTAGTGCTGTTACTGGTGCTTGAGCTTGGTGCTCACCGGCCTTGTGGAAGTTGCTGTCTGGCCGACGCCGAGGCGCTCGATCTTACTGAAAATCCAGTAAACGGCGCCAACGATCCTGTCCGCGAGTTCCAGTGCCCACATTGCTTGCGAGCGAACGCTGGGGGACAGCTCCAATGCATCAATTTTTCTAAACAATTCTGAACTATCTGGTGCCATAAAAGTCTTTTCCATGCTAAGTCTCCTTGTTTTTAGGTAAATCAACTGTACTGTTAACAAAATGTTACGTTTGCAATATCAATTACTTATTACATACCTATAGACTGGATTGTGAGTATAATGTTGCATCGCATCAACCTACATCTATTGATTTTTTAGATTAGATAAACTAAACAGATGAAATCATGCCCGTACGCCTGCCTCCACTCAATTCTCTAAAGGCTTTTGAGGCCGCCGCGCGCCACTTAAGCGTTAAAAAGGCTGCACTCGAACTCAATGTCACTTCTGCCGCGGTGAGCCATCAAATACGCACACTGGAGGATTACCTCGGCGTGCAACTGTTCCGCCGCTACAACCGCGCGCTGGAGCTCACCGACGTCGCCAAGGCCGCATTGCCCAAGCTGGGCGAGGGGTTTGACTGTTTGGCGCAGGCGGTCGCGCACCTGCGCAGCCAGCAAGGCGGCGGATCACTTACTGTCAGTGCTGCGCCGTCGTTTGCATCGCGCTGGCTGATGCCGCGTTTGCACCGGTTTATCGCTGCGCATCCTGAAATTGACGTGCGTATTTCCGCGCGTATGCGCCGGGTCAGCGTGGATGGCAAAGGCGATGTCGCCGAGCGCGCCACGGTTGACGCCTGGCTGGCGGATTCGGATGTGGCAATATTTTATGGCCGCGGCAATGTGCCTGGCGTGCAACTGGAGCGCCTGATGGACCTCAGTATCACGCCGATCTGCAGTCCGAAGTTGCTCGCGGCAGATCACCCGCATCCGTTAAAAACGCCGGCGGACTTGAAGTATCACCTGCTGCTGCACGATGACACCGGCGAACTCTACGACAACGAGCCGTTCTGGGGACGCTGGCTGCACGCCGCGGGCGTAAGTGATGTGGATGCCAACAAAGGTCCGCATTTCAGCCACGCAGTGCTGGCATTCGAAGCGGCGATAGACGCGGTGGGCGTGCTGACCAGCATGCCGGTGCTGGCGGCCGAAGATATCGCCACCGGTAAGCTGGTGGCGCCGTTCGACCTCGCGGTGAAATTGCCCGACGGCTATTACATGGCGTGCAGCGAACACGCGGACGAGCGCCCGGCGGTGGCGGCGTTTCGCGAATGGCTGCGCGGCGAAGCCGCACGGCTGATGCCCTGACGGCGGTTCAGGCAGGCGCCGCCACGGTGCGCGGAATCTGGCGCTCATCCACCGGCAGGGTGAGCAGCGCTGCAACGAAACCAGCGATGATGATAATCCACCACATCAGGGTGTAGGAGCCGGTGGTATCAAATATGCGGCCGCCGAGCCACACGCCGAGAAAGCTGCCGACTTGATGAAACATAAAGGCGCAGCCGCTGAGCGTGGACAGATAACGTGAGCCGAAAATTTGCGCGATCATGGCGCCGGTAATCGGTGCTGTGCCGAGCCACAAAAATCCGATGGCCGATGAAAACAGATAGACCGTCATTGGCGACAGCGGCGACAGGATGAAGGCCATCACCACCATCGAGCGCGTGAAATACAGCGTCGCCAGCAGGTATTTTTTGGTGTAGCGGCTGCCCAGCCAGCCCCAGGTGTAGCTGCCAAAGGTGTTGAACAGACCGATCAGCGCCAGTGCGATCATGCCGGTGGCGGGCGTCATTTTTTGATCGATCAGGTAGGCCGGAAAATGCACCGACACAAACAACAGTTGAAACCCGCACACCGTATAGGAAATGCACATCAGCACAAAGCCGCGATGGCTGAAGGCTTCGCGCAGCGCCGCCGGGATCGATTGCTTGAACAAGGCTTGCGCCTGCGTTGTCCGGTCTTCAACCAGCGCGGTTGATAGTGGCAACAGCAGCAACACCGTAAAAGCCAGAATCAGCAGCGCTTGCTGCCAGCCCATATGATTGATCAGCAACTGGCCGTAGGGAAGCATCAGGAACTGCCCCATTGAGCCTGCCGCGCCAACGATACCCATTGCCGTGCTGCGTTTGTCCGCGGGCACCACGCGTCCGATCACACCGTAGACTGTGCTGAATCCGCAGCAGCCCATCGCCATGCCGATCAACAATCCCGCGCTCAGATTGAGTTCCATGCTCGTGGTCGAATACGACATCAACACCAGGCCGGCGGCGTAGCCTATGGTGCCCGCGGCCATTACCCGCGCCGCGCCGAATTTGTCGGCGATCATGCCGGTAAGCGGTTGCGAAAAACCGTAAAACAGGTTCTGCAGCGCAATAGCGAACGAAAATACTTCGCGGCTGATGCCCAGATCGAGCGTCATCGGTTGCAGGTAAAGCCCGAAACCGTGACGCGTGCCGAGCACGATGGTCATGGCCAGGCCGCCGCAGGCAATAACGACGGCTGGCGTGCGCCAGTTTTTCTTTTCAGACATGGAGAAAATCGCTTAAAACGCCAAGTTTAACGTAATGCGCCCGGCTGAACGTCGTACACTGCCAAGCGGGCGCAATTCGGATAAAATGTGTACTCAGTCAGGGTGTAGCGTAGTCCGGTAGCGCGCCGCGTTTGGGACGCGGAGGTCGTGAGTTCGAATCTCACCTCCCTGACCATTCCTTTATCCCGGCGGCTCAATCCTTTAGATGAAACGGATTGAAGTCAGTCTTGCGGTCGTAATAGTCTTCGTTTTCCGCGCGTTTTAACCAGTTTACGAGTTTGTAGGTGAACGGCGTGAATAGCACTTCGACGCTGACTTTCAGTACAAATTGCGCGAGCATGATGATCAGCAGCTTGTCGTCGGGAATTATCCCCGAGCCGTAAAACGCCAGCGGATAAAACAGCGCCGAATCCACCGCTTCGCCGGCAATGGTAGAGCCGATGGTGCGGCTCCACAGATGCTTGCCTTGGGTGATAATTTTCATTTTCGCCAGCACCAGCGAATTGACGAACTCACCGCAGAAATACGCGATCATCGACGCCAGCACGATACGCCAGGTGGAGCCAAACGCCACCTCGTACGCACCCTGATGTTTCCAGAATGGCGCGGGTGGCAGGGCGACCACTATGCTTGCCATGATTGAGGCGAACGCCAGCGCGGCGAAGCCGCTCCAGATCACTTTGCGCGCACGCGAGTAGCCGTAGACTTCGGTGAGGATGTCGCCGAACACATATGAGATCGGAAAAAACAGCACCCCCGCGCCGAAGGTCAGCACGCCCCACACGGGCAAATCGATTTGCGCAATCTTCGCCGGACCGATCAGATTCGAGCAGATCAGCACCGTGACGAAAGCCACCATCACCAGGTTGAAGTAGCGGTACTCGCGCGCGGGCGTGGTTTGGGTGCTCATGGGTAACTACTCCGCAGTGATGTTGTTATCGCGTATGACTTTGCTCCATTTTACTGATTCCGAGCGCAGCCATGCACCGAACTGCTGCGGCGAGCCACCGGCGATTTCGTAGCCGAGTGTGTTAAAGCGTTCCGTCACCTCGCCGTTCGCCAGTATTTTATTCACCTCGGTGTTCAGGCGCTGCACGATGGCGTGCGGTGTTGCTGCCGGCGCCAGCATGCCGACCCAGGACTGCGCTTCGAATTGCGGGTAGAACTCGCTGAGCGAAGGCACGCCGGGCGCAAGCGGGGAGCGCTGCCTGGAGCTGACTGCCAGCGCATGCAAACGGCCGCTCTTGACGTGGCTTAACACCAGTCCCGCCGAGGCGATCATCACATCGACATGGCCGCCCAGCAAATCGTTGAGTGCCGGGGCGCCGCCCTTGAAGAAAATGGTGGTGCCGCCGAGGTCGCTGAGCGATTTGAATAACTCAACCGACAGCCGGCTCGAGGTGGCCGCGCCTGCGGTGGCGTAGCGGATGGCGCCCGGCCGGGCTTTGGCTGCGGCAACGAATTCAGCGAACGTTTTCACGCCGAGTTTCGGCGTTGCCACGAATATCTGCGGACCGCGTATCAGTAGCGAAATCGGCGCGAAGTCCTTCAGCGTGTCGTAGGGAATTTTGGTGAATACATAGGGATTGGACACAAAGCTGTCGAATACGGTAATCAGCGTGTAGCCGTCGGGTGTCGCCTTGGCGACAGTATCGGTGCCGATGATGCCGCCGGCGCCCGCGCGATTGTCGACCACCACGGATTGCCCCAGTGCTTCGGACAGGCGCGGTGTCAGCACGCGGGCCGCGATGTCGGTTACGCCCGCTGCGGCGGCTGGCACCATCATGCGCAGCGGGCGCACAGGGTAGGCCTGTCCCCGGATCAAGTCCGGGGCAGGCTCTGAGCCCGTCGAAGTGGTTTGCGCCATGGCGGGCAGCGCAAGGCAGAGCGCGAGGGGCGCGATGGACAGCTTCATGTTTGATTCAAAAAATGCAGGACACTGAATGGTAATTGGAAAAGCGGCGGCGGAAAACAACTATTCCCTGATCGGCAGTGAAGTGGTTGCGCAATCGGCGGCGGATGCTTATACGCTGATGACCTCGTCACCCGAGTTGGGCACGCTTATCGAAGCGGATGTACGACATTGAGTGCGACGCGCGTTTTGCCACCGTGGACACTGGGTTACCTTGTGCGGATATAATTTGTGCCGTGTTTAATTTGCGCATCGACCACCATGTTTAAATACACGCGACTCCGCTTTGCCAAAATCGCGCTGGCAGTTTCCGTGTTGGCGGGCATTTTTTCTTTCCTGCTCGCGCCTGCGCCGCGGGCACAGGGCCAGTCACCTGAGCAGTTTATCCGGTCGCTGGCTGCGGCTATCGATGAGGCCTCGCTGACGCCGCGTGAGCGGCTCGGGCTGCGCTTGTTTTTCGACGCCAGCCTATCGGAACCTGCCGGTCAGGCGTGCGCCTCATGCCACGATCCCAGACGCGCGTTCACCGGCAACAACAGCACGATGATCGGAGTAGCGCTGGGCAGCCGGTCCGACCAGTTCGGCACCCGCGACGCGCCTACCGTGATGTACCTGGCCACTGCGCCGCGCTTTGGTAGCATCGAAAACGACGGCAAACCCGTTCCGGCGGGCGGTCTTTTTTGGGACGGCCGTGCCGACACGCTGGAAGAACAGGCCAGGCAGCCGTTTTTCAACCCGGTGGAAATGAATAACGCCGATACACCGGCGTTGATTTCCAAGGTCGCAAAGAGCACATACGCCAACGGCTTTCGCAAAGAGTGGGGCGAAAGTATTTTTGACGATCCCGAAGCGGCGCTCGACGCGGTGGCGGCCTCGATCGCCGCCTTTGAACGCACGAGCGTATTTCAGCCATTTACCTCGAAATTTGATTTTGTGATGCGCGGAGAGGCGAAGTTCACTGCACAGGAGCAGCGCGGCTTGAGTCTTTTTACCATACGTCAAAAAGGCAATTGCGCGCAGTGCCATAGCGTCGATGTCGCTTCACGCGACCCGCAGAAATCGCTATTTACTGACTTCAGTTATCGCGCGCTGGGGTTGCCGCGCAGTATGCGCATTCCGAAAAATGCCGATCCGGCGTTTATTGACCTCGGGTTGTGCGAGCGCGTGCCGGTGTCGCTAGCGAAAGACCATAAGCACGGTAAGCCGCCGGCGGGCGTCACGCCGCTGCCGGGAATCACGCCGCTGCCGAACGACCCCGCAGCCTGCGGTCTGTTCAAAACGCCGACACTGCGTAATATCACATTGACCGCGCCGTACATGCACAACGGCTTTTTCGACAATCTGCGCGACGCAGTAGAGTTCTACGCCACGCGCGATACCGATCCGGCGCGATGGTTTCCCGAGGGCAAAAAATTTAACGATCTGCCGGCCCAGTATCATGCCAATGTCGATGTCGACACGCCGCCCTATCAGCGCCGCCCGAATCAGCGCCCGCAACTCACTAACGAGGAAATCGACGACATTGAGGCGTTCCTGTACACGCTGACGGACGGCTACAAACCGGCGCGAAATTAGGGTGTTAGAGGGCGTGAGAGGCCAAAAGGCTGTGGGCCGAGTGGCCCTTACTTGACCTTACAATTGGCCCTGTTCGGCACAATGAGTATTATCGGCTTGTTCAGCGTTGTGGACGGTCCGGAATCCTCGAGTTGCAGCCATGTTGTGACCGCGTGCAGGTATTACGCCGCATTGACACACCCCGCGCAGCGCCGGATACTCTCCCTGTCTTATTTTCATACTTTACGGGGGATCGCATGAAAAGATCATTATTTGGAGCGGCAGTGCTTGCTTTGTGCAGCACGCTTGCGCAGGCGCAAACACAGCAGGACCTCACTCGCGACGGCAACGGCGGCAGCACTGACAACGTGCTGACCTACGGCATGGGTTATCACCAGCAGCGTTTCAGCAAGCTGGATCAAATCAACAAGAACACGGTCAAACGATTGGTGCCGGTGTGGACCGCATCGCTCAATTCCGATACTGGCGAGCAAGGCCAGCCTATGGTGCATAACGGCGTGCTGTACGCAGCCAACGTGCGGCGGGTAGTAGCCATCGACGTGGGCACCGGCCGCCAGCTCTGGAACTACGATATCGTGTGGGCGCCCGAAGTCGCGCGCGTGGTGTGCTGCGGCCTGAACAACAAAGGCGTCGCGCTGTTTGACGGCAAAGTGTATGTGCCCTCGCTCGATGCGCACATCCACGCCATTGATGCCACGACCGGTAAGGGGGTGTGGAAAAGCAAGATCGCCGAGTGGAAAGAAGGCTACTCCATCACCAGCGCGCCATCCGTGGTCAACGGCATCGTAATGAGCGGCATGACCGGCGGCGAATTCGGGGTACGCGGTTTTGTGGTGGGTCTGGATGCGCAGACTGGCAAGGAAGTGTGGCGCCGGCATACCACGCCCGACCCGACGGAAAAAGCGTACGCGACATGGCCGCAGGACGATTCCTACAAACGCGGCGGCGCTTCGACCTGGGTCACCGGCTCGTACGATCCGGAACTAGACCTCTCCTATTGGGGCACCAGCAACGGCGGCCCGTGGACGTGGAAAGCGCGTCCCGGCGACAACCTGTGGGTGGCCTCCGTGATCGCAATTCGTCCGAAGACCGGCGAAATCGCGTGGCACTATCAGTGGACCCCCGCCGAAACTTACGACTACGACGGCAATAACGAAAACGTGCTGGGCGAGCTCACCATTAACGGCCAGAAACGCAAAGTGCTGATGCACGCCGACCGCAACGGTTTGCTGTACGTGCTGGATCGCGCGACGGGGCAGGTGCTGGCTGGCAATCCGTACGTGACGACCAACTGGTCCACCGGGGTTGATCTGAAAACCGGACGTGTCGTGGAGACCGATGTTGCCAAGCGCCTGCGCGCTGGCGAGAAGGTCGAGCTGCAACCGCGCTGGACCGGCGGTAAGAACTGGTTCCCGATGTCGTTTAATCCCAATAGCGGCAAGCTCTACATGTCGATGCTGGAAGAAACCGCCATCTATCAGCTGAATGCAGATCTCCCGGTGTACAAGCCCGGCGAGCGCTTCATTGGCGTGACCAACACCACCAAGGAACGCAACAAGAACGACCCGTGGGGCTACTTCGGCGCCGTCAATCCGATGACTGGCAAGTCCGAGTGGCGCACGCCGCTGGTGGAATTCGCCAGTTGGTCGGGTACTATGGTCACCGCGGGCGGTCTGGTATTCGGTGGCGTGCCGACAGGTGAGTTTATGGCGATGGATGAAGCTACGGGTAAAATCCTGTGGCAGTTCAAAACGCCATCGGGCGTCAACTCGCAGCCGATCACCTACACCTACAAGGGCAAACAATACATTTCGGTATTGTCAGGTCTGGGTGGCGGCACCTCGTCGAAACGCGAAACCGCTGGTAGGGTATTGCCGGGTGGCACGATATGGACGTTTGCGTTGATGGACTAGGCGTCAACGATTCGCGCGAGACTGGCGTTACAGGAATCCCACCGCTAAAAACGGTGGGATTTTTTTAACCCGAAAATAATTTGCATAACCTATTCAGCTACATGAATAATATTAATTTGCTGGGCGGCGCTCTGGCAGTGCTGGTGTGGTGTGGCGCGCAGGCGCAGGAATTTCCAGCGGAACAAATCAAGCTGGGATCCGACACTTACGCACGGCATTGCTCGCCATGCCACGGCGTACGTATGAAAAATCCTGAAGGCTCGTTTGATTTACCGACGTTCCCCAAAGACGCGCCGGAGCGTTTTAAAACGTCCGTGAGTAAAGGCAAAAGCAGCATGCCGCCGTGGGAAGGCTTGCTCAAGTCAGAAGAAATCGATGCACTGTGGGCGTATGTTGTGGCGGGCGAAAAAAACTGAATTGGCTATCCACGTAGCCTGATAAGGGGTTGCCGCGTTATCCGTCTCATCCTATTGCACTGGCCACAACGAGCCGCCCCGGCTTAGCGGGCGAACTGTGCTAGTGGATCATTGCTTGCCGTGGCCAGCGCGCTTTCGGGTATTACTCTCAACCAGGCCTGTCCTGAGCCCGTCGAAGTGGTCTGGGCCATGGCGGGAAGCGCAAGGCAAAGCGCGAGAGGCACGATGGACCGTTTCATGTTTGAATCAAAAAATGCGGGACACTGAGGAGTGAAACGTGAAGAGTGAAGAGTGAACCGTGGGCGGGTCACGTTTCACTTTTAGTAACCTGTAGGGTGTGCACCGCGCACCGTTTTCACCTCCGATTCGCCCGCTATCAGGCTCTTCGACGAGCGGGAGGCTTCGTCGATAGCGAGACAGCGGCGACGTTGGCACGAGCGGCTGTCCGCGTGGGCACGCTGGGCTTTGCCTACCCTACGCTTGGTTGCCTCTTTTCGCTGATTTTGTCGATTTCATCATTCCTGCTTTTGCCAGCTTGTTTGCTGCGTTCATCCGGGCTATCGCTTGCACGCGTTGCTCCCACGTCTGGCTGCGCTGTGCGGCGCGAAACGATGCTTTCGCTGCAATGATGTGGGCGGCTTTGCGCTGATCAAGGTCGGATTCCATGTCATTGTCCCTCGATAATGGATTGCGCACGCGCTAGTCTTTCGGTTAGTTCGTGTCGTTGCAGGATGCTACCCAATAGACCCAGATCGACCGCATTCTGTTCCAGAAACATCGCGACTCGCAGATAATCCTTTGTGCGACCCGTTTTGAGCGCCACCGCACAAAGGTGCTCGGCAGTGAAGACACGGGTTGGAATGCCATCGTACTCGGTTTCGACTGCCATTCGAATCGCCTCACGTACCAGGTCATTAGTATCAGGTAATATCTGAAGCGGCCACTCGGCGAACCGAACGTATTCGCGCTCGATGGAGCCACCCAGCGCCACCAGAGCGTCGTAAACGGGTGTCAAACTCAGCAGGCCGCTCGCGGACGGCGCGAGAAATACAAATACGTCGATGTCTTCGGTTTGCGTCGCTTCGATGTAGAACGACGCGCCAATGGCGCCGCCGATCGCATACCGTTCTATGACGTGGCACGCGACGAGTTGGTTTAGTGCGCGAAGGGCGGCTTGCATGTTCGTACTATCGCACAAGTTCCTGAATCAAAACAACAGCCCGGTAAGGTTGCCCTTTAAGGAAACGCCGATTTATGCTGTATGAAGATTAAAAGCGAAATGCTTTTCTCCGCAAACGGGGCGAGGGGGCGAAATGAATCGATGTGTCAGTAAAAATTGGATTAAATCCGCGCGCCCGTGTAGATCTTCAGAAGTACCTTAAATCCGCGCCAGCGCTTCCTTCATGCGCTGGGCGGTAATCGGCACTTTGCGCATGCGTATGCCGGTGGCGTCAAAGATCGCGTTGGCAATGGCCGCCGGCACGGTACGATGCGACGGTTCCCCGGCGCCTTGTGGTGATATCTCCGGCCGGTCGATCAGTGCGATTTCGATGGCCTCGGGCGCGTCCGCCAACTCCAGTATGGGGTAGGTGGCCCAATCCACGCTGAGCACCTGGTTTTGATCGAATTGCACTTCTTCGAGCAAAGTGCGTGAGGTAGCCTGCACGATGTTGCCCTCGATCACGGTGATGATGGTGCCGGGATTGATGATTTGCCCGCAGTCGTGTGCGCACCAGAATTTTTTTGCCCACACGCGGCCGCTGCGGCGATCCACTTCAACTTCCGCCACCAGCGCGACTACTGTGCCGTTGCGTTCGGTGTAAGCAAAGCCGCGTCCGCGCATGACATCGCCTTTGCCGCGGCTGCCGCGCGCGCCGGCTTTCCAGTTGGCTTTTTCGGCGGCGGCTTTGATCACGGCTACATCGCGTTCGCGCGTCAAGTATTTCAGGCGAAATGCCACCGGATCAGCGCCGGCAGCAGCGGCGATTTCATCGATAAAAGATTCGCTGGCGAAATGCGTTTCAGGGCCGAGCGGATCGCGCAGGTGCCCGGTGCGCAGCGGCGAGCCGCGCTCCAGCATCGGGGGTATGGTTTCCCAGCCGCAGCGTTTGTTTTCGAAGGTGTAGGCTTCGGCGGGAATCTGGAAAATCAGATTGCCCTTGGGTGCGAAACGCGTGAACTGCCCGGCGAGCGTGTCTTTGGGATCGGCTTCAAGCTGTATCACGTCCTGCCGCGAAAAACCTTTGCCATTAAAGTCATAAGCGGTCACATTGTTCGCCGCGTCAAGGCACGCACGACCGTGATACACGCCGGCGGGGCCTTTCGGATCCCATGCGGTCGCGTCATGCCGCATGTATTGCAGGCGCACGGTCTTGCCCGACAGCTTGGAAATCAAAGCGGCGTCCACCGCACAATCCCCGGCATCGTTGCGGCCATAGGAGCCGGGGCCGGGTATCCACGTCGCGCGCACTTTTTCCACGGGAATGCCGGTGATGCGCGCGCAGCCGGAGCGGCCGTAGTGGGGCTTTTGCGAGCCGGTCCACAAACGCGGTGAGTCGCTGTTCATATCAGCGATGGCGCAGGCCGGGCCCATGCTGGCGTGTGACTGCAGCGGCCATTCGTATTCAGCCTCGACCGTTTTTGTCGCGGTTTTTAACGCTTCATCGACATTGCCGCGATTGACCGGTGTTTCTTTTTTGGTCACCGGCGCCTTGCGTATGTAATCATGCAAACTGGCCATCAGCGGAAACGGCTGGCACTGCGCTGACCATTCCACTTTCAATGCTTCGGCAGCACGCACCGCGTCCCATTCCTTGTCCGCCACCACTGCCAGAAAATTCTGCTCGCGCACCAGGCGCACGCCGGGGATGTGCTTGATCGAGCTTTCATCCACGGAAACCAGCGCACAACCTGCATTCAGCGGACGCACTACCCGCGCGTGCACCATGCCGTCCACCTTGATGTCGGTGATGAATTGCTGCCGGCCCATCACTTTTTCGGTGATGATTTTTTGCGGGAACGGTTTGCCGACGACTTTATATTCCGAAGGCTGCTTGGGCTCGGCGGCGCCCTTCACCGCCAGCGGATTGCCGTAGAGCTTGTTCCATTCAAGCTTGTGGTGAAAATACTGGCCGCCGATCAAGTCACCATAAGCCACGCGCTGTGCGCCGGCCACAACAACACCGTTATCCACTTTGAGTTGCGCCGCCGGCACGCCGAGTTTTTGCGCTGCGCGCTCGACCAGCATGCGCCGTGCCTCGGCGGCGGCGTTGCGCAGCGCGACACCGCCGCGTTGCAAGCCGGTGCTGCCTGATGCGCCGCCCTGATTACAGGTCAAAGCGGTGTCGCCCATGATGACGTTGACGCGCTCAAACGCGAGATCAAGTTCTTCCGCCACCATTTGCTGCACGGCGACATCGACGCCTTGCCCCATGTCCATCTTGCCGAAAAACGCCGTGGCATTGCCGTTGGGCAATATGGCAATCCAGGAATCGAGTTCATCGGGCAGCAGCGGCGGTTTGCCGGACGCTGGCTGGCTGAGCGCCAATTCAATTGAGCCGGGCAGGGCGACACTAATCACCAGTGCGCCGGTGGTTTTGAAGAATTCGCGACGAGAAACAGTGTTCATGTCCATGGTCTTTTCCAATCGAAGTTGGTGAGTGCATCAGCACGCACGACAAATCTCCCTTCTCCCTCCGGGAGAAGGGCCGGGGAGAGCGTAGCGAGGGGGCCGCAGGCGGGGGATGCGCACGCTGTATCGCGCATTAGGCGCTCATTGTTTGCGAAGCGCGCTTGATCGCGCGCAGGATCGCCATGTGCGTTCCGCAACGGCATTTCACCCCGGTCATCGCCTGTCGAATTTGCGCATCGCTGGGCTTGGGGTTGTCGCGCAGAAACGCGGACGCCGTCATTAACCAGCCCGACAGGCAAAAGCCGCATTGCGGTACGCCTTCGTCGATGTAGGCCTGCTGCAGGGGATGCGGTTTCGCCGCAGTGCCCAACCCTGCGAGCGTCGTGACACGCTTGCCCTTGATGAGGCTGACGGGCGTTACGCAGGAGCGCATCGGCGCACCATCCACATGGACGGTACACGCACCGCATTGCGCTTTGCCGCAACCGAACTTGGGATTGCTGAGACCGAGTTCCGAACGTAGCGCATAAAGCAGTGGCATGGCGGGATCAGCTTCTACTGCAACGGATTTTCCATCAACGATAAAACTAAACTTCTCGGCCATGGATGCCTCCCACGATTATGGTTGTGAAATAATGTTTAAAAACAAATACTTATACATTATTCCGGATGGGGCTGAATTCTTATAGCGCGCGCGCATCAACCTTTGCTCACCCGCGCATTAAACGCGGTAAAAAACTCGCCGGCAATTTTTTTCGCCACGCCGTCAATCAAGCGCGAGCCGACCTGCGCGAGTTTACCGCCGATCATGGCGGTGGCCGCATAAGCCAGTTTAGTGCCGCCTTCCTGCGGTGTGAGATTGACGGTCGCCTCGCCTTTGGCGAAGCCGGCAACACCGCCCTGTCCTTCGAACGCCAGTCGGTAGGAGGTTGGCGCCACAATGTCGGAGAGCGTCATTTTGCCTTTGAATTTAGCGTTGACGGGGCCGACCTTCGCAATCATCACCAGTTGATACTCGTTGTCGCCGGTTTGCTCAATCGACTCACAGCCGGGGATGCAGGCTTTCAGCACCTCTGTATCGTTGAGCGCTTTCCACGTCACATCCTGCGATTGCGGGATGAGTTGTTCGCCGGTCATTTCCATGGTGCTGCTCCGTTACTTTTTCCGATGAGGATTGCTTAAAACGCATTCGCGCGCGCGGCGGCGCAGTTCGTGGGTGGCGGCAACGCGCTGTTCGCGCACATAGGCTTCATGATTGTCTTCGATTTGATCCAGGTGATAGACGTAGTTGACCATCATCCCGGCGCAGTTTTTCAACCCGCGCTTCGAGGTATCGGCCAGCCAGTTCAGGCGTTCGGCACGGGCGCCGTTACCGAGGTGAAAACGCGCCACCGGATCAGCCGGCGCGCCGTCGCGCATGGCGTTGAGCAGATAGTGCGCGCACAACGGCACCAGTGCTTCCTTCATCGACGCGGCGAGTTCGGGCTGTAGATGCCAATCGGCTGTGGTGAGCGCATGGATGGCATCCTGCGCAGGCTGCGCATCGATAGCGCCTGCCTCGCGCGCCAGCCACGCTGTGAATCCCGGTATCGGCGACAGTGTTGAAAACGTCCTGATGCGGGGAAATTCCTCGCCCAGTTTCTGCGCCACTTGTTTAATCAGCAGATTGCCGAAAGACACGCCGCGCAAACCCGGCTGGCAGTTGGTGATCGAGTAAAACACGGCGGTATCCGCTTTTTCCGGATCGGTGACCGGCGCGTCAGTATCGAGCAACGGTTGGATCGAGCTGCTGATGCCTCTGACCAGCGCCACTTCGATAAAGATCAACGGTTCTTCGGGCAGTGCCGGATGAAAAAAAGCAAAGCAGCGGCGATCCGCCTGCAGGCGCCGGCGCAGGTCGCGCCAGCCAGAAATTTCATGCACTGCTTCATACTTTATCAATTTTTCCAGCACAATCGCAGGCGTGTGCCAGTCGATGCGTTGCAAGGTAAGAAAGCCCCGGTTGAACCATGAATTGAAAAGATGCACCAGGTCGGCGTCGATCACGCCCCACTCAGGATGTTGGTTAAGCCCGATTTGCAGATGTTCGCGCGCATTCACCAGCGTGCTGGTGCCTTTGGGCGCCTGATTCAGGCGCCGGAACAATTCCTGGCGCGGCGAGGCAGCGGCCTGTTGCAGTTGCAATAGATGCGCGGCCGTCGGCTGTGCGAGATAGCGTTCGGCGGCGTCGCGCAACGCCGCTTCCGCGGGCGCAAAGTCGGCGGCCAGCAGCGAAAAGAATCCCGGCAGATGCGCCACCTCGAGTTCGCGATAGGCGTCGAGCGCTTCACGCGCAATCGCCGCGCCCGACACTTCACCGCGATCCGACAGCAACTCGCGCCAGGCGTCGATGACGCGCGCGGCGTGGCGGTAGGCGCGTGCAGCCTCATTGCGGGGCGGCACCACCGTGCGAACCAGTCGATTCAGAATAGATTCAGGCATGCCGCGATGATAGCAGGCGCGAGACCGCGGTAAAGGTTAGATCAGCAAGCGCGGGGGAGTGTGGTCTCGATCACACGCCGGCAATCCATGATGTGCTGATGACCGACGTATTTCATGGCGGCGAAACCGAGCGCCACGGCAAGCGCCTGGCCGGCGACGGGTACGTATTTGCCTATCTGTTTGACTGTCAGGCGCACGCCGACGGTTTTCAGCACTACGATGGCAATTTCCTTGGTCACCAGCTTGCCGATCATGATGCTACCGACGGCGACAATGGATTTATAGATCAGCAGTTGGTTACCGGTGCTGAGTCTTGAAATCTGCGCGGGTGTAAGACCAAATTCCCCATTGATTGCGGGAATGAGCTTCATAATCGCGGCTATATCCACGGCAATATCCAGTCCCGGAATCGGCACCAGCGAGGCAACGGAGGCTACAGCTGCGCGGCGTGTGACTAGGGTTTTGGCGCGTTTGACCGCTGCGTCCAGATCGAGGGTATTGCGCGGCAGTAGCAGCAAATCCGTGCCCGGCCGTGCGGCTTGGTACTGTAGTTGCATCATTTTCCTTCCAGCGCCGCTGTCACTGCGCGTTGCGCCAGCACCGTTATCAGGTGCGAGCGGTACTCTGCGCTGGCGTGCAGATCCGAATTCAGTTTGTCGGCGGAGACTTTCGATTTCGCAATCGCCTCCGGCGCGAATTTTTCGGTGAGTTTCTTCTCCATGTCTTTCACCCGGAATACACCCGCGCTGCCCGCGCCGGTGACCGCCACGCGCACATGGCCCGCGCCTTCACTCACGAACACGCCGACCAGTGCAAAACGCGACGCCGGATTCTTGAACTTGATATAAGCGGCGCGCTTGGGCAGCGGGAATTCCACTGACACAATGATCTCGCCGGGCTTCAAAGCGGTTTCAAACAGGCCGCTGAAAAATTTGTCGGACGCAATGGAACGCCGGTTGGTGTGTATGGTGGCGCCCAGACCGAGCACCGCTGCCGGATAATCCGCAGCCGGGTCGTTGTTGGCGAGCGAGCCGCCCAGTGTGCCCATATTGCGCACCTGCCGGTCACCGATGCCGGCGGCCACGCGCGCCAGTGCCGGCACGCCGATCAGCACATCTTTCGCTGCAGCTACTTCGCTGTGGCGCAGGGCCGCGCCAACGGTGAGCACGGCGGCTTCGAGTTTGACGGCGCGCAAATCTGCAAGGGCGTTGATATCCACCAGCGCCGCTGTTTGCGCCAGGCGCATTTTCAAAGTGGGTATCAGGCTTTGTCCGCCACTTAAAATACGCGCGTTCTCGTTCTTCTTGAGGAAAGTCGCTGCATCTTTGAGTGTGGCAGGGCGATGATAGTCGAATGCGTGCATGGTTTTCTCCAAATGCATCGTCATTCCGGCGTACGCCGGAATGACGAGAGTCGTTATGATTTAGCCTTCTTACCCTTGCTATTCAAAGCCCGCCAAACGGTTTCGGCGGTTGCCGGCATCGCAATGTCTTTGACACTCAAGGCATCGGTGATGGCGTTTATCACCGCAGCAGGTGCGCCAATCGCGCCGGCCTCGCCGCATCCTTTTACACCTAGCGGATTGTGGGTGCAGGGGGTGACCTTTGTGCTGACCGTGAACGAGGGCAAATCGTCGGCGCGCGGCAGGGCGTAATCCATGTAGCTGCCGGTGAGCAACTGACCGCTTTGCGGGTCGTAGATGCAGCCTTCGAGCAGCGCCTGCCCAATGCCCTGCGCGAGGCCGCCATGCACCTGGCCTTCGACGATCATGGGGTTGATCACATTGCCGAAATCATCCACCGCGGTGAAATTGACGATTTTAGTGACGCCGGTCTGCGGGTCGATTTCCACTTCGCAGATGTGGCTGCCGGCGGGGTAGGTGAAGTTCGTGGGGTCGTAAAATGCCGTCTCATTCAGTCCCGGTTCGAGTTTGTCCAGCGGATAGTTATGCGGCACGTAAGCGGCGAAAGCAACTTCCGCGATGGTTTTTTTGCGCTCGCTGCCAATCACGGTGAATACCCCATCCTTAAACTCTATATCGTTGTCGGTCGATTCCAACAGATGCGCGGCGATTTTTTTGCCTTTAGCGATGATTTTATCAAGCGCTTTCATAATGGCCGAGCCGCCGACGGCAATCGAGCGCGAACCATAAGTCCCCATGCCGTAGGGAATGCGTCCGGTGTCGCCGTGAACCACATCGACGTTTTCAAGCGGGATGCCGAGTTTATCGGCGACCACCTGAGCGAAAGTCGTTTCATGACCTTGCCCATGACTGTGTGAGCCGGTAAATACGGTTACTGAGCCGGTCGGATGAAAGCGAATTTCTCCAACCTCGAACAAACCGGCGCGCGCGCCCAGCGACCCCGCGATGTTGGAGGGCGCGAGTCCGCAGGCTTCGATGTAGGTTGAATAGCCCAGGCCGCGCAGCCTGCCGCGATCAGCCGCTTGTTTGCGCCGCGCCTCGAAACCCGCCACGTCCGCGAGCTTCATCGCCTCGGTGAGTGTGGCGTCGTAGTTGCCGGTGTCGTAACACAAGGCCACCGGTGTTTGATAGGGAAACTGCGTGATGAAGTTGCGCCGCCGCAACTCGGCCGGCGCGATGCGCATTTCACGCGCAGCGGTTTCCACCAGGCGTTCGACGACATAGGTGGCTTCCGGACGTCCCGCGCCGCGATAGGCATCCACCGGCGCGGTGTTGGTGAACACCGCCGTCACCTCGCAATAAATCGCAGGCGTGGTGTACTGGCCGGCCAGCAGCGTGGCGTACAGTATCGTCGGTATGCAGGAGGCGAAGGTGGACAGATAGGCGCCCATGTTGGCGGTGGTATGCACGCGCATGGCGAGAAATTTTCCGTTCTTGTCCAGCGCCAGTTCGGCCTTGGTAACGTGATCGCGGCCATGCGCGTCGGTGAGGAACGATTCGGAGCGCTCGCACGTCCACTTGATCGGGCGATTCACACGCTTGGACGCCCAGGTAATGACGGTTTCCTCGGCATACAAATAAATTTTCGAACCAAACCCGCCGCCGACATCGGGAGCGATCACGCGCACTTTGTGTTCGGGCAGCCCCAGCACAAATGCCGTCATCAGCAGGCGTTCCACGTGCGGATTCTGGCTGGTGACATGCAGCGTATAAGAATCGTCGCCTCGCGCATACTGCGCCACTGCCGCGCGCGGCTCGATGGCGTTGGGGATCAGGCGGTTGTTGGCAAACTCCAGCGTGGTCACGTGTTTGGCTGATGCAAATGCGGTGTCCACGGCAGCCTGCGTGCCGATCGACCATACATAGCAGGTATTATCGGGTGCGTTATCGTGTACCACCGCCACACCCGGCTTGCGGGCATCGGCGGCGCCAACGACAGCGGGCAACACTTCATAATCGACTTCGATCAACTCGGCAGCGTCTTTCGCCTGATTGAGCGTCTCGGCAATAACCACCGCCAGTTGATCGCCGACGTAGCGCACTTTGCCCTGCGCCAGTGGTGGATGCGGCGGCTCTTTCATCGGTTGACCATTAACGTCGGTAATCAGCCAGCCGCAGGGCAGGCTGCCGACTTTTGCAGCGGCGAGGTCATCTCCAGTGAAGATCGCGACCACGCCGGGTGCGGTATTGGCTTTGGTTAAATCAATGCCGCGAATTGTGGCGTGAGCATGCGGCGAGCGCAGAAAGTAAGCGTGCGTCTGGCCCGCAACCGTCACATCGTCGGTGTAGGTGCCTTCGCCGGTGAGAAAGCGTTGATCTTCCTTGCGCTTGATGCTTTGGCCGATATATGAAGGAACATGAGGAGCATTCATGATGTCAGCCTTTCATGCCGGCAGCGCCGGCGATAACTGCTTTGACAATATTGTGATAACCGGTGCAGCGGCACAGATTGCCGTCGAGTTCCGCGCGCACGGTGTCCTCATTCGCGTGCGGATGTTTTTGCACCAATTCGATGGCACTCATCACCATGCCGGGCGTGCAAAAACCGCATTGCAGGCCGTGATGTTCGCGAAACGCCGCCTGCATCGGATGCAATTCACCATTGGCCCCGCTGATGCCCTCGATGGTGGTGATGTGCGCGCCTTGCACCTGCGCCGCCAGAATATTGCACGCCTTCACCGCGCGCCCATCCAGATGCACGGTGCAGGCGCCGCATTGGCCGGTGTCGCAGCCGATGTGGGTGCCGGTTAAATGTAAATTTTCGCGCAACAGTTGCGCGAGCAGCGTGCGCGGATCAACGTGCTCCGTTACCGGCTTACCGTTGATGGTTAAAGAAACTGATAGGGTCATGGTGGCTCCGGGAAGCTGAGGTAGGGCGATGCACGAGGCGGATGTGAATCTGATTCATGCTATCGCAGGCGCGTGCAGGGTGCAATATACTCGCGTTTTTCAATTTTAGAATGCTGGCGTAACGAATGCCCGGGAATGTGCTGCGCTTCATCCGGGGGTGCGTTCGCTGCAGGAAAAGGATGGCAATGCTGCATTACCTGCGTTATGTATTCTTGTTCGTAATTGCCCACAGCGCGGTGGCCGCGTATCCAGAACGCCCGATTCGCTTTATCGTGGCCGCGGTGGCCGGCAGCGCCCCGGATATTACCTCGCGTCTTATCACGGCTGAGATGGCAACGCTGCTTGGCCAGCAGTTTGTAGTGGACAACCGTGGTGGCGCTGGCGGCACGCTTGGCATGCCGCTGATCGCCCGCGCCACGGCTGACGGCTATACCGTCGGCTATGGCAATATTGCCTCGCTGGCCATCGCGCCTGGCGTTTATGCCAAATTGACATACGATCCCATTCGCGACTTTCAGCCCATCGGCCAAATCGCCGATTCCTACAATATTCTCGCGCTGGCAATGTCGTTGCCGGTGAAGTCGGTAAGCGAACTCATTGATTACGCCAAAAAGAATCCGGGCAAGCTGGTGTACGGCGGCGCGTCAGTGGGTTCCACGCAGTATTTGAGCGGGCAACTTTTTAATCAGATGGCGGGAACCCATATACGGGCGGTTTCATTCCTCGGCGCACAGGTCATTCCCGCCATGGCATTGGGTCAGGTGCACATGACGTTTAATGGCAGCGCGGCGCTGGAACAGTACATCAAAAGCGGGCGCATACGCGGTTTGGCTGTTACCGGCGCGAAGCGTTTGCCGGCATTTCCCGAGCTGCCGACATTGTCGGAATCAGGACTGCCGGGCTATGAAGTGGTTGCGTGGGGCGGAATTATCGGACCAGCCGGGTTGTCTGCAGCCGTGGTCATGCGCTTAAACACCGTGATGAACAAGGTGCTCAAGACGCCGGCGACCATGGAAAAATACGCAATGTTGGGTCTGGAACCGGTAGGCGGCACGCCCGAGCAATTCCGTGCGCATATCCGAAAGGAAATCGTGAAGTGGGGTGAGATCACGCGCAAGGCGGGTATCAAGCCTCAGTAATTGCGGAGCACGCATGCGCAGTACCGGCGGCGGCAGGGAATGAACGCCTGCCGTGTCATAATTACATTATGAAAATCGCAATCCTCAACGACTATCTGCGCCGCTCACACGTCTCGGCTGATTGGTCGAACATTGCCAGGACTTGCGACATCACCGTGTTCGACTACGCCATTGCAGCAGAGGACGCTGCGCGCACGCTGGCGCCGTTTGACATCATCTGCACCTTGCGCGAGCGCATGCCTATTTCGCGTGAGTTGATTGCGCAATTGCCGAATCTCAAAATGATTGCGGTTACCGGCCTTTACAATCGCACGCTGGACGTCGCGGCGGCCAGTGAGCGCGGCATCGTGGTGTCGTTTACCGAATTGCGCGGCACCTATCGCAAAGCCACCTGCGAACTGACCTGGGGATTGATGCTTGCCGTGGCGCGCCATATTCCTTTTGAAGCGAACAGGATGCGTCAGGGCGGCTGGCAGAACACTGCCGGCTTCGTGCTGGCCGGGCGCACGCTGGGCTTGCTGGGTTTAGGACGGCAGGGGCGCTACATGGTGCCCGTGGCAAAGGCGTTCGGGATGGAGGTCATCGCGTGGAGCCAGAATCTCACCGCGGAATATGCTGCTCAGCATGGTGTGCGGCGGGTGGAAAAAGATGAATTGTTCAGGACCGCCGACGTGTTGTCAGTGCATCTGGTGTTGGGTGAACGATCACGCGGACTGGTTGGTGCGCGCGAACTGGCGCTGATGAAATCTTCTGCGATATTGGTCAACGCTGCGCGCGGCCCCATCATCGACGAAAACGCGCTGATCGCCGCATTGCGCGAGGAACGCATCGCCGGCGCCGGACTGGATGTTTTTTCGCACGAGCCGTTGCCGGATGACAGCCCTTTGCGGTCGCTGCCCAATGTGGTGCTGACGCCGCATCAGGGACACAATGTGCAGGAATTTTTTCAGGTAGCCTACGCCGATGTGGTGGAAAACATCAGTGCATTCCTCAACGGCAAGCCGATACGGTTGCTGACGGCTGAACGCAACGCAAGCACCGTGCAGGCGATTTAAGCGTCAAAAATATGCATACAAACTATCTTTCAATTACAGTAAACGCCATTGCTGCCGCTGTGCTTGTAACCGCATATGCGGCAGCGGTGGCGCAGCCGCTGCCACCCTATCCGCGGAAACCGATACGCCTGATCGTCGGCTTCCCGCCGGGCGGCAACGCGGATGCTTCATCGCGCCTGATCGCGGCGCGCATGGGCGAGGCGCTGGGCACTACCTTTGTGATTGAGAACCGCGGCGGCGCCGGTGGTAGTGTGGCGACGCAAATCGCGGCGCGCGCGCCCGCTGACGGTTACACGCTGCTGTGGTCCAGCCCCGGCGCGCTCACCATCAATCGCATTCTCGAAAAAAACCTGCAGTACGACCCCGATACCGCGTTCAATCCGGTGGGCCGCACCTTTACATTTTGCAATGCCTTGATCATGCGGCAGGATTCGCCGGTGGCTACGCTGGCGCAATTTCTGGCACTGGCAAAAGACAAGCAGGGGCAATTGCAATATGGCTCGCAGGGCGTTGGCTCGGCGGGGAACCTGTCGGGGCAGATGCTGCAAAACCTTACCGGTGTGGTGTTGACTCATATTCCCTACAAAGGTGGCGGCGAACTTATTACTGCGGTAATCGGCGGCGAGTTGCCCGTGGCATTTGTGAGTACGCTAGGCGCGGGCAGCATGCGCAGCCGGCTGCGGGTGCTTGCAGTGACCAGTGCGCAGCGCGATCCCAGTTTGCCTGATGTGCCGTCCATGCAGGAAGCGGGCGTGAAGAACTACGATGCGTCGTTCTGGTTCGGCGTGATGGTGCCTGCGGGTACACCGGCGGTGATAGTGAGCCGGCTGAACAAGGAATTGCACGCCGCGCTTGCGGATCCCGAAGTGGTGCGGATCGCGCGCAGTCAGGGCTTGAATCCTGCGCCGAGCACGCCACAGGCGTTCGCGGCCATCATCAAAGCCGACTATGAGAAATGGAAAAAAGTGATCGGACGTTGATCAACGTGCGACGCTTGACCCAGCAGCTAGGCTGACGTAATCTAGAGGCTAAGTTGTTGATATAACTATTTGTTTTTAAAGGACTTTTATGGACAGCGTAGACCTGCAAGTGCTCAAATCCGCGTGCGCCTGGATGAAGTCCGGGCATCGCGTGGTGTTGGTGACGGTGGTGAAAACCTGGGGTTCGGCGCCACGGCCCATCGGTGCGCTGACGGCGATACGCGACGATGGCATGCTCGAAGGCTCGGTATCGGGCGGTTGCATCGAGGACGATATGATTCTGCGCGTGCGCAATCATGACCTGGTGCAGGACAAGCCGGTCACCACGCAGTACGGCGTTTCCGCCGAGGAAGCCTCACGCTTCGGTCTTCCCTGCGGCGGCACGCTGGAACTGGTGCTGGAGCCGCTAAAGGCCGAAAGCGGACTGGATAAACTGCTGGCACATGTGGAACGCCACGAGTTGGTAAAGCGCACGCTGGATATGGATAGCGGCCTTGCCACTATAGAATCCGCAGTGAATTCGGATCAACTTACGTTTGACGGAAAGCGTTTCGTTACCGTGCACGGTCCGCGCTGGCGTCTGCTGATCATCGGCGCGGGTCAGTTGTCGAAGTACCTTGCGCAAATGGGGCAGGCCCTCGACTACAACGTCGTGGTATGCGATCCACGCGAAGAATACACTGAGGGCTGGGATGTTCCGGGCGTGGAAATCATGCGCGGCATGCCCGACGACGTAGTGACCGAACTTAATCTCGATGGTCACAGCGCCGTGGTGACGCTCACGCACGACCCCAAGCTCGACGACATGGCGCTGCTGGAAGCGCTGAAATCCCCCGCGTTTTACATCGGTGCTATCGGTTCCAAAAAGAACAACGATGCGCGGCGTGAACGTCTGGCGGAATTTGACTTGTCGGCGGGTGAGATCGCGCGCCTGCGCGGGCCGGTGGGCCTCAAAATCGGCAGCAAAACGCCGCCGGAAATTGCCATCGCCATCCTCGCGGAGATGACGGCAGTAAAAAACGGCGCGAAAATTGTAGAAACCGTGGAACTGCCGAAGGCCACCGTGGCTGGCTGTACTGTGGTTTCGTAAAAGGCAATGGGGCTTCACCACCGCAGCGTGAAGCCCTTCGTTCTTGTTGCTGTCCTGCTGTTCGCCGCGCCGTTCGCGGCGCAACCGCAGGAACCAGATGTCATCGCCAACGGCGTTTTTCTGGTGGCGCAACCGTCGCTGACCGAACCCACGTTCCAGCGCACCGTTATTTTGATCACGCAGCCGCCGCGCATGGGGCCGCTGGGCGTGATCATCAACCGTCGCACTGGGACGCCGTTGAGCGAGATTTATCCAAAACACCAGCAGCTCGCGGCACAGCAACAGCCGCTCCATTTTGGCGGCCCGGTGCAGCCGCAAGGCGTGCTGTTTCTGGTGCGCGCGGAAACGCCGCCGCCGCGTGCGCTACGCGTGCTGCAGGATGTGTATCTGATGAGCGATGCGGATTGGGTGAACGGCGCACTGGACGATGACAACGCGCTTAGCGCAGTGCGCGCCTACGCCGGTTATTCCGCTTGGGCGCCGGGTCAATTGCGCAATGAACTGGCGCGCCAGGGCTGGTATATTTTGCCGGCCGACAGCACAACCATCTTCGACAAAAATCCCGATGAAATCTGGGCGGAGTTATTTAAGCGCGCTGTGCTGCGTCCTGCACATGAAATAATACTCAATAAAAACAATAGGTTACATATCATTTCTAAATCAGCGATTGCGGCCGGGTCATCCCGCCCCGATATGCGCTAACGTGTGTAACGGATCTGCAGGCAGGAGAGACGCCACGGCACGTGTGTCGCGAATTGCGACCATGAACGTGGCGTCTCTTCCCGCCTGCGGCCCCCTCGCTGCGCTCTCCCCAACCCTTCTCCCGGGGGGAGAGCGAAGCGAGGGTGGCGAAGCCGGGAGCGTCGAGTCCCCGCCCGCGCGGGGAGGTTCATGGGTGGGTAACGGATGAAAAACAAATTCGTGTTGTGCCTGCTGCTGACGGCAGCGTGCGGCGCGCTGGCCAAGGATGAGCCGAAGGAAGATGGCGTAAAAGTCAGCAAGTCCTCTGCACTGCGCAATCTGGTTCCCGCCGAAGGGTTGGAGAAACAGGCCGCGCTGCAATACACGGAACTCAAGCAGCAAGTGGCCGCGAAAAAAGCACTGGCGCCTGATAACGCTCCGGAACTAGTGCGGCTGCGCACAATCGCCAAGCGCATTATTCCGTACGCCACGCGCTTCAATCCGCGCGCGGCGAAATGGCAGTGGGAGGTGAATCTGATCGGCTCCAACCAGATCAACGCCTTTTGCATGCCCGGTGGAAAAATCGCGTTCTACACCGGCATCCTGCGCACGCTGAAACTCACCGACGACGAAGTGGCGATGGTGATGGGCCATGAAATCGCGCACGCGCTGCGCGAGCATGCGCGTGAGCAGGCAGGGAAAAATACCCTGACCAAGCTCGGCGCGGTGGGTTTGTCGATCGCCACGGGTGGCAAGTACGACGGACTGGTCCATACCGGTGCAAACTTGTTGTCGCTGAGTTATTCGCGCAGCAACGAAACCGACGCTGATCTGGTGGGCATGGATATCGCAGCGCGCGCCGGCTATGACCCGCGTGCGGGCGTGACGCTGTGGCAAAAAATGAGCGCCGCCAGCAAAGGCGCGCCACCACAATGGATGTCCACGCATCCGTCGGGGCCGAGCCGCATCAAGGAAATTCAGGCACACCTGAAAGAAGCGCTGCCGCTCTACGAGCGTGCAGAAAAGCCCAAGCCTCGGGTGCCGCCGGTCGCGCAAGCTGCCCGGCCCTGAAGTCTGCCGCGCCACCCCATCGGCGCCGTCAATCGCTGTACAATTGCGCCAACTGGCAGAGAAAACCTAATGCGCGTAGCCATCATCGGCGGCGGTACCATCGCCACCTTATTCATCGAACACATTCATCGCGGCGATCTGGACGATGCGCAAGTGGTTGCGCTGGTCGGACGCGGCGATGCGTCGCGCGGCAAGCCGCTCGCGCTCGGGCATGGCATCGCCTACGTCACCACGCTCGAAGAACTGCTCGCGCAACAGCCTGAAGTGGTGGTCGAAGCCGCTTCGCACGAAGCCGTGCGTGAGTTCGGCGAAGCGTTGCTCAATCGGGGGATTGCGTTGATCGTGCTGTCGGGCGGGGCATTGTGCGATGATGCCTTGCGCACCCGGCTGGAGCGTGCCGCGCATGCCACTGGTGCGCTGCTCTACGTGCCGTCGGGCGGCATCGGCGCGCTGGACGCGCTAAAGGCCGCGGCCTTGTCGGGTATGGATTCCGTCACCATCTCCGTGGCCAAGCCGCCGGTGGCGTGGAAAGGCATACCCTACGTTGAACGCCTCGGCATCGATTTGAATGGGTTGCAGGAAGCGGTGGTGTTGTTTGACGGCACCGCGCGCGAAGGCGTGCCGCATTTTCCGGCGAACGTGAACATTGCTGCCGTGCTGAGTTTATCCGGCATCGGCTTTGACCGCACAAGATTGAAAGTGATTGCCGATCCGTCATTAACCGACAATACCCATCACATCGAAATGCGCGGCAAGACCGGCAACATCAGCATCAAGTTCGAGAACGTGCCATCACCGGACAATCCGAAAACGTCCTGGCTCGCCTGTTACAGCGCACTGGCGGCGTTAAAGTATGCGAAGTCGCCAGTGCGCTATGGGACGTAAACCGCCGGCTGGACCCACATTCGGGCTCAATCGTAAATAGTTGGTATGGCTAAACGCTTATGTTGGGTCGCTTTATAAATCCCCACCAGCTTGTCTTCAATCGCCTGACTGACGACCTTGCCTTCCAGAAAATCGTCAATTTGTTCGTAGGTCAGGCCCAATGCCACTTCATCTTCCAGCAAGGGTTTGTTGTCTTCGAGGTCGGCGGTTGGCGCCTTTAGCACCAAACTTCTGGGCGCCCCAAGGTAGGATGCCAATTGACGCACTTGACGTTTGTTCAGGCCAAACAAAGGCGCCAAATCGCACGCGCCATCACCCCACTTGGTGTAAAAACCGGTGATGTTTTCGGCGCAATGATCCGTGCCAACCACCAAGCCTCCGACTAATCCTGCCACTTCATACTGGGCGATCATGCGCATGCGCGCTTTCACATTGCCTTTAACAAAATCCGCTTTAGCGGCGTCAGGCATGGGCAGGCCCGCTTCTGCAGTGGCCGCCAGGGTGGCATTGTGTACACCGTCAACGCCTTGATGCACGTTGACCGTGACCAGTTTAGATGGCTGGATGAACTTGCAAGCTATCTGCGCTTCGTCCTCATCTTTTTGCACCTGATAAGGTAAACGCACCGCAATGAACTGATAACCGCCGCCGGGCGTTTCGCGGTTCAAACTGTCTACCGCCAGCTGGCACAAGCGCCCAGCCGTCGAAGAATCCACGCCGCCGCTGATCCCCAGCACCAACGCTTTGCAGCGGGCTTGTTTCAATTTGGCCTGGATAAACGCCACGCGGCGCTGGACTTCGAACGCAGGCTCAATGGCCGCCAGCACTTTCATTTCCTGCAAGATTTGCGCTTTCATCGAAAATTCCACTTACGAGTATTGGAGTCTATTATTATCGCACTATGGCACAGTGTTGACGCGTCAAAACCCATACAACGCCGCATGCCCCTGATTCGCAATCGCCTGTGACGCACGCAGCAGGCAAAGCTGATTGGTGCCGTCCGAATGCAAAAAGCTTGACGCATCGCGCAGATACTTTTCAACCGGATGCTCGTGCATGATCGATGCGCCGCCCAGAATTTCCCCGGCTAAACGGCAGCATTCAAAAGCAGTTTCCGAGGCGTTGACCTTGGCCAGCAAACCCAGCGCGCGCGCTTCTGGCAGTTTGCGGTCGGCAAGCCATGCGGCTTTCCAGATTTGCAGGCGCGCGGCGTCGAGCTTCATCGCCATGATGCCGAGCATCATCGCCACCGCTTGCTGTTCGACTATCGGTTTGCCGCCTTGCACACGCTTTTTCGCGTAATCGAGTGCGTACTCGTACGCGGCGCGGCCCACGCCCAGCGCAGTGGCGGCGGCCTCGGCCTTGCTGCCCCACATAAAATCGCTGCGTAAGCGGCCGAGCAGGCCTTCGCCTACCAGCATATTGCTCGCCGGCACGCGGCAATTCTCGAAGTGGAATGTGCCATTGGTGGCGAGGCGCTGGCTGCTTTTTTCATGGAAGAATCCCGCGCGAAATCCCGGCGTATCCGAAGGCACAACAAAGATGCTGCCGCCTTCACGCAGCGTTTTTTGCGGGTCGGTGCGCGCGACCACGAAATAGAGCTTGGCCATGCCACCGTTCGAGACATAACGCTTGGTGCCGTTGATCACGTAGTCGTCGCCGTCACGCACCGCCGTGGTTTTGAAATCGATATCGGGCGAGTCGTAAAACCCCTGATGATCGGAACCGGCGCCGGGCTCGGTGATCGCAATCGCGGTAGTAGCCTCAGGGTCGGCGACGAATTTCGGTATGAAGCGTTGCTGCTGCTCGGCGTTCATCGCTGCACTGAATAGATGCGACATTTTCCAGCACTGATCCATGATCACCGCGAAGCCCAGATCACCGGCCGCAAGTTCTTCGCCGACCAGACACAGGGTAAAAATATCGCTGCCAGCGCCGCCAAATGATGCGGGCACGCCCAGCGTGCGTATGCCCTGTTTGTCGGCTTCGCGTATCCAGTCCCACGGTATGCGCTCGGCTGCGGTGGGCAGCCGGTCGCGACGCATCACATCGGGCTTGATAATGTTTTCGGTGAATTCACGCGCGCGATTGCGCCAGCGTTGTTGGTCTTGCGTGAGGGAGAAATCCATATTGGCGTGTAGTAGTGGTTGATACGTATCGTATTGTTATTAATGAACGATTATCAGATGCTTCGCATGCGTGATCGAACTGGGTTCCAGCTTCCGCTGGAACGACGAGGTTAGTATATTGACCTGCATACAAGTCTGGTGAATCGCAAGCTATTTGGCGAGTTGCGCGTCGATGGTAATTCCCGAAGTCTTGATGACCTCGGCCCAGCGCCGTACTTCGTTGCGGATCAATCCGGCATATTCTTCGGGCGTGCTGCCCACCAGTTCTGCGTCCTGCGCGGCGTAGCGCTCTTTTACGCCGGTTACCGTCAGCGCCTTGACCACTTCGCCATGCAGTCGCGTAACCACGGCGCGCGGCAACCCCGCCGGACCCACCAGTCCGTACATGGCATCGATCACCATGCCGGGCACACCCGCTTCGCTCATCGACGGCACTTCGGGCATCGACGACAGGCGTTTGCCGCTGGTGGTGACGGCCAGTGCGCGCACTTTGCCCGACTTGACCATCGCAGCCGCAGTAGGTATTGCGGCAAACAGCATTTGAATCTCGCCCGCGATCAGCGCCGTCATCGACTCGCCACCACCGCCTTTGAACGGCACGTGAACGAGGCTGACGCGCGCGGCTCTGCTGAACAGCTCCGCATACACGTGCAGCGGACTGCCGCTGCCGCCCGAGCCGTAGTTGTAGGCGCCGGGATTGGCCTGCGCCAGCGCGATGAATTCCTTGAGCGTAGCGGCTTTGAGTTGTGGCGACACGACGAGTACCTGCGTAGCACCGGTGATTTGCGTGATCGCGGTGAAATCCCGCACCGGGTCGTACGGCAGTGACTTGTGCAGGTTGGGCACTATCGTGAATCCGGGCGTCGCTATCAACAAGGTGTAACCATCCGGCGCTGCTTTCGCCACGTAGCCGGAGCCGATGATGCCGCCCGCGCCGGTGCGGTTTTCAACCACGAATGGGCGTCCGGTCTGTTCGGTCAGTTGCGGCGAAATAATACGCGCGGTGATATCGACCACGCCGCCGGGTGCGGCCGTTACCACCAATCGTACCGGGCGGCTGGGATAGGCGTCCTGCGCCGCGCAGAGCAATGGTGCATTCAGTAACAACATCAACAGGCAGGTGTTACGCACAATTAATCCTCACGTTTGATCTTCGCCGCTTTCACAACCTTGCGCCATTTTTCGACATCGCGTCGAATGAGGTCG
Source organism: Bordetella parapertussis (assembly GCA_945861275.1). GTDB lineage: Bacteria > Pseudomonadota > Gammaproteobacteria > Burkholderiales > SG8-41 > UBA5216. Next base: position 93,706 of record CAMATZ010000015.1, read on the forward strand.
GCGAATTCCTGCGGCGGGCCGCCGGCGGATTCCAGTCCTTCCGCGCGCGTGCGATTTTTCATTTCTTCGGTGCGCAGAATTTTCGCCACTTCCTGATTCCAGCGCGTAACGATAGCCTGCGGCATGCCCTTCGGCCCCCAGATGCCGTACCAATGCACAACCTCAAATCCGGGCACGGTTTCATTAATGGCCGGCAGCTCCGGCAACAAGCTCGCGCGCGTGGGCGTGGTGACGCCAAGCGCGCGCAGCCGCCCCGCCTTGATATGCGGGATGACAGCGACCAGGCTCAGTGTCGTGAGCTGCACCTCCGCCCCGGCCAGCGCGATCAATGCCGGACCGGCGCCCTTGTAGGGAACATGCACCATATCGATACCCGTCTGCAGCTTTAATAGCTCTTGCGCGAAGTGCGGGACACTGCCGGCGCCGACTGAAGCGTAGTTGAGGCGGCCGGGGTTGAACTTGGCGTGGTCGATAAGTTCGCGTACGCTTTTTGCCGGAATGGAAGGATGCACCGTCATCACCAGTGCAGTGGTGCCGAGCAGGATGATCGGCTCAATACCGTTGATGGGATCGAACGAGGGCGGGCTATAGGCGGAGGTCGCGGCATAAGTGCTGGCGACGATGATAATGGTGTAGCCGTCGGGTGCGGCGCGCGCCACCAGTTCCGAACCCGTGGCACCGCCGGCGCCGGGCCGGTTATCGACGATCACGGCCTGGCCGAACGCCTCGGACACCGGTGTCGCAATCGCCCGCGCCAATATGTCTGTGCCGCCACCGGGCGCGAACGCCGAGATCATGCGCATCGGCTTGTTGGGATAGTTTTGAGCCCAGCCGTGCGCGGAAAAGCCCGCAGCCAAAAAAGCAAGCGCTAATCGCGGGGCAGTGCTCATTTGCGCCTCCCTGCGAGATAAATGTCAGCGCCTTACGCTGTGCGCAACATCAGACCGGCAGACGCCATGAATTGCGCGCATGCATATTGTTGACGATGTCGAATTTGAGACCATTCGGATCAACATACTTGCGCTGCTCCTGTTGCTTGCCTTCAGCAGTGACCTGGCCGTCTTTAACTTGCCCGCGGTTTGCAAACCGTTTCGCAACATTCTCGGCTTTGTCGGCATACACGGCGCCGAAAGTTTCCGCCTTGTCTGCGGCTTCACCGACGTCGTCCGCAATAAAACCGACGTGATGCAGGCCGCTGTAACCGATCGCCTCGTGGCTGGTCTTGTTATCGAGAATGGCAAGACTGATCACGCCATCGGTCAGCATGACTGAGCTGGCCGACTGGCGCACCCGCGTCATCCCGAATGCCTGTTCATAGAACTTTGCGGCCTCATCGGTATTCGGAACGGCTATGGCAATGTGGCGTAATTTACCCATCTCTATCTCCTTGTGGTGTATAGGGTGAAACGACGAATCGCGACTATTCTATTCCTCGCGGCACGATTACGACAGCGCAGCACAGCGGTGGAAGGCGTGAGCGACGCGCGCTGCTCTATTATTCCGGCTTGAGGCCGGCCGTGCGTATCACATTGCGCCAGCGGACGGTCTCGTCCTTAACGAATTTCCGCGTTGCGGCGAGGTCGCCGATGCCGGAGGACATGTAGAGCGTGCGGTAGCGGGTCCTGACCTCTGGCGCGTTCAGGGCTTCGTTGAAAGCGCTATTCAGCCTGCCGATGATAGTCGCGGGGGTCTTAGGCGGTACGCTGATGGCGTTCCACGTATCCGACTCTGCGCCGCGCACACCCACCTCCGCCAATGTCGGAATGTCGGGCAGGAACTCGATCCGTTCATGGGTTGCCGTCGCCAGCACTTTGAGCCTGCCGTCCTTATACAGTGGCAGGATGGCGGCGACTTGAGCAAAGGTAAGATCGACATGACCACCCACCAGATCGACGAGCGAAGGCGCGGTGCCCTTGTACGGTATGTGTGTGAGCTGGGTGCGGGTAATCTGCATGAACAGCGCGGCGCTCAGATAGGCTGCCGTGCCCGCGCCCGGCGATGCGTAGTTCACTTTGCCCGCATTGGCGTGGATGTAGGCCAGCAATTCCTTCACCGAACCAACCGGCAAATTCTGCCGCGTCACCAGCACGTTGGGGATGCGCGACATCACCACTATCGGTTCGAACACCGCCGGATCAAAATTAAGATTCTTGCTGAGCAAGCCGGCAATCGTGATCGGTGAAAGTGAAGAAGCCAGAATAGTGTAGCCATCCGGCGCAGCATGAAATACCAGGCCCGCGCCCACGTTGCCGGCAGCGCCGCCCCGATTATCAATGACGAAAGGCTGTCCGAGTTTTTGCCGCACCTGCTCGACGAGGATGCGCGCCGCGGTATCAATGCCGCCACCCGGCGCAACCGCGACCACAACCCTCACCGGCTTGTGCGGATACTCAGCGGCGGGATTTGTTTGCGCGCTCGCGGTGGCGGCCAGCAGCGGCGTGGCCAGCGCAAGCCTCAACGTCATGAATTTGATAACGGCGTATTCCATTTTAGTGTCTATAGCTTTACACAGTCATGTGGCGACAGTATATTCAAAATTCCCATTGCAAAGTGATTCCCCTTGAAGGCTGTACTGGTACGTAAACACGGCGGCCCCGAGGTTCTGGAGCACGTCGAACTTCCCTGTCCCGAACCTGGCGAGGGTCAGGTGCGAGTGCGTATCAAGGCCATCGGTCTTAACCGCCGCGACGCTTTCATACGCGCGGGAATTTACAAAAGAGCGTTACCGCTGATCCCGGGCATCGAGGCTGCGGGCGTTGTGGATGTCGTGGGTGCCGGCGTGAGCGGTTGGGCCAGCGCAGACCGCGTCGCCTACTACGTCGGCGACAGCCTCGGTGCGTATGCCGAATATCAGGTTGTTGCAGCGAATAGACTGGTCGGGCTGCCTGCGGAATTGTCGTTTCAGGATGCCGCGGCAATTTTTGATCACGGCCTGACCGCGCACTATCTGAGCACCAGTACCTTTCCACTGCGCAAAGGTCATCGCGTGTTGATTCATGCTGCGGCTGGTGGTGTCGGCAGTCTGCTAACGCAATTTGCCAAACGCGCCGGCGCTACCGTGTATGGAACGGTATCCACCACCGAAAAGGCATTACTGATCAAAACATTAGGTGCAGATGAAAGCATCCTGTATACGACGTGCGATTGCGTTGCGGCGGTCCGCACATTTTCCGGCGGTGAGGGCGTTGATGTGGTCTACGATTCGGTGGGCATCGACACCATAGAGGATAGCATCCGCTGCCTGAAACCGCGCGGAACCCTGGTGCTTTACGGTCAGTCCAGCGGCGCGGTGAGTGCCATAGACCCGGCGCAACTTGCCGATGCGGGATCACTCTTTTTCACGCGACCGCATCTGGCGCATCACATCGCCACACAGGAAGAATTGAACCTGAGGAGCCGCGATATTTTTTCGTGGTATCTGCGCGGCGAGGTGTCGTTGCGTATCGACAAGGTGTACCCTTTGTCGCAGGCTGCGCAGGCGCATCGCCGCCTGGAGGACAGATCCAGTTTTGGCAAGATTCTATTGATCCCCTGATGAAAAAAGATCTCACACAAATCTTCGCGTGCTTCGCCTCGCAATTGCGCTTTGAAGATATTCCCCACAGCGTGCGCGAGCGTTGCAAGGACTTGCTGCTCGACGCACTGGCGTGCGCGCTCGCCGGTTACGAAGGGGAGGATATGCCGAAGGTGTCGCGCTTTGCCGCCGCGCTTGGCCAGTCTCAGGAGAGCAGCATCATCGGTGGCGGGCGGCTTTCGCTGACCGGTGCTACTGCGCTTAATGGATTTTTGATTACCTCGGTTTCGCTGTGCGATGTTTACCGACCGACAGCCACGCACCTGCAACCGGTGGTAGTGCCGCCGGCGCTGGCCATCGCCGAGCGCGAGAATGCCAATGGCCGCGAATTGCTGACAGCATTGGCAACAGGCTTCGAAGTAACCACGCGCATCGGCGCCGGCCTCGACTATCGCGCGTTTCGCAGCCGTGGCTGGCATGGCCCGGGCGTAATCGGGCCTTTCGGCGCCGCGGCTGCCGCCGGCCGCCTTTTGCAATTTGACCCAGACAAAATGGCTATGGCATTCGGACTTGCCGGCAGCCAGGCCGCCGGTACCTTTGCGGCGTGGGGCACCTCGTCGGTGAAATTTCACCAGTTTCGCGGTGCGCTTTCCGGTCTGATGGCGGCGCTGCTGGCCGAGCAGGATTTCGTTGCGACGCGCGAGTTTTTAACCGCACCGGACGGTGGTTTTTATGCCACCTACAGTGGTGGCGCGCCTGCCGACGCTGCGACAGAAGGGCTGGGCGAACGCTGGGAGCTGGAACAAATCGCCCTGCGGCCGTGGCCAACCTCGGCCGCCAATCAGGCGTTCGTCAGTGCGCTGTTCGAGCTGATACAGCAGCATGATCTCAAAGCTTTGGATGTGAGCCGGCTGCGCATTCATCTGAGCAAAGCTTCGCACGAAGCGTACGCAAACCGCCGCGGCATCAGCGGCAAGTGGGAGGCCTCAGGCTCGGTCTACTACACGGCGGCGATAGTATTGTTTGACCGCGAATTGTGGATGGATCAATTCGAGCCGGCGCGTTTTAGCGATCCTGAGGTGCGCCGCTTTGCATTGGAGCGGGTGGAACTCACAGCCGATGCGGCATTGAGCGGCGTGCAGGCCATCGTCGATGTGGAAATGAAATCCGGCGCGGTTTTCACTGCGCGTTGCGATGAGCCCAAGGGCACACCGGAAAATCGCATGACGCGCGCCGAGATCGAGGCCAAGTTCCGCAAGGGCGCAAAAGGACGGCTCGGTACCACACAAGTGGCGCCGGTTCTCGACACCCTGACGCGGCTTGAGGATCTGCAATCGGTGCGCGCGCTGATGGATGTGCTGCGAGTGGGCTGAAACCGCTACAAACTTCCAGCGTGCAATCTGGCAAAGAATCATAGCTGTGGATTTTGGTGTATTGTCCGCAACAATCGGGAAGCAACAACCTAAGCCGCCCGCCGGTGCATCAACGCCGGCGCGCAGGGAGCAGGCGTGGATCGATCGTGGCTGTCATTGGACATGCTGTGGGCGCTCGGCAGCCTGTGCCAGCTTAATAAAATCCCGTTTGATCCCGCGCTGGTCACGCAACAACATCCGCCGCCCAATTCGGAATCCACTTTTATCGAAGCGGCCTCCTCGCTGGGGTTCAAGGTAGGGCGCTGCGATACCACGCGCCGCAAGCTGGCCGAACTCACCCTGCCGTTTGTGGCGCTGCTGCGCGAGCCCGCATCCGCCTCCAGCGCCAATCTCGCACTGGTGATTAAACGCGACGGCGAACGCCTGCTCTATTATCGCGCCCAGAGCAACACCGCCGAAACCATCGCCATCAGCGAATTTGACCAACGCTTCGAGCCGGTGGTGTTGCTGGCGGCGCATGAGGCTCAACCGCTCTCACCCGATGACGATCTGTGGTCGCGCGATCCGAAGAAATTCGGCTTTCGCTGGTTTTTGCCCGAATTGCTCAAGCACAAAAGCATCTGGCGCGATGTGCTGATCGCCTCCTTGGTGCTGCAACTGGTGGGGCTGACCACGCCGCTGTTTACCCAGGTGATCATCGACAAAGTGGTGGTGCATCAATCGCAAAGCACCTTGATCGCCATTGGGGTGGGGTTGGTTATTTTCCTGATTTTTAATGCGTTCTTAACATGGCTGCGGCAGTATTTTATTCTGCACACCGGCAATCGCATTGACGCCGTGCTGGGCAGCCAGGTTTTTCGCCATCTGGTGCGGTTGCACTTGCGCTATTTCGAGCAACGTCCCACCGGCACGCTGATTGCGCGCCTGCAGGGCGTGGAAACGGTGCGTCAATTCATCAGTGGCGCAGCGGTGACGCTGTTTCTGGATCTGCCGTTTTTGTTTGTGTTTCTGGCGGTGATGTTCTGGTATAGCTGGCAACTGTCGCTGATCGCGGTGGCCACGGTAGCGTTGCTGGCGATACTCAGCATCGTCATCACACCGCTGTTGCGTAGCCGCGTGAATGATCAATTTCTGCTCGGCGCACGCAATCAGGCGTTTCTCACGGAATACGTGGTGGGCATGGAAACTGTGAAGTCGTTGCAGATGGAGCCCTATCTTGAAAAACGCTATGACGATCTGCTCGCCGCGTATCTCGCGGCAGGTTTTAAAACGCGGCAGTTGTCCAACACCACCAACACGCTGGCCAATGCCATAGAGCAGACGCAAACGCTGGCCATACTGTGCGTGGGCGCGCTGATCGTAATGCAGAACGAAGGCTTCACCATCGGCATGCTGGTGGCGTTTCAAATGTTCGCCAGCCGTATGGCGCAACCGATGTTAAGGCTGGCTTCGCTGTGGCAGGAATTCCAGCAGGCTGATATCGCCGTCAAGCGCCTGGGCGACCTGATGGATGCGCCTGCCGAGCCGTACACACTCACGCCTTCGCGCGCGGCAGGCGGGGCAGGGCAGATCGTCGTCAGCGGGCTGTCGTTTCGCTACAGTGAAAATCATCCTTATCTCTATCGCAACCTGTCGTTTGCATTGACGCCGGGACAACTCACGGTGATTAGCGGCCCCTCCGGCTGTGGCAAGAGCACACTGGTCAAGCTGCTGCAAGGCTTTTATCCGGTGGAGGAGGGGCGCATTGAAATCGACGGCCGCGATATCCGCCATTTATCGGCGAATGAACTGCGACAGTATTACGGCGTGGTGCCGCAGGACACGGTGTTGTTTGCCAATACCGTCTACGAAAATCTCAGTATGGCCAGCCCGCACGCGGGGTTCGACGACGTGATCACCGCCTGCCGCATGGCCGAAATTCATGAGGTGATCGAAAAAATGCCCCAAGGCTATCAAACCCACATCGGCGAACACGGCGCGGGACTATCCGGTGGGCAAAAACAGCGTATCGCCATTGCGCGCGCGCTGCTCAAGCGCCCGAAGATACTGATTTTTGATGAGGCCACCAGCGGTCTCGATCAACAAACCGCCGAGCAATTTGCGCAGACCATCAATCAGTTCAAGGGCAAAGTGACGATGCTGTTCATCGCGCACAACCTGCCGCGCACGCTGGCGGTGGATGAAGTGATTAATGTTGGGATGGCGCCGGCAGCGGACAAGCCTGCAGGGTAGCTGCGGCGCCTATTTGCGCTGCATCACAGAATAAGTTCGCCGACCCGTGGCGGGGTGTAGTACATTTGATGCGGATTCCGTGGAGGATCTGTCCTTTACAGAGTGCGGCCCACGCCGTTATAATCGGCAGCCTTTCGTGGGGGTATAGCTCAGCTGGGAGAGCGCTTGCATGGCATGCAAGAGGTCAGCGGTTCGATCCCGCTTACCTCCACCAGCAATACCCGTCGTTCGATTTTGCACCGCCCGCCTCGCAGTCCCTATCGTCTAGAGGCCTAGGACATCGCCCTTTCACGGCGGTAACCGGGGTTCGAATCCCCGTGGGGACGCCAGCAATTCCCCGGTCGCTGCCGGGATGGTGTAATGGATCTGGCATTTAAGCGTTTCCGGGTCCATGGCCACTTTGCCTATGATCCCGCGCAGGAAGTCCTTCAGCTCGTTGCGGTCAAGGCTGGCCATGTCATTGGCCAGATTGTCCAGAATTTGGAGCACATCTTTCTCGGTGATGCCAGCGACGGCTCGCGCGTGAACCAAACGCGTTTCCAGGTCAATAATTTCAGCGCGTATCTTTTCGCGTTCTTGCTCCCAGATGGCGATCTGTGCCAGAAGTGGCCGTTCTATTCTTTCGGCCAACATCCCTGTGACTTTTTGAATTTTCCGATCCAGTGCATCTATGATTTCGTAAGCGCGCGCGATTTCCGCAATCTCGTCTTCGGGTGACTCGATCTGGTGGGCAGCGTGTACCAGCGCTTTGAAGAATTTGTCAGACTTCAGATCCTCGGCAACCTTACCCAGGACCGCACGCTCGACCGTGTTGCTGTTGACCCGTCTGCCATGGCGGTAATAGCGAACGTCGCCATCGCGGCAGCCGTACCACGGTTCTCCGTCCGGTGTGTGCAATAGCCCAGTGAGCACGTAATGTGCTGGCGTGCTTTCCCGCTTGCGCACCCAGGCACGCCTCAATGTCGCGCAAGCTCTCCCAGTAGGTCAGTTGTGCGAAGGCCATACTCAGTCGCAGGACTCAAGGGACCCGTCCTTTCTTATGGTTCTACTAATCTCTTCGTTAGAGATCTACCAGCTCTTATGCTGCACAGTTGCATAAAGATAGCATATTTGCTATATTCCCCGCGTGATTTGGAAAGTCACTTTCTATAGCGTTGCGCTGGAAGACGAGATACTGAAGCTATCCGCCGGCTTTGTTGCTCGTTTCCTGCGTTATGCGGAGCGGATGGAGGTTTATGGTCCTGATCTCGGAATGCCACACACTCGAGCCATGGGTGAGGGTTTGTTCGAGCTTCGCCTGAAATCAGGTGAGGGTATTGCGCGTGTGTTTTATTGCACACTGGTCGAGCGCCGGATTGTAATGCTTCATCAGTTCATCAAGAAGTCGGATAAGACCCCGTTAAGAGAATTGAACGTTGCACGAAAACGTATGAAGGAGATAAAAGATGCAGAAAAGTCTTAAAGCGTTCAAGGCACGTGCGCTGGCGCGCCCTGACGTGCATTTCGAATACGATCAGCTGGCTGATGAATTTGCCTTTCTGGATGAGATTCTCAAAGCGCGGTCTGAATCTGGTCTGAGTCAGGCTGAAGTAGCTGCGCGCATTGGCACGACGCAGTCTGCAGTGGCTCGTCTTGAATCTGCAGAAAGCGGGCATTCTCCGTCAATTGCAACGCTGCAGCGCTACGCTTCGGCGATTGGATACAAGGTTCAGGTACGCCTTGTTAAGGAGAGGGAGTTGGCAGCCCGTTCGATAAGAGGGCGTGCAAAAGCAGCACGCGCGAATTAGTTCCGAACTACGAGGCGTCGTTACACATTCTGCTGGGCGCACCAAGGCCTATTTAGTTGCGTGATGTCGTGTAAATGTTCCGTTATGTCGTTACTTGTTTGCATTCGACGAAAATATGGAACATAATACGTGATCCATGCGTCACGACACCCACACCCACCGCATTCTGAATCTGCTGAACCGGAAGGGGATGCTGCGCCCGAGCGATCTTGATGCCATACATGCTCCTCGGGTAGTTCTGACACGCATGACAGCCAGTGGTCAACTGGAGAGAGTGGGGCGCGGCCTCTATCGGCTGCCTAACAGTAAAGGGTCCGAGTATGAGGGCCTTGCCACCATCGCAACCAAAGTTCCACAAGCGGTCTTCTGCCTGCTTACCGCCCTGCAGTTTCATGAACTGACCACTCAACTGCCGCGACAGGTGTGGATTGCCATGCCTCGTGGTAGTCACAGGCCAAAAATCAATTATCCGCCGATAAAGATGGTGCAGTTTGCGGGCGGGGCCTACTTCGAAGGCATTGAAGTTATTGAGCGTGATCAAGTTAAGCTGCGGGTGTACTGTGTAGCCAAAACCGTTGTCGACTGCTTCAAGCACCGCAACAAGATCGGACTCGACGTGGCGTTGGAAGCACTAAGGGATGCGCGATCGCAAAAAAAGGCCAGCGCTGACGACCTCTGGCGCTTCGCCAAGATTTGCCGCGTAGCCAATGTGATGCGTCCTTACCTAGAGGCAGTCGCATGAATAAAGCGTGCTTATCCGGTTAGTGCCCAAGCCTACTACCTGTAGTGGCTCGTGATTTTTTTGCATAAAGTTCGGCATAGGTCGGCGCAGTCACGTCGCCAGCAATGCCAAGCAGGGAGCGGAAAGCGTTGAATGGATAGAAACGGCGGTT
>CAMATZ010000016.1 GCA_945861275.1 Bordetella parapertussis
GCCATTCGTGCAGGTCGGAACTTACCCGACAAGGAATTTCGCTACCTTAGGACCGTTATAGTTACGGCCGCCGTTTACCGGGGCTTCAATCAAGAGCTTGCACCCCATCATTTAACCTTCCGGCACCGGGCAGGCGTCACACCCTATACGTCCACTTGACGTGTTTGCAGAGTGCTGTGTTTTTGTTAAACAGTCGCAGCCACCGATTTCTTGCAACCCCATTTGGCTCCCGTTGTACACGTTCACCTACTAGGGGCGTACCTTATCCCGAAGTTACGGTACTAATTTGCCGAGTTCCTTCTCCTGAGTTCTCTCAAGCGCCTGAGAATATTCATCTCGCCCACGTGTGTCCGATTACGGTACGGTCTCTACACGACTGAAGCTTAGAGGATTTTCCTGGAAGCATGGTATTCACAACTTCGCGGGACAAGCCCACTCGTCATCACGCCTTGGCTAAGCCGCCCGGATTTGCCTGAGCAGCACGCCTACACGCTTAACCCGGCGTCACCTTTCGGATGCCAACTGCCGGTATGTGTAACCTTCTCCGTCTCCCCATCGCATCATGCAGAGGTACTGGAATATTAACCAGTTTTCCATCGACTACGCCTTTCGGCCTCGCCTTAGGGACCGACTCACCCTGCGCCGATGAACGTGGCGCAGGAAACCTTGGGCTTACGGCGAGGGAGCTTTTCACTCCCTTTATCGCTACTCATGTCAGCATTCGCACTTCTGATACCTCCAGCAGTCCTTACGAACCACCTTCACAGGCTTACAGAACGCTCTCCTACCACTCGTACTTGCGTACAAGTCCGCAGCTTCGGTGCACAGTTTGAGCCCCGTTACATCTTCCGCGCAGGACGACTCGACCAGTGAGCTATTACGCTTTCTTTAAAGGATGGCTGCTTCTAAGCCAACCTCCTGGCTGTTTGTGCCTTCCCACCTCGTTTTCCACTTAACTGTGCTTGGGGACCTTAGCTGGCGGTCTGGGTTCTTTCCCTCTTGACACCGGACGTTAGCACCCGATGTCTGTCTCCCGTGAAACAACTCTTCGGTATTCGGAGTTTGCAATGGTTTGGTAGACCTAAGCGGCCCCCTAGCCATAACAGTGCTCTACCCCCGAAGGTCTATCACGAGGCGCTACCTAAATAGCTTTCGAAGAGAACCAGCTATCTCCAAGTTTGTTTAGCCTTTCACCCCTACCCACAGCTCATCCCCTACCTTTTCAACGGTAGTGGGTTCGGACCTCCAGTGAGAGTTACCCCACCTTCATCCTGGCCATGAGTAGATCACTTGGTTTCGGGTCTACACCCAGCGACTGAGCGCCCTATTAAGACTCGCTTTCGCTACGCTTCCCCTATACGGTTAAGCTTGCCACTGAATGTAAGTCGCTGACCCATTATACAAAAGGTACGCCGTCACTCCTTGCGAAGCTCCGACTGTTTGAATGCATGCGGTTTCAGGATCTATTTCACTCCCCTCCCGGGGTTCTTTTCGCCTTTCCCTCACGGTACTGGTTCACTATCGGTCGATTACGAGTATTTAGCCTTGGAGGATGGTCCCCCCATGTTCAGACAGGATTACACGTGTCCCGCCCTACTTGTCGCAACCTTAGTTCCACTACTGACTTTTCACTTACGGGGCTATCACCCTTTATTGCCGGCCTTTCCATGCCGTTCTGCTAAGTCTGTAGCTAAAAGTTGCAGGCTGTTCCGCGTTCGCTCGCCACTACTAGCGGAATCTCGGTTGATTTCTGTTCCTCTCCCTACTGAGATGTTTCAGTTCAGGAGGTTCGCTCCACGAAGCCTATATATTCAGCTTCAGGTAACCCTTACGGGCTGGGTTTCCCCATTCGGATACCCCCGGATCAAAGCTAGTTTCCAGCTCCCCGGGGCTTTTCGCAGGTAACCGCGTCCTTCATCGCCTGTAATCGCCAAGGCATCCACCACATGCACTTATTCGCTTGACCCTATAACTTTGAGCCCTCACACCTACGTACTCATAGGCGCGAAGATCATCGCTACAGGTTGAACTCGTGTTTGCCGCGCTCAACCCTTTTGTGTGTTGAACGCAACGATACAATCTAACCCAAATTATGCCATTCAATAAATGCAATAAACGCATGCATTTACCTTCACAGCACAACCTTTACTTCTTCCGTTTTGTTAAAGAACAATACAGCCAATCAACTCTAATAGAGAGCCGAATGTTCAGAATTCCGAGACCCTAGCTCCGAACTCTCAACACTTAACTCTGAACTTTTTTACGAGTGGTGGAGGTGAACGGGATCGAACCGATGACCTCCTGCTTGCAAAGCAGGCGCTCTCCCAACTGAGCTACACCCCCGATAATTACATTGGTGGGTCTGGATGGGTTCGAACCATCGACCCCCGCCTTATCAAGACGGTGCTCTAACCAGCTGAGCTACAGACCCTGAATCAGGATCGGGCAACCAAGAACGAGGACTGAGGGTTAAGCAGCATCCCTAACTCAATCCTCAATCCTCGTTTCTCAATCCTGGCGTACTAACAACCGATAAGAGTGGACACTTAGCCCCCAAGGCTTCTTCTAGAAAGGAGGTGATCCAGCCGCACCTTCCGATACGGCTACCTTGTTACGACTTCACCCCAGTCATGAATCTCACCGTGGTAGTCGCCCTCCTTGCGGTTAGGCTAACTACTTCTGGTGGAACCCACTCCCATGGTGTGACGGGCGGTGTGTACAAGACCCGGGAACGTATTCACCGCGACATGCTGATCCGCGATTACTAGCGATTCCGGCTTCATGTAGTCGAGTTGCAGACTACAATCCGGACTACGATAGGCTTTCTGGGATTAGCTCCCCCTCGCGGGTTGGCTGCCCTCTGTACCTACCATTGTATTACGTGTGAAGCCCTACCCATAAGGGCCATGAGGACTTGACGTCATCCCCACCTTCCTCCGGTTTGTCACCGGCAGTCCCATTAGAGTGCCCAACTAAATGTAGCAACTAATGGCAAGGGTTGCGCTCGTTGCGGGACTTAACCCAACATCTCACGACACGAGCTGACGACAGCCATGCAGCACCTGTGTTACGGTTCTCTTTCGAGCACCCTCACATCTCTGCGAGGTTCCGTACATGTCAAGGGTAGGTAAGGTTTTTCGCGTTGCATCGAATTAATCCACATAATCCACCGCTTGTGCGGGTCCCCGTCAATTCCTTTGAGTTTTAACCTTGCGGCCGTACTCCCCAGGCGGTCAACTTCACGCGTTAGCTTCGTTACCAAGGAATTGCTTCCCCGACAACCAGTTGACATAGTTTAGGGCGTGGACTACCAGGGTATCTAATCCTGTTTGCTCCCCACGCTTTCGTGCATGAGCGTCAGTGTTAACCCAGGGGGCTGCCTTCGCCATTGGTGTTCCTCCAAATATCTACGCATTTCACTGCTACACTTGGAATTCCACCCCCCTCTGCCACACTCTAGCTTGCCAGTTACAAACGCAGTTCCCAGGTTAAGCCCGGGGATTTCACATCTGTCTTAACAAACCGCCTGCGCACGCTTTACGCCCAGTAATTCCGATTAACGCCTGCACCCTACGTATTACCGCGGCTGCTGGCACGTAGTTAGCCGGTGCTTCTTCTTCGGGTACCGTCATTAGTCCGTGGTATTAGCACGAACCTTTTCGTCCCCACCGAAAGAGCTTTACAACCCGAAGGCCTTCTTCACTCACGCGGCATGGCTGGATCAGGCTTGCGCCCATTGTCCAAAATTCCCCACTGCTGCCTCCCGTAGGAGTCTGGACCGTGTCTCAGTTCCAGTGTGGCTGATCGTCCTCTCAGACCAGCTACGGATCGTAGCCTTGGTGGGCTTTTACCCCGCCAACTAGCTAATCCGACATCGGCCACTCCAATAGTGCGAGGTCTTGCGACCCCCGCTTTCCCCCTTGGGGCGTATGCGGTATTAGCCTATCTTTCGACAGGTTATCCCCCGCTACTGGAAATGTTCCGATGTATTACTCACCCGTTCGCCACTCTACTTGCGGGTTGCCCCGCTTTCGCGTTCGACTTGCATGTGTAAGGCATGCCGCCAGCGTTCAATCTGAGCCAGGATCAAACTCTTCAGTTTAATCTCTGCAAAGTATTTCTCTCGCTTGACGTTATTACTGTCGTGCGAGCACTTCAATATTTCAAAAACTTTTCACAACGACCAAAAACACTTGACCGTTGTGTTTGCCTTGAAAACCAAGCGCCCACACTTATCGGCTGTATATTGTTAAAGAGCCATCCAAACAAGAAACCCTGCTTGCGGTAACTGGCTTGAGGAAACGCCGGGACGATGCCCTTCGAATCTGAATTTACTGTCCGCTCACCACTCAACAACATTTGGTAGCGGGGATAGGATTTGAACCTATGACCTTCGGGTTATGAGCCCGACGAGCTGCCAGACTGCTCCACCCCGCGCCAGTGTACGACTCAGTAAAGAAGCGGAATTATGACGAGAAATTCGTAGCCTGTCAACACTTGTTACGCGTTTATTTAATTAACAGGCCCAGTAAAGCCGCTGAACCAGCCTTACTCTGAAAAACAAATCAGCGCCTTACACTCACCGCCGGTATTTCGGCAGGCGTCTTCTTACGGAAGAAACGTGCGAAAGACTCCATGCTCACGTAAAACACCGGCGTGACATACAAGGTCAGGAACTGCGAAAACACCAGCCCACCGACCACGGCTATACCCAGCGGCCGGCGCGTTTCAGCGCCTGCGCCATAACCCAGTGCAATCGGCAACGTGGCAAAAATCGCGGCAGCAGTCGTCATCATGATTGGACGGAAGCGCACGCTGCATGCCTCGACAATCGCATCGTGCGGGCTCATGTTTTTTTCGCGCTGCATTTGCAGCGCGAAGTCAATCATCATAATGCCGTTTTTCTTGACCAGGCCAATCAACAGAATTACGCCCACAAAACTGAATATATTGAGTTCCTCGCCAAACAGGATAAGCATTGCCAGCGCACCAAATCCGGCGAACGGCAGCGCTGTCAAAATGGTGATCGGATGACCATAATGCTCATACAAAATCGCCAGAATCATGTAGATCAAAATAATCGTCACCAGCAACAATATGGGCAACGAGCGGAATGCCTGCTGGAACGCCTTGGCGCTACCCGTGAACGCGGTTGACACGCCCGCGGGCGCCACCTCCGCCGCGACCTCCTGAATCGCGGTTACCGCGTCACCCACCGATACGCCTGGCGCGAGGTTGAATGACAACACCACGGCCGGCAATTGTCCGGAGTGCGCCACGGATACCGGGCCCACGCCATTCTTCACCTCCGCCACGCTGCTCAACGGCACCATGGCCCCCCCCGGCGCGGTGATGAACAGATTGTTCATCGCGTTAATATCCGATTGAAACTTGCGGTCTATTTCCAGCCGCACATCGTACTGATCGGACGCGCCATAGAGCGTACTCACCTGGCGGCCGCCGAACGCGTTAAACAACGCCTGCTCCACCTGTTGTGAACTGATGCCCAATGCCGCTGCGCGGTCACGCAACACGCGCACCTGAATCTCGGGATTTCGCAACTCCAGGTTGCTGGACACATCCCGCACCAGCGGTAGCGCACGCAGACGCGCCTCCATATCTCCACCGGGCTTGTAGAGACTCTTAAGGTCTGTACCCGTGAGCACAAATATATAGTCGCTGGTTGAAAGCGTTCCGCCTATGCGAATGGCCGGCGGATTCGACAGGAACAAACGCACACCCTGCAGTCCCGCCGAATCCCGCCGTATCTGCTGAATCACCTGATCCGCGGTTGAATCCCGTTTGTCACGATGCTTCAAGCGAACAATCAGGCGGCCGACATTTTCACCGATCACGCCGCCGGTGCCCTGCCCCGCAGTGGACATCACTGCTTCGACATTAGGATTATTTTGAATGACTTCAGCCACTTGCTGCTGATAGCGAATCATCTCGCCAAAGGTTACCCCCTCGCGCGCACGGGTATTGGCGAATATCACACCGGTATCCTGACGCGGAATAAAACCTTTTTGCACTATGTCATACAGTATTCCGGTCGCGACCAGCACCAGTACCGAACTAATCAGCACCAGGCCTCGAACCTTAAGTGTCCAGCGCAAGGTGGTGACGTAGCCCGTGCGCGCCCAATCAAACAGCTTTTCCGAAAAATTAAACAATGCACCATGGGTATGCTCATGCTTGAGCAGCAGGCTGCACAACATCGGCGTAACGGTCAGCGACACCACGCCGGAGATCAACACCGCGATACCCACCGTCACTGCAAATTCACGGAACAGCCGACCCACCATGCCTTCCATAAACAATATAGGCAGAAATACCGCCGACAGTGACACCGTCATGGTGATCACGGTAGAGCCGATTTCTTGCGCCCCTTCGAGCGCGGCCGTTCTGCGATCCTTGCCCATCTCCAGGTGACGCGTAATGTTTTCCAACACCACGATCGCGTCGTCCACCACGAAGCCCACCGCCAGCGTAATCGCCATTAAGGACAGGTTATTCAGGCTGTAACCGAGCAAACTCATCACCGCAAAAGTGCCAAGCACCGACGCGGGCAGCACCATCGCCGTAACCAGTGTTGCACGCAGATTGCGCAGGAACAGCAGGATCACACCCACCACCAGCACAATCGACAGCACCAGCGTGAAATTCACTTCGTGGATTGAATCGCGAATGAACTCGGAACGATCCACCAACACTTCCAGGTTCGCGCCGGCGGGCATTTCTTTACGGATATCCGGCAATATTTCCTTCAACTTGCTCACCACGTCCACCGTATTCGAGCCGGGCTGGCGGTAGACCGCCATGATCAACGCGCGGTCGCCATTAAACCAGCTGCGGATTTTTTCGTTTTCGACACTGTCCACCGCGCGTCCCACATCCGACAAGCGCACCGGCATGCCGTCCTTGTAGGCAATGATCAGGGGATTAAAATCTTCGGCGTTTTGAAATTTACCCTGCGATTTCACGGTATACGTGCGCGCGGCGCCCTGCAACGCGCCCGACGGTATATTGGAATTCGCGCCCTGAATCGCCTGCACCACTTTTTCGATGCCTAGGCCCCGCCGCGCCAGCGCGTTGGGGTCGACGAAAATACGCACCGCATATTTTTGCGACCCGAACACCTGCACCTGCGCCACGCCGCTGATGGTCGAAAACCGTTGCGAGATGTTGGAGTCAACGAATTCATCCAGCTTGGACATCGGCACCTGCTTGGACGACACGCCGAGTATCAGCACCGGCGCATCCGCCGGATTCAGTTTGCGCAGTGTTGGCGGTTCCGGCATCTCGGCCGGCAAGCGACGTATCGCCTGCGAAATCGCCGTCTGCACGTCCTGCGTGGCGGAGTCGATATCCCGCGACAGCGCAAACGTCAACGTGATACGCGTATTGCCGCTGGAAGAAGAAGACGTCATCTCATCCACGCCCGAAATACGGCTGAACTCGCGCTCCAGCGGCAACGCAACCGTGTTACCCATCACCTCCGGGCTGGCGCCGGGCAGGCGCGCATTCACTGTAATCGTCGGAAAATCGACGTTCGGCAAATCGTTTACCGGCAGCGTGTTAAACCCCAGCCAGCCAAAAAACATGATCGCCACAAAAAACACACTGGTGGCGATCGGACGTTCGATGAAAACACGCGATATATTCATGCTCTGGCTCCTTCTAAAGACTGCTAATTCGTGACTGCGTCTGACTTCTTGCCGCCCTTTTTTCCCTTGCCGCTCTCTGCGGGCTTAGCGGGCTGTCCATCTGCGTCAGCCTTGGTAGCGCCTTCGGCTTTGTCACCCTCGGACTTGCTTGCCATCTTAGCCTCTTCAGGCGACTTGGCCGCCTCGCCATCGGCAGCCTTGGCTTTACCGCCTTTGCCGCCTTTGGAACCACCTTCGCCAGCCCGGGTAACCTGTGAGCCATTGGTCAGCGTCGGCGGCACCTCAATCACCACCTGCTCGTCACCCTGCAAGCCTTTGCTAATCACCACGTGCTGTCCGAGCTGGCGATCCACCGTGACGTTTTGCGCACGCGCGCGACCCTCCTTGACCACGAATACGAACGGTCCGTCCTGCCCCGGCTGCACCGCAGCCTCAGGCAGCGTGATGGCATCTTCTTCAATGCTCAGAATAATTTTCGCCGACACAAATTGCCCCGGCCACAACTCTTCCTTGTCGTTCCTGATCCGCGCTTTGACCAATATCGTGCCGGTAGACGGATTCACGGCGTTATCTATGAACACCAGCTCACCACTGGCCGCGACGCCACTACCGCCACTCGGCGTGACTTCGACCTTAAGCAGCTTCTTGCCGCCACCGATTTTTCGAATGTCGTCAAGATTGCGCTGCGGCACACTCAATGCCACCAGTATCGGCTTGGTGCTGTTAATCAATACCAGCGGCGCGCCACCCGTGCCACCCGCCACCAGATTGCCAGCCTTCACGCTCAGGCCACCGGTGCGGCCAGAAATCGGCGCGGTAATTTCCGAATACGAAAGCTGCAATTTCGCCGCCTCCACCACGGATTTATTGGCTGCCACAGTGGCTTCAAGCGACTTCACCTGCGTCGCCGCCACGTCATACTCTTGGCGCGTGATGTATTCCTTTTCCGCGAGTGGGCGCAAGCGTTGCTCCTGCGCGCGCGCCTGGGCGAGCTGCGCCTCATCGCGCGTGACTGCCGCCTGAGTTTGCGCCACCGAAACCTGCATCGAACGCGAATCTATGCGAAACAATACCTGCCCCTGCCGCACATAATCGCCTTCCTTAAACATCACTGCCGTCAGCGCGCCGCCAACCTGTGGCCGCACCGCCACGCTGTGCTCTGATTCGACACTGCCTACGGCATCAATCACCACCGGCATCGCCTGACGTTTGACAGTAGTCGTACGCACCGCAACTGGCCCGCCGCGCCCCTTGCCTTTGCCTTTCGCTTCTTTGCCGCCCTTCGTTTCCTGAACTTCCTTACCGTCCTTGGCTACTACAACCGCCTTGCCGCCCTTGTTGGCATCCGCACCTTGCGCGGCAGATTTCTGCCAGTACCAATAGCCCCCACCCACCATCGCGGCAATCAGGCCAAACACCGCCACCATGATTAATCGATTCATTGCTTAGTCTCTGTTTTAGTTGTTATCACCTCACTGGCGCCCACCGCGAGATTCAAACGCGCAAGCACCGTATACCAATCCAGATACGATTGAACGCGCTGCGTGCGGGCGCTGGTTTCATCCTGCTGAGCCGTAATCAGGTCAAGTATCGTGCCGAAACCGCCCTGATAACGCGCCAGCACCGCCTGCGCGCTCTGCTCGGCCGATTTCACCAGTGATTCGGTACTACTGATACTGCCGCTGACAGTTTGTAAATCGTAGTACGCCTGCCACACTTCCAGCTGCGATTGCCGGTACAGTATGTCGCGCGCGGCTTCGGCTTGTTGCGCCTGCATTTCGGCCTGCCGCTGCGCATAGGTATCCTTGAATCCCGAAAATATCGGGATGCGCACGTTGATGCCCGCTTGATAAGTTTGCGTATTAGGCCGGAAGAGATCCCGCTGTTCCCATCGCGAATGCTGCGCACCCGCGCTAAACTCAATGCTGGGCAATCCGGCTTTCGAAGCCGCCAGCGAAGACGCGCGAAACGCTTCGACCTGCGCCTGCGCCGCTACCAGATCAGGGCGCACCAGCTTGACCGTTTCAAGATAGCCGTTGATGGATTGCAAAGCCTGATCAGGTTGCGGTGGCGCCGACAAAGTCTGCACGCGCAGCGAACTGTTCACCGGCAATCCGACCACCGAAGCCAATTGGCCGCGCGACTTCTCGAATTCGCCACGGCTGCGCGTCAGCGTCAATCGCGCTTGCGCGACTTGCGTTTCCGAGCGGTAGACATCGGCTACGGTTGCCACGCCCGAATCACGACGGCGTCGTGCCGCGTCCAGCGAGGTCTCAAGATTTTTCAGCGCCTGTTCGTTAACACGGGTCAGCGCTTCCGTGCCGATCAACTGGTAGTACGCCTGCTCCACCTGAAACATAACTTCCTGCAGCACCCGGTTTTGAGCGAGATTGGCAGCAAGCAGGCGGCCTTCAGCCGCCTGCACGCGCGCGTCGCCCAGACCAAAGTCAAAAATGCCGTAACTCAAACTGATCGAAGGTCCCCAACGATTAATAAATGGCGATATCAAGCCGCTGGTTCCCGACACTGGACGTTGGCGCAAAAACGACCAGCCGCCGCTAATAGTCGGGAAATCATCGCCCTCGGCAATCCCTACCGCCGATGCCGCTACGCGCGCGGCCAACCACGCCTGACGCGTGCGTGGATTATTCGCCAACGCGTATTCGGTCAGTTCAGGCAGTGACAGCGGTTCAGCCGATTTTAGCGGCTCGCCCGCCTTGGGCGCAGGCACCGTGGGCAGCGGTTGCTCAGGCTTCCAGCGCTGATTGGGCGCCGGAGCCGTTTTTTTCTCAACCGCAAACGGATCTTTCCACCAATCCTTGCTCAGCACATTCTGCCACCACTCGGCATTTGCGCCTGACGAACCCACCATCAACAAGGCACCCATGCAGGCGACCCTGCTCCATCCTCCGAAATGCCTCATGTCGACGTTCTTTTTCCACCGAAGTGGTGTTAGTGATTGATTAATAAACACTTCATGTTAGCACTATTCCTGCCAATTTTGCCCTATCCGGTCACGCTCGCGCTACTAAGTCCATAAAATGGCAAGCAGAAATTGCGCTATTTGCACGTCCAACAAAACACTCCTACGAAAAACTACTTATTAATCAAAAATTTAGTCATTGTCGCGAGTTATGGTTGCACGCTGGACAGGATGCAACAGCACGTTTTTCGCTGTTCAAAAAACCCACCAACAAGCTCAGCACAAGCGTCGCGACCCGCGAATCACGTAACATGGCGCCCATGCCCTACACAGATATCCACGGCGCAAGCGTCGAGTACCAGCAAACCGGCAGTGGCCCCAATCTGTTGCTGTTGCACTCGCTACTTACTGACATGTCGGTGTTCGACTGCATGTTGCCGGCACTTGCAAAAAACTTTCGCATCACGCGCCTGAATCTGCCGGGCTATGGTCAGTCGATGCCGCGGGTTCTCACACAGGTTGCGGATTACGCCGATCACGTTAACGCCGTGCTCGACAAACTCAAACTCCCGCCGCAAACCCACGTCTTCGGTAACGGCTTTGGCGCTTTCGTCGCGCTGATGCTGGCGATACGCCACGGCGCGCGCTTGAATCGATTGCTGATTGCCGACGTGCTCGCTACATTCCCCGAACCTGCACGCGTTCCTTTTCGCATGATGTCGGATAAAGTCGCCGCCAGCGGCATGAGTGCGATACTCGACGCCGCCATCGGCCGCATGTTTCCGCCCGCGTTTCAAGCGGCCCATCCGCATGAGGTGACGCTGCGCAAAGTGGCGCTGGCGCGCGTGGACGCCGGAAGTTTCTCCCGTGCGTGCTGCGCGCTGGCAGCACTGGACACCGCCGCGGATTTA
The DNA here is from genome assembly GCA_945861275.1 of Bordetella parapertussis. Taxonomy (GTDB): domain Bacteria; phylum Pseudomonadota; class Gammaproteobacteria; order Burkholderiales; family SG8-41; genus UBA5216. Next base: position 11,502 of record CAMATZ010000016.1, read on the forward strand.
CACAAAATCAAGAACCCCACGCTGGTCATGTGCGGCGCCCTCGATCTCACCACGCCACCCGCCCTGGCGCAGGCGCTGGCGCACGGCATCGCCGGCGCGCAGTATCGGGAAATTGCCGCTTCGGGACATTGTCCAATGGTGGAACAACCCGCATTACTCAGCGCCACCATCGATGATTTTATCCGCAGCGCGGAATACTCATAACCCATTGTTTTTATTATAATTTTAATGTCTAATCCGCTGCGCACACTGACCACCGCAAGCGCCCAAGCCGTGCAACCCGAAGCGCGTTTGATCGAGCGCGAGCCGTATTATGAATCGACCGGCGACGAAATCGCACTGTTTGAAGCCGCCACGGCAAGCCAGATTCCGGTGCTGCTCAAAGGCCCCACCGGCTGCGGCAAAACACGCTTCATGGAATATATGGCGTGGAAATTACAGCGCCCGTTGATCACGGTATCGTGTCACGATGATCTGACTGCCAGCGATCTGGTCGGTCGTTATCTCATCACCAGCAACGAAACCGTATGGGTGGACGGGCCGCTGGCGCATGCCGTGCGCGTCGGCGGCATTTGTTATCTCGACGAAGTGGTCGAAGCGCGCAAAGACACCACCGTGGTCATTCACCCGCTGGCCGACGACCGGCGCATATTGCCCATTGAAAAACACGGCGAATTGCTGCGCGCGCCGGCAACGTTCGTGCTGGCGATGTCGTACAACCCCGGCTACCAGAGCGTGCTGAAAGAACTCAAGCAGAGCACGCGCCAGCGCTTTGTCGCCATCGAGTTTGCGTATCCCTCTGAGGCGCTCGAAGCCAAAATCGTCATCACCGAATCCGCATTGGACGCTGCCCTTACCGGCAAGCTCCTCAAACTCGCGCACATGACACGCAACCTCAAGGGTAACGGTCTTGACGAAGGCGCATCAACGCGGTTGCTGGTGCATGCCGCGAAACTCATGCAACGCGGTATTGCGCCGCGCAGCGCCTGCCACAGCGCCATCGCCGAAGCGCTCACCGATGACACGGAAATGTTGCGAGCGATTGACGAATTGGCTTCGTCGATTTTCTAAACAAATCCATGTTCATCTGTGGCTAAAAAAGCAGAATACAAATCGCCATGGTAGCGCTCACCACAGCGGAACTCGTCGCTCAACTCGACGCGCTGATGAATCCGGTGTTGTCATCACGCCGCACGGCGACGCCGCTTGCGACAGCGCTCGCTGCAGCCACGCGCGAGCAGCAGGATTTCACGCTGCGCTGGGTTGAAGTCATCGCCCGCAGCAATTACGAATTGGCCTATCAATTTGCCGCGGCGGCACCTGTCGCGCTGGCTGCGCTGGACGACGATGCCGCGCAAACGTGGGTCATTCATGCGCTGGATGCCTATGACCGCGAAGGTCTGTATCAAGGCACCGAAGTATTCAAAAACTTTTCTGGTTTTGCGACACGCGCCGACGCCAAGGCCGCAGTTGGTTATGAAGAAGTCGCGCCCGTGCTGGCGCTTTACGTCTGCGCCCTGTCCGGACGGCGCATGAAAATTGACGCCGCTCCGCTCGCATGGACGGATACCGAAACGCTATACCTGCCGCTGCGCATGGCTGCGGGTGCGAATCGCGCGCAAAATTTTCTCATCTACAAAATTATCAGCACGCTGCTGTGGGCGCAAAACCGCTACGGCACCTTTAACGCTGATCTCGACGGCGCGGCTCGGCGCCACGCCGATCCGGCGCGCGCACTGGATTGGCTGAATTACCTGGAGTGCGTGCGGCTGGAAGCACAAATCGCCCGCGCGCTGCCGGGACTCGCGCGCGACATCGCGGCACTACGCGGCAGCAGCATCGATGGCGCCACACGCTACGCGCGGCTACACCTGTCCGGCGCAACCGTGGAGGACAGCATTGCCCTGCTAAACACACTACAGCTCAGCGACGAGGCGCCACGCCATGCTTGGATGGGTGTGTTGCGCCCGGTTGAAGCCGCCGCCACCCGTGCCACACGTCTCGCGCGTGAAAAAACCGAACTGCAAGCGGCCCTCGCCGCGCTGCGGGATGAGCTGAGCAGCAGCGACGATGGCGCGGACAGGCGCGCAGATGATGCGACAGCCCATTTCGAGGCCTCCCTAAAAACCAATGCCGACGGCGAGCACGAATGCGAACTGTATTTTGGCGGTGAACCCTTCGCGCTGCCCGACCCCATACGCAATCTGCTCGAATCCATCGTGCAGGATTTAGGCGATATTCCCGGTGACTACCTCACGCCGGCAAGCGCCAGCGCCCTCCAACCGGACGCCGATGACGCCGCAGACCTGCGCACCGAAGACAACGCGCTCTACTACGACGAATGGGATTACCAGCGCCGTCACTACCGCAAGAACTGGTGCGTGCTGCGCGAGCGGGATGTGCCGGCGGGCGACGCTGATTTTGTCAACGCCACGCTGAAAAAATACGCTCCGCAAGTCGCACACCTCAAACGCAGTTTCGAAATGCTGCGCGGTGAAGACCGTCTCCTGAAACGCATGAACCACGGCGACAATATCGACCTCGATGCCGTGATCGCCGCTTATGCCGACATGCAATCCGGCCGGGAACTCAGCGAACGGCTATTCACCAAACGCCGTAAAGCCGAGCGCAATCTGGCGGTGATGTTCATGGTCGATATGAGCGGCTCGACCAAAGGCTGGATCAACGACGCTGCGCGCGAAGCCCTGGTGTTGCTGAGTGAAGCGCTCGAAGTGCTGGGAGACCGTTACGCGATTTACGGCTTTTCGGGTATCACGCGCAGGCGTTGCGAGATTTTTCGCGTGAAGCGTTTCGATGAACCGTACTCGAAATTGGTGCAGCAACGCATCGCGGGTGTTGCGCCGCAGGACTACACGCGCATGGGTGTGGCGATCCGCCATCTCAGCGCGCTGCTGGAAGGCATCGATGCGCGCACCAAACTGTTGATCACGCTCTCCGACGGCAAGCCCGACGACTATAGCGACAACTATCGCGGCGAATACGGCATCGAAGACACACGCCAGGCGCTGCTCGAAGCGCATCGCGCGGGGATTAAACCGTTTTGCATTACGATAGATGACGCAGCGCGCGACTATCTGCCGCATATGTATGGCGCGGTGAACTGGACGCTGGTCGATGACGTCTCACATTTACCGTTGAAGGTGGCGGATGTATACCGGCGGCTAACAACTTGATAACTATAATTTAACCTTTAAAAACAAATACTTATGAAACCACTCTATAAGCGGCTGATTACCGTCGCCGGTTGTTTTCTGCTCGCCGCCGGAGGCGCGTGGGCACAAACACACGCGTCGCAGGAACACAAATTTCGCACCGTCACCATGACCGAAGGTTTGAATCACCCGTGGTCGCTCGCGTTCCTGCCCGATGGACGCATGCTGGTCACGGAGCGCGCAGGGCGCCTGCGCATCATCGGCAAGGATTTTAAACTCGATCCACAGCCTGTCGCCGGCGTTCCTGTGGTTGCGGCGGTCGGCCAGGGAGGTTTGATGGAGGTGGCGCTGCATCCGAAATTCGCCGAAAACAATGTCGTCTATTTGTCGTATTCAGCCGGTGATCGCGATGGCATAGGCACCGAGTTGGCGCGCGGCGTGTTACGTGGAAAACAGTTGGAGAACATGCAGGTCGTTTTTCGCATGGAACCCAAACTGCGCACCGGCTATCACTTCGGCTCACGCATTGTGTTCGACCGCGAGGGTTACCTTTACCTCACCCTTGGCGACCGCGGTGAAATGGAGCGCGCGCAAAATCCCGGCGACCACAATGGCTCGGTCATACGCCTGCACGACGATGGCCGCGTGCCCAAAGACAACCCCTTCGTGGGCAGGCCCGGCTGGCGTGCGGAGAAATTCACCCTGGGCAATCGCAACATGCAGGGAGCGGCACTGCATCCGCAAACCGGCATGCTGTGGACACACGAACACGGCCCGCAGGGCGGCGACGAAATCAATGTGATTCGCGCCGGCGTCAACTACGGCTGGCCGGTGATCACTTACGGCGCGAACTATGGCACCGGCAGCAAAATTGGCGAGGGCACGGCAAAGGACGGCATGGCGCAGCCGCTGCACCGTTGGGTGCCCTCGATTGCACCATCGGGTATGGCCTTTTACAGCGCCAGCAAATTTGCAAAGTGGCGCGGCGATTTGTTTGTTGGCGCGTTGAAGGATCAAATGCTGGTGCGCCTGAAACTCGACGGTGAAAAAGTCGTGCACGAAGAACGCATGCTGAAAAATGCGCTGGGCCGTATCCGCGACGTGCGGCAAGGGCCGGATGGCTTTATTTACCTGCTAACCGATGCGCCGAATGGCGTGCTGGCGCGGTTGGAGCCTGCGGACTGACTTCCGATGGGCAAGGCGGCGCGTGCCCAACCTTGATCGATATGGCGCAGCGCTAGGATTTCATGGAACTCACCTGGATTTGGATACCGATCGCGGTTTTCGCCGCGCTGATGCAGGCCGTGCGCACGGCTGCGCAAAAGACACTCAATCAAAGCCTCTCGACCATGGGCACCACCTACGTGCGCTCGCTGTTCGGCATGCCGGTGCTTGTCATTTTCCTCGGCGCCGCCGTGTTTTATAGCGGACTCGGCGTTCCCCGCTTCGATGCCGCCTTCCTGTGCTACAGCGCCGCAGCCGCGCTGACCCAGGTTTTGGCGACAGCATTGCTGATTTACATGTTCCGCCTGAAGAATTTTGTCGTCGGCACGATGCTGACCAAGACCGACGTCATCATGACAGCACTCATCGGCACGGTACTATTCTCGGAGCAGCTGACGCCACTGGGCTGGGCAGCGCTGCTGGTGGTGTTCTGCGGTGTCATCCTGATGCTGGTAGGCAAGACCGGCACTGCGGCCTTCCGCGCCAGCGGCGATACCTTGTCGGGCCTCATTTTCGGACGTGCCACTGCGGTCGCCCTGATGTGCGCGCTGTTGTTCACGCTGTCGTACCTTTTCCTGCGCGAAGCCATGCTTGTGCTCGGCGCGCAGCATCATTTTTTGTGGCGCGCCGGCTGGACGGTGGTGCTGGTGACGGGGCTGCAAACCGTTTGCCTCGGCATCTGGCTCGCGGCAAAGGAACCGCAGGTATTCAGACGGATGTGGCCACTGCGCGGCATCGCCAGTTTCATCGGCATCACCAGCGCACTCGGCTCGATAGGCTGGTTTTCGGCTTTCGCGCTGCAGAATGCATCGTATGTCCGCGCCGTTGGCCAAATCGAAGCGGTGTTCACGTTGGTAATCTCGTGGCTCTATTTCCGCGAGAAGATCACCGTGCTTGAATTAATCGGGATAGCGTTCACGGTAGCTGGCGTGCTGATGTTCAGGCTTGTTTAAGGACACCCTGTCAAGTCGGATTAGCCCGTAGCGTGCGTCGTGCGCGCGATCAACCGAACGACCCGTGCGCATGGCGCACGCTACGCGCTCTTGAATCGCGTCACCCGCGCAAACACTATCGCCGCGAACGGCATCGCCAGCGCGACCACCATGCCGATGATCAACAGATCACCCAACTGGCTATAGTCCTGCGCTACCGTTACCACGCCGTCGGGGGTGCGCACTTCACGCGCAACGGTGTAGAGCTGGTTCAGATATTTGGTGCCGAGTTGTGCCGCCGACAGCGCGAGGTTGGTGAATGAAGCCATCACAGCAAAGTAGGTCGCCTTCAGGTTCGCCGGCGCTGAACGCGCGATCCACGCCAGCATGGGGATCATCGCCACCTGTCCCAGGGGCGCCGCCAGTGAAGTATCCACCAGCGCGATGGTGCGCGCGCCTATCGCGCCATCGGTCAGCGCGGCCGTCCACACGTGCAAGCCGTAGTACATGCCGACCGTTGGCAGCGACAGCACCGTCGAGCATATCGCGAGGAACCCCACGACATAGGCAATCGAATGATCGGCCATGAAACGCCGGAACATAAAGATGCCTAACAATGTCAGCACATTGCCGATCAACCCCAGTGTGGAGAGGAACTGCTCGTCAAAACGCAGCACGTCGATCATCCACCACGACACGCCGGGACCGGCATCGGGTACCGCGCGAAAAACAAATATCACCACCGCAGTGCCGACCAGCGTGGCGCGCAAATCGGGGGCCAGTTCGCGCGTGAGCCGCGCAATCAGGAATATCAGAATCGCCATCGAGCCGGCGAACACGATCTCCTGCTTCAACTCGATATCGCTGAATCCCATGAGCAGGGTAAACGCCACGAAGGCGAGACTGCCGCCGAGTATCCACCAGTTCGGCGCGGTCTTGTCCGCGTGGTCATCGAGCGCGGCACGTATCGCCTCTGCGCTCGTGCCAGAAGCGCGCAAGCGACGCCGTTCGCGCGAGCGCAGCACGGACGCGAGCACCACACCGAGCACCGACACCACGGGGATGATCAGCGCCCATTCATAAAGCTGGATATAAATTGCCGCCTTGGCGGCTTTCGACAGGCCTTCGCTGTCGGCAAACACGATGATGTTGACCAGCGCCACCAGCACCGTGCCGCCGATGATGGCCACACGCCCCAGCGTCTGCATCGTCGTGTGCATAAGTTTTTGCTGCGCATCGGGGATCAGCTGGCCTGCATCATCGAGCTTGGGCACCGCCTCCACGGTCATCGCATCGGCCACCACGTCCTGAATCACATAGCCGATGGGCGAGAGCAGCGTCGCCAGCACGAACCAGGCTTTGACCGGCATCACCGCGGCCATGGCGTCGCGATTGCCCAGCAGTCCCACCATGATCAGCAGACTCGCGGCAATCAGGCTCGCGCCGAAATAAACCAGCAATCCTTTCCAGCGCCAGATCAGATCGGTAATATGCCCGACCGGCATTTTGACCGCATACGGGATACCGGCCCAGAAACCGAGTGCCGCAAGAAACTCGGCACTGAGATCGAGATGATCCTTGACGAAGAAGGTGCCGACGATGGCCGTCAGCCCGGAAATGCCCGCCGCCACGTACACCATCATCGGCGGCAGATACGAAAGCCGGAATTCGCGCAGCACTTCGACTATGTTTTGGTCGAACCAGTGGCGCAGATAGCGCAGGACGGCGATCACGGCTGATGGAAGTTAGCAGCTACCCGCGGGCGCCGGTGTAGCCGCTGTTCGCGACTCAATGCAACTGCGAGGACGGCGGCGTTTCATCCGCGGCGGCGACCACGGCATCAGGCAACTCGTCGTCCACATCATCATCCATCAGGCCTTCGCCAGCCGATAAGGAGGATGCGCCACGGCGCTGTGGCATGTTCATCTCCAACTGCGCGGCGCCGCTGGAATCCACCAGCGCGCCCAGATCATCCAGCGGCGGCAGTTCCTCCAGCGAGCGCAAACTCAGGTCATCGAGAAACTGCCTGGTGGTGGCGTAAATCGCCGGACGCCCCGGCACTTCGCGATGGCCGATCACATCGATCCAGCCGCGCGCTTCGAGTGATTTGATAATGTTGCTGCTCACCACCACACCGCGAATGTCTTCGATGTCGCCGCGCGTTACCGGCTGGCGGTACGCAATAATCGCCAGCGTTTCCATCACCGCGCGCGAATACTTGGGCGCTTTCAGCGGATTTAATTTATCGAGATAACGCTGCAACTCCGGCTTCGAGCGAAAGCGCCAGCCCGACGCCACGTTCACCAATTCCACGCCGCGCCCTTCCCACGACACGCGAATTTCGTCCAGCAGTTTGCGCATCAGTTCATTGTTGGTTTCGCCGCGCGGGAACATGCGCTTCATTTCGTTGAGCGACAGCGGCTCCGCACTGGTGAGCAGCGCGGTTTCCAGCACGCGCTTGATCAGATCGATATCCAGCGCGGCGGCGTCAACAAACGCTTGCGGCGCGTCAGGTGCATCAATGTCCGCGGCATCCGCCGAAGTTTCATACAGCGCCTCGGCAGGCCCCGCAGCTTCGACAACCTCCGGGGCAACGGTTGGTTCTGTTTTTTCACTCATGGCTACACCTCCGTTACGGCACTGCCCAGCTTGACATAGATCGGTGCATAGGCCGCTTGCTGCGTAATCTGCACCAGCGATTCGCGCGCGAGTTCAAGCAGGGCGATGAACGTCACCACCAGTACCGGCAAGCCTTCCGTCGCAGAAAAAAGCTGCGTGAACTCCACAAACTCCGCGTCCTGCAGGCGCCGCAAAATGCGCGTCATGTGCGCGCGCACCGACAACTGCTCGCGCGTGATTTTGTGATGGCTGTTGAGCTTGGCGCGATTTAATATGGTCAGCCACGCCAGCTTCAGATCGATGGGCGACACATCCGGCGGAATCATACCATCGCGCTCGAACAGCACATTTACCGGCATATAATCGCGCCCGGCAACCGGAATTTCACCCAGGTACTGCGCGCCTTTTTTCATCTGCTCGTATTCGAGCAGGCGGCGCACCAATTCCGCGCGCGGATCCTCTTCCAGCGTAATGCCCGACGGACGCGGCAGCAACATGCGCGATTTGATCTCGATCAACATCGCCGCCATCAGCAGATATTCCGCCGCCAGCTCAAGCTGCTTGGTGCGCATCAGCTCGACGTATTCAAGATATTGCCGCGTCAGCTTCGCCATCGGGATATCGAGAACGCTGATGTTCTCTTTGCGAATCAGGTACAGCAGCAAATCCAGCGGCCCCTCGAATTGCTCAAGAAAAACCTCCAGCGCATCCGGCGGAATGTAGAGATCATGCGGCATCTCCAGCATCGGCTCGCCGTAGACCTTGGCAATGTGCTCGGCGGGTGCGTCCAGCGGCACCATCGGCTCAGGCATGGACGAATCCATAACGGCGCTCACAGCGCTCTGCTTTCGCGTACAGAAAACACGTATAAGTATATGTTTTTATAGAACATTTTCACCTTAGTTACGCCCAGTTCAATGCGCATACAAGATTTTACCCCATTTCGCCACAAAACCCACAACATATAGTGTTTACTGCTTAAATAGAACGCAATAGGTTGATTAAACGGTTGATTGGGAAGGGTTTTTAGTTAGGCGGAAAAAACCTGCGTAGGTTCGCCAAGCAAGACACACTCGACCCCGCGACGCAGTTGAATTCCCCTGAGAGCCGCCGAGCAACGCAGACGCGCCGGGGAATTCGGCGAGGACTGTCTGAGTCCTCGCGCCGTTGGGTTATGCGAGGGCGAGTTCCGCAGCCGCCCGGCGTGGCGAGTAGCGCAGGAAGGGGTCGGCGAACCGGGGCGGCCTTTTCTTTGGTTACTTTCTTTTGGCCGTTCAAAAGAAAGTAACCAGCCGCCGGGCTGCCCCCGGCGAAGTTGCAGTTGATTTTGGCGGAGCATCACGACTAAGCATGCGGCGCAATGCGCTTCGCTTATTGACGCCCTACGGAATACACCTTGCGCGTGTTTCGTTATTGCGCCTTACTCGCGTTCAGTATTTTTCCGACCTAATTTCTTCAAGAGCGCATTCAAAGCGATTTCCATTTCCTTCGTCATAAGCTTGGACGCCGCGATAAGCAAAAGCGTCCCTACCGCCATCAAAGTCCACGCAATTACATAGCCTTCCAAGTTGATCGCCGCTGCGTTGAAGAACTATCCATAGGCAAACGTTCCGAACCCAGAGAAACCCAATAGAGCCGCAACAATGCTTCGACAGAATTTCAACATTGCGGTGTAAATATCGTAATCAGCTATACCCCAGCCCCATAACCTCCCGCACATCCCGCAACGTCTCCTGCGCCATCTTGCGCGCCTTCTCACAGCCATCGGCGACGATGTTACGCACCAAGGTTGGGTCATCCAAATAACGCTGCGCCCGCTCCCGCATGGGATGCTGTTCGGCGATCACCGCGTCGATCACCGGCTGCTTGCACTCAAGGCAGCCGATGCCCGCACTGCGGCATCCCTGCTGCACCCATTGCTTTTTCGTGTCGTCCGAATACACCAGATGCAACTGCCACACCGGGCATTTTTCAGGGTCGCCGGGATCGGTGCGTTTCACACGCGCCGGGTCGGTGGGCATGGTGCGAATTTTTTTGGTGACGCTGTCGGCATCCTCGCGCAATGCAATGGTGTTGTTGTACGACTTGGACATTTTTTGCCCGTCAAGCCCGGGCATTTTTGAAGCTTCGGTCAACAACGCCTGCGGCTCGGTGAGGATCACTTTGCCGCCGCCTTCGATGTAGCCGAACAGCCGCTCGCGGTCGCCCATCGTCAGATTCTGCGTTTCATTGAGCAGTTCGCGCGCCGCTGCCAGCGCTTCGGCGTCACCTTTTTCGAGGTACTTCGAGCGATGCTGGCGATACACTTTTGCGCGCCGCGAACCGAGTTTCTTGATGGCGGCTTCGGCTTTTTCCGCGAAGCCGGTTTCTTTGCCGAACACGTGGTTGAAGCGGCGTGCGATTTCCCGCGTGATTTCGACATGCGGTACCTGATCCTCGCCCACCGGCACGCGGTTGGCGCGGTAAATCAGAATGTCGGCGCTTTGCAGCAGCGGATAGCCCAGAAAGCCGTAGGTCGCGAGATCTTTCTCGGCGAGTTTTTCCTGCTGATCTTTATAGGTCGGCACACGCTCCAGCCAGCCCAGCGGGGTAATCATCGACAGCAGCAAATGCAGTTCGGCGTGCTCCGGCACCCGCGATTGAATGAATAGCGTCGCATGCGCCGGATCAACGCCGGCGGCGAGCCAGTCGATCACCATGTCCCACACGTGTTGTGCGATGTGGCTGGGATCATCGTAGTGCGTGGTCAACGCGTGCCAGTCGGCGACAAAATAAAGACACTCGAATTCGTGTTGCAGGCGCACCCAGTTTTTGAGCACGCCGTGATAGTGGCCTAAATGCAGCGCGCCGGTGGGGCGCATGCCGGAAAGTACGCGGTTTGAAAACATGATCTTATTTGGACAAAAGCTTTAAAAGTTTATAAAGGTCGAGCACCGGAATATCCGCCAGTGCCGCGACACCCTGAATGGTAATCGTCACCAGCGGCCACATCACCACATCCAGCACGTGAGTGAACAGCAACGCGAGAATGATGAAAAACCCATAGGGTTCGATGCGCGAGAACTGATACGCCTGTCGATGCGGCAGCAGGCTCACCATGATGCGTCCGCCGTCGAGCGGTGGAATCGGCAGCAGATTCAGCACCATGAAAATCACGTTCACCATCACGCCCGCCGCACCCATCAGCGCCAGCGGCAATGCAAACGACAGCGAACCCACGGCATCACTGAAACTCAGCTTCACCATCAGCACCCAGAAAATCGCCATCGCCAGATTAGCGCCCGGCCCCGCCGCCGCCACCCACAGCATGTCGCGCTTGGGGTGGCGCAAGTTGCCGAAATTCACCGGCACCGGTTTGGCCCAGCCGAATATGAATCCGCCGCCGAATAATTTGCTAACCGCCAGCATCAGCAGGGGCAATGCCACCGTGCCGATGGGGTCGATGTGGCGTATCGGATTCAAGCTCACGCGCCCCTGCGAATACGCCGTGAGGTCGCCAAAATATTTGGCGGCATAGGCGTGCGCGGCTTCGTGCAAAGTAATCGCAAAGATGACGGGGATCGCGTAAATCGCGATCACCTGAATCACATTTAATTCCATGCGCGCCTTATTGGTACCATGGTCACAGCCGAGAATGCGCCGTAACTGTTTGTTTTTATTTGAGATTTATTCATTGATGGAGCAGACAGCCGAGAACCGGCAAGGGCTAGTGTAGCGCAAGCCGAGAAGCACCCTCAATCCCAAACTTCGGTTCTGAACTTCGAGCCTGAAGTTCACACCCCGAACAGCGCCGTATCGCCCTTGCCCACGCGCGTGATCATCGGCTCGGGACCGGTGAGATTCACTATGGTTGTCGGCTCAACGCCGCACGAACCCGCATCGAGTATCAGATCAACCTGATGTTCGAGCCGCTGGCGAAATTCTTCCGGGTCGTTGAGCGGCACATCGTCACCGGGCAGTGTCAGTGTCGATGACAACAGCGGCTCGTTGAGTTCCGCCAACAATGCGCGCACCACCGGATGATCGGGAATGCGCACACCAATGGTGCGCCGGCTTGGATGCTGCAAGCGCTTGGGCACCTGGCGCGTGGCTTCGAGAATAAACGCGTAACAGCCCGGCGTCGCAGCCTTCAGCATGCGGTACTGGCGGTTATCGACTTTCGCATAGGCGGCTATCTCCGACAAATCGCGGCACACCAGCGAAAAATGGTGGCGTTCGTCCACCTGTCGAATGGTACGCATACGCTCCATGGCCGCCTTGTCACCGATGTGACAGCCGAGTGCGTAACACGAGTCGGTCGGATAAATGATCACGCCGCCCGCACGCACGATTTCCGCCGCCTGACGGATCAGTCGCGGTTGCGGATCGACGGGGTGAATGGTGAAGTATTGGGACATGAAGGCTGTTGGGCGTTCAGAGTTGAGCGTTGGGCGTTACCCCGCGATGCGCTTTTATTCTCAACTCTGGACTCAAAAATCTTCCCACACCGGCGCCAAGCCATAAGGCAAATCCGGCAATTTGCCCAAATCAAGATAGCTTTCACCCGGCCCATGAAAATCCGATCCCACCGAAGCTTTTAGGCCGTGGCGTTGCGCATAACGCGCCCACGTCGCATATTGATCCGCGGTATGACTGCCGGTGACGACCTCGACACCTGCCCCTCCCAGATCGCAAAACTCGCCGAGCAGGGCTTCACGCTCACGGTTGTTTAATTTATAGCGCCCCGGATGTGCGATCACCGCTGCGCCGCCTGCCGCGTTGATCCAGCCCACCGCCTGCGACAGTGTCGCCCATTGATGCTCAACGTAACCCGGTTTGCCTGCGGTGAGATAACGCTTGAACGCGGCGTTGGCGTCTTTCACATAACCGCGCTCAACCAGGTACCGCGCAAAATGCGTGCGGCTCAGCAAATCTGCATTGCGCGCGTACCCCTGCGCCCCCGCGAGCGCGCCTTCGATGCCCGCGCGCTCCAGGTCGGCGGCGATGCGTTCGGCACGCGCATGACGGCCCGCGCGCACGCGCTGCAAGCCCTCGGCAATTTCCGTGTGTAGAGGATCGAAATTCAGGCCCACGATGTGCAGCGTTGCAGCCGCCCACGATACCGAAATTTCTACGCCCGCAATGAACTTCATGCTGCGTGCTTCAGCCTCCCGGCGCGCTTCGGCAAGACCGCTTAATTCGTCGTGATCGGTTAGTGCGTACACCTTTACGCCTCGCGCAAACGCGCGCGTCACCAGTTCGACGGGCGTCAACCGGCCGTCGGAATGGCTGGAATGGCTGTGCAAATCAACATCCAGCATATGGAAATAACTTAATAAAAACAAATAGTTAGATTGCGAGGGGCGCATCATAGCAGAAACCCGTTAGCGCCGCCTCAGACGTAAGTAAGACGTCAGTAAGACGTAAGTTTGTGACGCGGCGCGCGACCAACAGAAAAATCCGGGAACATCGCGCATGAAACTCGCTGCCTGCGTCACCGTGCTTATGGCACTAATCGCAACACCGGTTACCGCCGCCAACTGTAATGCCAGCAGCGGCGCACAGCGCGTGGCGTTACTTGAGCTGTACACGTCGGAAGGCTGCGACAGTTGCCCGCCCGCCGACCGCTGGGTGAGTGCCCTGCCCGCGCAGGGCTACACCACGGATCGCCTGCTGACACTCGCTTATCACGTGGATTACTGGAACTACCTCGGCTGGACCGACCCGTTCGCGCAAAAGCGTTTCACCGAACGCCAGCGCTTCGTCAACAACCGCATACGCAACCGCACCATCTACACGCCGCAGTTGATGCTCGACAGCAAAGACTACCGGCACGGCCTGTCGCTCACTGATTTTCAGCAACGCATCGCCGCCGTGAATCGCGAGCAGCCTGGCGCGGACATTGCGCTGTCGCTGCACACCTCCGGCGGTGCGCTGGAATCCGCCGCTCGAATCAGGTTACATCGCAAACAAACCGGCGCCACCGTTTTTCTGGCGCTCTACGAAAATAAACTCGCCAATCAGGTCAACGCAGGCGAAAACAAAGGCAAACGCCTGCAACATGATTTCGTAGTGCGTGATTTGGCGGGGCCGTTTGCCGCGGACGCCGCTGAGATTAACCACAAGTTTCGATTATCGCCGGCATGGAAAACGCGCGATATGTCGGTGGCGGCGTTTGTGCAGACCGCGGCTACAGGTGAGGTGTTGCAGGCGCTGGCGTTGCCGTGGTGCAGCTAAGCACGCGGCACTAAAACCACCACCGTCATACTGGCTTTCGCCAGTATGACGGAGTGGTGCATCAAGCCACCCGTTGATGCAAACGGCTCTGCGCCGGCACATGCTGCGCCAGAAACTCCATTTGATCCACGAGTATGCGGCGATTCGTCAAAATCAAGTACTCGGCGCGGTTCGGCACGTACGGCAGGTAAACCAGTTCCATGCCCGCGCCTTCGGGTGTGCGATCGCTCTTGCGTTCGTTGCAGGCGCGGCAGGCGGTAACCACGTTCATCCAGCTATCTCTGCCGCCTTTGGAAAACGGCTTGATGTGGTCGCGCGTGAGTTTGGCGCCCGGAAATGAATCCGCGCAGTACGCGCAAATCTGCCGGTCGCGGTGAAACAATTCGCGATTATTCAGCGGCGGCACCTGGTTGAACGACTTCATCGCCATCGCCTTGCCCTTGACGGCGATGATGCTGCTGGCGGTGATTTCAGAACGCTCGCCGGTCATGCGGTTGGTGCCGCCGAACACGGTGAAGGCATGTTCGCCGAGTGTCCACGCCACCTGATCCTTGGCGTAATAAAAACACGCGTGCTGCCAGGTGATCCAGCGGTGCGGCACGCCGTGGGTGTCGAGCGTCAGCACCAGCGGCAACGTGCTGCGTTGCGCCGGGACAAGCGTATTGTCGAAGACGATCTGGTTCATTTTCAATCCAATGCACTCACCTGCGGTCCGTCAATGCGCCACAATCTACCAGATTTATGAATATTTTGAACAAATTATGCCTTTGATAGCGCGAATTGCTGCATTGCGCTATACTTCGCTGCTGTGAATTCATACCCTCGTAGCACGCGTTCCACCGCATCCCACGCACCCTTGGCTCTCCGCGCCCTAGGCCGGGCAGTCGCCTGGCACCTTGCCAGAGTGCCGATGTTGGCTGGGTCCGCCTGATGTCTTTCGCGACGCTTAATCTCCTGCCGGAACTGCAACGCGCTGTCGCGGATCAGGGCTATACCGAAGCCACGCCTATACAGGTGCAGGCCATACCTGCCGTGCTGGCCGGCAGCGACCTCATGGGTTGTGCGCAGACCGGCACTGGCAAGACTGCGGGCTTCACCCTGCCGCTGCTGCAAATACTCGCACCCCACGCCAGCAACAGTCCCTCGCCGGCGCGTCATCCGGTGCGCGCGCTGGTGCTCACACCCACGCGCGAACTCGCGGCGCAGGTGCATGAATCGGTGCAGGGCTACGGCAAATATCTGCCGCTACGCTCCACTGTAGTGTACGGCGGCGTGGACATGAAACCGCAAACACAGGCGCTGATGGCGGGCGTGGAAATTCTGGTGGCGACACCGGGACGCCTGCTCGACCACGTGCAGCAGAAAACCGTCAATCTGTCGCAAGTGCAGATTCTCGTGCTCGACGAAGCGGATCGCATGCTCGACATGGGTTTCCTGCCCGATCTTAAACGCATCATTGCGCTGATTCCCGCGCAGCGCCAAAGCTTGTTGTTCTCCGCAACTTTTTCCGACGACATCAAGCGGCTCGCCAACCAGATGCTGCGCAACCCGCTGTCGATCGAAGTGGCGCGCCGTAACGCGCCGGCGGAACTGGTGTCGCATCAGGTGTATGAAGTCGCCGCTGAACGCAAACGCACGCTGCTCGCCAACCTCATTCGCACGCGCAACATGACGCAGGTGCTGGTGTTTCTGCGCATGAAAAAAGACTGCAACAAGCTCGCACGCGAGCTGGAGCGCGACGGTATCAAGGCCACCGCCATCCACAGCGACCGTACGCAGGCCGAGCGCGAGCAGGCGCTGTGTGATTTCAAGGAAGGCCGTGCCACCGTGCTGGTCGCCACCGATATCGCCGCGCGCGGCCTTGATATTGAAGAATTGCCGTTCGTTATCAACTTCGAACTGCCGTATGTGCCCGAAGACTATGTGCATCGTATCGGCCGCACCGGCCGCGCCGGTCTGCCGGGCGAAGCGATTTCACTGGTATGTCACGATGAATCCAGGATGTTGATCGACATCGAAAAACTGCTCAAGCGCACGATCGAGCGCGTGCCGGTGGATGGCCTCGATGAACGCCAGCGTCTGGATCGCCTTGACCGCAAGGATCGCCCGCAGCGTGGTGCCGAGCTGGTGGACCTGCGCGGTGATCGTCCGATCCGTGCGCGGGCGCCGCACACGCCCACCCCAAAAATCGCAGCCGACGGTTTCGATTTCAGCAAACCATACGAACCCGATGGCGATACAGCCACCGCAGACGCACCGCCGGCGCCGCCGCCGCCACGGCGTGGCGCACGTCCTGTCGCCGCACTGCTCGGCGGATTCTCCGCACAGCGCAAGTAGCTGAAACCCGGCGCCGGGCTTCCCTGTCCTGCGCGCTACGCGCAGCGCGCGTGCGCTGTGATACAGTATCGTTGATCGATCGGCATAGCCGCGTTCATATGACGGTCGAGCGATTCCCGAAATCATGCTCAAGTGGAGGATGTTATGCGCACAAAATTGCTTTCCCTATTGGTCCTGTTTTTCACGCTGCTGACCGGCACGCAAACAGTCTACGCCCAGTCCGCCGACGAAACCGCCGTAACGCAAGCCATGGAGGCGCTGCGCGCGGCCATGGTCGTTAGGGACGCAAAGCAGTACGAGGCATTGATATCGGAAAATGTGAGCTACGGCCATTCAGCGGGCCGCATCGAAAACAAACAGGAATTCATCAAGGTTAACGTGGCAAACAAGGCGGTGATGAAATCGCTTACGTTCACCGACCAGACCGTCAAAGTTACCGGTAACACGGCCGTGGTGCGTAACACCTACAACGGCGTGAGCGAACTGGATGGCAAAACCAACACCACCAAAATCGGCGTGCTGCTGGTGTGGACCAAGGAAGCCGGCACGTGGCGGCTCTATGCGCGCCAGGCCTTTCGTCTGTGATCCGTGATTCGACAAGGAAACTTACCATGAGCAACGCAAACGACAGTGCCGCACTGACGCAAGCCATAGAAAAGTTTTACAACGCCATCCGCGACAAAAACGCCGCCGCCTTTGAACCGCTGCTCACGCAGGATGTGACCTACGGCCACTCGTCCGGCAGAATAGAAGACAAAGCGCAATTCATCGCCAACGTCATGGATCCAAAAACAAAGTGGAAAGCAATCTACGGCGCGAATCAAAGCAACACCATCAGTGGCGACACTGCGGTCTCGCGCCATATCATGGCAGGTGAAAACGAGCGTGAAGGCAAGCCCGGCACTTCCAGCATGAATGCGATGATGGTCTGGCAAAAACAGGGTGGTGCGTGGAAATTGCTGGTGCGTCAAGCCTACAAATTCTGAACGCTCGAAGTGAACGTGGCAGGTTGAGCAGTAAAGAACTGCGCTCATGAGCGCGTTAAGCCCGCAACAGATCGCCCGCTGGCGGCATGACGGATTCCTGTCGCCGTTTCCGCTGCTCGACGCGGTGGAACTGCAGACCTGCCGTGACGGACTGGAGCGCCTGGAGAAATGGCTGGGTGCGCCGGTCAACGCCACCGAGGAACTCAAGTGGCGCACCATGCCCTACCTGACCCTGCCGTGGGCGGCGAAACTCGCGTGCGACCCGCGCATCCTCGATGTGGTCGAAGACCTGCTGGGCCCGGATATCCTGATTTTCACCGGTACCTTCTTCATCAAGGAACCCTGTTCGCCCACCATTGCCGCCTGGCACCAGGACTCAACCTATTTCGGCCTGGAACCCAAAGAGACGCTCACGGTATGGGTTGCGCTGTCGGAAGCCAACGAAGCCGCCGGCTGCATGGACGCGCTTTCGTTCCGTGGCAAGCCGCGGCAGTTAAGCCACGTGTCGCGTGTCGTCAAAAACAGCGTCAACCGCGCCAGTCAGGTGATCACCGAGCCGCTGGATGAAGGCACACCGGTGGCCATGCCGCTAGCGGCCGGATCGTTTTCCATGCATCACGGCCTGTGCGCGCACCGCTCCGGCCCGAATACCGCGAATCATCGCCGCATCGGAATGGGATTTAACTTCATACCGGCATCTGTGCGCCCGGTGGGATCCATCAAGCCAGCAGCAATGCTGGTACGCGGCGTTGACCGCTACAATCATTTCGAGCGGGTCGAACCGCCACAGGCCGAACTGGATGTGCAGAGTGTGGCCACCCATGAGCGGGCTACCACCCTCTACCGGAACAGTTATCTCGAACAAGAGGCGCGGCATGCCGCTCTCCCAGCCTGAGACGGTCTGATCAATCCACCCGCGCGCCCGACTCCTTAACGGCCTTCGCAAAGAGCGCCGTTTCAACCTTGATGCGTTTGCTGAATTCATCGGGCGAGCTGACAGCCGGGTCGAAGCCCTGCTGCGCAATCTTCTCGGCCACCTCAGGCAGTTTCATCAGCCGCGCGACTTCTGTGTACATCTTGTCGATGATCGGCTTCGGCGTGCCGGTGGGCATCACGATGCCCACCCAGTTGCCGAGCACAAAATCCTTGTAACCCTGGTCCGCCATGGTTGAAACATCCGGCAGAAACGAATGCCGCTTGTCGGCCATCATCGCTATCGCGCGCACACGGCCCGATTTAATCGCGGGCAGCAAATCGGGAATACCATTGATCAGCAGATGCGCCTGACCGCTCATCATGTCAGGAATCGCCGGCCCATTGCCCTTGTACGGCACGTGCGTGGCGTCAAAGCCCACCGCCCGTTTCAACATTTCCCCGGAAAGATGGCTGATGGTGCCGTGGCCGCCGGACGCATTGACCAGCTTCATGCTTTTCGCCACAGCCACCAGATCCCGCACGCTTTTTGCCGCGATGCCATTGTGCACCGTCACCACCAGCGGCGTGTAGGCCAGCAGCACCACCGGCGCCAGGTCACGTTCAAGACTGTAGCCGAGTTTTGCATAGAGTGATTGCGAAATCACCTGCGCGGTGCTGATATTCAGGATGGTATAACCGTCGGGCGCCGCTTTCGCCACCAGCTCGGTACCGAGATTGCCGCCGGCGCCGGGGCGATTGTCAATGATCACCGGCTGTCCCCAGCTCTCGCTCAACTTTTGCCCGACTATACGGGCAAGAATATCATTGAGGCCACCAGGCGCGAATGCGACGACGTAACGGATCGGCCGTATTGGATAGTTTTGCACCTGAGCCGCAACGTCAGCGGCAAGCGCCAGCGCGGTCACACCCGCGACAGCAGCAGCGCCGCGAAAAATTACAATCATGAAACAGCTCCTTTGGACAGCGAAATGGATTACCGCCAATTATAGGGCCGGCGTTGCTTGCGTTGTGCTCCGAATCAATAGGACGTCACAGCGCTATAATCTTACAATCATCTCTTTTAGTGAAAATTCCGATGACTGCGCAAACAGTAACCCCCCGTAATCTGAAAAACATGCTGCACGACGGCGGCGAAATTGCGCTGCTGGACGTGCGTGAAGACGGCCAGTTCGGCGAAGGCCATTTGCTGTTCGCAACACCCATGCCCTATAGCCGGCTCGAACTCGGCATAACCACACTGGTGCCGCGCAAGAGTGCGCGCATCGTGTTGTGCGACGACGGCGACGGCGTAGCGGAACGCGGCGTGAAACGGCTCGCCGCAATCGGCTATACCGATGTGTCGGTGCTCGCCGGCGGCAATCCGGCGTGGGCCGCGGCGGGTTATGCGATATTCAAGGGCGTCAACGTGCCGAGCAAACTGTTCGGTGAACTGGTCGAGCATGTGTACGAGACGCCGCGCGTCACCGTCACCGAACTCGCGCAGATGCAGCAGCGCAACGAGGACTTCATTATCGTCGATGGCCGGCCCTACGCCGAATACAACAAGATGAATATCCCCGGCGGCATCTGCTGCCCCAACGCGGAACTGCCTTATCGCATCAGCGAGATCGTCAAAAACCCCAAAACCAAAATCATCGTCAATTGCGCCGGACGCACACGCTCAATCATGGGCGCGCAAACGCTGCTAAATTTCGGCATAGAAAATCCGGTGTATGCGCTGGAAAACGGCACGCAGGGCTGGGTACTGGCCGACTTTGAACTGGAGCGCGGCGCCACGCGCAAGTATCCCGACAAAATCAACGCCGCCGCGTTGCCCGGCCTGCAAGCCAGTGCCAAGAAATTGCTGGCGCGCTTCAAGGTGCAGACCGTCACCGCAAAACAGGTTGAAGGCTGGCTTTCTGACAGCGGCCGCTCGCTGTCCGTGCTCGACGTGCGCACCGCGGAGGAATTTCAAGCGGGGTCACTGCCGGGCGCGGCGCATGCGCCAGGCGGGCAACTGGTGCAGGCCACCGACCAATGGGTGGGCGTGCGCAACGCGCGCATCGTGCTGGCGGACGGCGAAGGCGTGCGCGCGCCGGTGGTCGCTGCGTGGTTGAAACAACTCGGCTGCGATGTCTATGTGCTTGAAGGCGGTGTGAATTCGGGCCTGCAATTGCCCGTGCCCGCGAAAGCCTCTCTGCCTGCGTTGCCGAAAATTTCCGCTGCCGAATTAAAGCAGGCGCTCGCCGCCGGATCGTGCAGCGCATTCTATCTCGGCCCCAGCATGAATTACCGCAAGCAGCATGTGCCGGGCAGCCGCTGGAGCATCCGTTCGCGTATTGTGAAAGACGCCGCGGGCGCGAAGAACGTGGTGTTGATCACGCGCGACACAGATGTGGCACAGGCCGCCGCCATCGATCTCGCGGAAGCGGGCGTCGGCAATGTGAAGCTGCTCGAAGGCGGACTCGCGACGTGGACCGCCGCAGGCTACACGCTGGAAGCCTCGCCACATACGCCGGCGGACGCCGATTGCATCGATTATCTGTTTTTCGTGCATGACCGCCACTTGGGCAATCGCGAAGCGATGAAGCAATATCTGGCGTGGGAAACAGGCTTGATCGCGCAGTTGGACGAACAGGACAAGGCCAGCTTCAAAGTGGGCGAAAGTCACTAAGAATCACAACCATAAAAACCTTATTCACCACAGATAAACACAGATGAACACAGATGGAACCGAGGCGCTTGAGGTTATCTGTGTTCATCTGTGTTTAGCTGTGGTTTAACCTGTTTTGAGGAACTACCCATGCTCACCTCAACCCACTGGGGCGTCTACGATGTCACCGTCACTGATGGCGTTATCACCGGCATAGCCCCGTTTGAGCGCGATCCTGATCCTTCACCCATAGGTAATGCACTGCCCGGCGCGGTAACCGGCCCGCTGCGTGTGCGCCATCCCGCGATACGCAAGAGTTATCTCGAAGGCGGCCCTGGTGCTGCACGTAACAAGCGCGGCGCGGAACCATTCGTCAATGTGAGTTGGAACGAAGCTTCCGATCTGGTGGCCGCGGACTTGAAGCGCGTCGTCACGCAGTTTGGCAACAGCGCAATTTTTGCCGGCTCCTACGGCTGGTCGAGCGCCGGGCGCTTCCATCACGCGCAAAGTCAATTGCGCCGCTTCATGAACGCCATCGGCGGCCATGTCGCGCACCTGGGCACCTACAGCCTCGGCGCGGCGCGCACCTTGCTGCCACGCATATTGATGGACATGGATGTGATGCGCTCGCAGCAGACGGCATGGGTGTCGCTCGAACAACATTGCGAAATGCTGGTCGCGTTCGGTGGCGTGCCCTCGAAGAATTCGCAAGTGAATTCCGGCGGCATCAGCCAGCACGAAGTCCGCCCGATGTTAAAACGCCTTGCTGCCGCCGGGGTGAAGTTCGTCAACGTCTCTCCCCTGCGACAGGATTTTGAAGCTGCACCCGGCGCCGAATGGATACCCCTCCGCCCAAATACCGACACCGCATTTATGCTGGGACTCGCGCACACGATTATTGCCGAAGACAAACACGATAAGGCGTTTCTCGCCCGTTACTGCACCGATTTCGAACCCTTGCGCAAATATGTGATGGGCGAAAGCGACGGCGTGGCGAAATCCGCGCACTGGGCCGCGACGATTTGCGATGTGCCCGCTGACACCATCACCAACCTCGCGCGCCGCATGACCACCAGCCGCACCATGATCAACGTTGCCTGGGCCTTGCAGCGCGGCGATCACGGCGAACAGCCTTACTGGATGGCCATTACCCTCGCCTGCCTGCTCGGGCAGATCGGTACGCCCGGCGGTGGCTTTGCGCTGGCCTACGGCCCGGTGGGCATCGAGGGCGCCAACGCGCGTCCGTTTTCCGGGCCGGTGCTGCCGCAGGGACAGAACTTTGTTACGACGCCGATCCCCGTGGCGCGTATCACCGACATGCTGGAAAACCCCGGCGGACATTACGATTTCGACGGCACGCTCTGCACCTACCCCGACATCCGCTTGATCTACTGGGCCGGCGGCAACCCGTTTCATCACCATCAGGATTTAAATCGCTTCCTGCGCGCCTGGCGCAGCAAGCCCGAAACGATTATCGTCAACGAGCAGTACTGGAGCCCAATTGCCAAGTTCGCCGACATCGTGCTGCCCGCCACCACCATGCTGGAGCGCGACGACATCGGCTCCAGCAACCGCGACCGCCACATGATCGCGATGAAGCGCGCGATTGATCCGGTGGCCGACGCGCGCAACGACTACGATATTTTCACAGCGCTGTCCGAGCGCCTCGGCGTGAAGGAAAAATTCACCGAAGGCCGCAACGAAGCCGCGTGGCTGCGCCATCTTTACGACGTGTCGCGCGAGCGCGCACGCAGGTTCGATATTGAATTACCGTCGTTCGAAGCGTTCTGGTCGGAAGGGTTTATCGAAATACCGCCGCCGCTGGAACCGGCGGTGATGATGCGCCAGTTTCGCGCGGACCCGGTTGCCCACAAATTGCCCACCCCGTCAGGCAAAATAGAGATCACATCAACCACCATAGCCGCGTTTAACTACGACGATTGTCCCGGACACCCGGCGTGGTTCGCGCCCGCCGAATGGCTGGGCAGCCCGCTGACAAAAAAATATCCACTGCACCTGCTGTCGCACCAGCCGTCAACGCGCCTGCACAGCCAGTACGATCACGGCAGCGTGAGTCGTGCTGCCAAGATACAAGGCCGCGAAGCCATCACGCTGCATCCACAGGACGCGGCAGCGCGCGGCATCAAGGCGGGCGATGTGGTGCGCGTGTTCAATGATCGTGGCGCATGTCTCGCGGGCGTCAAGATCGACGACGGCGTGCGGCCCGGCGTTGCCGTATTGCCCACCGGCGCGTGGTTTGATCCGCTCGACCCTGCTCAAAACGACTCGCTCGAAAAACACGGCAACCCCAACGTGCTCACGCTCGACAAAGGCACCTCGAAACTCACCCAGGGTTGTAGCGCGCACACCGCGCTGGTTGAAGTGGAGCTATTCAAAGGCGCGTTGCCGCGCGTCACGGCGTTTGACCCACCGCAATTCGTGCAACGCTAAGTCGGCAGGCATCGTGAATTGAGCACCATCCGGCGCTACGCGATTGCCGCACTCGCCGCTCTCGCTACGGCACAGGATGCTCCGGCACAGGGTTGGAAACCGTCGCGCAACGTTGAACTCGTCGCCGCATCAGCCGCGGGCGGCGGCTCGGACACGCTTGCGCGACTGGTGCAGAGAGTGCTTCAGGAACAAAAAGTCGTCGATGTGCCGATGACGGTAATCAACAAGCCGGCAGCGGGCGGCGTCGTAGCGTGGAGTGGCCTGAACCAAAATCCGCTGGACGGTCATCATCTGGCCATCAGCACCGCGAATTTGCTGACCAACCACATTACCGGGCGCAGCACGCTACACTACACCGACGTCACTTCAGTTGCGCAACTTTTTAGCGAGTCGGTGGGCATCGCCGTGCGCGCGGATTCATCCGTACGCAGCGGACGCGAACTGGCTGCGCTGTTAAATACCGACGCCGGCAATGTGAGTGCGGCCATCGGCACCAGCCTCGGCAATACCGGCCACATCACGCTCGCTCTCGTTACGCAGGTGGCAGGTGGCGAACCGAAGAAATTGAAATCCGTGGTGTTCCAGTCGGTGTCGCAAGGCGTCAGCGCGCTCATCGGCGGCCATGTGGACGTGATTGCCACGCCGGCATCGAATCTGGTGGCGCATCACATCGCAGGGCGCATCCGCATCATCGCCCTGTCGGCGCCGCAGCGCTACGCGGGTGCGCTGGCACAAGTACCCACCTGGCGCGAGCAAGGCATCAACGTCGTTGTTGATAACCTGCGCGGTATCATCGGCGCCAAAGCAATGACGGCGGCACAGACCGCGTATTGGGAAGCAGCACTCGCACGCGTAGTGCGTGCTGCCGAGTGGAAAACACATCTGGAAAAAAATCAGTGGACGGATAGTTTTGTCGGCGCCGAAGGCAGCCGCAAAGCGCTGGCGCAACAGCATGATGAAATGTACGCCGGATTAGCAGCCTTGGGCATGGTTAAATAACCTTTTAAAAACAAATACTTAAATATGAACACCTCAACCAGTGCAACACCCTATCAGGTGCGCACGCACAACCCCTCCACACAATCCGAAAATCGCATGCACAGCGATGATGTCGCGCGCCAATTCGGCTTCAAAGGCGGATTGGTGCCTGGCGTCACCGTGTTCAGTCACATGACGCAGCCGCTGGTCGCGCACTACGGCAAAGCGTGGCTTGCGCGCGGCACTGCCGATGTGAGTTTCGGTAAACCCGCGTACGAGGGCGAGTTGCTCAGCATACATACTGCGAACTCCGGCAATGGATCACACACCGTCACCTGCCTGAACCCGCAAGGGGTGGAACTCGCGCGCATGAGTGCGACGTTACCCGAGGCATCCGCGCAGCCAGACCCACGCGGCAACATACCACCCGCCCCGCCGCTGCGGGAGCGCTCCACCGTGACCTGGGACTTGATGGAAGTCGGCACGCCGTTTCCCGCGCTCGCGTGGACACCCACGCGCGAAGAAAATCTCGGATGGTGCCGCGATTCGCGTGATGAACTGCCGCTGTATGGTGAAGGCGCAGCACCTTTGCTGCATCCCGGATTGATACAGCGGCAGGCCAACCTGGTGCTGCGCACGCGCTTCATTCTGCCGGCGTGGATACACGTCGCCAGCCGCATGTCGTTTTATGAAGCGCTGCGCGTCGGTCCCGGCTATGAAGTGCGCGCCATCCCCGAAGAAAAATGGAATCACAAGGGCCACGAATTCGTGCGCCTGTATGTTGCGGTGCGCTGCGAGCAACGTACTGTGGTGGAGATTTTGCATACGGCGATTTTTCGGCCGCGGGTGCGCGAAGCCCGGCCCTCGTAGGATGCCGGTAAGCGCAGCCAACCGCATTAATCCCGAACATCGTGGGGGCGATTAGCGACCCTCGACCGACGTGCCGCCTTCGTCACCGCATCCCGCGCGGGACAGGCATCACTTGAGCCGGATGCAAAACCCGACATTCCCGCCGGCGCGCGGCGCGAACACTTCAGTACTTCGGCGCCACCACGCCGTTACGCTGCGCCACCTGCAGCAATTGCGCCGATGTTTCCACACCGAGCTTCTGCCGTATCGCCGACTGATGGTTCGCCACCGTCTTGTAGCTCAGCTGGAGTTTTTCCGCGATGGCGGCGATGGTGTCGCCCGTAACCAGCAGGCGCATCACTTCAAACTCGCGATTCGACAACACGTTAAGACTCGACTCGCCGCCGCCGTCCACGAATTGCAACGCAAGCGCCTGCGCCATGTCCTGACTCAGATAACGCGTGCCTTGCGCAACGGCGCGCACGGCCTCGACCAGCACTTCCGGCGCGCTCGCTTTCGTCACATAGCCCAGCGCACCCGCCTGAAATGCGCGCGAAGCAAATATCGGCTCTTCATGCATGCTGAATATCAGCACCTTCGCACGCGGTTCGCGCGCGAGCATGTGGCGCATGGCTTCAATACCGCTGGCGCCCGGCAATGAAATATCCATCACCACCACGTCGGGATCGAGACGCTGAAATTCGCTATAGGCATCGGCAGCATTCGCTGCTTCGCCGATTACCCGTATGCCGGCGCTGCGTTCGAGCAGGCGCCGGTAGCCCTCGCGCACCACCGAATGGTCGTCCACCAGAAATACGCTGATCCCGGCCGCAACGTTCATACGGCCCCCACCACGTCTGCCACCGGAATCACAGCTTTGATGCGAAAGCCTTCTCCCACCGCCGTTCCAATCTGAATTTCGCCGCCCAGGGCCTCAACGCGCTCGCGCATGCCCACCAGCCCCAAACCCGTAGCGCGCGTTTGCGTTTCATTCGACGCACCCACGCCGTCATCAACGACATCCAGCACAAGCGCGCCGCTCAACCGCTGCAAACGTATGGTCACGCTGCGCGCCTGCGCATGGCGCGTTACGTTATTCAGCGCCTCTTGCACCAGGCGATAGCAGGTCATGTTCTCGCTTTCCATCAAGCCGTCCATATCGGCATCGACTTCAAGCGTAGCGCGTGCCGATGGATTACGCATCTGCCACTGCTGCACCAAATGTTCCAGCGCGGCGGCCAATCCCAATTCGTCCAGCCCGGCCGGACGCAGCCGGCGCAGCATGTCACGTGTCGTATTCTGCACATGGTTGGTCACCTCGATGATCGCCAGCGCAGCCGCATGAATGTCTGCCCATTTGCCTTCGCGCCGGTTGTCGCTCCAATCACGTATGGACACCGCATCAATTTTGATCGCGTTCAGATGTTGCCCCATTTCGTCGTGCAATTCGCGTGCCAGCTGCTTGCGTTCGTCTTCCTGCACGCGCACGTGCGACAGCGACAGACGCCGGTTTTCGGCCAGCGTTTCCGCCAGTTGCCGCTCCAGCACGACACGACGCGCCAATTCCACCCGCGCTTCGCGCACGCGCCGCCATCCAAACCACGACAATGCGATCGCCAAAAACAGCAGCACGCCCGGCACTTCGTCCAGTTGATAGTGTTCCCACGGACGCGTAAACGCCAGCACCGCTTCGCTCAGTTCAATCGTGACGCTGAAGCCAAAAAAAATCACCGTGCCCGCTAACACGCCGATTAGATCGCGACGCGACGTGCCGCCGGCGCCGCTGCCGCTTTCGCTTTGCACAAACGCCAACATAATCCCTCCGGGAAAAACTCACGGGTTGCATCGGGAAACCACCTTACTACGCCATACGCTCGCAAATGCAATACTACAGGGCAAATCCGCTGCCGGGGAGAAGGCGCGATGTTTGCGCGCGGCGGCACTTTGCGCAATAAATGCTGGCGGTACAAAAATAACAGCGCTCATCAGGGAAAATCGATGTTAGATCCGAACTCATTTTTGCACCGCCGCTCGCGGTGCGCTTGCGTCATATCGCTGATAGCGGCATTGTCTTCCAGTACGGCTTTCGCGCAGTCCGCGCCGGGAGTAACGCAACTGCCCAAGGTTGAAGTCATCGGCACTACGCCGCTGCCGGGCCTGAGCATCGCGCGCGACCTGATACCTGCGCCGGTGCAAACCGCCACCGATGCCGATATTCAGCGCGGCAACGCCATCAATCTGTCCGATTTTCTCAACCGCAACATCGGCGGCGTGCATATCAATGAGATGCAGAACAACCCGTTCCAGCCGGACGTGAATTATCGCGGCTTCACCGCGTCGCCGCTGCTGGGCACGCCGCAGGGTTTATCAGTCTATATGGATGGCGTGCGACTGAATCAGCCCTTCGGCGATGTGGTGAGCTGGGACCTCATTCCCAAGTCCGCGATTTCTTCCATCACCTTAATGCCGGGTTCCAACCCCTTGTTCGGGCTCAATACCCTCGGCGGTGCGCTCTCGATTCAAACCAAGGATGGCCGCAGCCACCCGGGTGCGGCGATACAGGGGTATGGCGGCATGAACGGTCGCTGGGCCACCGAGTTTGAGTATGGCGGGAATAACCAGCAATTCGACTGGTTCGTCACCGGCAACTATTTCAAGGAGCGCGGCTGGCGCGATGATTCACCCACGCGCGTGGGCCAGATCTTCGGCAAGCTCGGCTGGCGCAATGCTGCGACCGACCTGAAATTCACAGTGGCCCGGGCCGACAACGACCTCACGGGTAACGGCCTGCAGGAACAAAGATTGCTCGCCGCGAACTACAGCAGCATCTATACCAAACCCGATGTCACCGGGAATAAGTCCACTTTTTTGAATCTTGCGGTCAACCACAGCCTTAGCGATAACCTGGTGTTTGCCGGCAACGTCTATTACCGCCACCTGTTGACCCACACCCTGAATGGCGATATCAATGAAGGCGCGCTCGATCAAAATGTCTACCAGCCCAATGCGGGCGAGCAAGCCGCACTGACGGCGGCGGGCTATACCGGGTTTCCGCTCGCGGGAGAGAACGCGGCAAACACGCCTTTCCCTTTTTGGCGCTGCATCGCCAATGTACTTCTCAATGATGAGCCCGGTGAAAAATGCAGCGGACTTATCAATCGCTCCAGAACCGCGCAGAATAATTACGGCTTGTCGGGGCAACTCACCGTGCTCGGCAGCCTGGGCGGACGCAAGCATCAATTCACCGGGGGTGCGGCGTATGACGCAAGCACGGTGAAATTCAGCCAGTCCACGCAATTGGGTTATCTTAATTTAGACCGCAGCATCACCGCGCTCAATTCATTCGCTGATGGTGTTACGGGTGGCGTGGTTGACGGCGCGCCGTTTGATAATCGTGTCGATCTCAACGGCCGCACCCACACCTGGAGCGTTTATGCCACCGATACGCTGTCCGTCAGCGACGCGATGCATGTCACCGTGTCGGGCCGCTACAACCGCACCAAAGTCACCAACAGCGACCAGATCAATCCCGGTGGTGGCGCCGGTTCACTCGACGGCAGCCACACCTACAGCCGCTTGAATACGGCGGCGGGTGTGAGCTTCACCCCCAGCAAAGCATTCAAAGCCTACCTCGGCTACAGCGAAGGCAGTCGCGCACCGAGTGCGATTGAACTCGGCTGCGCCGATCCCGTGAACCCTTGCCGCCTGCCCAACTCGTTGGCGGGCGATCCGCCATTGCATCAGGTGGTCACCAAGACCTGGGAGGCCGGGCTGCACGGCGCGCTGCCCGGCGGCTTGCGCTGGAACGCCGGCGTATTCAGAGCGGAAAATAACGATGACATTTTGTTCGTCGCCGCGCCCACCAATACCCAATTCGGCTATTTCAAAAACTTTGGCAAAACGCGGCGCGAAGGTCTCGAAGTTGGACTCAGTGGCAAAACCGGCGCACTCAACCTCGGCGCGAATTACACCTGGCTCAACGCCACCTATCAATCAGCGGACACCATCAACGGCACCGGCAACAGCAGCAACGACACCGCAGCCGCAGGGGACAAGGGCCTCGACGGCAACATACGCATCATGCCCGGCAACCGTATTCCGCTGATACCGCAGCACCTGTTCAAAGCCTACGCCGATTATCAATTCGCCGGCGGATTCTCGGCGGGATTAAACATGGTCGCCATCGGCAGCGCGTTTGCGCGCGGCAATGAAAACAATCTGCACGCACCTGATGGCGTCAACTACCTCGGCGCAGGCAAAACCGGCGGCTATGCGGTGTTCAATCTGAGCACCGCGTACCAGGCCCATAAGCAACTGCGATTCTTCGCGCAGATCAACAACTTGTTTAACCGGCAATACCATTCCGCGGCGCAACTCGGCCCGACGGGCATTACTGCCAACGGCAGTTTCATCGCACGCCCGTTCCCCGCCACTGCTGGTGGTGACTTCCCTTTGCAACAATCGACGTTTTACGCGCCGGGTGCGCCGCGCATGGCGTGGGTGGGGGTGCGGTATTTGTTTGATTCGCCGTTACGCCTGGACTAACGTGGTCACGCGCCGTCTGCTGCGCTCGCGCAGCGAACACTCACGCAGCGTATCAGCAAGCGGCTCCAGATTCGGGATGCCATAGAGCATTATGGTCGCAAAGCTGGCGTCCGATGAGCGCAGATGCAGCACGCAGTAGCCCAACAGCCGCATGCCCAAGGGCTTGTGCAAGTCGAAGTGATCGATACGGAACAACTCGATGCTGTCCTTGAGTTTCGACAGGATGCCGCGCTCGATGCGCACCCGCTGCGAGGTGATCTCATAGGTCGTCGCAATGCTTTTGAGCCAGTAGAAGATCAGGGCGATGCCGAGCGTCAGCACCACGATGATCCACTGCCAGGCGCTATGGATGATGGCAGGGTGGCCGGTGAACAGCGGCTTTTCAACCTCCGCTTCGCGCGACGCCGCAAAAGCCGCCAGATCGGTGTTGCAGAAGCGGCACTTGATGGCAGCCGCCTTTATGGTTTCGCCGCAGACCGGACAAACTTTAGTCTCGTCGCTCATTCGTGGTATCCAGTTTTGTCAAGGGGATCGCGGCAAGGTTTCCAGCTAGACGTGGTTATTACGCACAACTGAGTATTCGAGGTTCGGTCTTGCGTGTCAACCAGCGGCCGGTTTTAGCATGTAGGTTGGGCTGAGCCTGCGAAGCCCAACACCGTAACCTTCGATCCTCCACTGCCGGCGTTTCGTGATGCGTCGTTGTGTTGGGCTTCACTGCGCTCAGCCCAACCTACGGTATCGTGGCAATAACAGTTATGGTGTGATGCATAAACGTGCTTGCCTGTGAAGAGGAGAAGCGAAATGTATCCCGTCATTCGCGCCACGCTACAATGGCTTCGTATGCCACAAAGCGTAATGCGACTGGTGCTCGATACCAACGTCTGGCTCGACTGGCTGGTGTTTGCCGATGCCGGCGCCGCGCCAATAAAAAACGCTGTCGCGCGGGGAACTGCTGCCGTTTTTATTTCGGCTGGTTGCGAGGTCGAACTTAAGCGCGTGCTCGGCTATCCCTTGTCAGGCCGTGCACTTAACGCAGATACTCAGGCAACGGCGCTGGCGCAATGCCGCGCGGTTGCGCGCGACGTGCGGGACTGCGCCGAACCCCACGCCATCGCCGACCTGCCGCGCTGTGCAGACCCCGACGATCAAATGTTCCTGGAACTGGCGCGCGACTGCCGCGCCGATGCGCTGATCACCAAAGACCGTGACTTGCTTGCACTGGCGACGCGCAAAGTCAAACCACTGCCCTTTCGTATCCTCACACCGCGCGAGTTTGCGCGTGATGCTTCCCCCGCTCCCGTCATCGGTTAGACTCTATTTGGCGCATGACCACAATAGAATAATATCAATTAAAACAAATAGTTACAGGATGGCCCAATGACCGCATCCAGCACCATCAACGTGATGGCCACCGCCGCCTTCAAGGAGGCTTATCTCGAACTGGTGCCGCAATTCGAGCGCGCCAGCGGACACCAAGTGATTAGCACCTGGACCAACACGCTGGATATCGTCAAGCGCGTGAAGGCGGGTGAGGCTACCGACCTTGCGGTGATGTCAGGCAACGCGATTGATGAACTCATCGCCGCCGGCAAATTTGCACCAGGCAGCCGCACCGATATCGCGTCATCGTGGGTGGCAATGGCGGTGCGCCAGGGTGCGCCCAGGCCCGACATCAGTTCCGGCGACGCATTCAGGCGCGCCATGCTTGCCGCAAAGTCGATAGCGTATTCGACCGGCCCCAGCGGCGTTTATCTGATCGGACTGTTTCAACGCATGGGTATCGCCGGACAGTTGGCGTCCAAGGTGAAACAGATCAAAGGCGAACCGGTGGGCGCTTGCGTCGCACGCGGCGAAATCGAAATCGGCTTTCAGCAAATGAGTGAGTTGCTACCGGTGCCCGGTATCGATATCGTCGGCGGTCTGTCGAAGGACATCGAGGAGATCACTTTGTTTGCCACCGGCCGGCATATCAACACCCCGGTGGCCGAAGCCGCCAACGCATTGACACAATTTTTCAAAACGGCATCAGCACATACGATCATCCGCGCCAAAGGCATGGAACCGGCCTGATAACTTATTGGAGATAAAAGCAATGACTAAAATCAGTATGTTACGTTCAATCATTCTCGCCGCCGCGCTGGGGCTGTGCACCAGCGCCATTGCCGCCGATGCGCCGAAGTTCGAACTCGATCCCGCGTGGCCGAAAGTCCCCGAAAAATGGAAACTCGGCGACGCCTCCAGCATTGCCATCGACGCGCAGGACAATGTGTGGGTGCTGCATCGCCCGCGCACGCTGAAAGGTGAACAGGCGAACATGGCTGCGCCCGCGATCATGATATTCGACAGTGCAGGCAATTACCTGCGCAGTTGGGGCGGCGCCGGCACTGGCTTTGAATGGCCGCAACGCGAGCACGGCATCCACATCGATTACAAGGGGCACGTGTGGGTGGGCGGCAATAATTGTCCGGCGCGCGCACTGCCCGGCCTGCAACCGGTGGGCGACGATCAGTTGCTCAAATTCACCCAGGACGGAAAATTCGTCCTGCAGATCGGCCGCGCTACGCAAAGCAAAGGCAACGCCGACACCATGAACCTGCAACAACCGGCGGATGTGTGGGTGCATCGCAAGACCAACGAATTGTTTGTCGCCGACGGCTACGGCAACCATCGCGTGGCGGTGTTCGATGCCGACAGCGGCAAGTTCAAGCGCATGTGGGGCGCCTTCGGCAACAAGCCTTTGGACAATTTCGCCTGCCCGCCGCCGAGCCTGAAAGCCGTTGCGGACGGCCCCGGTCCCGATCAGTTCAGCATCGTTCACGCCATACGCGTGGCCGATGACGGCATGGTGTATGTAGCCGACCGCGAAAACCGCCGCGTGCAGATGTTCACCAGCGAAGGCAAATTTCTCAGGCAGTACGTGCGGCACAACGCGCCGTTCGCGCGCAACGTCGCGCTCTCACCCGATGCGCAGCAACGCTTTCTCTACGTGGGCGGTGGCATCGACATCGTGATCCTCGACCGCCAAACGCTGGAGTTCGTCGATGTGATCGGCGGCAGCGGCCTGCTTGGCGGCGGCCATCAAATCGCCACCGATTCCAAAGGCAATATCTACGTCGCGCAAACCGCGCGCGGATTGCAAAAGCTGGTTTACAAAGGCATGGGGCCAGTGACCAGCAAGTAAGCGCAAGGTGAACCTTGCGGTAAAAAAAATACCGGCGGCGTGAGCCGCCGGCTTACCGTATAACGATAACCGGCCCGCTCGCGCGTGGCCGGGGTGCTCTCATCAACTCGTGTGCCAGCCGAACTGCTGCGGCTTGCGGCCGGCGGCGTGATGCAGTTGCACGTTCACCAGAGCCGGCCCTTTGAACTTCATGGCCCCATCCAGCGCGGCTTTCAGGTCCTTGGGATCGGTGACGAAGTAGCCCTTGCCGCCGAACGCTTCCATCATTTTGTCGTAACGCGCGCCGACCGTCAGATGACCCGGCGCGGCTTTCAGCGGGTCGTCGGGCAGTGCGGCGGCGCCGCCGCCGATTCCGCCATTGTTCAGCACCACGATCTTCACCGGCATTTTGTGGCGGCAGACGGTTTCCATTTCCATGCCGGAGAAACCGATCGCCGAGTCACCGGAAACCGAAATGATCGGCCGGTCCGGATGCACCGCGGCAGCGGCCAGCACAAAACCCATGCCTACCCCCATGGTACCGTAGCTGCCGGCATCCAGCCGCGTGCGCGGGCTGTTGTTCGGCATCTGCGTGCGGCCGATATCCATGGTGTTCGCGCCTTCACCGATGATGATGGCGTCCTTGGGAATCCACGGGCTGATGTCGCGGAACGCGCGATAGTAATTGGTCGGTGCCGACTCGTCGTCGATCATCGACTGAATTTGTTTCGCGTTGGCGGCCGATTTCTCGGCGAGCACTTTATGCCAGGGCGTATCCTTCGGATAGAACCACTCGCGGCCTTCGAGCGCCCGGTTCAGCTGCCCAACGATCGCCTTGCCATCGCCCACCAGTGCCACCTCGGCGGGGACATTCTGGCTGATCGCTTCCGGCGAAATATCGAGCTGCACGATGCGCACACTCTTGTTAAACCGCGGCGGCAGGCCGAAATGCATGATCCAGTTGAGCCGCGCACCCATCAGCACAATCACGTCCGCTTCCTGCAGTGCGTGGCTGCGCGACGCACCTACCGACAGTGGATGACTGTCGTCGATCACGCCCTTGCCCATGGGGGAGGCGAGGAATGGCACGCCAGTGCGTTCGACAAAGGCGCGGACTTCTTCCTCGGCGCCGGACCAGGCCATGCCTTTGCCGACGATGACCAGCGGGCGTTGCGCGGATTTCAGTACATCCAGCGCCTGATCGATGTACTCCTGCGGCGCGGCGATACGCGGCGGATCAGCGCAACGGCCGGGGAAGCGGACAGTATCCTCCTCCGCCTCGCCCAGAATGATATCGTCCGGCATGTCGAGATAGGCAGCACCGGGTCGGCCGTAGATGCAATTGCGCACAGCCATTTCAACATAGAACGGAATGCGATAAGGGTGTTCCACTGCGTGCGCAAATTTGCAGAAAGGCGTGGCGATCAGCACCCCGCGCTCTTCCTGGAATGCGCCCATGCCGTTCTGCCGCACGGGCGAGGCGCCACCGATCAGAATCATCGGCCAGCAGTTTTCCTTCGCATTGGAGAGGCCGGAAAGGCCATGCACCACGCCCGGCCCCGATACCACGAGGCAGGCGCCAGGCCGGCCCGTCATGTAGCCGACGGCCCCGGCGGCATAGGAAGCCGCCTGCTCATTGCGGCAGCCATAGTATTTAATGCCGGCCTTTTGCGCCTCGCGCGCAATCGGCTGCACCGGGAAACCGACGATGCCGAACATGTAGTCAACGCCTTGATCTTTCAAGGCTCGCGCCATGATCGCAGCGCCCGTTAGTTTTGCCATTTTGTGCTCCTGTGGTAGTTATTGCAGTCGGATGTAATACGGACTTTCAGAATCATCAACCATCAGCATAAGAATGAATATAACGCGAATCACTATAAATTACTCGCGTTAAAGAGTCCAGCGGCGCGCACAAGGTGCATCCTTAACGAAAACCCAAAAAATCAGGCATCCTCGCCATACAGCATGCGGCGATAGGTGATATTCACGACATTGCGTGAGATGCGCACGTCGAGCACCATCGGCCCGTCGCCCGCCAGAAACGCGTCGATGCCCGCACCCAGTTCATCAAGCGTGCGCACCACTTTCCCGCGACAGCCAAAGCCGCGCGCCACCGCGCCGAAATCCGGCGAACGCACACTCGCCAGACTGGCCTCAAAGCCCGACGCTTTCAGCTTGTGGAACTCAGCGCCCAGTCCTTCGTCGTTAAGAATGATAAACAGCAGCTTCAACCCCAGCCGCGATGCGGTATCGAGTTCCTGAATGTTCTGCATCGCGCCGCCGTCACCCTCGATCAGCGCCAACGGTTGTTCCAGTGCGACCGCCATGCCTATCGCCGTGGGCAATGTTTGGCCGATACAACCAAAGCCGTTGACGAACGCGTGCAGCACGCGCGGCTTTTTCATGATCATCACCGGAAACGCGAACGAATGTCCCACGCCGATAGCCACGCCTACCGTGGACGGCAGGCGTTCGTCGATGATGCGCGCAGCTTCGCGCGGATCCATCGTGCCCGCTTCGATTTCATATTCCGCCGCGTCACGGTCGGCGCTGAGCAAAATCTTCCTCACCGCTGGGGTTCTGAAATTTTCTTTAGAAATAAATACTTGCGATAAGGCGGCGTCGATGGCCTGTACGCTCGCCAGAGCGTCTCCCTGCACATAACAAGCAGCGCGCTGGTCGTTGCCCATCAGCACTGTCTGCTCAGTGTTGATGTGCACGATGCGCGCTTTGGGAAACAGCAAGCCGCCTTCGAGCGTGTGCGGATTCAAACTCGCGCCGACGGCGATCACACAATCCGCTTCCCCAAACAGCTCCATCACCGCGCGCGTCGAAAACATACCGCAGATGCCGGCATGAAACTCGCCGCTGATGGCGCCCTTGGCTACCAGCGACGTCGCGGTCAGCGCACCGAGGCGCTGTGCGAGGCGCTCAGCCGCTTCAAGCGCCCCGGACTGCACTGCACCATCGCCCACCACCACTACCGGCTTCCTGCTCGCCGCAATAATGCTGACAGCTTGCGCGAGTTGCTCGTCCGCCGGCTTGATGCGTTGCTGGCCGCTGAATAACGTGGCCGAAGGCAGATAGTCGTCGCCATCGCTATCGATGTTCATGTCCTGCACGTTCATCGGGTAGCACAACACCACCGGACGCCGCTGCACGCGCGCCTGATAAAACGCTTGGCGCACCGCGTCTTCCGCGAATGACGGCGTCAGCACCTCGATATAGCCCGCACCGGTAGCGCTCACCAATCGATCCTGGTTCAGCGACTGATTGGCCCATTCGTTATTGAAGTGCGTGCGGCTGGTGTAAATCACCACCGGCACGCGCGCTTTAGTCGCGGCGACCAGCGACGTGGTCATGCGCGTGATGCCGGGGCCATGCGTCACATTGCATACACCGACTTTACCGGTGGCGCGCGCCCAGCCCTCGGCCATCGACAAGCCCGCGCCTTCGTCGCGCACATCGATCATGCGTACGCCGGAAATCTTCGACAGGGCGGCAGCCCACGACATATTGCCGTCGCCCATCAGGCCGAATACTGTAGTTGCGCCTTCCCTTACAAAGGCGTTGGCTACGGCTTGGTAAACCTTCACTTAGCTTTCACTTAGAACGGCGCAATACCCAGCAATTTACCTGCGGTTTCACCGAGCATCATGCGCTTCTCCGCATCGGAGAAATGCGGACAGTTGAGGATGTGATCCACTGAATTGGCCTGCCACGGAATCGGATGATCGGTGCCGATGACCAGTTGGCCGACACCCATATCCGCAGCCAGATGGCGCAGCGCTTCGTCGCTGAACACCAGCGTGTCGTAATACATCTGGCGCATGTATTCCGTGGGCTTTTTCCGCAGTTTGATACCGCTGTCCATTTCGGGTGCTACGCGCAACCCATTGTCCGAGCGCGCCGCGTAGGAGGCGACAAAACCGCCGCCATGCGCGGAGCAGACTTTGAGACCAGGGAATTTTTCCAGCGTGCCTTCGAAGATCAGGTGCGACAGCGCGATCGTGGTATCCAGCGGATTGCCGATGACATTGGTCAGCCAGCCGTTGCCTTTGAGGCGCTTGGCCAGTTCCGGCGTGCCTTGCGGATGAATAAAAATCAGCACGCCCAATTCCTCTGCTTTCGCCCACACCGGATGAAATTTCGCATCGGCGAATTCTTCACCATGCACACTGCCGCCGATGGCCGCACCGCGCATGCCGAGTTTTTTTACCGCGTGCTCAAGCTGCTGCACCGCAATTTCGGGATGCTGCAGGGTCAGCGAGGCGAAGCCCACGAAACGATCCGGGTGTACCGCACACAGTTCGGCCAGTGTCTCGTTGTTTATCTTGACGATTTCGACCGCCAGATCGCGCGCCAGGTGATACCAATGCGGGTTGATGCTGATGGCCTCGACGTCGATGCCCTGCTCGTCCATTTCGCCGATGCGCCGCAAGCCCACATCGCCGAGGCCCGGCCCGCGTTCTTTCAGATGATCCTTGCCCATGAGTTCCAGCGCCTTGGGGATCACGCAGTGCGCATGCACGTCGATGGTTTTGACGCGCTTGCCGGCGACGATCACTTGCCGGCGGCGTCCACCACCGGGCTGCGCCGCCGCTTCGTTGGTGGCACTATTCAGGCCGCCGCAGCCGACGAATTGCAGGCTGCCTTGGTGTGTATAGGAATCGTCGCGCATGATGCTCTCCTGAGTTGGCCGGGTTACCGAGAGGCTAAAAACATTTAGCCGCAGATTTCACAGATGAACACGGATTTTTTCGCGGGTAATCTGTGTTCTTCTGTGAAGTTTGCGGCGAAGGGTTTGAAGTTGTTGTCAAGAGCCAATTATCTCACGCGTCTTACTCCCCAATACGCACTTTCGCTTTGCGGATCACTCCTGTCCATTTTTCCGCTTCAGCTTTCAGGAACGCAGCAAACTCCTGCGGCGTGCTGGCGATGATTTCGGCGGCTTCATTTGACAAGCGCCCGCTCACCTCTTTGGATTTCAGCGCCTTGACCGTGCCCTCGTGCAGCACGCGCAGCACCGGCGCGGGCGTGGCGGCGGGAACCATCATGCCGTACCAGCCTGTGACCACGTAACCGGGCACACCGGATTCGCCGACGGTCGGCACCTGCGGTGCGGCGCTGGATCTTTTGCCGCTGGTCACCGCCAGCGCGCGCAATCGCCCTGCCTTGATCATTTGCGCGCCGGCCAAAAAGTTATTCAGAAAAACCGGCACCTGCCCCGACAGCAAATCCGTCATCGCCTGCCCCGCGCCTTTATACGGCACATGCACCAGGTCGATGCCCGCTATGCTCTTAAAGAGTTCCATGCCCAGGTGCGGGCCGCTGCCGTTGCCCGATGAGGCGAACGTCAACTGTCCGGGTCGCGACTTCGCAAAAGCGACAAACTCTTTGGTGTTTTTCACCGGCAGCGACGGATGCACGGTGATCACAAACGGATACTCGGCGAGCACCGTCACCGGCGCGTGATCATCGGGACCGTAAGGTAATTTGGCATACAACGCGGGATTGATCACATGTGTCGCCAGCGTGATCAACACCGTGTAACCATCGGGCGCGGCTTTCGCCACCACGTCCGAACCGATGATGCCGTTGGCGCCCGCACGATTGTCGACGATGACCGGCTGACCCATCATCTCGTTCATTTTTTGCGCCAGCGTGCGCGCGACGACATCGGTGCCGCCGCCCGGCGGATACGGCACGACGATGCGGATGGGCTTGACTGGATAGTTTTGTGCGCCACTGGCGCCAACAAATAACCACATCACGCACACAGCAGCAACCATGATATTCATAATTATTATAATAAAAACAAATACTTACAGTGCATCGTCGGATGGGTGGAGCGCAGCCTAACCCATCGGGGGTTGTCGTGCTTGTGATGGGTTGCGCTGCGCTCCACCCATCCTACGAAATTGGATGCCGCCCGACGAACCCCAGCAACGCCTGCGCACAGGCATCCGGGTCCGTCGCCGCCGCGTGAAACGAATCACCGGGCAACACCAGCAGTTCCGAGTGCGGCACTTGTTCCTGCCACGCGCGCGTCTCGGCCACCGAGGCGAGCCCGCTTTCCTGCGTGGTGATCACCAGCATCGGACATCTTATCTTCTTCACGTCCTCGCTGATATCGGAAAAATTGATGGTGGCGGCAAATCCGGCCTCGGTTGATATCGCGGTGCGCGCCATGTATTGGATCCACCACTCGATACCTTCTCGCGAAAACGCGCTGCCCAGGCGCGCGCCCATGCTGCGCCGCGCCCAGTGTTCGATGCCCAGTTCCTCGACTTCTTTCACCCGAGCCGCGCGCGTGGCGGCGTCCGCGCGCACCGGCGGCGGCGAGCCGACGACGGTGAGTGTGTGTACGCGATGCGCATGCCGCGCCGCGAAGGCGCGCCCGATCACGCCGCCTATTTTTGCGCCGACCAAATGAAAGCGCGCGATCTCCAGGTGATCCATCAGCTTCAGATAATCATCGATCACCACATCCAGCGTCCATGGAAAATCGCGCGCCATCGGCGTCGAAGCGCCGAAGCCGCGCATGTCCGGGCGCACCACCCGGTAGTGCCGCGCAAGATGCGGCACCCAGCCATACCAGGCGCGATGGCTTTCGTTGTTGCCGTGGCACAGCAGAATCGCCTCTTTCGTCCCGGCCTTGCGCCAGGGATCGGTAAAGTCGTCCACCTGATAAAAAATGTGCGTGCCGGCGTAAACCTGCAGCTTGGGCATCTGGCCTTCCTTATTGAGGATGCGTTATTTGATGCATGTCATGTTACCGCAACGTATGATTCAGCCTTCATCAAATCCTGCTATGCTTTTTCATCAAGCTTTTCCACCTGCGGTAATCCCGCTCACTCACGCTCAGGGAGCCACCATGCCAAAAATGACCGGTCACCGATACTTTGCCGAAGCAATGCGCGGCTATGGCGTATCGCATCTGTTTTATGTGAACACAATTATTCCACCTGCGATGCTGGAAGTCGATAAAGTCGGCGGCGTGCAGCGCGTGGTTACGCACGGCGAAAAGGCCGCGGCCTATATGGCCGACGGTTATGCGCGCGCTTCGAACAAGCCCGGCGTGTGCCTGTGTCAGGATATCGGCAGCACCAATCTGGCGGCGGGACTGCGCGACGCGCATATGGCCGGCTCGCCGGTGATTGCGATTTCCGGCGGTCAAAACGATCAACCGCGTTATCGTCACGCTTACCAGAACGCCGAAGACCACAACGCGTGGGATGGCGTCACCAAGGCCAACTATTCCGTCGATAGCGCCGCGCGCTTTCCGGATTTGCTGCGTCAGGCGTTTCGCGAATCCACCAGCGGCGCGCCCGGTCCGGTGCATCTGGAGTTGCGCGGCAGCACGGGCCAGATGCTCGAGAGGGAGGCGGACTACGACCTCACGTTTGAGCAACGCTACACCCGCTATCCGCCGTTTCGTCCGGCAGCCGAAGCGGCCGACATCAAAGCAGCACTCGCCGAATTGAGCAAAGCCGCCAAGCCCATCATCGTGGTCGGTGGCGGCGCGGTGAAGTCAGAGGCCGGCGCGGAAGTGTTGCAACTCGCCGAGAAACTGCAAATCCCCATCGCCACCAGTCTGCATGCACGGGCACTGGTGCCGGACGATCACGCGCTGGGTGTAGGCGTGCCGGGCAGCTATTCGCGCTGGTGCGCGAACAAAGCCGTGGCCGCCGCCGACCTGGTGTTTTTCATCGGCAGCCACACCGGCGGACAAGTCACCAATGGCTGGTCGATACCCAAAATCGGCACACGCACCATACAGCTCGATATCAACCCGCATGAACTGGGGCGCAACTATCCGAACGCGGTGTCGCTGTGCGGGGACGCCAAAGCCAGCCTGCAAAAAATGCTCGCCGAGGCCGGCCAGCCCACGCAGCGCGCTGAATGGCTGGAACAGTGCCGTGGTTACGTTGCCGATTACTGGGCCGAGAGCGACCCGCTGCGTAACTCGGACGACGTGCCGATACGCCCGGAGCGCATGGCAAAAGAATTGGGCGAATGGCTGCCGCCGGAAGCGGTGCTGGTGGTCGATACCTTTCACGCCGCGCTGTGGACCGCGCAGATGGCACGCATGAAAGCGGGCCAGCGCTACATCCGCTGCGGCGGCTCGCTCGGCTGGGGATTTCCCGGCACCCTGGGCGTCAAAGCTGCACTGCCGAATACACCAGTGATCGGCTTCGCGGGAGATGCAGGCTTTTACTATCACATGGCCGAGATGGAAACCGCGGCGCGCTGCGGCCTCAATGCGGTGATGGTGGTGAACAATAATTATTCGGGTGGTGTCGCGGAATCAGCGGCGTTCCAGCGCGAAGTGAATTTTGCCAAGGTCGCCGATTCCATGGGCTGCGTGGGCTTTCGCGTAGAGAAACCCGCCGCTATACGCGGCGCGCTCGACAAGGCGCTCGCGTGCGGCAAACCTGCGATAGTGGAAATTATCGGCAACGCGGCGATACGCGCGAAACGCGGCTGGGCGCCGGCGGGGATTACGGGGGAGTAGATCGTTCACACGAAGTACCACAGTCAAGCGCGGCGTGGCTTCGTATTCGTTTGTGGGCGATCTACTCTATCCTTGTCTTACATAGACAGGTCAGCAGAGAGACGACGGGCTTATCGATTCCTTGGTTTCGGCGGTTGCGCTTCTCCGGCGCGCCTGATGATGTCGGCAGTCACCACAGATGACAAATAGTAGCCGTGGGTTTTCCAGGCCAGCAATACCGGCATGACGCTATTCATGCGCTGTTGCGTTTTTACCCCGAGAGGTTCCAGCGCGTTTTTTCCCGGGCGGCAAGCGGTCTTGCAGCAAGGCAAGCTCGGCGTCGAGGTTGGCTTCATCATCGAGCATGCTATAGCCGAG
Source organism: Bordetella parapertussis (assembly GCA_945861275.1). Taxonomy (GTDB): domain Bacteria; phylum Pseudomonadota; class Gammaproteobacteria; order Burkholderiales; family SG8-41; genus UBA5216. Next base: position 53,415 of record CAMATZ010000016.1, read on the forward strand.
CGTGCAGAGATGGCGCAAGTAGCTTGCATAATCCATGGCAGCAAGTTTTGCACCTGCCGACACCGACAACTCCGCCGTTTGCACCAGCATGTCGGCGAGCGCCACATTGACACCCGCTTTGAGCAGCGCGGCATCAAAAGGCAGAGCAACAAACAGGGGCTTGCCATGTTTGGAGACGACCGAATACCGGCCTGCTTCGGCATTGCGAACCAGTTCTCCGGTATGCTCCCGCAAATCGCGGACCGCAAAAGATTTCATGATGACTCCATTGATCAAAAATTGTGCCATCAAATCTTAGCACAATGTAAGATTCGGTCGGCTGCGTGGCCGCACGTCCCGAAGTGGGCGTAGATGGAAAAGGCGGCAGGGATTAAGCCGGAATGAACACCGCTAGCCGGCATTTCAACCACAAGAGGAAATTATGATGAGCGCCAGCAACACCCGCAGCTACAACATCAGCGCGCGTTCCACCGACACCCACGGGCGCGTGCTGTGCAGTGTGCGCAATCACCATTTCATCAGCGATGGCCCGGTGCAAAACGGCGCGCCGGGCGAAGAAGTCACACCTGCCGAATTATTTTTGACCGGCATCGCAGCCTGCGGCGTGGAACTGGTGCAGTCGTTCGCCAAAGCCGAGGCGATGCCGCTGCACGCCATCAGTGTCGATATCGCCGGCATGCTGGACCGCGCGAACCCGGTGCGCACGGATGTCAGCGTGTTCAATGCCGTGCACATCAAGTTTCACCTCAGCGGTGTCAGCGCGGCGCAAAGCGCGGTGCTGATCGACCGCTTCAAAGGCAGGTGACCGCTCTACGGCAGCGTCGCGGTCGCGACGCCGGATGTCAAAGTCGAAATCACTACGGGATAGAACTAGCGCGGACGCTTCACCGATTCCGCCATGATGAAATCCCACAGCGTGCCGGCGCTGCTTACCACCTGTGGGATATCATCGTTGAGCATCAGCCGTTGCTGCACCAGCGCAGCGGCTTCCTGCGCGATACGCTCCAGATAATTCGCACGTGAGGCATAACGCTCCGTGATCGACGCACGCGTGTCGCCGCGCGCGCGCTCCTCGCGCGTGCGTGCGAATGGGTGCATGCCGCCGGTGAGTTGCAGCAGCTCTCTCGGCGCGCCGATCGCGGGCGCGCGCAGATTCCAGCCGGTGTGCGTGGCCAGCGGCACGGTGATCGACGGCATGCGTATGCCGGGCAATTCGTTGCCGTCGTCGTCCAGTTGCGGCACTAACAGCACATACGGTTTGCCCACTGCGGGTGGCACGATGGTGGGTATGCCGGATGTCGTTTCGCCGTTATCCAGACGAAACGCCGGCTGCGCGGATGCCGGCGTATTGATGCCCGCCAGGCCCGCCTCGTTCAGTGCGGAGCGCGCCACCAGGCCCCGCTCGGCCACCCTGGGGTAACGGCTCGGCGGCGGTGCGGCGCCGCTGCGCACCCATTGATCGAGCGCGATATACAGCGCGCGCAGCGCGGGCCGATAGTCGAGCGGATTGTGCAGCAATTGTCCGCGTGTCGCAGGTAAGTCATTCAAGGGCATGCGCGCGGGTACATGTTGCGTGCCCGCAAACGAGTAGACGCGGCTGCTCTCGGCTATCGGCATGTCTTCACCCGCCAGCGTGGTGTGGATGGCGGATGCGGCACTGCCCCAGTATTCCCACGACGAACTGGTGTAGATGATGTTGGGCGCGACACCCGCTTGCGTGGCGCGCGTGAGCAGCCCGCCGGTTTCGCCGGTTTCGCGATCGCCCTGCTCAAGGTCGGTGAAAGGAAACACGCGCGAGCCGGTGGTACGCGAAGGCTGCGCAAAACGCTCATTGAAGCCGCGGCGCGCGCCACCGGCAATATGCACCATCATGCCGTCGAAAACCCGCCGGCCCGCCAGATCCTGGTTAAACCCTTCGTATAAGAACTGGCGCAGGAAACGCCCGCTTTGCGAGATGCCAAACGCGTAGGCGTGGCGGCCTCGCACCAGCGCTGCCGGATCGTGGCGCATCCACGAAATCAGATCGCGCACACCGGCGAGTCCGAGTCCGGCGATTTGTGGATTTTGCGTGCCATACGCGAATTGATAAATCGCGCCAGGCACGAAGCCGCCTTCGACATGCACGCGCAGGGGATCGGGCGTCAGTTCGCCGCTGGTTTCACCTTTGCGCATGCGCGCAAACGACCAGTGCTCGCGCGGAATCGCGCGCGGTTGCAAGGCACGTGACGGACTCACCGCCAGGGTGTTTTCCTTAGCCTGCAAATCGGCCACGGCATAGGGAATTGACGTTCTGTCACCGAGCGAAACATCCATCACGCGCGCGGGTACGGTGAACTCACCGTAGACGCGGCCCTTGACCCCTTCAACCAGCGGCCCCGCGAGGCGCATCATGCCTGCATTGGCGGGCAAATCCTGCTGCCAGCCCAGCCATACCAGCGTCACGCCCTGCTTCATCAAAAAATCATCGCCGATGAATTCCGCAGCACCCACCGCGGCATTGCGATTGCCGCGATTCAGGTATTCCAGAATTGTGTGACGGCCCCGGTTAACCACATCAAAAATCACCACACCATTGGCGCGCGCCGTGATTTTCGGACGCAGGATGGCGACATCCGCCGAAAACGCCACCTGCCCCTGCGCGTCGCGCGGCGCGAGCTTGAGATCGACGATGATGTCGTTGCGCTGATTGTCCGGATCCAGCGTGAAGTGCGCGCGGCCTTCGATCCATTCGTAAACACCCGCCGCGCCATAGCTGCGTCCGGCGAGCAGGTCTTCGCGTTTGTTGATATCGATACGAACGACTTCGGCGCTGGCGAAGGATGTGCCAAGCAGCGCAAGCACCACCAAACACGCTGCGCATGTATCACGCAGGTATCTATTTTTAAACACTTTAAACTGTTGAGCTTTTAAGCTGGCAGCGGCACATCAATGGTCGTCACCCGCCGCAATTCGCGATGGTGCCGGGCGTCGTCGAACGGGGTTGCGCGATGCATGGTGGCGAGGTTGTCCCAGATCACAAAGTCGCCGTCACGCCACACGTGCCGGTAGACAAACTGGCGCTGTGTTGCATGCTCCATCAGTTCCATCACGAACAACAGTCCATCGGCCACCGGCCAATCGATGATGCGTGCGGCGTGCGCGGCGAGATACAGCGATTTGCGCCCGCTGCGCGGGTTCACTCTGACGATCGAGTGAATCGCGCCCTTGAGTTTTTGTTTTTCCTCTTCCGAGAAAAAGAACCCCAGCACTTCACGCGAGCGCGTAATCGTGTGATGCACTTTGAGACCTTCTAGCTTGAGTTTGGTTTGCTCATCCAGCGCCTCGTACGCCGCGCGCATGTCGGCGAACTCGGTGTCCGCATTCACTTTGGGGATCACCCGCGCCGACAGCATGGAATAGCGGCCCGCAGGATCCTGAAACGAGGCATCGGTATGCCACAGCCGGTTGCCGAGGCTGTAGAGGCGCTTGCGGTCGTCCGCTTTGAGAATGTTGCCGCTGTTATCAATATTCGAAATATCGCCCACCGCATCGTTGCCAAATCGATTCGCCGCCAGCGCCGCCGCGCCCGGCTTCGCGTGCAGCGTGCCGTCAAAGCGCTGCGCAAAATCCAGTTGTTCCGCATCAGTAAACGGCTGATTGCGAAACACCAGCACGCCGTGCTCATCCATGCCGGCGCGCAATTGCTCCAGCGTGGCGCGATCGTGCAACTGGCGCAAATCTATCGCGCTGACTTCAGCGCCCACATGGGCATGCAACTTGCGAAGGGTCACACTCATGATTTCTCTCTCATCAAATAAAACTGTTTTAAAACAAATACTTACGTAGTTACGCTGCTTGCGCAGACTTAAGCGGAATACCACCGCGCTGCACCCAACGATAACGCTCCGCTAGCGCATCGGCGAGCGGACGACGCCTGGCCTCATCCACCGCGATCCACATGCGCAGCAGGTGGCGCTCACGCCCTGGTTGCGGAAAATCTTCATACGCCTCGCGCGCATGCAACAGCGTGTGATTGTTGACGAGCTGGATGTCGCCTTCCTGAAAATCCATGGTCAGCATCAATTCGGGCCGATTGGCGATTTCCTGCACCTTCACCAAAGCCTCGCGCTGCATCGCGTTTGGCACATATTGCGCGCCGTGACGCGCTGCAGATTCATAGTACGGCAAGCTGTTGATGCGCGCAGTCACTTTGCCCTTTTGCTCGCTGAACATCGGTAACGTGAAGCAGCCTTTTTCGCCGGCGGGTTCTTCACCGCGCCAGTCGATATGAAACGGGCCATACAGCACATCCAGCAAATCGGGTCGTTCCTCACGCAGCACATTGTGTACCGTTAGCGCACTGGTGATTTTACTCGCGCCGCCGCGCTGGGCGGTGCGCAGGCAAAACAGTCCCAGCAAATCCATCGGCAGCATATCGGTATGAAAATCCATGCGCTGACTGGTTTGATAGGCGCGCGCATTGGGGTCGGCCTGCGTGCGGCCTTCGTCGCGCACGTGGCCCAGCAGATGGCCGCGCGCATTTTGCGAAACCGGCTTGCCCAAATGCACACCCAGTCCCCAGTACAGCAGCGCGCAGTCTTCATCCGAATAGCGCTCGCGCGGAATGCCGCGCAGCAGCTTGAAACCAAGACCATGTTCGACATCGTTGAGTATTTTCTCCAACTCGGCCGCCACACGCTGTAATGGAAACGCCGCTGGCGCGAATGGAATAGATGCGCCGGCGCGCCTGGTGTGCGCCAGCGCGGCATCCAGTTCCGCGAGCGCGGCGGCGTCGAAGTGATAAACCCACGATGGATCATTCTGGATTTTCGGCCCGGCCCAGGCAGCGGGGTCGGTGATCAGCGCGCGCTGCGTGACAATCATGACCGCTCGTTCGGAAAAGGTTTGCGAGTCTTCATTTTAGCGATTTTAGGCGCAGCGAACAGCGCATACTGCGCAATGCGGTCGCCGCGCAGGATAATGCGATTGTGCACACCGCACGTGCGCGGCATACGCGTCTAGCTGTCGCTAGCCATCACTACTGTTTAGCCGCAAGTGCTTGCTTCGTCACTGAACCATGAACCTGATGCATGAGGCAATGTGCTCAAAGCTGACTCCATCCAAACTGATCAAGGAATAAAAAACACATGAAAAAACAAATACTTACACTACATCTTGCGATAGCAGTCCTGGCGCTGCCGTACCTCTGCGTCGCACAAACGGACAATTACCCCACAAAATCCGTGCGTATCATCGCGCCTTTTCCGCCGGGTGGCAGTGTCGATACTGTCGGACGTCTGGTTGGCGCGCGGCTCAGCGAAAGTTACGGCCAGACCTTTGTGATCGACAACCGTAGCGGCGCATCCGGCAACATCGGCATGGAGATCGCCGCTAACGCGCCGGGCGATGGTTACACGCTGGTGGTGAATACCCTGCCGCTGATCACCAACCAGTTTATCTACAGCAAAGTGTCGTACGACCCTTTGCGTGATTTCGTGCCAGTGTCGCTGCTGACTGCTACCGCCACATTGTGCATCGTGCATCCTTCACTGCCCGCCAAATCGATACGCGAATTGATTACGCTGGCCAAATCACGCGGCGACGCACTCAACTACGGTGGCGCCGGTGCGGGCACCAACCCGCATATCGCGGGCGAACTCTTTAACTACCTCGCCAAGACCAACATCACGATCATCCATTTCAAGGGTGGCGGTCCGGCGATGATCGCCACCTTGTCGGGCGAAATCAGTATCGGTTTTCCCGCGTTGCCGGATACCCTTGCGCATGTGCGTTCGGGCAGATTGCGCGCCCTTGGCGTCACCAGTCTCAAGCGCGCGCCGCAACTGCCCGATGTGCCCGCCATAGCCGAAACGCTGCCGGGTTACGAATTCACCACCTGGCAGGGCTTGCTGGCGCCGAAAAACACGCCGCGCGCCATAGTCGCTTCGTTATCCGAGCGCGTAAAAAAATCACTCAGCGCGCCCGAACACATCAAGCGCTTTAACGACAGCGGGCTGGATATCATCGCCAGCACACCCGAGGAATTTGCCGTGCACCTCAAAAAAGAAACCGAAAAATGGGGCAGGGTTATCAAGGAGCGGCGGATGAAAGCCGAGTGACTTTACTTCGTGCGGACGCCTGCAGCGTCTACAGGGCAAGATCCCGGTAATCCGGGACCGTACCTAACCACAGAACGCCAAAAACGAGTGTGCCCGCGGTAAAATAATCAGCGGCCGCGTTAAGTGTAGAATCTGAATCAGAGGAGACATCTTATGGCGAGGCTGCCGGTCGTCAGGGACTATATGGACAAGCGTGTGGCGACACTGCATCCGGAGACTGACATCCTGGATGCAGTTGGATTCCTGCTGGAGAAGCGCGTCACCGGCGCGCCGGTGGTGGACAAGTCCGGACGGCTGGTGGGCATTCTGACTGAAAAGGACTGCCTCAGGCTGGTCGCGGTTGGCGTCGATGGTAATCTGCCACGCGGCAGCGTCGCAGCCTTCATGTCACCACACCCGGAGACGATACATCCTGACATGGATGTGTATTTCGCTGCCGGGCTCTTCCTCAAGCGCACCTTCCGGCGCTTCCTGGTGGTCGAAGACGGCAAATTAGTGGGCGCGATCACGCGCTTTGACATCCTGCGCGTGATCCAGGCCAACCTCGCCTTGGCCCGCTGACGCTAGTGTCTCGACCCGTTGATTTCGATACATTGGATGCCGTGATCAAATGCTGTCGGCACAACAATGTCGAAATCGCTGCCAGGCGCGAAGCCGCGCGCAGCCGGGTTGGGAACCCGGCGAGCACGGCGACAAAGCATGGCGGCGATTCTCGGCATTGTTGTATCGATGTTAACGGGTCGAGACACTAGCCCCGGCAACATCCAGTCCGGCGCTACAGCTCACGCTCCCCGTTTAAATTGGCGCTATCAGTGCGTTACCTCAAGCAATATCTTGCCGATGTGTTCACTGGTTTCCATGCGCGCATGCGCGTCACACGCCTGCGCCAGCGGCAGTATCGAATCTATCACCGGCGCCACCTTGGCGCCCAGATGCGGCCACACTTTTTCGTTAAGCTGACGCACAATTTCCATTTTTACCGGTAACGCCGACACGCGCAGTTGCGAGCCGCTGACCATCGCGCGCTTACCCATGATCATCGCGAGCGGCACGCTGTATTCTTTGGTATCGCCCGAACTCAAGTGCATCACACGTCCGTCCATTGCCAGTGCCTGCAAATTGCGCTTGGCGTAGGTCGCGCCGGCCATATCGAGAATCACATCCGCGCCGTGTCCGGCAGTGATCTTTTCAACTTCAGCGACGAAATCCTGCTCGCGGTAATTGATTGCGGCATGCGCGCCGATCTTCAGGCAGAAATCGCGTTTCGCCGCATTGCCCACCGTCGTGACCACATTCGCGCCGGTCAGCCGCGCCAGTTTGATCGCGGCACTACCCACGCCGCTCGATCCGCCGTGCACCAGCAGCCACTCGCCGGCTTTGAGCCGGCCCAGCATGAACACGTTCAGCCACGCGGTCATCAGCGCTTCCGGCAGCCCCGCCGCCAGCTTCAGATCAAATCCGGCAGGTATCGGAAGTGTCACTTCCTGTAACGCGATGCAATACTGCGCGTAGCCGCCACCGTTAACCAGTGCGCACACCGCATCACCCACCTTCCAGCGCGTTACACCCGCGCCCACCGCAGCCACTTCGCCGGCGACTTCAAGCCCCGGTATATCGGTTGCACCCTTGGGGCCGAAGCCGCGATTGCGCTGGCCGCAATCGTGGCGATTGATGCCGGCAAACGCCACCTTGATCAGCACCTGTCCCGCAGCAGCCTGCGGCACCGGGCGCGTGGTGAGTGACAGCACTTCCGGACCGCCGGCGCGCGTGATCTCGATGGCCTTCATGGTTTGGTTCAGCATGGGTTACTCCCGCAGAATTGAAGGCCTGAAATGTAGCAGAAACGAGTTGCCACGCGCGCAAGCGGATCATGCAGGCCATTTTTCAGTCTGCGGCTCGGTATCCGTGCCGGGAACAGTCTTTGACTTCAGTGCCATTGCGTAAAAACTTGGGTATCAGCGGAGGATTGTGTAATACTCTTGGCGCAGATACCTCTATCCCACGGAGGCAACCATGGAACGTTCAACGGCGAAAAGCCCTGCTCTGAAGGCTTGTAGACCGCGCGCGCCGCGAACGGCTACCCACGCGGATACTGCCGGCGGCAGCGGCCAGTAATATCAAGCGAGCCACTACACCCATGACGTGGTCGCTACTGCCGGAAAACGATCCCCTACAGGCGCTGCGCATACGCCGCATGGCGATTGCGAGCTTGGCGTCGGCGATTGTGGTGGCACTGACCGGAGTTGGCGCGTGGCTGCATTTTGTGCCTGCGGTCACTTTCTGGCGTCTCGCAGCTTTGGTTGTGGTGTTCGTGGCGGCGTTCTATGCGTGCTTTCGCAGCGGACTTAACCTGCGCCTGTCCGACCCCAACCTGACCTTGCCGATGATGGTGGCGGCGGGAATGACGATTTCTGTCGTGCAGGTAGATGCGGGTGCGGGACGTGATAACTTGATGTTGCTCTACCCGGCCGTATTCATGTTCGGCGTGTTTCGCTTTAACACCCGCGAACTGATCGTGGTGGCGCTGCTTTACTCCACGTTCTTTGCCGTCGCCACCGGCGCTTCAGTGTGGTCCTATCGCATGGCGATGGAACTTAACCACGAAATTTTCCGCGTGTGCTTCCTGACCGCGGTACTGGTGTGGTTTGCCTTCGTCGGCGGCAACATCAGCGCCTTGCGGCAACAGCTGAGCCTAACCAATGACGAGCTCAAGATCGCAGTCGAGAAGGCAGAAGGCCTTGCCAACCACGACGCGCTGACAAGGGCCTACAGCCGCAGGTATGTGATGGATCTGCTGGAGCGCGAAGGCCATCGTGCCAAACGCGGCGGCGCGTTGAGTATTGGCATGCTGGACATCGATCATTTCAAGTCGATTAACGATACCTACGGCCATGCGGCAGGGGATGAAGTGCTGAAGCGCATTTGCGCCATCATCCAAAGCGCGCTGCGGGAGACCGACTTCCTGGGACGTTACGGCGGCGAGGAGTTTATCGTGGGGTTCGCGCTAACCCCGGCGGCGCCGGCGGCGCTGGTCGCGGAACGAATACGCAAGATGATCGCGGAAAGCACGATGTCTTGCTTGCCCGACGGTAAGCACGTCACCGTTTCGATGGGCGTGGCCAAGCATCGCGTGCCGGACACCATTGAGCGCACCCTGGCGCGCGCCGATACCGCGCTGTATAAAGCCAAAGCCGCCGGCCGGAATCAGGTGTTGCTGGCGGATTAGCCTGCAATACCTATTCGCCCTTGATCAACGCGTCAAAAGCCCGATGCAACAAGTATATCCGGCTCGCGCGTCGAAACAGGCCTGCAATGCTCCCGCGCCGCGCTTTCTGCTAGAATCCGCGCCTCCGGAGAGGTGGCAGAGTGGTTGAATGTACCGGTCTCGAAAACCGGAAAGGTCGCAAGGCCTTCGAGGGTTCGAATCCCTCCCTCTCCGCCATAAAGTAATATAACTTATTGTTTAATAATAATAATTATATTAAGTTAATTTACCCACAATATTACCACAATAATAAATCCGACAGCCAATGAGAGGTGTATGCTTAAGTGGCTCTGGTTTGGATTGGCTGTTGCTACCGTGATCGGCACGGCCTATGCCCTGCGCTATGAGCCGCTGCCGCACCGACAGTCAGGATACGAAGGCGGTCTTTCTGTTGACCTCTGGGATCGATGGCGACGCCGACCTTGCTTTATCGATTTTAGAGCGGGCGCCATAATATGCTCCAAAGAGGAAGCGGAAAATTTCCTGCGACAACGTCGGGAAGCTGAACGTCAGATTCCCGCTCGTTAACCTCGACGGATGTTTAAAGCCCGATGCTCGCCGAAAAAGGCAAGCCGCTCGATCAGGTGTTGATCGCTTCCCAAACTCAGGCGGTTCAACAAATGATCCACGGTGCGCGCGTGCTGCACAGGTAGGGTTTTGAAAATGGATTTTGCCGCAGCGATTTTCTGCTCGTACTCGCTGTCCCACTTCTCGCGCACCTTGAAGGCCGGTAACGGATCGAGATTATTCCCGCCGATACCCGCGTCGGCGCGACCTTGGAAGCCCCTCCCGCCCGTGCTCGCACCACGCTCCCCATCCGCCCTCAAGGGGCTCCCCGCGACGCAAAGTTTAGATTCGTATTCAAAAACAGACGCTTCCGCCTTGTGCATAGCAATTGAAACGGTCAATTGCCCTATTGAGCTTGCGTGTTTTGTCTTCTCTTTCCGACGCAACCTCGTCAATTAGGCAGCGAATGTAAGACTGCACCTGCCGCCGGTAAGACTCAAGTTCGTTACGACACATCTGAAAGGTGAATTCATCCTTAGAAATGCCCATCATGTCCACACAACTTGGCTCGCGTGGGACACTACAAAATCCATATGCACCTACTTGTTCTGCCGACATTGCTGTCGCAAGCACGAAGACTAATACCACCGCCCCCTGATACTTGGTAGCGTTCATTAAGTCACTCCCTTGCTTGTTGTTAATTCATCGGTTCGCAGCTTGCACGGCGGCCAACCAAGCCTTGACGTGAGAGTTACAGCGCGAAATATCAGACATCGATAGAAACGCGCATGCGCCGTTCAAGTAGAGGAACTTCCCACGAACTACGGTAGCAACGCTAGCAGAAACCATAAGGTCTTCGCTTCGCGCGGTAGGAGCATCCGCACGAACCTTAGCTAGGAGGGTTACACCGATAGAACTTTCTGTATCCTCGAACACCCCGAGAGCAATTGGATCGGTGATTGTGATTACGATCTTAACTCCCGTGCGATCACTCGTTTGCTTTGCCGCATCAGCTAACTGCCTCTTAACGGTTGGGCTAACTCGGAACTGTGCTGATTCTTGCGCGTCACGGATGCCACGACGCAAGGGTTGGAATTCGCTGAGAGTTACGGCGCGGTTTTCAATAGAACGGGGTATTTGCAGAACAAAGTAATCATCTAGTTCTGGTTGATGACCGGCAGCAAATTTCCGGAGGTCGGCATCGGTCAAGAGTGCAGCGAGCAGCCGATTATTAGGGAGAACAAAATTCTTAACAATTTCTAGGACATTGCGTTCCTGTCCAGATGGGAAGCGGAACCCGCTGATCGGCGGCACAATAAGAATCGCGTCCTGAAACGTGATTCTCTCAGAAGCAGTCGGTACTTGCGCGTCGGCGGTATTTACCCACGTCGGGCTAACATTCAGCACTAAGGCAACAATTACAGAGAGCAGCAACTTTTTCACTGGTCACCTTCTCGGAGTGCAGTAGCGCCCGGGATTTTTTGAACACGAATGAGAGTGTAAATCATGCGGTCGTCGTTTGGGAAAGGCACTCCGAGACATGCCCGCACGCACACGGCGTCCGCTGACCTCATCAGTCGGCGTAATATGCTGAGATATGCCGCGCACGCACCTTTCAATACTCAGTCGAAATAGCGCTTTAGCCTCGTTCCTATTTGTGTTCGGCCTCGTAGCCATCGTCTATTGGCCAGAATCCGAGATTGCCGTAACAAACTCCTGCGCGCCTGATGGGGTAATTGCGCGAGCAAGAGCATTTGCTCAGGGAGAGCACTTCTGGACTGCCCAAGTCGAGAAATTAAATGCGCGCATTCAATCACTGGAACGTCAGCCAGAAATCGATGCCGCAATCGATGCAGCCATTCAGAGAAGTAATGTAGAAATTGAGGCAATTAACTCAAAATACGCACACTTGCGGCCGCCGCGGTCGTCACCGTCTCAGGTCGCCGCTGATGCCCTTCGTAAAGCGGCTAACGATATTGAGCGAGCCGAGCGTCAAGCTAGCATAAACCGCCTTACCACTGAGAGCATTCAAATACTTCGCGTTTGTCGCGATGCCATTGTTGTGCGACTTCGATAACTATGCGTCCTAAGGCCCACTGACGGCATGGGGTTCCAGTCTTCGAGATCTTTCCCGGCCTGCACCCGCTCAAGTTGAATATCTTGCAGTTGCGATTTTCTGTCACCAGTGCAGAATTGCTTCCGGAATATCGCGGCAGCTCACCACATAGCCGCCGTCCTTGTGATCCCGCGTGAGTTTCACCGGGTAGGTAAATTGCAACATGTTGCGCTTATACCGCCGCCAGCCGCTTGACGGTATCAGGGTACTTGGCAACCAGACGAATCAGCAGTGCTGCCTGCGCATTGGGCTTGGCGCGGCCTTGCTCCCAGCTTTCCAGCGTGCGCACGTTGGTACGCAGGCAGTGGGCAAACACAGTCCGCGAGAGATTCAGCTTGGCGCGCACGCGCATCAAGTCCTTGGCCGTCACCTTGGGTGCGGGCTTTGCCTCGACCATGTATTGCTTAGGCGTGATCTTGCCTTCGCGCTCCGCCTTGAGCGTGTCGAAGCCCTCAACCAACTCTGCAAACACATTGCGTTTTATTTCTTTCACCTATAGTTCACCAGCGCCCGCTACCGCATCCGGGCGCGGTCTACGCCGCCTTCTTCACGCGAGCTCTGGCCATCGTGGAGCGGCCCACTGCCTGAATCACCGGACGGGCGTCATTGAATGCGGCGCGTACCGCAGCGGGTTGCTTTGACGCAACCAATAGCAATGCGCGCGCCGGCCCGTGCGGCTCGCGTCGTGCTTGCTCCCAATTGCGCAGTGTGCCAAGGCTCACGCCCATAAACCCGGCGAATTCGGGTTGTGACAGCCCCAATTCCTTACGAATCGCCGGCACGTCCGCAGCCTTGGGCATCTCGACCACATGAGTCTTGAGCTTCACCTCGCGGCGCCTCCATGCCTTGAATTCCTCAAGCCCCTGGATGATCTCTTTGCCGATGTTTCGTTTGCTCATGTCAGTTCCTCGATAATTTTCACGATCCGCTTCAATTCAGCCGCGCTCAGGTTCTCTTTCTCGCCCTTGCCATAGAGGGTAAGGAGCACGATCTGTTCATCAGCCTCAATCCAGTAATAAATCACCCGCAAGCCGCCTGATTTGCCTTTGCCGCCGGCAGCCCATCGCACTTTTCGAACGCCGCTTGATCCACGAATGATGGCACCGACATCCGGCCGCCCAATCAAATGGTTTTGCAGGCCGCGATACTCATCATCGCTCAGGTAGTCCGCAAGCAACTTGCTGAAAAGGCTTGTTTCTACAAAGACCATGAGGAAGTATACGTCAATGGCTTACTGTCAGTCAATGGCTTATGCGTGCAGGGTTGTACTGCCCCTCAAACCCAGAGTGAGTCAAGGTGCGGCCTGCTGTTTCTTGCCGCCGCGCAATGGAATCACTTGCGCTGCTCGCTTCTGGCTTTCGGTGTGTCTTGCCCGTTCCGCCATCAGCCTGCCCCGCTTCTCAAACAGATCGCCGCGCCGGTAGGCCGCTTCCACCTTATCGTCGATGGTGTGCGCCGGCTATCTCCACCAGGAAAAAGCATGCCTCCTTGCGCAGCAACTTTATTCCTGGCACAGCGAAATCCGCTTAGGGCGCGCTGCCCATCGCCACCGCGACCAGCACCAGCACGGCAAATGCGACTCCCGTTGCAAGCGACACTACTATAGCCACAACTAGGCCAAACATTGCGTCTCGCATGGCGGCTCCTGCTACATTGCCAACCTATGTTGGCGTTTGTGCGCGGTCGCGAACCATGGTGCCGTGAAAGTCGTGCTCATGATTCAGCATGCCACAGTATCCCTGGTAATACGAACCTTGCGCCCGCGCAAAGTAGTTCATTTTCCTCGTGTTATAGTCTCATAGTAGTCACAATACGCGAGGAAAATTCGTGGTGCGGCGCTTTTCGGGGGTTGCAGTCATCTGCGGATTTACGCTGCTCTGCGCCATGGCGCTCGCGCCGTCCCGGACCATCGCGCAAACCACTTTGGCAGGCTCAGCACAGGGCTATCCCGCGCGCCCGATCCGCGTCGTCGTGCCCAACACGGCCGGCAGCGCGATGGACACTGTGGCACGCATGATCGGGCAACGCCTCACCGAAGCCTGGGGACAGCAGATCGTGGTGGACGCTCGCCCCGGCGCCGGCGGCATCATCGGCCACGAGATCGCGGCCAAGGCCGCGGCGGACGGATACACCCTGCTTTTTGCCGCCTCTGCAGGCGTTGTCATCAACCCGCTGCTGAGCAAGGTGCCCTACGATTCGACGCGCGACTTCGCCCCGATCTCGCTGGTGGTGAACAGCATTCAATTGCTCTCCAGCCATCCGTCGGTTGCCGCCGGCAATGTAGAAGAGCTGGTGGCGCTGGCGCGCGCACGGCCTGGGCAGCTTAATTGCGGGACTCCGGGGAGCGGCAGTTCCAACCACCTCGCCTGCGAGATGCTGAAAGTAATGGGGAAGGTTGATTTCCTGCATGTGCCGTTCAAAGGCACGTCACCGTCAATGACCGGTCTGCTGAGTGGCCAGGTTCATTTTGCGTTTGCCAGCATCCCCACGTCCATGCCGTTCGTAAAATCAGGCAGACTGCGCGCACTGGCGCAGGGCGGATCGACGCGCTCGCCGGTGGTGCCCCATGTGCCGACGGTAGCCGAGACTCTGCCGGGTTTCCAGGCCGTCACCTGGTACGCGCTGTATGTCCCGCGCGCAACACCTGCCGCAATCGTGGCCCGGCTCAACGCCGAGGTGGTAAAAATACTGGCCGATCCCACGTTGGCGCGCTGGCTTGCCGATCAGGGGCTGGATCCAGCACCCGGTTCACCGTCAGCGCTTACGGCATATATGCGTTCAGAGACCGAGCGCTTCTCGCACATCATCAAGGTGGCAGGGCTGGCAACCGCGCAGTAAAACTTTTCGATTTGTGGGGAGAACGACATGCGTTTGCGTCTGGGATTGACAACGGGTGGGGCCAACGGCCCGGCACTCATTGCGCTGGTGCGCGAAGCCGAACGGCTCGGATTCGATTCCACCTGGTGCGGGGAATCGTATGGCGTGGACGCGGTGACACGGCTCGCGTGGCTGGGCGGGCAGACCACGCGCATCCGGCTCGGCTCGTCGATACTGCAGGTGCCGGCACGCTCTCCCGCCCTCACCGCAATGACGGCGATGACACTGGATGCGCTGACCGGCGGGCGTTTTATACTGGGACTGGGGCCTTCGGGCCCGCAGGTGGTCGAAGGTTGGTACGGTGTCCCCTACGGCAAGCCGCTTACGCGCCTGCGCGAGTGCATTGCCATCGTGCGCGCGGTGCTGGCACGCGAGGCGCCGCTCAACCATCAGGGTGAACACTATCAGATACCCTACATGGGCGCGGGTGCGACCGGACTCGGCAAGGCCCTGAAGTGCATCCAGCACGGCCGCCGCGACATGCAGATTTACACCGCGGCAGTGAGCCCTGCCGGGCTCGCATGCGCGGGTGAAGTCGGCGACGGCGTGCTGCCGCTGCTGATGGATCCGGAACGTGACGATTTGATCGAACCGCACGTGCGCGCCGGCATGCAGCGCGCCGGGCGGGCGGTGGATTTTGAAAAGTTCGATATCGCGCCATTCGTGCCCATCCATATCGGTGACGATATCAAAGCGTGCCGGCAGCCGGTCAAGGACTGGCTCGCGCTCTACATCGGCGGCATGGGCGCGCGCGGCAAGAACTTCTACAACGACTACGCGGTGCGTCTGGGTTACGCCGCCGAAGCCGCGGCAATTCAGGATTTGTTTCTCGCCGGCAAGAAAGCCGAGGCCGCGGCCGCCGTGCCGGATCGGCTGGTCGATGCGGTAGCGCTGGTGGGATCGCCCGCACGCATACGCGATCGGCTGCAAGTGTGGAAAGCGGCGGGACAGCGCGGCAGCGTCGGCACCATGATCCTGGCGAAGGCCGATATCGCAGGTCTCAGACTGGTGGCGGAGAGCGTGCTGGCGTAAACCGCCGCTCAGCATGCGAGGCGGCGCGCCGACTAAACCACCTGCGCCGCTCGCAGCCGTTCCAGCGCCTCGTTCGAAAGGCCCAGTCGTTCGCAATAGACTTGCACGTTATGCTCTCCCAACCGGGGCGCTGCGCGAATCGACTGCATCGGATTGGCGCCATCGAAGAAGAACCCCGGTCCCGGATATTTCAGCGCACCTGCTTCCGGGTGCTCAAGCTCGACGAAGAAACCCCGTTCCGCCAAGTGCGGTGAATCCAATACCTGCTGCGGGCTTTGCACCAGACCAATGACCAGGCCGCGGGCCATGGTTTCGCGCATCAGGTCGAGGTTGTTCCACTGGGCAAGCTTGGGAGCAACCAAATCGCGAAGCTCCTGCGAATTTTCCTGCCGCGATAAACGGGTAGCAAACTTGGGGTCGAGCAGCCGCGGTTCACCGAGAAATTCCGACCACACCTCCATCGGCCGGCCGCCAGTGCCGGCGGTGGTCAGCGTTACTTCACCGTCGCGGGTGGGCAAATGCATGCCGTCCATGACATTGCGGTCGCCGCTGCCCCTGCGCGGGTTTCGTCCGGTGAAACTATAAGGGTGGATGAGTCCCGACGGCGTGCTGATTGCCGCCTCCATCACCGACAGGTCTATGTGATTGCCCTCTCCGGTCTGGTCCCGCCGCAGTAGCGCAGCCATGATGGCAATGACACCGTTGCGGCCAGCGGTAAGCTCCATCTGCTCGAGCGCCGTACCCATCGGCGGTCGGTCTGCGGACCCCGTGACAGCGTAGAGGTAGCCTCCCATGGCCTGGGCGATGAGATCGTCTCCCTTGTAATCGGCGTACGGGCCGTGCTGCCCGAAGTACGAGATGGAGAGCAGGATCGTCTTTGGGTTTTTGGCTTTGAGGACTTCGTAGCCCAGTCCCAGGCGAAGCATATGCCCCGGCGGGTAACTTTCGATGATGACGTCAGCAGCAGACGCCAGTTGCAGGAACAAGTCGCGGCCTGCCGCCTGTTCCACGTCCAGCGTAATGCCCAACTTGTTGGTGTTCAGCGCGAGGAAGGCGGTACTACGGTCGGGGTGCGGTCCACCGCCGATAAACGGCGGTTCATGGCGCGCCTCATCTCCCCTGCCGGGCGGTTCCACCTTGATCGCGTCAGCGCCCTGGTCAGCCAGCAGTTTGGCGCAAAACGCACCTGATGGGGCGTGCGCCAGCTCCAGCACCTTTACCTCGGAAAGTATTCCGTCCATTGCTACGGCGCTTTCTCTTCAGCCCGCGGCCTGCTGAAGATGACGTTTTTCTCCGCCAGCGCCGCGATCTCACTTTTTGATAGCCCAGCCACTTCCCGCAAGACCAGGTTGTTGTGTTCTCCCATTCTTGCCGTGTGCCGGATCGCCATCGGCACCCCCGCTACGCGAAAGGGGCGTCCCGCATAGGTGCGGGTGCCTACCGTTGGAGATCCCTCACGTTCGTATTCCTGCATAAATCCGCGCTGCTTAAGATGCGGATCGTTGACCAAATCTTCCGCGGTCAGTACCGCACCGGCGCAAACGCCCTGTCCTTGCAGTAACACCATCAACGCCTTGTCGTCCTGCGTCGCGGTCCACTCCGCTACCTGCTTGTCCAATTCATGACGATGCTGCCAGCGGCCTTGCGTCTGGTCGAAGCGTGCGTCCTTTGCCCATGCAGGATCACCCATGATCCGCTTCAAGGCCACCCACTCGGCATCGTGGGATACCGCGATAGCGATCCAGCGGTCGCTGCCCGCGCAGGGATAGACGTTATGCGGAGACTTCCACAGATGCCCGCAGCCCAGGCGTGCGCGCGCAATCCCGCGCTGCGTCTCCAGGATGGCGGGCGCTATGCAGGAGACGCCGGTCTCCTGCATGGAGAGGTCGATGCGCATCCCTTTGCCGGTTCTGTTGCGACGATACAAAGCCAGCAACAGGGCATAGGCCACATTGTTGCCGGTGGAGTGATCCATATAATTATTGCTGGCTCGCAGGGATGGGCCGCCCTCATAGCCGGTGAGGGCCGACATGCCGCATACTGCATCCACGGTGCGCGCGCGCGATCCCGCTTTGCTCCAGGGGCCGCTGTGGCCGAAGGCCGTGCTGCTCAGAGTGATGATGCGAGGGTTAACCTGGGCCAAGCTTTCGTGATCGAAGCCGAAACGGCGCATCGTACCGGGCCTGAAGTTGTCGGTCACAATATCGCAGTGCTTGACCAGTTTAAGGAAGATTTCCTTCCCCGCGGGATGGGTCACATCCAGACACAGGCTTTGCTTGTTACGCGTGCCGAAATACGCCAGGTTGCCGCCCTCATTCCACCATTCCGCGCCGGGCTTGCCGTTGGGGAAAGGCCCGGCCTTGCGATCCTGCATGTGCGCCACACTTTCGATGCGGATGACCTGTGCGCCCATGTCCGCCAGGAACGCGGTGCCCCAAGGCAAGGCATGCACCTGCTCCAGCGTTAGTACCTTAACCCCCTGCAGCAGCATCGGTGCGGACATCGCGTTGGTTTCCTTGGTTTCCATGTAACGGCGGAAAAATCAATCAACCCGCGCCGGCATAGCGCCGTATCCGCACCCAGAGCCGGTGTGGATTACACACCGCCAAACGATCAAGCAATCTTGTAGAGTTTGGCGGTATTGTCGACCAGCACCTGGCGGCGTTCATTCTCGGGAACACCGTCAAAACAACGCGCTATCGCCTTGCGGCTTTCCGGCCAGGTGGAGGTGCCCAGTGGAAAGTTCGTGCTCCAAAGAATGCTGTTCAGGCCGAGGTGATGACGCGTCTTCATGCCCGTCGAATCAAACCACCCGACCAGATGACAATTGCGCTTGAATAGCTGGGACGGTGTCAGGTCGTAGCCTTCGGTGTTGATGCGCTGGCGCTCGAACTGATGGTCGGCGAGCTCCAGTTCATAAGCGCCCCAGGCAAGGGTGGTTTCAGCGAACACTACTTTAAGCTTGGGAAAACGATGCAGGATTTGCGAATACAGAAAGTTCGCCACGATCAGCACCGAACTCACCGGGCGCGTGATCGCTTCCAGGGCGGCAGCCACTTCCGTGGTGAACCCTTCATACGGCGGGAACTGGAACTCACGCGACGCGCCCGAGTGAAAGCACACCGGCACGTCAAGCTCCTGACACACTGCCCACACCGGATCGTAAACGGCTTCATTGATGTGCGGCACCTTACTGCGCAGCATCATCGGCACCGACGGCATCACCACACCGCGATGCCCCTTGGCGACTGCCCGCCTGATCTCTTTCACCGTGGCCTCTATCGGAGACAAGGGCACGATGCACTGGGGGATGAAGCGCGGGCTGGCGGCAGCCCACTCCTCGATCAACCAGTCGTTGTACGCCTCTACGCAGGCGAGTTCTAACTCCGGGTCGTTGAGACTGCCGAAAGTTTCACCCGCCCGCCCCGCAACGGTGGGATACAGAACAGAATAATCCACGCCATCGACGTCCATCGCATTGAGGCGTTCGCTCGGTACATAGGCGGCCTTGGGCACTTCCGCCCAGTTCTGCGGCTCCCGCGCACGGTCAGGCATGGCCGCGCCCGCCAGCGCCACGCCCCGCAAATCGGCTTTCTTCCCGTCAATCATCCAGCATTCGGTGCCATCAGGCTGACGCTCGACGTGCGGAATGCGCTCCCCCCACTTGGCCTTTGACATGCGCTTGGTCCAGACCTCGGGGTGTTCCTGCACGTGATCGTCGGCGCTGATGAATCCGTATTTCAGTTCCATGTGAGTCGCTGCCTAAGAGGAAACTAAGAGGAAAGGTTGTAAATGCGCATCGCGTTGCCGTACAGCATCTGGTCGCGTTCCGCCTTCGGCACGCCCTTCAACGTGCGCTCGACAAACTGCTGCGACTCGGGGAAAGTGGAAGTGGAATGCGGAAAATCCGATTCCCACATGATGTTGTCGATACCGACCAGGTGCCGCAATTCGATGCCGGCGCGCTCGTACCAGAAATCGACGTAGATCTGGCGCTTGAACATCTCGCTCGGTCGCGTGACGATACCCTGCGTCCACAGGTGGCGGCGTTCCCATTCGTGGTCGCAGGTTTCGAGCACGTAGTTCACCCAGCCGACGCCGGTCTCGGCGCACACCCACTTCAGTGTCGGGAAACGATCCAGCACACCCGAGAACAGCAGATTGGGTATGAACTGCGCCTGGGTGGAGAATCCGCCTGACGGTCCATAGGCCTGCCCCTGATTCGGCGTGTAGCCCCTCCAGCGTGGAATCGCCAGACGCAAGCCGGCGCCCGAATGCCAATGCACGGGCGCGTTGAGCTCCTGGCAAGTCGCCCACAAGGGATCCCACCACGGATCGTTAAAATGCTTGAAGCCGTCACGCGTCCGGCTCGGCTCCGCCAGCATGACGATGCCGCGATGGCCTTTTTTGACCGCGCGCCGCACTTCCGTCGCCGCCGCTTCGACACCGCCCAAGTACGGAATCAGCGCGAGCGGCACATAACGGTCGCTCACTTCAGCCCACTCCGCGAGCCCATCGTTATAGGCTTGCACGCAGGCCAGCTCGAACTCAGCGTCGCCCTGCAGCATGGTGCCGCTTTGTATCGGATCGTTGGGGAACAGTATCTCACCATCGACGCCATCCCGGTCCAGCGCTTTAAGGCGTTCCACCGGGTCATAGACACATGCCGGCACCTCCTCCCAGCGCTGCGGAAAGGTCCGGCGCATCGGGTCGCCCATGGCGGTGGGACAGTTCACCGTGCCGCGTTCGCCCACTACCTTGCCATTCACAAACCAGCGCTCCACCGGTTTGTCGGAGGCGCGGATCATGTGCGCCTTGTCGGTGGTTTCCCGAATCTGGGGAATGGCGTCGCCCCACTTCGCCTTCGACATGCGGCTGGTCCAGTTATCCTTGTTCAGCTGTGCGTGAGAATCGCAACTGATCAGTCCGTATTGTATTTTCATGGCCTCTTCTCCTTCTACCCGGTGTGGAAAGGTATCGGCCGCCGTTGATGTTGCAAGTGCAAAAGGTGAGCTGGCGGAAAAGCTCGTGTCAGCAGGTGATACTACACCTCCATGAAACCGATGCGGAGATGGGAGTGCGCGAAGCAGGTCCCCTGCTGGTGCTGATGAAATATGGGACCGCCCGGGACGACGAATATTATTATATAGCGCACTTAGCCGCAGTAAAACCAATTCATTCTGCCGTGCGTCACATAGTGAACATCTGGCCTGGCTTCGGGTGGCCTGGACGATCAACCGCCGGTAAAATGGCTGTTGCGCCTGACGCAGTTCAAGCGCGAAGGGCGCAGTACCGATGCGGAAGAATTGCCCTGCGAATTCCGCCGACGCTTTCGTGATCATCCCGATGGAGCACGTTAATATGAGCGATGAAATAGTTTCCGCTGCGTTGCCGGATCCCGAACCGGTGCCGCCGCGCGAGCCGGACGCAATCGAGTGCTGCGGCAGCGGCTGCATCCCCTGTGTTTACGATGTGTATTGGGAACGGGTTGCAAGTTATGAAGCCGAACTTGAAGCGTGGCAGGCACGTCACGGCAAAATTTCCCTATGACGCTGCTCCGCGCGCTTTCGCTCATCACTGCTGTCGCCCTTTTGACAGTGGCAGGTGTGACGCAGGCGCAGCAGAAATTTCCGCACAAACCCGTGCGCATCGTCAGCGTAGGCGCCGGCAGCCAGGGGGACATTCTGACCCGCATGATTGCCCCGAAGTTAAGTGAGGCATGGGGACAGCCGGTGGTGGTGGAAAACCGTGCAGGCGCGGGTGGTACCTTGGCGGCAAACACGGTGGCGAAAGCCACGCCCGATGGTTATACGATCCTGCTGTTGTCCAGTCAATTCGCGATCGGCGCGGCGATGCACGCCAATCTGCCCTACGACCCGGTCAAGGATTTCGCCGGCATCTCGCAGGTGGGAAGCGGAACCGTAGCGGTGCTGGTGCACCCATCGCTCGGCGTCAAGTCGGTCAAGGAATTTATCGCGCTCGCCCATGCTAAGCCAGGGCAGATTGTTTTCAGTTCGGCTGGCGCCGGCAGCGGTTCCCACTTGAACGGCGAGATGTTTCGCCATGCTGCCGGAATCAAGGCCGTGCATGTGGGATTCAAGAGTTCATCGGAGGCAACGATCGAGGTAGTGGCCAGCCGCATTCACTACGGTGTGTTGCCACTGGGTCCCGCGCTGCACTTCATCAAGGACGGCAGGGTGCTGGCGTTGGCGGTGGCCGACCAGCGCTCGCCGCTGGCGCCGGACGTTCCAGCCCTGTCGGAAGTGGTGCCCAACTATGAGCGGTCGGGATCCTACGGCATGTTGGCGCCCGCGGGGACGCCACGCCCGGTGTTGCAGCAGATCAGCCATGCATTGAGGCGCGTTTTCGAGCAGCCGGATGTCAAGGCGAGATTGCAGGCCATGGGCTTCGTTGCCGCGCCCACCACGCCGGAAGAATATGACAAGATCGTGCGCGGCGACATCGAAACGTTTGGCAGGATGGTGAGGATCGCCGGGCTGCGCAAGTGACCCGCCTGCAAGAGCGCGCGCAAGCACGCCGACCCCGGCCGCTATGACGCAAAAAAAATGCAACGGTCTTCACGGCGCCTTCAAACCCGCCGCCCGCGCCACTTCCTCAAAGGTCACCAGTTGCGCGCGCAGTATCTTGTCCGTCTCCTCCGGTGTAGTCGGTGCGAGTACAAAGTCGATGGCCTCCATTTGCTTTTTGACCTCCGGCATGTCGAGTACACGTCCCGTATCCTTGCTCATCTTGTTGACGATATGACGCGGCGTTTTCGCCGGCACCAGCATCGTGTGCGCTGCATCACGACGGAAGCTCGGCAGAATCTCCACCAAAGCAGGCACGTCCGGCAACAAGGGTGAACGTTTGGGAGTCACCATCGCCAGCGCCAGCAGCCGCCCGTCCCGGATCAGGCCGAGCCCCGGCCCCAGGCTGATCACCGCGAAGTGAACACGACCGGCCAGAATTTCAATCAGAATTTCCGGTTGCCCCTTGAACGCCACATGCGTGCCTTTCATGCCGGCGGTCATGCGGAACCGCTCAATGGTCATGTGCCCGCCGCTGCCGGCCCCCGGGGTTCCATACAGCAGCTTGCCCGCCCGTTCGTGCGCGAGTGCCATCAGTTCCTTGATCGACTTTACGCCCAGCGACGGCGCTACCGCGATCACGCTGGTGGGATAACCGATCTGCGTCACGCTGGTGAAATCGCGCAGCGGGTCGTAGCCCGCATTGGATCGCAGCACCGCGTTGATCGCAAACGACGCGGACACGTACAAGGCAGTGTAGCCGTCAGGCGTGGCCTGCGCCACCAGCACCGAGGCGATAGAACCGCCGGCGCCCGAGCGATTTTCGATCACCACGGGCTGTCCCCACAGTTCCGCGAGTTTGGGCGCCAGAATGCGCGCCGACGTATCCGTCGAACTGCCGGGGGAAAAGCCGACCACCAGGCGCACGGGGCGCGTGGGCCAGAGGGCTGCTGCTCCAGGCGTCGTGGATTGCGCACCGGCCGTGGGCATTGCAGCGACCACCAGCAACAACAAGCAAACCAATCCTTTCATCATGCGCCCCCCGCGTCGCCGCGAAAATACCGGCGTTTCCCGGATGAGTCTGCCACAGCACCGCTCCGGTTGTGTAGCTGTACCGTGTTCTTCCACGGCTTGCGAACCTCCGTGGCTTTGCGCGCTGGGTTAAGCACCTCTTTGACAGCTTACGCCAGCTGTCGGTCCCGGCTCCAATCATAGCGCTGAACATTCAAGCGTTCTGCGGAAATTGCCAGTGGCGTGAACATCAATTACCAGAAAGATTGAGGGCCCGGACTGCACGACACGCAGGTGTCGTGCATTTCGACAAAATTCTCCATCCGGCTGTGCTTCCAGGGCCGCTTCGTGGCAAAATCACCCCATGTTCGAACCTCAACAATGGGCCTTCCAGGAGGCGCTGCAACCAGACGCCGGTGAAACCGGGTTTGACCTCGCGCGCGCGCTCGATGCGATGGTACTGGTGCGCTCGGAAGTTCCGGGCGATGGATTCACCGCAGCCACGCTCGGCACCGAGCGTGGCGGATATGGCGTGGTGATTGGCGAGGACGGCCTGATACTCACCATCGGTTACCTGATTACCGAAGCGTCGCAAATCTGGCTTACCACCAATCGCGGCGCGGTCGTGGCCGGCTACCCGCTGGCCACTGACCAAGCGACCGGATTCGCCCTGATCCAACCGCTGGGAAAACTGGATGCCCCTCCCTTGCGGCGCGGTCGCGCAGCCGAGTCGAAAATCGGTGACTCGACATTTGTGATCGGCCACGGCGGTCGCGCCCATGCGCTCAAGACACAGCTGATCGGCAAACGCGAATTTGCCGGCTACTGGGAATACGTGCTCGACGAAGCACTGTTTGCCGCGCCAGCGCATCCGCAATGGGGCGGCTCCGCGCTGCTCAATGCGCAAGGTGAGCTGATCGGCATCGGTTCGCTGCTGGTGCAGCACGAGGTAAACGGCGAAGCTATCCAGGCCAATATGTTCGTGCCGATCGACCTGCTCGACCCGATCCTCGATGGCATGCGGACAACCGGCCGCAGCCCTCATCCGCCGTATCCATGGCTGGGTATGTACACGCAGGACCCGGACGGCAAGCTGGTGGTCGGCAGAGTGTCGGCGGGCGGTCCGGCCGAACGTGCCGGTGTCCAGGTGGGCGACAGAGTGCTGGGTGTTGGCGCCCTGCCTGTGCACGGGCTGGCGGAATTATTCCGCGCCGTGCGGCGGCTCGGCGCAGCCGGGGTCGAGGTACCGCTCACTCTCGCACGCGCCGGCGAGGAGTTTTCCGCAACGCTCAAGTCGGCTGACCGCAATGACTTTCTTAAAAAGCCGAATATGCATTAAGGCGCGAAAGCGTTTTCATACCTGCCCATCAGGATTTCGCAGCGCCATCGCGACGCAGCAGATGGACGCCGATTAGCAGCGCCGGCACGCCGCAAATAATGAAGCCGATGCCATAGCTGCCGCTAACGTCAAGCAGCGCTGAATACATTAACGGCAAGGCCAACGCGCCGACCTGGCCGAAGGAAAGCACGCCGCCGGTGACACTGCCACGCATGCCTTCGGGCGCAGCGCGCGCGGCTTCGGCCAAAAGAATTCCGTGCCAGGATAGCGCGGTGGCGCTGAGCACACAGGCGATCAGGCCGACCAGCAGCGTCGGCCATCCGGTATCGCACAGCGCGAGCAGTGCCACGCTTCCCGCCATACCGAGGGCAAGCCCCGCCATCAACCGTCGCGGGGAAACATGGGTACTGCCGAGCCAGCCCCACAGAATGCGGCCCGGTACCGCTACCGCCACCGCCACCGAAAAAACAAAACCCGCCGCCACAGGCGTGTAGCCGATCGTCGTCAGGTAAACGACGAAATAAGCTGTGACAGTGGCTTGCAGGCCGTTGAAGGCAAGGCAGGCGAAGGACAAGGCGCGAAGGCTGGGCGCGGCGAGCACCGAAGTCACTGTTGTGCGGAAATCCGACAAGCGGAAACTGCGCGTCGGCACGCGGTCGGTGTCGAAAATTTTGCACAGCGGCTGCAGCATCACGGCGAACACGACGCACGCTGCCGCGCACAGCAGCATGGTGGCGCGCCAGCCCGTCCATTCCGTCAGTCGCGGCGCGAATACCCCGGCCAGCAGCAGACCGGCCGGCACCGCCGTCTGCTTGATCGAGAACACCAGAGGCAGATAACGCGGCGGTGCGCAGCGCGCGAGCAGATGCGAGCTGGCCGGTGTCGACACCGCGGCGCCGCCGCCGGCGATGACCGCGGACAACACCAGCATCAAGGGCGTCCCCAGCGTTGTCAATGCAGTGCCGACGGCCAGCAGGACCAGCGAAATCTGGCTCATGCGCAAAGCGCCAAGGCGCACGATGAAGCTGCCGCAACCGAGCTGCGCGACGAGCGCAGCGAGGGCAGTGAGGCCGAAATAGACGCCGATCCATGCCGGGGCCAGGTGCAGATCCAGGATGATCGCCGGCGCGATCACTGCCGGCAGCGATCTGCCGAGCGCGACGAAGGTCTGCTGAAAGAACATCGCGCCAATGGCGAGCAGAAGATGGTTCACGAGGCGGCGGACTTCGCTATTTTCGGCGCAACAACAAGGAATAACAGGCGATTTGCAAGGCGCGTATATGGGCTCACGGCAGCGTCGTGTGCAGCGCGTTACTGGCTGGGCATCGACGGCGGATTGGAGACCTCGAACAGTTCGCCGCCGTAATCGGCTGCCAGCGGCAGTCGCAGGACGCGCATGCCGTCGCGAGCCTGCTCCTGTATCGGCATCACGGTCACCACCCGGCTCGCGCGCGCAGCATCCATCGCCGCCGCCGACAGCGGGTGGCGGGCGAGTTTCTGCAGGTTCATCGAAGTCGGGAACACCAGCTTGTAGGTGCCGGTCTTGGTATCTTCGAGCGCGGTCGCAGGCGCGATCCACACCGAATCCACCGCCTCTGCGCCGTCATGCAGGGCTACCTGGTCCGACGGCGCAGCCGCGAGAAAGAAATGCGTGTCGAAACGCTTGGGCACGCGCTCCGGCGTGATCCAGTGCGCAAAGTGCACCATGGCTTCGGGCGCGAGTACCAGCTTCTCCGCCGCGAGGATGGCGCCGAAAGTCCGCTCGCCACGGGTCATGGCGGCGCGATGCGCGGCCTCGATGTCACGCAGGCGGGCGGCACTCACCAGCGCTTGTTCGCCACGCGCGCGCGCAAGCAGCACGCCGCATTCCTCGAACGTCTCGCGCACGGCAGCCACGCGCAACGCCGCTGCGGCCGCATCCACGGCCTCCTGCGGCGGAAACACAGCGGTATCGGCGGCGAGATCGTAATCTTCCGGATCCACGCGCCCGCCCGGAAACACCAGCGCACCCCCGGCAAAATCGCTCTGGTGATGACGCACGATCATGAACACTTCCATGCCGTCATCACCATCACGCAACAACATCACAGTAGCCGCCAGCCGCGGCGTGGCAATTGAATCGCTTCCCATGGTGCGTGTTGAATATTTCCCGCGTTATTGGTCAGATTGCCGAGTATAGCCTGATCGCGACTTCGCCCGCGACAGCCTACGCGCGCGTATCGAAAATGACGCCGCGCCGCGGTCGTGCTAGCGTCGCCCGCAAACGCCGCATCAATTTACGCGCCCCGTTGTGCTGCCAAAACGCTCGCGCATCATTGCTTCGAACGAAAGTTTTGACGACGCCACCGCGCCGCCGGAACGCATACGATAAGCGTCATGACAACCCGCGGCGGCAGGCGCCCTGCCCTCGCGCAACGCCTGCACGCCATCGAGCATGACGCGGCGAAACTGCACAATGCCGGCATCGGTCGGCGACAGGCGCTCCCGTGTGCGGTCAACGATGTAGCCCTGACTCTCCCACGCCATCTGATCCTGTTCCGCGATGCCGCGCACGCCGGTGAACGAGCGATGCTTCTGGTCATCGCGATCAATCAGATAATCGTTCGCGCGATTGCGCAGCGGCACATAGCCCGGCCCCAGTTCGGCCATCTGGCCAAAGCCGCCTTTTTCATATTTGGCGCGTTCATCGGCGGTGAGCGGCCGCTCGGGATGCCATGCATAAACGTATATCCAGCAGGATTCATCGGTGATCGGCACCCAGGTGTAGCCGAAATAGGTTTCGCCCGGCATCGCCGAAGGCGTGATCGAATGCGCAGGCAGCATGAATTGCGTGATGCGCCAGTAGAGCGCATCGTTATCCGCTTTGCGCGAACCGCCGATGACAAAACCGACCTCATGTTGTTTGATTACAAACTGCGGCAACGGGTCATTGCGCAACCAACGCAGTCGGTTTTCGTCCGCCGCTGCGTCGGGGTTCGCGTTCGAGCGCATGCCCGGCGCGGGCATGTGCAAAAAAGAAAAATGCGCGGTATCCAGCGCGCCTTCCATCGCGTGCGCCCAGTTGCAGTCGACCAGCCGCTTGCACACGTAACGATGCGGCCCCGGCACCACGCCGTATTCGAGTTGCGGCGGCGCGGCGGGCCTATGCCCGACCGGGCCGAGGTAAGCCCATACCATGTCGCCGAATTCACACGTGGGATAGGCTTTGATCGAGACCTTGCCGTGGTAACCGGCTTCCTGCGGCACGTTGGGCATATCGATGCAGTGTCCATCGACGTCGTATTTCCAGCCGTGATAGACGCAGCGCAACCCGCAGGCTTCATTGCGCCCGAAAAAAAGATTCGCGCCGCGATGCGCGCAATGCGGTTCGATCAACCCGATCCTGCCGTTGGTGTCGCGAAAAGCAACCAGATCTTCGCCCATGACCCGCACGCGAATCGGCGGGCCATCGGGCTCGGCCAGTTCGCATGACAACGCCACCGGCTGCCAGTAGCGCCGGAAATAATCGCCCATCGGCGTGCCGGCGCCGGTGCGGGTAAGCAGTTCGTTGTCAACGGCAGAGAGCATGGCGCAACAATTCTACGCCGGCATCGCTATCGTTTGCATCCCGCCCATATACGGCCGCAACACCTCAGGCACGGTCACGCTGCCATCGGCATTCTGATAGTTCTCCAAAATCGCCACCAGCGTGCGCCCTACCGCCAGACCGGAACCGTTGATGGTATGCACGAATTCCGTTTTGCCCTGCGCGTTGCCGCTACTACCAGTATTACGAAAGCGCGCCTGCATGCGCCGCGCCTGAAAGGCTTCAAAGCTGCTGCACGATGAAATTTCCCGATACGCGTTTTGTCCCGGCAACCACACTTCGATATCGTAGGTCTTGGCCGATGAGAAGCCCATGTCGCCTGTGCATAACGTTACGGTGCGGAAAGGCAATTCCAGTTTTTTAAGTATCGTTTCAGCGTGCGCCGTCAGTTGCTCGTGCGCATCCAGTGAGTTTTCCGGCTGCACGATCTGCACCAGCTCCACTTTGTCGAACTGATGCTGACGGATCATGCCGCGCGTGTCCTTGCCATACGAACCCGCCTCGCTGCGAAAACACGGCGTGTGACAGACAAATTTCAGCGGTAGCTCACTTAACGTAAGTATTTGATTTCTAACGAAATTTGTAACTGGGTATTCTGCCGTAGGAATCAGGTATAGATCACGTCCTTCAATTTTAAACAGATCGTCCTTGAACTTGGCGAGACTGGAAACGCCGTTCGCGCACTCGCCGCTCACCATATACGGCGCATAGACTTCGGTGTAGCCGTGCTCCTGTGTATGCACGTCCAGCATCAGTTGCGCCAGCGCGCGATGCATGCGCGCCAGATCTTTTTTCAGCACGGAAAACCGCGCGCCGGCGATTTTGTTGGCGGTATCAAAATCCAGCTGCCCGAGCGCTGCCCCGACATCCACGTGGTCCTTCACCGCAAAATCGAACTGGCGCGGCTCGCCCACGCGGCGCACCTCAACGTTGTCGTCAGCCGATTTGCCCGCGGGCACCGACGCATGCGGCAGATTGGGAATCACCATCAAAAATTCCTGCAGCCGCTTTTGCACGCTGTCGAGCTGCTGCTCCAGCGCCTTGAGTTGCTCCGCTTGCGCACTCACTTGCGTCATAAGTTCATTCATCAGCGCGGAGGCATCTTCCTTTCTGGCTTTGAGCTGGCCGACCTGCTTCGACAACGCATTGCGCCGCGCCTGCAATTCCTGGGTGTCGGTCTGCACTTTTTTGCGTTCGGCTTCGAGCGCTTCGAATTCAGCGGCAGGCAAAATGAACCCGCGACCGGCGAGGCGTTGGCTGACAGCGGCAAGATCGCTGCGCAATAACTGTATGTCGAGCATGAGGTTTCCAGACTGCAGCGTATTCGAGGCCGCTATTATCGCGGAGTTCAACACGCCTCACCACTGCGCGGGGCGCAAAGCGTAAAATGCCGGCTTCACTAACCCGTCACTCTGGCGGAGCACGCCCCGGACTCCGATCCGGGGGCCGGAATGACCCACTGAGGAGTGTGCTCATGTTCGTGACAGTTCGTAAGGGCTGGATGGCGGGCGCTTTGCTATCGCTGCTGTATCTCGTTATTTTTTCCGGCGATCTGCTCGCGCAGACCAAACCCACGCGCGCCGAACTCGGCGGAGAGCCGCCGCGCTCGATCATGTGGGTGGGAAACAGCTTTTTCTATTACAACAACAGCATGCATAATCACCTCGGAGCGCTGGTCCGCTCCGGGGAACCGAAAATGGCGCACCGTGGCACGTCGGTGACGATCGGCGGGTCCGGCTTCGACTGGCACGATATGGAGTCCTACTTCCGTCCGAACGGCATCGGCAGGTACTCCTTCGTCGGGGACAACGAGATACGCTTCAACAAGTTCGACAAGCTGTTTGACGCCGTCATCATGATTGACTGCAGCCAGTGCCCCATCCATCCGAAACTGAAGTCCGTGTTTCACGAGTACGCGAAAAAGCAGAGCGCCATAGTCCGCAGGCACGGCGCAGCGCCGATCTTCCTGATGACGTGGGCGTACAAGGACAAACCGGAGATGACCAAGCAACTGGCGGAGGAGTACACCGTCGCCGGCAACAACAACGACGCGCTGGTCATTCCTTCGGGTCTGGCGTTTGCGAATGCGATCGCGAAGCGGCCCGAGCTGGAACTCTACCAGCCCGACAAGCGCCATCCGAGCCTGGCCGGCACTTACCTCTCGGCGGCAACGGCGTACGCGGCCATCTACAGGAAATCGCCGCTCGGCAACAAGTATACCGCCGGCATAGACGCTGAGACTGCCAGATTTCTGCAGACGATGGCATGGGACACGGTGCAGGAGTACTACGGCAGATAGCTGGCGGCGTTCGACAGCGCCGTGCATCGCGGCTACACTTTGCACAGCAAGATCACCACTTCGAGGATACATCATGAATCGACACGTTATCCCGCCGCTGGGCGCCCTCAGCCTTTTTGCGCTGGCGGCCAGCGCGGCAGCGCTGCCTGCATTCGCGCAATCCGTAGCCGCCTGGCCCACTAAACCGATACGCGTGATTGTGCCGTTTCCGTCGGGCGGCACTTCCGACATCCTCGCGCGCCTGATCGGCCAGAAACTCACGGAAGCATGGGGCCAGCAAATCCTCGTCGACAGCCGCGCCGGCGCCAACGGCTCTATCGGCACCGAGCTCACCGTGCGTGCGCCGCCCGACGGTTACACGTTTTTGCTGACCGACGTGGGAGGGCTGATGATCAGTCCCTCCGTTTATCCCAAGCTGCCATACGACCCGCTGCGCGATCTTGTGCCGATCAGCATGGTTTCGTACTCGCCGCATTTGGTAGGGGCGCACCCCAGCGTGCCGGCGAAAAATATGGCCGAACTGATTGCACTGGCGAAAAAAAATCCCGGCAAACTCAACTTCCCTACGGGCCTCGGCAGTGCGACGCATCTGGCCGGACTCGCCGTGCAAAATCGCAGCGGCGTGAACTGGATTTACATTCCTACCCGGGGCGGCCAGCAATCGTTAATGACGGTGGCCACCGGCGAAGGCGATGTGATGTTCCTGGGCATGCTGCAAACGCTGCCGCATGTGAAGATCGGCCGCATTAAAGTGATCGCGATTTCCAGCGAAAAACGCGATCCCGCATTACCCGGCACACAGACAGTTTCCGAAACGCCGGGCTTCGAAGGATTTCACACCGGCTCATGGCAAGGCCTGCTCGGCCCAGCGAAACTGCCTGCTGACATCGTGAATAAGTTCAACGGCGAACTGCGTCGCATACTCGCGATGCAGGATGTGATAGAAAAACTCGGCACCCAGGGCACCGTGCCGCTGCCCATGACGCCTGCTGAAACCGGCAAATTCCTGTCAGCGGAAAAAGAGCGCTGGGCTAAAGTAGTGAAAGAATCCGGATTTAAGATGGAATAGCACCGATGTCCAACAGTCCCTGGATCAAGATCGCCCCGGTAGAAGAAGCCACCGATGACCTCCGGCGCGCCTACGACCAGATTCTCGCTACGCGTGGACGAATACCCCACATTCGTTCCGTCATGGCCGGAGAGCCACTGGTGGTGGAGGGGTTCGCATACTTTTATCCAGACAATAACTACGCCTGCCGCTCTATTGACCGGCGTCTTTCGGAGATGATCGCCACCGTGGTGTCGGTTGCCAATGGGTCTAAACTCGGCGGGCCAGCTCATGCGCGGCAACTGGCGCAAATCACCGGTGACCAGGCGTTCGCCCATGCCATTCGCGACGACTATACGCGTGCCGGCCTGTCAAGGAAGGAACAGGCGCTGCTCGACTACGTATGGAAGTTGAGCAAGACCCCAGGAGAGATGACCCAAATGGACATCGACGGCTTACGCGCAGAGGGTTGGACCGACCCGCAGATCGTCGCAACGGTCCACGTGACCTCTTTCTTCGCTTATATGAACCGCATTGCCGGGGCGTTCGGGGTTACTTAACTGTCGCAGTGTGGATACCAATGCCTCAAGCAGGTAATGGCAGTTTTAGGCGGCGGCTACCGCCAACGGCGCCTTCAGACCCAACTCTTCGACCATCGCCTGCTCGACCACAGTGCCTTTGAAAAAGTTCGGGTTGTTGCGCGTGTGCAAAAGCGCGGCGTTGGTGAAGGTGAACTCACGAAAATCCTGCCCGGTGACGAAGCCCTTTTCCACCATCTCAAATGCTTCGGGAATCACGTCGTTGAAATCGGGCACGTCAAAATGCGTAAAGTCGGAGCTGAACACCGGCCGCAGCCGCACACCCATGCGCGGGTCGAAGGCCCACATCGTCGCGCGGTCGTCCGCCTCGCAGCCGAAAAAGAAGTTGCCGGAGAACACTGCGCGTATATCCGCTTTTGAGTTAACACCAGTGGCTTCGAAATCGTCGGTGACATGTTCGGGCTTGCCCAGCTCTTCAATACTGCACTCCGGGCGGAATGCATCGAGGTTCCCCATGATCGCATCGGCGCTGGCTTGCAGCCGCGGGTCGCCATAGCGATTGATAAACTGCTTTAACTCGGCAACGTTGGTGGTGTTCGGGTACTGCAAGCCGGCACGGCGGCGCTTTTCCCAGTGTTCAATCATGTCGCCGACCATCTGACAGGCCCAGCTCACGCCGCCTTCCATAAAGCCGAAATTGAGGCTGGGAAAGCGGCGTGCCACACCGCCCAGAAAAACACCGCGCGCAAACGCGTGGTTCGCTTCGGCGAAGTGGCCGACATGGTTGTAGGTAAAGTTATTGATGGAAGCACGATCCTGCCAGCCGGCACTGCCCGCGTGTTGGGTCACCGCCACGCCCAGATCAACGCAGCGCTGCCAGAACGGATCGTAGTCATAAGGGCTGTCGAGCGCGATGTTGTCGCAGTACCAGGCGGCCTTTAGCGGATCGATGCCTTGCGCGGCACTGGGAATGGGGCGTTCCTGATTGCCACGCAGCATGATGGCTTTGTACCCGAGTTCCCCGACGACGTATTCCAGTTCCTCAATCGCATCCTGCGGCGTACCCGAGGGAATGCTGGCTACCGGCGCAAAGCGTGCGGCATAGGGTTTGAACATATCTGCCGTCATCCGGTTATAGGCGCGTGCCGCGGCGCGTTGCAGATCCCCCGTCATGATGTTGATGCTAAGCCCGAAGCTCGGGTAGATCACCGCAAAGTCGATGCCCAGTTCCGGCAGGCGCTCGTTCAACAGCGCGGGCAGCAGCGCAGTGGCCTTGTCATGCGTATTGCTGGTGACACCCCACCAGATGGCGCGGCGCAGGCGTTTGTGCTGGCGCTCCTCTGCCGTGGCACGGTACCACGCGCTGCTGCGGTGCCACCGCGCCCTGATCTCGTCGACGGCTTTTGGCCCGCCCGCTTCGCTCAGGTATTCGAGGAAGATCGGGATAGGCTCCATCCAGTGTCCGTCGCCGTCGATTACCGGGTGCTTCAGCCCCGCGCGTATTTCTGCTGCCCGACTTCCCATGGTCGCTGCTCCCTTCGCGTATTGAGTTCCGAACCGTGGGTGTTGCTACGGGTGATGCGAGTCTGGACAACCCAATTTAATGGGCATGAATTACGCCGCCGCCGTAGCCGCCACAGCGGACTGTTGCAGCTTCACTTCCAGGCCCACACCCTTTAACGAAGTCCGGCGCAGATCGCGGACTTCCTTCAGATCGTCGAAACGCGTCGCGCGGTGCATGACGGTGCGGTTGTCCCACATCACCATGTCGCCGACTTGCCACTTATGGGCATAGACGAACCGGGCTTGCGTCGCGTGTTCGGTCAGGTCGCGCAGGAAGGCGCGCGCTTCCGGCACCGGCCAACCGACGATGCCGCCAATATGGGAGGAGAGGTATAGTGATTTGCGCCCGGTCTGCGGATGCGTCAGCACCAGCTTGTGAGGCACCGGCTTCAGGTGCTCCTCGAAGCCCGGGTTGTACTCGGCGAAGCCGATTTGCTGGCGTGAGTACACGATCGAATGCTCGCACACGAGATCTGCAACCTCCTGCTTCTCCTGCGCGCTCAGTGCGTCGTACGCGCCGCGCATGTCGGCGAACTGTGTGTCGGCGCCGCTGCCGGGCACGATGCGGGCGTGCAGCAAGGTATAACCTGCGCCCACCGCGCGGAATGAGGCGTCTGAGTGCCACAACCGGTTCGCCAGCGCGTACATGCGGGCCTTGTCCGCGCGCTCGCGCAGCTTGGTCGTAT
Organism: Bordetella parapertussis; assembly: GCA_945861275.1. Classification (GTDB taxonomy): domain Bacteria; phylum Pseudomonadota; class Gammaproteobacteria; order Burkholderiales; family SG8-41; genus UBA5216. Next base: position 87,908 of record CAMATZ010000016.1, read on the forward strand.
CGCCCTTGGCGTAGTTGGAAATGTCGCCGAGTTCGAGTGTCTGAAACCGCCGTTCCTCGGGCTTGGCCATCTGGCCCGCGAGGGTGATTTCCAGTTGCCCAAAGTTCGCGGTGAATGCCATCTGCTGTTGGTCGGTCAGCGGCTGATCGGGGAAAGTCAGCACGGCGTAGTCGTCCATGCCGCGTTCAATCGCGGCCACCTGATCGCGGGTCAACGGCGCGCAAATATTAATGTGGGTGACTTCGCCGACAAAGCCGTTCTGCACGGCGCGTATCTGTATGGGGATGCCCATGTTATGTCCTTTCTTAGCTATGCCGCTTGCTGAACCTGGGCGACAGTGATGCCCTCACCACGAATAGTCGTGCGCCGCAGGTCACGCACGTCCTGAAGATCATTGTAACGTCTGGCCCGGTGCATGGTCGTGCGATTGTCCCAGATCACCAGGTCCCAGGGTTGCCAAACATGTGCGTATACGAATTTCCGCTGCACCGCGTGCTCGGTCAGGTCACGGATCAGCATGCGCGCCTCCGGTACCGGCCAGCCGACGATAGCGCCGATATGCGCCGACAGATACAGGCTGTTGCGCCCGGTGCGCGGGTCTGAGCGCACCAGCTGCTGGCGCACCGGTTTTAACTTGTCCTGATTTTCCGCACCGTAATCCACCTTCAGGAACCCGATCTGCTCGCGCGAATAGGCGTTGGAGTGCTCGGTAATCAAGTCCGCGATCTCGGCCTTCAGCGCCTCGTCCAGCGCGTCATAGGCGGCACGCATGTCGGCGAATTCCGTGTCCCCGCCGGCGCCCGGCACGGTGCGCGCGGACAGCAGTGAATACTTCGCCGGGACCGCGCGAAAAGAGGCGTCGGAATGCCACAGCCTGTTACCCAGCGCCGTCAACCGCATGCGGTCGGAGGCCGCGCGCAGTTTGCCTGCCGCGTCGAGATTGGAAATATCGGCCATTTCCATCTGCGGCAGACGCCGCTCCTTGTACAACTCGGCGCCAGAGGAAAACTCCAGCTCGCCAAACTGCCGGCTGAACGCCATCTGGGTTTCGTCGGTGAAACGCTGCTCGTGGAAGACCAGTACGCCGTATTGGTCCATGCCGTCGTCGATGCCCTGAACCTGCTCCCGGCTGAGCGTCTGCGTCAGATCGACGCCCGAAACCTCTCCGGCGAAGCCCGAGGCGGTGAGGGGACGGATAGACAAGCTCATCAGATAAACTCCAGCGCGAGACTAGCAATGAGTATATGCGCGAACCGCCGTCGTGCCAATGGAGCTGTTGCTCCGCTCATTTGAATAGCCCATTAAAGCAAGCTGTTGTACCATCCCGGATTCGCGCATATGCCGTATTGAGAAGTCTTAATTTTGAGCACGCATGAAGAAAACCCTATGTGATGGCAGTCGCCGCCCGGTGCGTGGCCAACGGCACGGGCTTAAAACGACAACCTCGAGACATGCAAGCGCGGAGTGTCCAGTATGCAAGCGCAGATTGATGGTCGTACTGATCATGGGCGTTCGCCAATTCCCCCGGCACAGATCCAATGCAAAGCCACTACAGCCAAGCCCGTCGACAACTAAAAAAAGCGCTGTTTCCTCTCGATCAAAAGTTGACAAGATCAAAAGAAGTCACGGCAAAAGTCGCTGAACCCTATACGTTTCAGGCAATCTCTAAGGACAACTCGTGCTGGCTCATGACGCGCTGATACGCAAGGAATTCACCCGTCAGGCGCCGAGCTAGCGGGTTTCGCCGTCGGTGCCCGGCACGGTGCGGGGATGGATCGACAGGCTCATCGGTTGCACTCCAGCGTGATACTGCGTATTAGTGTATGCGCGAAGTGCCAATCCAACCCCAAGACGCCTATGACCGAAGCCGCCCGCAACCCGCTGCTGGAAGCCTGGACTACACCGTTCGGGGCACCGCCGTTTGCGTCGATCCAGCTTGAGCACTTCGCGCCTGCGTTCGCAGCAGCGCTCATGGACCACAACGCCGAGATCGATGCGATTGCCGCGAACCCGGCCGTCCCCACTTTCTCCAACACCATCGAAGCAATGGAACGGGCCGGCGGCGCACTCACCCAGGCGTCTGCCGTGTTCTGGAACCTCTGCAGCAGCCACACCAACGACGCGTTGCAGGCGCTGGAACGCGACTGGTCGCCGAAATTCGCCGCCCACTACACCAGCATCACCACCAATGCTGCATTGTTCAAGCGCATCGACACGCTGTTTGCGAACAAACATCAGTTGCAGCTTAATGCCGAGCAATTGCGTTTACTGGAGAAGACCCACCAGTCGTTCGTGCACTCCGGCGCCAAACTCGAGGGCGCGGCACGAGACCGCTACCAAGCGCTGTCGCAAACACGCGCGAAACTTTGCACCCAGTTCGGCCAAAACGTACTCGCCGACGAGAAGGCCTACACGCTTGTGCTCAAGAGCGAGGCTGATCTGCAAGGCCTCCCGCAATTCGTGCTCGACGCAGCCAGCAGCGCGGCCGGGGAACGCGGTCAAACAGGCGTCCACGTTATCACCCTGTCGCGCTCCCTGATCGAGCCGTTCCTGACATTTTCGACGCGGCGCGATCTGCGTGAACAGGCATGGAAAGCCTGGGTCGCACGCGGCGAGAACGGTGGCGCCACGGACAATCGCCAGACGCTCACCGATCTGGTGAAGCTGCGCATCGAGGTTGCAAACCTGTTTGGCCACAACACCTATGCCGACTTCGCGCTCGATGAGAGCATGGCGAAGACGCCCGCGCGTGTGCGTGAGTTGCTGGATCGCGTGTGGGCGCCGGGCGTGCAGCGCGCGCGTGAGGAACTGGCAAAACTGCAGGCCATGGCTGCACAGGAAGGTGCCAGCATCAGTATCGAGCCGTGGGACTGGCGCTACTACGCCGAGAAGGTGCGCGCCGCCGAATTCGATCTGGATGAAGCGGAAATCAAGCCCTACCTGTCGCTTGATCGTATGATCGAGGCCGCGTTCTACACCGCAACCCGGTTGTTCGGGGTAACCTTCAAAGAACGCACTGACGTTCCGGTCTATCACCCGGATGTGCGCGCGTTTGAGGTGAGCGACGCCCAGGGCCACCACGTTGGCTTGTTCTATGGCGACTACTATGCGCGCCCGTCGAAACGCTCCGGCGCCTGGATGAGCGCCTTCCGCCGCCAGCACAAGCTTGATGGCGTCACACGGCCGATCATCGTCAACGTGATGAACTTTGCCCGAGGATCGGCGGGCGAGCCGACGCTGCTGTCGTTCGATGACGCACGCACCTTGTTTCACGAATTCGGCCACGGCCTGCACGGTCTGCTGTCGGATGTGACCTATCGCTCTCTTGCTGGCACCGCCGTCGTCAGGGACTTCGTCGAGTTGCCCTCGCAACTGTTCGAACACTGGCTCGGCACGCAGGCAATCATGACCCGCTTTGCCCGGCACGCAAAAACCGGCGCGCCGATGCCTGCCGCGCTGATCAGCAAGCTCCAGGCCGCGCGCACCTTCAACCAGGGCTTCGAAACAGTGGCGTTTCTCGGCAGCGCGATCGTCGACATGGATTTTCACACGCTGATGAGCGCCGACAATCTCGATCCGCTTGCTTTGGAAGCGGCAACGTTAGCCCGCATCGGCATGCCGAAGGCGGTCGGCATGCGGCACCGCTCTACGCACTTCCAGCATATCTTCGCGGGCGGCTATGCGGCCGGCTACTACAGCTATCTGTGGTCGGAAGTGCTCGACGCCGACGCATTCGCGGCATTCGAGGAAACCGGCAACGTGTTTGATCCCGTCACCGCCGACAAACTCAAACGCTACGTCTACGCCGCCGGCGGAACGCGCAACGAGGAAGAAGCCTACACTTTGTTTCGCGGCCGCCTGCCGGCTGTCGATGGTCTGCTGAAGAAACGCGGGCTCGTTGAATGATTGCTAGCGCGCCGGCGGCGCCCAAGCTTCGCCGGGCTGCTTGGGGTGGCGGTACATGTGCCCGAGTTGCATGTCTGGAAACCGCACGCCTTCAGCGCCAGCGTAACCCGTCTTGCATACGGCGATCAGTTGCTCTTCCAACGCATAAGCAAATGGATCACCCAGTTGGCGCTCGATCTCGCCGCCGCGCTGCGGAGGGTTCGCCACCAGCCAGTCCACCGATGCAGCGAGTGCCTGAGCAGGCGTGACCACCCCCGTGTAACCGAGTTGTGTCTTGATCTTGCTGATGTCGAACTCGATGACGCCGTCGCGCAGGGTGGCCGTCCCGCCTTTGTAGACGCGCTGCGCCAGCGCCGGGGGAACTTCCACCACATCCCATTCATGGCGAAGATGCCGGGCGATGAAGTCGACGTACTGGCGCTGCGTATATTGCTGTTCGTCGCGGATATTGTAGAACTGGCCGCTGGATGCCACGGCGTTGTCCACGGCGAGCAGCAGGGCGTGCGCGACGTTTTGCGCATAGCCGCGGCGCTTCTGTACCCCGTTGGCCGCGATCACCAGCTGCCTGCGGCCATCGAGTATCCTGCGCACGATGCCCCACTCGGGATTGGCCGGTGCGTGCGGGCCGTACAGTAATGGGTAACGAAAATAGGTGGCGTTGTAGTGCCCCTCACGATGCGCTTTCATGACCGTTTCCTCGGTCACCCACATCAGGTGATTAAATTTAGGCCCGGCGGGATCGTCGCAGCGCGGGCTGTCTTCGGGCACTTGCAGCGGCTGACCCAGCGGCCCCCAGCGCGGATCGCTGCGCTGCGCGTACACGCTCGAGCCGCCGGCGCCGATAAAGCGCCCGGTCTTGCCCTTGAGCAACTCGGCGATGATACGCATGCGGCCATACGTTGCCAGCACGATGTCGAATCTTCGCGCGGCGAGCGCAGGCGCCAGAGTTTCGGCGAAATGGGGATCGGTATGGATATGCTCGACGGGCTGCATGAACTCGACTTCATGCTGGCCGCCGTGCAGGATGGTGACCTCATAGCCGCGCGCGAGCAGCCCGTTGACGATGTACGGCCCCGATGGCCCGGTGCCGCCGATTACCAATGCCTTCATCTCTCGCTACCTTTGAATTTGCGTGTCTATGAGGGAAGTTTCTGAATTTTTGTGCACTCAGATGAGGCTGTCGATCTTCACACAGCCCGGAGGCGCGCACTGCGGCGACGGCGTTAATTCCCGATAATTTGAACGCGTATTTTGCGGGAAAGCCGCTTCCGTCTCCGGTCGCGTCCTAAGAAAGCCATTCCGGTTTGTTCGCACCCAGCATCGGAGAAGGTTTGTCCCAATAGGGCTTTGTTTCGGACATTTTCAGCACCGGGCCCAGGTGCTTCAGCGCGCCGTGGCCGCCTCTGGATTCGATCATGATTGAATCCAATTCGGCGTTGGTCAGCCCCATATCGGCTTCAGGATAGTCAACGTGGCCCTGCTTGTAGATATACATGCCAGAGCGGCAAAGCGAGACCCGAACGTGGTAGGAGCCGCCTTCGCGTGCGCGTCGCGCCAACGCGAGCAACACGCCGTAGGCGCCGTTGTAGCCGGTGGTGTAGTCGCATGCGGAGGCCGGCAGCAGCTTCGGCCGTTCATCGCCGTTGTCGAGACATATCCCGGTTGCGCATTGGGCGATCTGCTCCCATCCGCCGCGGTTTGAGAACGGGCCGCCGTGGCCGTAGCAACTGATGGAAAGATAGATGATGCCGGGGCGTTCTGCGGCAAGTTGTTCGGGACTGAGCCCGTGCTTGTCCATGATGCCGGGGCGGTAGCCTTGGCTGAATACATCGATATTCCGAACCAGTTCCTTGATCGTCGCCACGTCT
>CAMATZ010000017.1 GCA_945861275.1 Bordetella parapertussis
CAGGTATTTAGTGAGGCTTGGTGATGAGGGTTTTTACGCGAATTTGCAGGCTGCGTGGTGCGCTCTGCGAATCAGGCTCAATTGACCGGCGGGTGGGGCCGGGATACATTGGGGTTTATGCAAAAAGATGGTTTGAATTTCCTATACCCATACTGTTCGTTGGTGAAAAGCTGGATACGCCCATCAATAGCCGCATCGATGAGAGCGCGCGGCTGGTTGTCCCACAAAAACCCGGACACCACGGTATTGGTGTCGAGTACAACCCTCACGCGGCCGTGCCGCGCCGGGCGCGACGCTCGGCGCGATAGGCATCGATCTCGGCTTGAATTTCCTCTTCGCTCATCGGGGGTATACCCGAGGCGTCGACTTTATTCAGCATCATGCGCAGTTCCTCACCGGCTTGCTTGCGTAGCTGCTCGCGCAGCAGCTTCTCGATGGCCTCGGTGTTGAGCAGGCCTGCAGCCTGCGCTTTACTCGCAAGCTCGTCGGGCAGGTTGAGTGTGAGTTCAAGGGTGGTCATGATGTCGCAGTATCCTTCAATTCCAAAGTTGTCATGATCTTCCTTTACCAATCGAAATTCGGGATATTCATGTGAAGTGCTCTTCAGTATGCCTTACAGGATAATCTCCGCTGACCACAGATGTAAAGCAGCAATTCTTTTGACCACGCTGTTGCCCGAAAGTGCGTAACAGGCCAATACGCTGGAACGCACGGAGGCCTCCGGCGAGGACATCTACAACTTGACGTGGGATAGTGCGATAGAGATGACGCGGCAGTTTTGCGCGGCAGCCGGTGTGCCGCGAACTCAGGCAGACGCGCTGATCGATGCTGCCCACCGTATAGATACCCAGCAGGATGTCCCGCCGCTCATACGCGCCGACACTGACATCGCGTTGACTGCAGCAAGGTAGACAGTCAGCGTAGTACCGCCACTTTGATTCCACTGCTGCTTGAAGGAATACAGCCGCAGTTCGTCCCAAGCGTACGCCGGTTGCCCTTGCGACTTTGCGCCAGGTTTGCGATGTGATAATAAAAGACCTTCCCTTGCGGATAGATTGCCGTTGGGTGAAAAATGGTGTTTGAAATTCATATGCCCTGGAGAGGGTTACAATATCAACCGAACCGATTGTCGTATTATGTTTCCGGAAACGTAATTTGCAGGGGGGCTTATGGAAGCAGAGAACAGTAAAGCCGGTCACTTAGCAGACGGAATCGCTAAAGCGGGAGGAGGGCTACTCAAGATCGTAGGCATCGCCTTGCTGATGTATGTAGTGGGCATGACAATCTTCGCGATTTCCAAATACACCGCGACAAAATCAACGCTTCTTTCCTATGGTATGTCTGACGCAACAGGCACGCTGATAGCATGGGCAGTAATGTTCATTGCCATAGGTATACCGGGCCTAGCTATTTTTCGCCTGTTCTTTTTCCGAGGCCGACCGTATGACTATGCGGCAGTGATGATCCTGCCGCTTATCTCCTGGGGCATGACACTGATTCCAGCGAACTTCGACGCAGTTACCGGCGAAGCTCTGAAATATTGTGCAAACCGCCCCGACAACACCTTATTCTGTCTGGATCGCCCTGGCATTGACCCACTAACCCAAAAGAAGCTCGTTCCTATGAATCCGAGTCTCGCGGATATGGAATTCCGCAAGAATAGAGGGCTCGCGCCGAAACGGATCACGCAGCCCGTAACGGACATAGCATTCTTCGATCCTCTAACTGCACAGCCACGGGTATGGGTGCATAAGAACGATCAAGGATGCTATGACATGTTCGACAACCCAGGCGCAGATCCACACAGTGGCGAGCCGCTCTCCCCGATAACAAAGGAAGTCGTTCGTATAATAAAACAATGTGGAAATACGACCGCGCGGAACCAAGAACGCGTATCAAACGTGAAAAACGCTGCTGTCCAATCGCGTCCGGTTACAAGTAGCGCGATACCGCTCGCAAGCTCGCCGCAGTCGGAGTGGCCGAAGTTGACAATTCCACCCAACGGAAAGTCCCCAATGATTCCGGCGGTCCCTGGTATGCGTATAATGATGGCGGGGAATAACTTCCGCAACTATACGGTGTACCGGGATGGCAGCGAATGTGCCTATCATGGGACTGTCTGTCCCAACCAGTCGATTGGCGCTTATGCGAAAGACGAGTCGGGTGTAGCGAACATCATTGTGTACGCATACGAGCCGATGAAATGATTTTTGCTGGATGCCCAGCTAATGCCGCCCGATTACCCCGGACGGCTTTTCCTTTTCTCTGCATACCACTTATTTATGAATCAACGGAAGGTTGAAGTTGCCGAGCGTGATATTGATGATCCCGTAGGCGCCGAAGATGACCCCCAGTTCGATTTGAGAGCCGACAAAAAAGCTGGGGTCGCGTCTTGCCTATTGCCTAGCAAGACGCACCATTAGTAAATTACATAGGTGAGTAGCAATAGGCAAGACTTCAACAGGCTCCAGTACGGGGGGCATGTTTGGCGATTCCGGGACACCCCCCCCTGTCGCGTGATGCGTCCGTATTGCAACTCGGCGAGCAGTTGCAGTTCGTGCTCGATCTGTTTGCTGACATGCGCGGGCGTGCCTTGCGGATAGCGCCGCGCGAGACCTTCCAGCGTGAGTTCGCGCAGATAAACGGCGGCTGTTTTGCCCGGCGGCACCAGCTCATGCGGGTATTCGTAACGCAGAGTGTTGAGCGAGAAATCACACAGATCAGCGATGCGCTGTGTTTCAGCCAGCAGCTCGGGTGGATAAATGCGCGCAAGTGCCGCCCGTGCGCGCAGGTGCCGTTCAGCGTTGGCATGCAAGCGATGCCCGGCTGCAGCGAGCGTGACGCCGTGGCGTATGGCCGTCAACGTGTCCTGCAACGGTTTGCGCGAGCGCAGGTGCATGTGTACGTCGCCGGCGGCCACCAGCGGCAGGCCGCTGCTGGTGGAGAGTTCGCGCAGCGCTTCAAGTTGCGCGTGGTCGTTGGGACCGCTTAAGAGTTCGACGGCGATCCACGCGCGCTGCGGAAAACGGCGGGCGAGGTAGCGGGCGTAATGCAGGCAAGTATTCCACAAAGGAACTCCCTCGCCCGCCTTGGGGCGGGAGAGGGCGGGGGTGAGGGTAGGGGAAGCACGCAGCTCCCCGCCTTGCTCCGCTGCTTCGTTACAAGTGTGCCTTTGCTCTTCTGGCGCAGAGGGAAGATGGAAGCTTAGCGTTTGGGATGGAATCAGCAGCACCAGACAATGATCGAGATTGTGCTCAAGATCAGCGAGCGTCAGCCGGTAGCTGCCTTTTTCCGCACGCATGCGCGCGCGCGTAATCAGCGCCGAAATGTGGCCATAGCTTTCGCGGTCGGTCGCGAGCAGCACAAGTTTCGGGCCGTCATCAATGCGTAACTCTGTGCCGATGATGAGCTTGAACCCGCGCTGCTTGGCAGCGACATGCGCACGCACCACGCCCGCCAGCGAACATTCATCGGTGATGGCCAGCGCGCCATAGCCCAGCGCCTGTGCACGCACGATCAACTCTTCGGCGTGTGATGCGCCGCGCAGAAAGGTGAAGTTGCTGAGGCAATGCAGCTCGGCGTAGGTGGGTAGCGAAGACACGAGAGTTAAAATAATAGGTACACAAGGGCCTGGAGCATCATTCGCTGTGGCGCTGAGGGATGATGATATGACTGTATATAATAACAGTTTAGCAATGACGTCGCATTTCCCCGATGCGTCCTGCGCTCCAGCGCGTAGCCGCCACAAGCTGGCCCCAATATGAAAGTCTGTTTGCCTTGCACCCCGCACTGCTGACGCCGGTTCTACAGATCATCCACCGCACCTCTATCGACATTGAGCGTTGCGCGTGCGGGGGAAAGTTGAAGATCATTGCGGTGATTGAAGAACCTGCGGTGATCGAGAAGATACTGACGCACATGGGGTTGAGTCCGCAGCCGCCGCCCCGGGCTAAAGCGCGACGGGTGGATTTGTTTCAGGGGGATTGATACGTGAACCTGGACTGGTTTTCGCCAGGGCTGGCGGGGTTGCTCGGCTTACGTTTGTGAAATCGCGGGATGGGCCGGGAAATCAAAGTCTTGGTGGGGTGCGTGGGGCGGATTTTGTGGGGAAACGGCGGAGTTCGGATGGAATTTCGCGCGGTTGACTGTTCGACGGGGCGGGGATACTGGATACTGTGCCGGTTGGCGAAAAATGGTGTTTATAATTCCTATACTCCCTTCAGGTACTCGCCGCCTCCGGGGGTGAAAGCGTCGTACTTCTAAAGAGTCCCATGCTCCCGCTCCGCCTCAATATCATCACCTGCAACATCTGGAACAAGGAACGCTGGGATTTTCGCCGGCAAGCCCTGCGCAGGTTCCTCGAGCTCTTCAGCCCCGACATCCTGTGCGTGCAGGAGCTCGTGCCGAAGTCGCGTGATTTCATCGACGAGGTCCTGCCCGAACACGAGCGCGTGCACGACCGCCTCGCCGGCTGGAACAGGGAAAGCAACATCTGGTGGCGGAAGTCGCTATTCAGCGAGATCGAGCACGGCGCCGAGGCGGTGGAGATCAGGGACTCGCCTCACCGGCGCCTGTTCTGGGCGCGCCTGGCATCGAAGACTCACCAGCGCCCGGTGCTGATTTCGACCGCGCATCTGACGCATCAGCGCAATGCGCACGAGCTCAAGAGCGGTTTGTCTTCGCGTGTGGGCGAGACCCGGCGCATCGTCGCTGCGCTCAAGCGTCTCGCGGCGCGCCGTGAGCCCGTGTTCTTCATGGGCGACTTCAACGATCCGGCCGGCGCGCCGACATTGCTGCACGCGGCGGGCTACCCGAGCTGTTTCGCGGTGCTGGGCCTCCAGCCCGACCCCACCTTCAAGTGCTATCCCACTGCAGCCGTCGAGCCAGGCAAGCTGGCGATGAGCCAGACAGTGGACTGGATCGTCGCCAACGGTGAAGCGCGGCCGATCGCCGCGTCGATACCGAAGTTCTATTTCGAAGATGCGGCGCCGTCGGACCACTGGCCGGTGCAGGCGGTTTATGAAGTGTTCAATGTTTAAACGCGCAAGAATAAGCAAAAGGGTCAGGTCTTGCATTATTGTACGATAGAAAAAGATCTGACCCATTTGTCGTTATCGCCGATTTCAGGCAACGCGCTTCGCCCCTCGGCGAGTTCGGGACAGGCTTATTGACGCCCTATGTGCTGCCGCAAACTCACGGAGATTGCGCCCGGTGTGCGGCAACGTTACGCTCCGCCGCAGCGCCAAACGAACCGGGGCGCAACGCCATATTCCGCCATATTCACACTCACCGGAGCAGCAATGCCTCGAAATAAGCTCGTCGCCTATTTTTTTACTTTCCTGGCCGCGTTGGGGCTAGGCATGTACCTGCTGCTGCCACCGGAATCCGAACTGCGTGTATTGGGCCTGATTGTTCTGATTTTCTGGCTGCCCATGGCACTACGCTACGTGAGCAGAGTAGCCAAAGAACGCGCCACCGCGCTGCTGCTGCCCAAGACAAGCCCGCCCGCGTTCCACGCGCGCGAGGTGAATGCGACGCTTGAAGCGACGTTTTCCGTTACGGTCGGAACGGACTTGATGCGCGTGGATAACGGCATTCTGGATTTGCGCTGCCTGCTGGCGCTGGGCACCGACGGATTCAGCGCAAGACTATGGCGCGCGGACAAAATCACGGGCCCCTGGCCCGCCGACGAAAAGCTGATCCTGAACGCGGAATTCCTGATTCCAGAACGCGCGTTGCCGCATTTCCCCATCGATACGATTGCACAGGCACTGTTGCGCAACACCGTTATCGGCACCGTCAAGGTATTGAGCGCAAGCGCGCCGTGAACAATCCTGCGTGCTTGTCGAAACGTCACGCGGTTGACTGTTTGCCGGGTGGGGGATAGATTGCGGGTTGCTGAAAAATGGTGTTTAAAAGTTCTACCCTCCGTCGATCCGGAGGACATTGCGTCCGCGGTGTGCTGGCTGATCGAGGGTGCCGGCGCGGTAACCGGCCAGGTGCTGGTGGTCGATTCCGGCGCTTCGCTCGGTGCCCGCTCGCAGGAAATAATCGGCAACCGAAGGCGCGAGGCACAGCGTCGAGTATGCTTTGGCAACAGCAAGGGAGAGTGACATGGCTAAAAAGCGAGATATCAAACCAGACGAACGCAAGTCCCGGGAGAGCACCTCAGTCAGCCGGCGGGATTTTCTCAAACAGGGCATGGCGGCCGGTGTCGGCGCAGCGGCGCTCGGCGGTTGCGCCGCAACGCCTTCCGCGCAAGGGACAAGCCCCGACGGCATCACGTGGGACTACGAGGTGGACGTCCTCGTCATCGGCGCGGGGTGTTCCGGGCTGCCCTGCGCGATCCGGGCGCGGGACGCGGGCTTGAACGTGCTCGTCATCGATCAGAACTTCGACGTTGGCGGCAAGATGCTGCACAGCGGCGGCCAAGTCGCTCTCGGCGGCGGCGACCCGTGCCAGCTGCGGGACATCGCCGGCCAGGGCGACAAGGAAGGGTTCATCAAGATCCCCCCGCTCCACAAGCCGGAGGACCTGACCGAGGACACCGATTTTCTGTTCAGGGACATCACCGACTGGTCCGTGCTCGACCCCGGCGCGAACGCGCCCTACCGCTACAACGATCGGGAGCTCCATCGCGCCTGGGCCGACAACTGTCCCGCGACGAGGCAGTTCCTCATGGACAACTACGTGCGCTTCACGCGGATACAGGGCACGCACCAGACCAGCGGCATATCGCGCGCCCGGCGCGCGACCACCTTCCTCATGCTCGGTGACAAGACGGACATCAAGGCGGGAACCGTCACGCGGCAGGATGCGGGAATCCAGGGCAAGAGTTCTAGCCATTTCGCGCCGCGCTTCATGGCGAGCGCAGCCAAGTGGGCCGCGCCCGGCGCGGTCTGGAACGGCGCCGCCCTCACGCGCGGCCTGGAATTCAGCGCGCGGGAGAAAGGGATCCAGTTCATGCTCAACCGGAGAATGACCGAGATCATCCGCGAGCAGCCGTTCGCGGGACGGGTCGTGGGCGTCAGGGCGAGCTATAGCCCCAGATTCACTCCGGGCACCAAGACGCGCATGGAGAGCTATGCGCAGAACGGCAACGTCGACGAGCGCCGCGCCACCGTCAACATCCGGGCGAGGCGGGCGATCATGATCGGCAGCGGCGGTCATGGCGCCAATCCGGAGTTCCGCGGCATGTTCTATCCCGCGTTCAACGAGCCCGCGTTCGTGTCGAGCGGATGGGCGCTGCTCGGGCCCCACGGCCAGGACGCCAGCGGCATCATCGCCGGCATGCGCATCGGGGCCAATCTTGCGGGCATGCAGCAAAACCTCGGGACGAGCGCCAGCTACCACATCCCGACGCGACTGGCGACGCGCGACACCTACACCGACATGCTTCCCGGCCACCCGACCTTCCCGTTCCGCCAGTCCACCGGCATCACGCTCGGCACCAGCTCGTACGAGCACTTGATCGCCGTGAACCAGGTAGGCAAGCGCTTCTACAACGAAATGGATATCGCCAAGCGCTACGCCAGCCCCGTGTGGCCGGGCGGGCCGCGCGTCGGCGCGCTGAACCATTCGTTGAAGCACGTCCAGTGTGACTGGCGCAACTGCAGCCCCGAGTGGATCAAGCAGATGTACAACGGCTATCCCGCGCTGCACGCCGCCATGGCGATGAACGAGGGCTCCCAGCCCCCGCATTATTACTCCGGACCGCTGTGGGCGATCTTCGACCGCGGCACGATCGAGCGCGACAACTGGGACATCAATCCTCCCTTCACCGCCGACAACGGCTATTTCTTCAGCGCCGACACGGTCGCGGAGCTGGTGCGAAAGATAGAGAAAGGCCACGAGTTCCAGCGCGTGCCGCTCAGCAACCTCGCGGAAACGGTGCGCAAGTGGAACTCGTACGTGGACGCGGGCGCCGACCCCGATTTCGCGCGCGGCAAGGACGCCCCGATGCACAAGATCGACAAACCGCCTTTCTACGCCGCCGCGATCTGCCCGGTCTGGCACGACTCCTACGGGGGCTTGAGGATCAACGGCAAGGGCCAGGTCATCGATACGCAGGGCCAGGTCATCCCCGGCCTCTACAGCGGCGGCGAAGCGAGCGGCGGCGGGCAACAGCACGGCTTGGGCAGAGCCCTGGTCCACGGCTACATCGCCGGCGGCAGCATCGCCAAGGAGCGGGCGTAGGTTCGATGTTCACGCTCGCCGGCGAAAGCGCCATGAAGAGTCCTGGCGACCGAGGGGTCGAGGCCACGCCCGACGCGCACGCGCTGGAGCTGACGGTCTGGGATGTGCCGTCCGCGACCGTGGCGGGCGAGCGCTTTGCGGTTGCGATCGGCGCCAGGTGCTCGGCCGGATGCGACTTGGGAGGCAGCGAGTTGAGCATCTTCGATCATGAAGGCTCCCTGGCCGGCACGGTGAAGCTCGGCCACGATGTCTGGCCGGGTACACAGGCGCTCTATTTTGCAGAGGTCAAAGCCAGAGCCCCGCTCGAGGCCGGAAGCCATCCATGGGAGGCGAAGATGGCCGGCTGGGACGGGGAACTGCCGCATACGGGCAGCTCCTTCCCCCTGGTTGTTCGCGTCGTCACGGCTCCCGATTGCGAAGTCACAGTCAGGGTCGTCGACCGCGAGAACCAGGCGCTGATCGCGGGTGCGCACGTGGTTATGCACCCGTACCGGGCGGTGACCGACAGCAACGGGATTGCGAGAGTGAAAGTTGCCAGGGGCCGGTACGACATCCTGGTGTCCGGGTCCCGCTACCTGCCGGCCTGCGCCAGCATCGAGGTGACCGCCGACATGGCCACCAGCGCGGAGCTGGACGCCGATCAGCCGGACGAAGAGCACGAATGAAACGGGGCGCATGGGCCCGACAGTTCGCGTTTATGAGCGGCGTTGCGCTGGGTTGCGTCACCGCAGGCGGCGATGCCCAGTCGGTGAAGCCGGTATCGGTGTGGAGCGGCGTCTATACGGCAGCCCAGAACAAGCGCGGCGAGGAGATTCATGCGGACGTCTGCGCCATGTGCCACGGCCCGCGGCTGAACGGCGCCGGCCAGTCCGAGATGCCACCCTCGCCCGCGATTGCAGGAGCCACCTTTCTCCGAAAATGGGCAGGCGGGAACGTTGCGGCACTTTTCGCGATTGTGCGTCACACGATGCCGCCCGACAGTCCGGGCACGCTGACCGACCAGCAAAGCCTGGACGCTATCGCGCACATGCTCGCCGTCAGCGGCATACCGGCGGGCGACAGGGAACTGCCGCTCGATCCGAAGGCTCTTGCAAACATTCTGATCGAGGCGCCGCCAAAGTGACGCGGCAGCATCAAGTCTCAATTCCGCCTTTCGACCAACGGGCGAATAACTTACTCAGGGCGAACGGGGGTAAAGCGAACAGTGTTGAAACCTGATAATGTTTCGCTGTTTCGGCTGGAGTACAAAAGGCTTCGAGGAGAATTTGCGATGAAACGCGTTTTCGGTTTTGGCATCACGGTGTGGGCGCTGTTTTCCGTCGCAGCGCCGGCACTGGCGCAATCCTATCCCTATCGCCCGATTCGGCTCATCGTGCCATTTCCACCCGGTGGCAGCACCGACACGTACTCGCGCATCATCAGTGTCAAGCTTTCCGAAGCGCTGGGACAGCAATTGGTGCTGGACAATCGAGCCGGCGCTGCGGGTGCGTTAGGGGCGGAGCTCGCAGCGAATGCGGCTGCGGATGGCTACACAATTGTTTTAGGGCAAGACGGCAATCTTGTGGTCGGCCAGGCGGTTCGCAAGCAGAAAAACTATGACACGCTCACCGCCTTTGCGCCGATCTCGCTCGTGGTTCGTACGCCGCAGGTGTTTGTGGTTAGCGATAAGTCGCCGCTGCGGTCGCTAAAAGACCTCATCGCAGCTGCAAAGGCAAATCCCGGCGCATTGACGTTTGCATCGGCGGGTACGGCGGGCAGCAGCCACGTGCTCGGGGCTTTCTTTAATGGCGCAATGGGCATCAATACCGTGCATGTGCCGTATAAAGGCGGCGGGCCAGGCATGCTCGATTTATATGCCGGACGCGTGTCCTACATGATCACGTCCATGGTCTCGGCGTTAACGTATGCGAGGGATGGACGAGCGAGACTGCTGGCCGTAACCGGCGTAAAACGATCACATTTATTTCCCGACGTTCCGACGGTCGCAGAATCCGGTATGCCCGGGTTCGAGACGATCCTTTGGCATGGTCTGCTTGCACCGGCCAAGGTGCCGAGGGAAGTGGTCACACGCCTGAATCGAGAGATCGTAAAAGTGTTGGCAATGCCCGACGTGCAGAAGAATCTTCAGTTCGAAGGCGGAATGGTATCGCCCAGTACTCCGGAGGAGTTCGCCGCTTTTCTGCGCGCCGATGTTGTGCGGTGGGAGAAGATGATCAAACAAACGGGCATCACCATCGACTGACTGTTGCCGCACGAACCGGATGGTCCGTCGTGCGCGAATCCAGGCAAGCTGACGATAGCACGACATTTCGCAGCGGGCTACCCGCATAGCAATGGGGCCACGCGCAGGGCGTAAAGTGCTCAGTATCGTAGGTCAGAACGCGCAGCGGTTCCGACACCCTCTTGACGAGGCCACCATCCAATGCCGTGTTGAGAGAGATACCGAGTGTGCGCACCATGCCGCTAGCAGGCGGCCCTGTACTGATGCAGATCAAGTCCTGCGGAGGCCGCCGCAACTTGATATGGATCAAACAGTTCCGCGGCTATAGGCGTAGTCTAAGTGTGCGGTAATAACCCATCAAGGAGATATACCATGTTACGAACCCTGATTGTGAGTTGCGCCCTGTTTGCGGTTTCAACTGCGGGCATTGCCGCCGATGTGACTTACCGCAAGGATATTCGTCCGTTATGGGTAAAACAGTGTTCGGATTGCCATGGCGCGGATGCCCCCTACTTCGGTGAATTCGACGAAAACAAGAAAAAATTCGAAGCCAAACGCCAGGGACCGCGCATGGACACCTATGCCGATCTTATTTTTTTCGTTGGCTGGCCCGACACCGGCGCGCTCATGCGCAGGCTCGATGACGGGAAAACCATTGACGGAAAACCGGGCAACATGTACCGATACCTGGGCGACACCGAGGAAGAGCGCCAAAAAAATCTGAATCTGTACAAGGATTGGATAGGCATGGATGCCTGGAAACATAACCGCTGGGAGGCGCGCGGCAAGGTGCCGGCGATTACCAAGGAAGACCTGGACAAAATCAAGGTGAAATACTAGGCGGGTAGTATCTGTGTGATACCCGTTTTACAGCGTGCGGCACCAATAAGTCTTGAGCAAGCCGCATTGTAACCGGCGGAAACAGGCGCACAAAATTACAAGGTTGCGGTGATTGAAGAACCGGCGGTGATCGAACACATTGTTACGCACGCATAAGTTCCCTGGCGATCAGATGCCGGTCGGTGCGCGCGAATATAGCCATTTCAATCCCTCTTTTCATCCAACAGTGACGTCTCCTGCGACGGACGAATTGTCAGCCGCGTGAACGGCAGCATGCGTTTGAACACGTTGTCGCGGTCCCAGAAATGGTGCTTCAGCGCCGCGCCGACATGGATGATCAATAGCAGAATCAACGCATTGCCCATCACTACATGCGTGTCATGCAATAAATTGGTCAGGGTTTTGCTCAGCAGCGGAAAATGCGGCACTTCAAACAGGCCGAACCAGA
The DNA here is from genome assembly GCA_945861275.1 of Bordetella parapertussis. GTDB lineage: Bacteria > Pseudomonadota > Gammaproteobacteria > Burkholderiales > SG8-41 > UBA5216. Next base: position 11,706 of record CAMATZ010000017.1, read on the forward strand.
GCGTCGGAATGCCGTCGCGGTCCGTCGATACCCGCAGCCATCCGCTAAGCGGCAGACCAAGCATAAGTGCATAGAACAGGAAATGACTCGCATGCGCTGCCCGGCGTTCCCACGCCGGCATCGCACCCGGCAATCGCGGCACGGGATGCATCAGTCGCCACACGATGCGGAAAACGGTCAGCAGCAGCACTATCAAGCCGAACGACTTGTGCAGCTGATAGAGCGCTAACTTGTCCGGGTTGCTCTCTGGCAGGTCGTGCATGTATTTGCCGACAATGAGCAAGCCAACGATCGCGACGGCGATCAGCCAGTGCAATGTCATGGCGATGGCGCCGTATCGAGTGGCGGAGATTTCCGTCACGCAAGTCTCCTAATTGTGGCTCAAAATGGAAGCGCTTCGTGCGGGCGCTCATGCTACGCTATTGTGCGCATAATTGCCGAACGCCGCTACCTGTCGTACTGGGGAAGCAACGAGGCCTGCGGCGAATTGTGCGCGGTTGACCGTTTGCGGTACGGCGGGTAGATTGCCTGTTCGTGTCAAGTGGTGTTTGAAATCCTCATTCCCAAGGCGATTCCATTGGCCCAGCCGTCCAGCGCCCGCCGTTTCGCGAGGACCACGTCGGCAGCCTACTCACCGTGGACGGCTGGCGGCGCAAGCTCGCGCCTGATGTCGCGCTGGCTGTGTGGAGAAGTGCATAGAAGCATACGGGGGATCTTCATGACGATTAATTGTTGGCGTAGCTCTGCACTCGCGGTATCGGCCGCAGGCGCACTTTGGCTCACGGCTGTCATTCCGGCGCATGGCCAGGAGTATCCGGCCAAGCCGGTGCGCATCATCGTGCCGCTTGCCCCCGGCGGGATGGCCGACCTGCTGTCGCGCGCGCTCGCGCAGAAGATGCCTGCTGCGACCCGGCAGCCGCTGATTGTGGAAAACCGCACCGGCGGCGGGGGAGTGATCGGGGCCGAGGTTGCCGCTAGGTCGCCGCCCGATGGCTATACGCTGTTCGCCGGATTCCACGCCACCAACGCGATACTCCCGCACCTCGTCGCCAAATTGCCGTACGACGCGGTAAAGGATTTCAGCCCGATCATCCTGATGGCGGCTGTGCCGAACGTGCTGGTGGTGCATCCCTCCGTCCCGGCGCAGTCGGTGAAGGCGTTGATCGCGCTCGCCAAGTCGAGGCGGGGCGAGTTAACGTATGCCTCGCAGGGCGTCGGCAGCTCGGGCCATATCGCCGGCGAATTGTTCAAGCTGATCGCCAAGGCCGACATCGTGCATGTGCCCTACAAGGGCGCCGCGCCGGCGCTTCAGGACCTGATGGGCGGCCACGTCATGATGATGTTCGACATCATGACATTCGCGCTGCCCAACATGCGCTCCGGCCGGGTGCGCGCGCTTGCGGTCGCAACAGCCGAGCGGGTTCCGGTCGCGCCCGATCTGCCGACGATGGCGGAAGCCGGTTTGCCGGGCATAGAAGGCGGCGCGTGGTTTGCGCTGTTCGCGCCGGCGGCAACGCCGCGCCCGATCATAGACTGGTGGAACCGGGAGGCGCGCCGCGCGTTTTCCGAGCCCGATGTGCGCGAGCGGTTCGTATCGCAAGGCGCAGTGTTGCCGTTGGGCACGCCAGAGGCGCTGGGCGCCCACGTCGCTGCGGAAACTCAGCGCTGGGGCCAAGTCATCCGCAGCGCCGGCATCAAGCTCGAGTAAGCAAAAAGCGCGCATGCGTACTCAGGTCGGCATCGTCGGCGCCGGGCCAGCCGGGTTGTTGCTCTCGCATCTGCTGCACTTGCAGGGTGTCGAATCGGTCGTCATCGAAAGCCGCAGCCGCGACTACATCGAGCAGCGCGTGCGAGCGGGCGTGCTTGAGCAGGGCACGGTGGACCTGCTGACGCAGTCGGGCGTCGGCGAGAGGCTGCGGCGGGAGTGCATTGTCCGCGACAGCATCGAGCTGCGGTTCGGCGGCAGACGCCATCCCCTCAACCTGAGGGAACTCTCGGGTGGGCGCCCCTACACCATCTACGCCCAGCAGGAGATTGTGAAGGACCTGGTCGAGGCGCGCCTTGCGGCGGATGGCCAGATTCTGTTCGAGGCTGCTGGTGTCAGCGTGCATGACTTCGATACGGCCTCGCCCCGCATCCGCTTCCAAAGGAACGGTGAGGCGGTGGAGCTTGCTTGTGATTTTATCGCCGGCTGCGACGGTTTTCACGGCGTCTGCCGTCCGTCGATACCGGCGGGTGCGCTGAGCGTGTTCGAGCGCGTCTACCCCTTCGGCTGGCTCGGTATCCTGGTGCAAGCCGCGACCCCCGAACAGGAGACGGTCTACGCCTGGCACGAGCGCGGTTTCGGTTTTTTTAACCGGCGCTCGCCGGCACTCACGCGGCATTTCCTGCAGGTCGCTCCGGACGAAGACATTGCGAACTGGCCGGACGAACGCATCTGGCGGGAATTGCGGGTTAGGCTCGCGACCGACGACGGATGGGAACTCGTCGAAGGCCCGGTGCTGTCGAAAAACATCACGGAGATGCGCAGCTTCGTTGTCGAGCCGATGCGCTACGGCAGGCTCTACCTCGCCGGCGACGCCGCGCACATCGTGCCGCCTACCGGCGCCAAGGGACTCAATCTTGCAGTGGCTGATGTGCGGGTGCTGGCCCCGGCGCTGGCGGCATACTTCGCCTCGGGACGCAGCGAACTCCTCGACGCCTATTCCGCGACCTGCCTGAAACGTGTGTGGCGGGTGGAGCATTTCTCGTGGTGGATGACCTCCATGCTGCACCGCTTTCCGGAGGACGATGTGTTCCAGCAGCGGCTCCAGCGCTCGCAGCTTGAATACGTCATAACCTCGCGGGCCGCCGCCACGACCCTCGCGGAGAACTACGTCGGGCTGCCCTGGAGTGCATGATTAGCGCACGATCAACGACGAGTCAGGTAAGCCGACATAATTCTCCGCCAGGCTGGTGGCCGCCGCGCGCGAGTTGACGACGTATTCCAGCTGCGAGCGCTGCAGGCGTTGCTGGAAACCATCATCGCCCGGGAAACGGTGCAGCATGGAAGTCATCCACCATGAAAAATGCTGCGCCCGCCACACGCGCTTCAGGCAGGTCGCGGAATAGCTGTCGAGCAAGTCGCTGCGCCCAGAACTGAAGAATTCCGCGAGCGCCTGGGCGAGCACTCGCACGTCTGCGACGGCAAGGTTGAGTCCTTTGGCGCCGGTCGCCGGAACAATGTGGGCTGCGTCACCGGCAAGAAAGAGCCTGCCATAACACATCGGTTCCACCACATAACTGCGCATGCCGGTGATGCCCTTCTCGATCACCGGTCCCTGGTTGAGCTTACCCTCGGCCCCGAACCGCGTATGCAATTCCTGCCAGATCCGCTCGTCGGGCCAGTTCGCGATGTCTTCTGCGGGAGGCACTTGGATATACAGCCGGGCAATGTTGGGCGAACGCATGCTGAACAGGGCGAAGCCGCGTTCGTGGTAGGCGTAAATCAATTCATCGGACGGCGGCGGCGCCTGCACCAGGATGCCGAGCCAGGCCAGCGGGTAGTGACGCTCGTAAACTTTGATCCGGTCCTCGGGAATCGACCCCCGGCATACCCCGTGATAACCATCGCAGCCGGCAATCACCTCGCACTGCAGTTCGAGCGCTTCGCCATCCTTGCGGCAATGGATTAGCGGCGTAGTCGAATCGAGGCCGTGTACGCTCACGTCCTCGACCTCGAAAAGAATTTGGCCACCCGCGGCAAGTCGCGCCTGAATGAGATCCTTGATGACTTCCTGTTGGCCGTATACCGTAATCGCGCGCCCGCCGGTGAGCCCGCTCAGGTTGATGCGGTGAGCGCGTCCCGCGAAGCGCAGCTCGATGCCATGGTGGATCAGTCCCTCCCGTTGCATCCGCTCACCGACACCCGATGCCGATAACAGATCCGCCGTGCCTTGCTCGAGCACACCCGCCCGCACCCGCTGTTCGACGTAGTCGCGGCTGCGGTTCTCCAGTACCACTGACTCGATTCCTTGCCGGTGCAGCAGGTGCGAGAGCAGCAGACCTGCCGGTCCGGCGCCGACGATTCCAACCTGAGTGCGCATGTGCATATTTAGCTATAGGATCAGAGTATGGTAACGTGATAAAAATTTGATGGGAGTCCAACCGTGAAACTCAAATACACAATTTTCGTCCTGCTCTTTGTAGTCACCTCTGGATTGGCAGGTGTCGCGCGATCGCAGGAGGTGACGCTCAAGATACACCACTTCCTTCCGCCGCTATCCACCGTGCACGCCAAATTCATCGTGCCCTGGTGCGAGAAGATCGGCAAAGAATCCGGCGGCAGGCTCGCGTGCCAGATTTATCCTTCGATGCAACTTGGCGGCGCGCCGCCGCAGCTCTACAGCCAGGCGCAGGATGGCGTCGCCGATATCGTCTGGACCCTGCCCGGCTACACCGCGGGCCGCTTCCCCCTGATCGAGGCGTTCGAGTTGCCGTTCACGATGACCAACGCCGAGGCCACCTCGCGCGCGCTGTGGCTTTACGTGCAACAGCACGCCAAGGGCGAATTCAAGGACGTGCATCCGCTGGCTTTCCACGTTCACGGGCCGGGCTACATCCACATGCGTGAGAAGCAGATACGCACGCTTGCCGACATGAAGGGCGTCAAGGTACGCGCGCCAACCCGGCTTACCAACAAGCTGATCGGTGCGATGGGCGCCACGCCCGTGGGCATGCCGGTGCCGCAGGTACCGGAGGCGCTCAGCAGGGGCGTGATTGACGGCGCGGTGATTCCGTGGGAAGTAGTGCCAGCGGTAAAGGTGGAAGAACTGACCAAATTCCATACCGAAACCGACGCCAAATTTCTCGCGCTGTACACCTCGACTTTCATTTTCGCGATGAATCCCGCCAAGTACAAGTCTCTGCCGCCAGACCTGAAAAAAGTAATCGATCAGAATTCGGGCGCGGAACTATCGGCGTGGATCGGCAAGGTATTTCAGGAAGCGGACGTGCCTGGCCGCAAGCTCGCGGAGGCTCGCGGTAACCAGTTCTACACTGTCCCGGCTGCCGAGCTGGAAAACTGGCGCAAGGTGGCACAGCCGATTACGGACGAGTGGATCAAGGATATGGGCGCCAAGGGCCACGACGGCAAGGCGTTGATCGAGTCCGCGCGCGGGCTGATCCAGAGGTATACGAAATAGCGCTACGCCCAAGCCGTCGGCTTTACGTCGCAGATGCCTGAAGAGTTGCACGCGCAGACGGCAGGTACGTTCGGCCGCGCGCTCGGCGCGGCGTGCAAGCTCCTTGCGCTTCTCGGGGGCAGCGTGCTGTCCGCGCTGGTGTTGATGTCGGTGGCTTCTATCGGCGGGCGCATGATGGGCAGGCCGATCCAGGGCGACTTCGAACTGGTGCAGTTCGGCTGCGCGGTGGCGATCGCTTTTTTTCTGCCTTATAGCCAGCTCAATCAAGGCAATATCATCGTGGATTTCTTCACCCTGCGCGCGCGACCGCGGACGCGTTGTGTGCTCGATGCGCTCGGCGCCGTGCTGCTCGCCGTGGTCATGGCGCTGGTGGCCTGGCGCACGGGCGCGGGCGCAGTGGCGATGAAGGCGGGCGGCGAGACATCGATGATCATGGGTGTGCCGCTGTGGTATGCCTACGCGCTGATGACGCCAGCCTTCGCGCTCACCGCGATAGCCGGCCTCTACAGCGCCTGCCGCACCTGGAATGCCGCATGAGCGCCCTGACCGTCGGCATTGCACTATTCGCAGGGATGCTGATACTGATGGCGTTGCGCGTGCCGATCGCGATCGCCATGTTCATCGCGGGCGCAATCGGTTATGCGGTGCAGGCAAGCCCGGATGCGCTGCTCAACCATCTTAAGGGCTTGGCCTATGCGCGCCTGTCGGTCCACGACTTGTCGGTGATCCCGCTGTTCCTGTTGATGGGCCAGTTCGCCACGCAGGGCGGCCTGTCGAAAGCGCTGTTCGGCTTGGCGAATGCACTGATCGGCCACCTTCGCGGCGGGATGGCGATGGCGGCGATACTCGCCTGTGCCGTTTTCGGCTCGATCTGCGGCTCCTCGGTTGCGACGGCGGCTACCGTGACGCAGGTCGCGTTGCCCGAAATGCGCCGGCACGGCTACTCCGGCCGGCTGGCCACCGCAACGCTAGCCGCCGGCGGCACACTCGGCATCCTGATCCCGCCGTCAGTGGTGCTGGTGGTTTACTGCATCCTCACCGAGCAGAACATTGCAAAGCTGTTCGCCGCCGCATTCATACCCGGCTTAATCGCAGCGGCGCTGTACCTCGCCGCAATCGCGATCTACGTAAAGTTATATCCGGATCACGGGCCCGCCACCGAGCGCCATAGCCGTGCCGAGCTGCTCGCCGCTTTGCGCGGCGTGTGGCCGGTCATGGCCATCTTTTTGTTGATGTTCGGCGGCATTTACGGCGGATGGTTCACGCCGACCGAAGGCGCTGCGGTGGGCGCTGCGAGCACGCTGGTCGTCGCGCTCGCCATGCGCGAGCTCGATACCGCAGGCCTGATGCGCTGCTTCTACGGCACTGCCGTGACCACCGGCATGATCTTCATGATTTTTCTCGGCGCCGACATGCTCAACTCGGCGCTCGCGCTGTCGCAGATGCCGGCGCAATTCGCCAAGGCCGTCGCTGCCAGCAACCTGCCTCCGCTCGCAGTAGTGCTCGGCATACTCGCGTTCTATATCCTGCTCGGTTGTGTGATGGACGAACTGGCGATGATACTGCTGACCATACCCATCCTTTTTCCCGCAGTGATGGGTCTGGACCTGTACGGGCTGGGCGCCACGCACAAGGCGATCTGGTTCGGCATCCTGGTGTTGTGCGTGGTCGAAGTCGGGCTGATCGCGCCGCCGGTTGGACTCAATGTCTACGTCGTGAACAGCTACGCGCGCGACGTGCCGATGGCTGAGACCTATCGCGGTGTGATTCCATTTCTTGCCGCTGACGCCGTGCGCATCACGCTGCTCATTACCTTCCCGGCGCTGAGCCTGTGGCTGGTCGGTGTGCTGGTACCTTGAGTCAGACGCTAATGAGCCGCTGCGCAATGCTTCGCGGATCAAGATGTTGAGGAAAACAGCGGCGCTAGGCGAAAATTCACGCGATTGACTGCGCGCCTGTCGCGGGATAGATTGCCGGTTGACGAAAAATGATGTTAGAAAACCCTATACCCACAAGCAGGAATATTACTCCGACCCCCAAGGGCCTTTGTCATTTTGTCAGGGACTACTAGGATGAAAACTTCGTCTCAGAATGCAGCCGGGTTGGATTTTGCCTCGCGGTTAATCAGTGCGCTCGTGAGCGCAGTACTCATCGCGCTGCTTACGCACGGTAGCGCAGCGCTGAGTCAGGCGTATCCGTCCAAACCGGTACGCATCCTCTCAGGACAGCCACCGGGTGGTGCGACCGATCTGTTTGCGCGCATGGTCTCGCAAAAACTGAACGAAGTCTGGAAACAACCTGTGATCATCGAGCATCGTTCCGGCGCATCGGGCTCGATCGCCGTGGAGCTGACCGTCAAATCGCCGCCAGACGGTCACACTCTGGTGTTCGCCACCTCGGGACAGATCGTGATCAACCAGCATCTCCTGAAACTTAACTATGACCCGATCGCCGATCTTGCGCCGGTGGCGTTTCTCGTACACACCTGCATGCTGCTGGTGACTCACCCTTCGGTTCCCGCCAAATCCGCCAGGGAGCTGATCGCGCTGGCAAAAGCTCAGCCCGGCAAGCTCAACTTCGGTTCGGGCGGTAACGGCGCAATCACGCACCTTGCCGCCGAGCTGTTCATGTCGCTCACCGGCACACGCATGACGCACATTCCGTTCAAGGGCGCGGGCCCGAGCATGGTGGCACTGATGTCAGGAGACATCGATTTCACGTTTGGTTCGGTACCTGCCACACTGAGCCAGGCCAAGGCCGGACGAGTGCGCGCCTTGGGGGTATCGACAACGAAGCGAACGCAGGCCTGGCCTGATCTCCCGACGCTATCTGAAACCGGCGTGCCCGGTTACGATATGACCAGCTGGTACGCCTTCTTCGGTCCATCCACGCTGCCGAAGGACACGGTCGCCCGTATTCATGCCGATATCGGGCGCATTGCCGCGCAACCGGAGTTTCAGGAGCGCCTGTTGAATGAGGGTGCGGACCACGAGGCGATGACGCACGAACGCTTTGCCCAATTCATCCGTACCGAATCCGCACGCTGGGCGAAAGTCATACGCGAGCGCAATATCCGCGCGGAGTGACGACGCGCTGATGCTTGTCATCAAAACCAGGCGGAAATACCAGCCGCAGCATGTTACGCTCCAGCGCAGCAATGCCTATTATCAAGTAATTGATATAACCAACACATTCCTGGAGGACTGACGTGAAGACCGCTTGCGCAGCAATCTTTCTTGCTCTCGTATCATTCCCGGCCCTGGGTCAGAACGTGAAAATCACGCCGGTCGGCTCCCACCCCGGAGAGCTTTGTGCGAACGATCGTGCGATCATATTCGAGGATCCGACCGGCGTTCGCTTCCTCTACGACCCGGCGCACAACATGACCGGCGGCGACGACCCGAGGCTAGGCACCATCCATCTCGTGCTGCTGAGCCACATGCACGGCGATCACGTTGGCGATCTCAAGCTGAAGGCGCCGGGCGCCGGGACGTGCGCGAACTCGGAAAGAGTGCCCGCGCCGAATTCCACGACCGCCGAAGTCGCCGCAGCGAAGAACGCAGCGCTGGTGATGACCCGTGCCATGAGCGGTTTTGTGGGTAACAAGATTCAAGGCATGCGTGGCGGCAAGCCGATAGGCTTCTGCCCTCAAACCGGTGGCGCCACCACCGTGCCGGTCGCAACCGTGTGCAGCTCGCAAACGGATCTGGGCGGCGTTTTTGTCGCGAAGGCGGCCAACGCATCGCAAGGGGTGGAAATCACAATCGTCTACGCCTCGCATGTGAACAACGCCCCGCCTGCGCTGCTCTCCGAGGCGCAGCGCGAAATCCTGAAGGCGGACGGCGCCGTCCTCGAATACGGCCCTGCCACGGGTTTCGTCGTCAAGTTCACCAACGGGTTGACCGCCTACCTCACGGGCGACACCGGCATCCATTCCGAAATGAAAACAGTCGTGAACGAGTTCCACAAGGCCAACCTCGCCGTACTCAATCTCGGAAACAACCCGGGAATCTTCCTTTCCGGTGCACACGCGATGAACGAGCTGGTCCGGCCCGCATCGGTGATCATCACGCATCCCAACGAGCCCGTGACGGAAGGTGGCAAGCTGAGGCCGACTTCGCGCACCGCTGCGCTCATCAAGCAGCTCAAGCCTGCTACTCATCTCGCCATCAGCGGGCGCACCATGGAGTTCGACGGCAAGGCCAACTGCGTGGCCGGGTGCTGAGATGCGCATCGCCCGCATCGAGGCATTTCAGGTGCAGTGGCGGCCAGAGGACCCGCCGTCGGCGCGCAGCGCCTTCCTGCGCGTCTGGAGCGACGACGGGCGCTGCGGCCTGGGCGAGGTCTCGCCTATGCAGGGCGGTCTCGCGTCGCTGGTGATCATCAAGCATCACATCGGTCCAGCGATCATCGGCGCCGATCCGCTCGACCACGCGGTGATCCACGACCGGCTGCTGCATCGGCTGGTCAAGCTCGGGCCGGAGGGTGCGCTGACCAGTGCGCTTGCCGGGCTCGACATCGCGCTCTGGGACCTCAAGGGCCAGCTCCTGGGGCAACCGATCTGGCGGCTGCTCGGCGGCGCATGGCGCACGGCGCTGCCCTTCTACAGCTCGATCGGCGGTAACGGCGCGGCGCGCGGCCTCGATGAGGTGCTGCGCATCGTCGAGGCGCGCATGGCCGACAAGCCGGCGGCGATCAAGATCCGTTTCGACAACGACCGCGTCGATCTCGATAGCGAGATTGCGGACCATCTCATCAAGGCGCGCGCGGTGCGCAAGCTTGTCGGCGACAGCTTCCCGCTCGCGTTCGACGCCAATAACGGCTACTCGGTGGGCGGTGCCATGCGCGTAGGGCGCGTCCTCGAGGAGCTGGGCTATTGGTGGTTCGAGGAACCGGTGCAGCACTATCATGTGCGCGCGACGGGAGAGGTCGCGCGCAAGCTTTCGATTACCGTGTCAGCGGGTGAGCAGAGCTACACGTTGGCCGCGGTGGCCGATCTGATCCTCGCGGGCGTGCGCATGGTGCAGCCGGATATCGTCAAGATGGGTGGCATCACCGGGATGCAGCGATGCGCGGCACTCGCGCAGGCGCATGGCGCAGAGTTCGTACCACATCAGACGCAGCCGACGATCGGCCATTTGGCCAGCCTGCATCTCGCCGCGACGCTACTGCACGCGACCAAGCCGTGCGAGCTCAACGATCCGTCGCCGCGTATGCATGCCGTGTTTACCAATCCACCCAAGCCGGTGAACGGCCTGTTCCACTTGCCCACGGCGCCAGGCCTCGGCCTGGTTATCGATGAGGCGGCGTTGGCGAAGCGCAGGGTAGAGCTGCCCGAGTAACTTCATCACCTCGTGAAGCGAGCTACGGCGCCGGCTTCGCGAACGCTCCGATCTCGCTGAAGAACACCTTGTACTTATCCACGCGCTGATAGAGGAACTTCAAGTACTCTGGACTGGCGAGGTAGCGGTCCTCGTAGTAGTACTTCCTCGCATGATCCTTCCACTGCTGCGTCTCGTACGCGCGCTTGAGCACGTTTTCCATCATCGTCGCGGTCTCCTTCGGCACCCCGGCCGGGAAGACGAAGCCGCGGATGGTTCCCTCATCGATCTTGTACCCCGCTTCAGTTGCAGTGGGGATATCCGGAAACTGCGGCATGCGCTTCAGCGAGGTAATGGCAAGCGTGCGCAGCTTTTTCGTTTCGAGCAGGGCCAGGGCTTCGCTCAGGTTCTCGGTGGTGAAATGCGTATGTCCCCCCGCGACCGACAGCACCGCTTCCCCGCCGCCCTTGAACGTGACGAACTTGAACTTCGCGCCCGGCGCAAGCTTTTCCAACTCGTGAATGACTATGCGCCCCGAGCCCAGCGGGTTGGTGATGGCGCAGACGATGGTGTCGGGCGCCTTCCGCGCCGCTTCCGCGAGGTCCCTCAGCGTCTTGTAGGGCGTATCTGCGTTTACCATGACGGCCTGGGGATCGACGGCGAACAGCGCGAGCGGCGTGTAGTTCTCGAGCCCGATGTTGACGTCGGGCCGCGCCGCCATGATGGCGACGGTGCCGGTGGCGGCGAGCATCACATAGGGATCGCCGCGCTTGGTCTGGAAGTAGTTGTATGCAATGAGGCTCCCGCCGCCCGGCCGATTCTGTACTACGAACAGTTGAGGCAGTAGTTTCTCGCGCCGGACGATTTCGGCGAGCGCGCGGGCATAGATATCGGTCCCGCTGCCGGCCGAAGTCGGCGAAACCAGTTCGATCGGACGCGTCGGGTACGGCTGGCCATTTGCCGTTCCGCATACGCTTGTGGCGAGCGCACCGCCCACCAAAAATGCGAGCACACCGGGGGAATTCGTCATGCGGGTCTTCTCCATTCAAGTTGTGTTCATTTTGCGATAACAAGTATTAGATTACCATTTCTGCCACCGTCCGGCAGTTCGGAATCCGACACTCGGACTCCGATCCCGATAGTGCCGGCCGCAGGCGGCACGTAATGTAAAGATTGCCGGAGCAGACCTCGCTGCGGTTTTCGAGGACCTGTTAGACCATAATGGCTGGCAGGTGGCGTGGCGCAACGGTATTTACCCTATTCATCATTTTCACTGCGTGAACCGCACGGGGCAAGTGGTGCTCAAGCTCAAAACACCGTATCGCAACGGCGCCACCCACATTGTGATGTCGCCGATGGAGTTCATGCAGCGGCGGCTCGGGTTGCGCTGGTGAAAAGGTGTCGATGGCCCGGACATTAGCCGCTGCGCAATGATTCGCGGGTCAAGATTTTGAGGAAAACAGCGGCGCTCGGCGAAAATTCACGCGATTGACTGTGCCTCCGTCGCGGGATAGATTGCCGGTTGATGAAAAATGCTGTTTGAAAACCCTATACCCGATCACACGGATCAGATCATGTACTCCAACAAGGGCCTGCCGCATGTGTATCTGCCGGATCACACGGTAAACAGGGTGTTCCTGCTAAGCGGCACACCCGGTGATTGGGCGTTGGGTGAATTCTGGAGGGCGATCGCGAACGAAACACGCGCGCGGCCCGATCATCTGGTGACCGGCAAGCCGTGCGTGCTGGCGACACCGCGCGAAGCGCGCGCCACGCTGGAGGCGACACTGGCGATCGAGTTGTCGGTGAAAAGCGTTCCGCCAGTGCGGCTGTCTCTGGCGGGTTATTGTGTTTAAAATATCAATAAAAACAATAAGTTATGTAACTTCCGCGCTGACGCTTTGTTCGGTGGCGCAAGCCTATCCCACCAAACCCATCCGCATGATCGTAGGCTACCCGCCCGGCGGCGGCACCGACATCGTGGCGCGTGTGATGGCGCAGAAACTCACGGAGAATTTCGGTCACACGGTGGTTGTCGATAATCGCGGTGGCGCCACCGGCAACATCGGCACAGAAATCGCCGCGCGCGCGACGCCCGACGGCTACACGATCTTGATGGGCAATGTTGCGCCGAATGCGATCAATGTCAGTTTGTTCAAGACGATACCGTTTGATCCGGTGAAGGATTTCGCGCCCATCAGTTTGGTGGCGCTAACGCCGAATATCCTGGTGGTGCATCCGTCGTTGCCGGCGAAAAGTGTCAAAGATCTGATCGTGCTGGCGAAGGCCAAACCCGGTACGTTCAATTATGCCTCGGCGGGCATCGGCAGTTCATCGCATCTGGCGGGCGCGCTGTTCGGCATCCTCACAGGCACGAACATCGTGCATGTGCCGTACAAAGGCGGCGGGCCGGCGATGGTCGATGTGCTGTCGGGGCAGATACAACTTTATTTTGCCACCATGCCCGCGGCGATGCCGCATGTTAAATCCGGCAAGCTGCGTCCGGTGGCGGTCACCACTGAGAAACGTTCGCAGACGCTGCCGGAGTTTCCCACCATCGCCGAGTCCGGCGTCACCGGCTACGAAGCGGCAACCTGGTACGCGTTACTCGCACCGGTGCAAGTGCCACGCGCGATCATCACGCGTTTGCATGGCGAGGTGGTAAAAATACTGGCGGCGCCGGACCTGCGCGACAAACTCAAGAGTCAGGGCTTCGAGCCGGTGGGCAACACGCCGGATCAATTCGCGGCCTACATCAAATCCGAAATCGCCAAGTGGGGCAAGGTGATACGCGACGCGGGGATCCGGGCGGAGTGACGGCATGGAGGTTTGTTACTGCCCTTTAACGAAAGGTAGCGGAGCAGGGCAACTGTTTGCTGCTGCATCATGGTGCCAAGGGTACCGGCGTCGAATTATTTCTCCAGCACGCATGCTGAAAGCTTGAACTGCGAGGATGACCTTATGCCTCGCCACTCATGCCTGAACCTCAAAAACGATTTCACTCCGGTAATGAGGTTCGGATTGCGCACCCCAGTGGCGCGACGCCTGTGAGAGTCTGCGACTACAAGCAGGTCAACCACGTCAGATTCATCACCGGCTGTCACGGCGCTTTCAACCCCGCCGCCCGCGCCACTTCATCAAACGTTACCAGCATTTCGCGCAGTATCTTGTCGAACTCCTCCGGCGTGGTCGGTGCGGGGGTAAAGTCTATCGCTGCCATCTGCTTTTTAATGTCGGGCATGTCGAGCACGCGTGCGACATCCTTGCTGATCTTGTTCACGATATGGCGCGGCGTTTTCGCGGGCACCAACAACGCATGTGAGGCATCACGGCGGAAGCTGGGCAGAATCTCCAGCACAGTGGGAACATCCGGCAACAAGAGCGAGCGTTTCGGCGTCACCACCGCCAGTGCCAGCAGCCGACCGTCCCGGATCATACCTAGCGCGGGGCCCAAGCCGGGAATGCCGAATTGTATGCGCCCGGAGAGAATCTCGATCAGCATTTCCGATTGACCCTTGAACGCGACATGCGTGCCCGTTATTCCGGCGGACATGCGAAACCGCTCGGTGGTCATGTGAGTGCCGCTACCGGCGCCGGCTGAACCGTACAGAATCTTGCCGGGCCGCTCATGCGCGAGCGCAATCAACTCTTTGACCGACTTGACACCCAGTGACGGCGCAACCACCAATGCGCTGGTTGAATAGCCGATCTGCGTCACGCTGGTGAAGTCGTGCAGCGGGTCGTATCCCGCATTGGATCGCAGCACGGCGTTGATGGCAAACGACGCCGATGTGAGCAGGATGGTGTACCCGTCAGGTGTGGCTTGAGCCGCTATCACCGTGGCTATCGAACCGCCGGCGCCGGTGCGATTTTCCAGTACCACAGGCTGTCCCCACAGTTCCGCGAGTTTGGGTGCCAGCAAACGCGCCGAGATATCCAGCGGGCCGCCGACGGAAAAGCCGTTGAGGATACGCACCGGTCGCGCGGGCCAGGCCTGAGCGGCGCCTGACGACGCGGTTTGCGCGCTTGCGATCGGCGCCAGACCCGCAACCAGCAACAAATACAAAACCCGTGTCATCATAGGTCCCCCGTGTCGTCTCCGGAAACTCCGGCGGCTCGCGGATTAGTTTAGGCTGATCGGCGTGCGTGTCAATTTTCAAAAAAAAGTAGCGCGCACCGGGTAAAGCAGCGAAGCGCCTTGTTTATTGCCTAACCTGCCTTACGCAACTCGTAACGGGTCGTTGACCGTTCGCCTGGTGAGGGATAAATTGCTGTTTGATGAAAGGGAGTATTTCAAAACCCTATCGCCAACGTGACGTGTTGTATAAACCTCATTGCTTACTCAAGGAGGAGACGGTGCGTAAGCAAACTGGTTTTACCTTGATTGAGATCGCGATCGTGCTCGTGATCATCGGTCTGCTGCTCGGCGGCGTGCTGATGGGCCAGGAACTGATCCAGGGGGCGCGGGTGCGTAACCTCGCTTCGACGCAAGACGGGATCAAGGCGGCATTTTTCGGCTTTCAGGATCGTTTCCGCGCTCTGCCTGGTGATTATTCGGGTGCGCTGGCCGTAACCAACATCCCCGGCATGGTTGCGAACGGCAGCTGTACTGGCGCCGTAAACGGCGGCGGCAACGGCGACGGCCAGATTGCATTAGCGGGTGAATCAATCATCGCGTGGGAACATCTGTCGCGGGCGGGCTTCCTCACCGGCGCATATGTTTGCGCGGGCGCCTCGCCCGACACAAGCAATACGCCGACCAATGTTTACAATGTCAGGATGAAGCTCATTCATGACGGTGTCTACGGCATAGCAAGCGGCGGAAGCGCACGTCACAACCTGAAGACCGGCGGCGCGATTCCGGTGGCGCTCGTCGCCGAACTCGACCGCAAGATCGACGACGGAATGCCTTATACCGGCAGCTTCCGGTTTTCGGCCTTCGGGGGCGGAGTTACTGCGCCCACTGAAAACAATGCCATCACTGGCTGCACCACCGGCACTACCACTGCTGGCACCTGGAATGGTGGCAACGGCGTCACCAACTGCGGCGGCGCCAGCCTGCTTTGAAATTACTATGCCTTTCCCGTCTAACGTGTCGCCGGGAAGTGATATTTTCACGGTGGGCATGTCCGTTGTGCCCGCCCTGCCGCAGCAGCAGTTACGCCGGTACTTGCGAAACCTGCTGCTGGCGCAATATTTCGGAGGCGAACGATTCCAGACATTGAGGCGTTTGCCGCTGAAATAGCGGGCCCGCCCCGGTTCACTGTGAAGTTACTGACGCGCTTGGGTTATATGACTGAAGGCGGGTACGGCGCAGTGTTTACAAGGGCCGTAGCGTGCCCACGTCAGGCGACGTGATGTCTCTGGCGCAGAATCTGCGCAGCTTGCGCCAGCACCGCCAGCTTGGCTTCGGCGGTTCGGTCCGAGTTTAGCGGATTGTCCGCAAAAGTAGCAAAACCGCAATCCGGTGTTATCAGCAGGCGCTCGGCTCCGAACAATCCGATCGCACGTTCAACGTGTGCCACGACTGAATCTACTGTTTCCACGTGCGCATGCTTTTGGTTGCAGGCGCCCACGCCGATGCGCATATCATCCGGTAACACTGCGAGGATTTCCATTTCCCCGGCGCGCGGCGTGCAAAGTTCCAGCAGCAACGTCCCCACCTGCAATTGCCCCAAGGTGTCTACCAGCGGGCGATAATCGCCCGATAGCGCCTTGCTTTCGTCCGCTGTCCAATTGCCCCGGCACATGTGCAGCGCGATGCGTTCACGCGGGAACCCTGCGGTGACCGCATTGATAAGGTCCCGCGCGAAAGCCAATTCCACCGGGCCTTCACTTTTAGCGGACAACGCGCCGCACATGAAACTGCGTTGATTAGCCGGTCCGCTAAACACGATTTCGGATAGCACCGGCTCGTCGAGCTGCACCAGTGCGGCGCCCGCAGCGAGCAGACAGGCGATCTCCTCGCGCAGCACCCGTATGATATCGCGCGCGAGATCCTCGCGGTTGGCGTAGGCGCGATCGGAAATACATTCCATCCACATCGTGCGGGTCAGCAAGTAGGGTCCAGGTAATGCCACCTTGACCGGGAGATCAGTTAGCGTTCGCACAAATTCGACCTCATGGACGGCGATGCCGCGACTGCGCCCCAACGGCCCAAACACAGCCGGGTGGCGCACGTCTCCCGCTGGCACGTCGAGCGCACGCAATTCGCGTTCGAATTCCTCGGGATCGTCCACCAGAGGCAGTAAATCCGTTAACGGGATCAACTGGCAGTTGTCCAGGCGCGACGCGACAAAGCTTGAATAACTGTCGCGACGCTGCTCGCCGTCAGTCACCACGTCGGCGCCGGCGCGCAGTTGTGCGTTGATCGCCAGTCGCACTGCGTCATCGGCGGTAGACTGGAAAGCGGCTTCGTCGAGCCGCCCCTCCATGTGTTCATGCACCGCTTGCAACATCCAGCGCGGACGCGGCCAACTGCCAATACCCATTACCGAAAGCGGACGGACTGGGGGCGCTGGCGCGGGCCGCGGAAATTCGAGGAGTGGTTTGACAACGACAAGTTCGACACCGGGGTTGACGGTGCGCGCCGGTGTAGCGCCGGCTTTGCGTTCGGAATACTTGCCCTTGGCCACCAGGAAGCTACGCTGCCTGTCATGCTTGATAAACGAGAGCAGTTCGTTGCCTGTCATTCGACACCATGCGGGCAAATCTTCGTCAACGGAAATTTCCGTTGAGCGGATTTCCAGCAAGCCTTCGCGCTCGAGCGGGTCGATGTGTTTACGGATGAGTAGCAGCAAGCCGTTGCCGCAATCCAGGTCGCCGCCGTCAAAGCTCACGTCGGGCAGATGGGGGTGTTGTGCAGGCTGTGTCATGTCTTTCTCCTCGTTTGCTGGCGATGGCTTTACGCGTATTCAATTTCTGGAGGCGATTGCCCGGGCGACTCCACCCCCGCGATTTCGCTTCCATACACTTCATGCAGGTCGCGATCAGTGAAGCCGGCCACAGGCATATCCACAACAATACGGCCACTCTTCAGCCCGACCACTCGATCCGCGTAATGCCGCGCGAAATGCGGTTGATGCAGACTGCAAATCACCGCTACGCCCTCAGCGTCTGCATGACAAATCGAACGCAACAATTCCAGAATGCCAGCGCCTATGCGAGGGTCGAGGCTTGCCACGGGCTCGTCGGCGATGATAACGTCAGGCTGTTGTGCCAGCGCGCGCGCAATCGCTACGCGTTGCTGCTGTCCGCCCGATAAGGTATCAGCCCGCTGCGCGGCCTGCGTCAGCAGGCCGACACGCTCCAGGCATTCCAGCGCCAGCAGCAAATCGGCGCGCGTAAAACGCCGCAGCCAGCCGCGCCAGGCCGCCGTGTAACCCAGCCGGCCTGCCAGCACGTTTTCAAGTGCGGTCAGCCGGCTGACCAGGTTGAACTGCTGGAACACCACCGCGATATGGCGGCGCTGACGGCCTTTGAAGGCGGCCACGTCAAGTCCGTTCAGGTGCGAAGAGCCTGCGTCCATCGGCGTCAGACCCGCAAGACAACGGAACAACGTGGACTTGCCGGCGCCGCTCGGCCCTAGCACCGCCAAGAATTCGCCACGTTGTACGCGAAAACTCACACCTTCGATCGCGGGCCGGCCGCTGAATGCCTTACCTGCACCACGTACCTCGAAGAGGGCTGGTGTACTGGTCATACCAGACGCTTTCGCAACCAGCTACTCAATTGATCGAGCGCAGTCACGACGATCAGAATCAGCGCGATGATGGTAAACAAGCGGGAAAAATCCAGCAGGTCCATGCTGTTCTTGAGTTCCATCCCGATCCCGCCGGCACCAACCACGCCCAGTACAGTGGAGGCGCGGACATTGAACTCCCACCAGAATAATGTGGTCGAGAGCAGCACCGGGAGGACATCGGGCAGTAACGCATACACAATCGCGGTATAACGTCCAGCGCCGGTGGTACGCACTGCTTCCAGCGGACCCAGTTGCGCATTCTCAATATGATCGGCGAAAAATTTGGCCGCGCTGCCCCAGGTATGCAAGGCAATCCCTAGCACGCCGGCGAACGGCCCCAGGCCCACGGCCGCGACGAACAACAGCGCAAATACAAAGGAATCGATGCCGCGCAGCGCGTTCAGAAACCAGCGCGCCGGGTAGTAGAGGCGCGGGAAAGGCGTAATGTTGCGGCTGGCCAGCACCGCCATTGGAATCGCCAGCACTGTCGCGAACGTGGTGCCGATGGCCGCCATCGCCACCGTCTCGGCGATGCGCAGCGTGAACAGCGGTAACTCATCCAGCCTCGGGGGCCATGCCTGCGCCAGCCAGTGACCGAGCTTGGGCAAGCCGGTCACCAGCTTTAGTGGATCAATCTGCGCCAGTTGCCAGCAAATGACGTAAAAGGCGAAGATGACTATGAGCATCGCGGCCAGCTTCCAGCGACCGCGTGCGTTGCTGCGCAGCCCGGCTGCAAGTAGAAGCCGGGCGCGCTCGGCGCCTTCGGTAGACACTCGCTACCACTTTGGCTTAATTTTGCCCACCGCGATGCCTGCCTTTTCGACAGCCGCGTAAGACGCATGGCGAGCGGCTACGAATCCGGTGTAGCGGGTCGGTAGCAGTGTCTTGGCCTGCTCCACCGAAATCGAGGTAAGAATTTTTTGCACCTATGCGCTGAATGCTGCTGTTTTTCCCAATATCAGACAAAGTCTACGGCAGAAGGCGGCAACTTACAACAAAGCGCTGTAGGCAGTGAATTTGGAAAAAGCCGGCTACGCATTCACCCATTGCAGATGCGCTGCGAGCGCATCGAAACTGTAATCGAGGCCACGCGGCGTGTGTGGTGGGGTCAATCGCGCGCTGCTGGCAGGCTGGTTTTACGCATGAGAAAACCACTGCCGAACAACATGGCCGCACTCGACAAAAATACCGTTGAGAACCCGAATGCCGCGCCCACGCCACTGAAGACGACTGGAACCACCCACTGCACGAGGTTATAGGCGGTTCGCAGCAGACCCAATGATTCCGCCACGCGGCCCGGCGGGGTCAGCACGTAAATCAACGACATCGACAACGGGTTGGCGCAGCCCACCCCAAGTCCCAGCAGGAAGGCGATGGCCGCCAGCGCATAGGGATTCGCCACAAACGGCAGCAACACGAAGGTAACTGCCGAGACAAAAACGGCAGTGGTCAGAATCCCGGCTTCAGTCCATTTTTTCATCAGCAATGGAATGACGCTGCGGATCACAAAAGCTGCCCCCGCCACTACCCCGATGATGGTGCCTATCGCAGAGGCCGAAAGGCCGAGCGAATGGCCATAGATCGGGAAATAGAACGAAAATAAATTTTGGGCCGAGTGTATGACGGCGCTGATTATAAAAATCGTGCGCAGACCCGGCATGCGCCAAAGTTCGAGTACGCTGCCGCGTGTTTCTTTGCCGGCAGGCGCAGCCGTTTTGGGCAGCAATCCCGGCTTAAACCAAAATACCAGAATAGGCGGTACGGAAAATGCCGCCAGCACCCAGAAGACCTGCGCATGGCCGATGTAATCGATCGCGAATCCCGTGATGACCGGCCCGATACCATTGGCGAGTGACCACCCCATGCTGAGCAAGGCAAAGTTAGCGGTACGTTTTCCCGGTCCGCCGATGCCGCCTATGCTGGCCTCCAGCGGAATCATGAAAACCAGATGCGTCAATCCCAAAGCAATGCATGACACATAGAGCACCGCAATACCGGGAAACAGCGGCGGCAAAAGCAACGCTAACCCCATGCCAATAACGCCGATGAGCAGAGGCAGCCGTGGCCCGACACGATCCACAAATTGTCCAACGGCAATCGCCAACAGCATCGGAAACACCGAGTAGAGCGCTACCAATACGCCTATCGCGAACTGATTTGCACCCAATTCCAGGGCATACAGCGACACCGCAATGCGGCTGCCATTGAAGCCGATCTGGCTCAGAATGCCCATTAAAATAATCAGGTAAATCGTCATTTGCGCAAACGGGACAATAGCCGTGAAAACGATTGCGTCTGTGTCCGGCGCAAATCTTTTGGCCACTGGATAGTGGCATCGTGGTGTGCATATTTTAGCACTTTGAACATTCGCAACAGGTTTGCGCGCGGGCAATCGCGGCGGATTCGGCGAGGTTAAGCGTAGACTTGCACATTCACAGGAACCACCCATGAGCATCACGTCTCAAACTACGCGACCAATGTCCATCACCGGCCCGCTGGCGCGATTTGCAAGCGAATGGCGGTGGGAGGATATCCCTGCCACCGTGCGTCACGAGGCCAAACGTTCATTGCTGAATTTTTTCGCGGTGGCGCTGGGCGGCTGCAACGACCCTACCATTGCGAAGGCAGCTGCCGTGCTGCACCGTTTTCGCGCCAGTGAAGTGGCGACGGTGATAGGCCGCAGCGAACGCACCGACTTGCTCAATGCCGCTGCGCTCAACGCTATGAGCGCCAACGTCTATGACTTCGACGATACCCACATTCCCACCATCATTCATCCGACGGCGCCGGTGGCCTCTGCGCTGCTGGCGCAGGCGCAGTCCGCACCGATCACCGGGATGCAATGGCTGCTCGCTTTTGTGCTGGGTGTCGAAGTTGAATGCCGCATCGGTAACGCGATTTCACCCGGCCACTACAACCGGGGCTGGCACATTACATCGACCTGTGGCGTGTTTGGTGCTGCCGCTGCGAGCGGACGCGCACTGGGACTGGACGCGCAGGGCATGGCCTGGGCCTATGGCAACGCTGCGGCGCAAGCCTGCGGTCTGGTGGAAACGCTGGGCACCATGTCCAAGAGCGTGAGCGTAGGCAACGCCGCCCGCAACGGGCTGTTGTCAGCGATTCTCGCGCAGGCGGGCTTTGATGGGCCGGCGGCGCCGCTCGAAGGCGTGCGTGGTTTTCTTAACGTCACCGGCGAAAATCCCGACTTTGCGAGCGTGATCGAAGGCTTGGGGCAACGCTGGGAATTGACCAACAATACCTACAAGCCTTATCCCTGTGGCGTAGTGCTTAATCCGGTGATTGAAGCCTGTCTACGTCTGCACGAGGACAGCGCACTTGAGTTGCCTTGCGTCGAGCGTATCGAGGTCACCGGCCACCCGTTGTTGCGCCAGCGTACCGACCGCCCCGGCGTGCGCACGGGACGTGAATCGCAGGTCAGCGTGCAACATGCCGTACCCATCGCATTGATGACAGGACGGGCCGGGTTGGAAGAATTTAGCGATGCTGCGGTGTCGCTACCGGCAGCACAGGCGTTGGGGCGCAAGGTCTGCATGATCGACGACCCATCGCTGTCCATTGATGCAGCGCGCGTGGTGATTACGCAAACGGGCGGCAAGACGTTAATGGCTGCTATCGACTTCGCGCGCGGCAGCCTCGACAAGCCGCTGACTGACCGCGAGTTGGAAGTGAAGCTGATGGAACTGTGCCGGTATGGCCGCTCCGGCTGCGCCGCAGAACCGCTGATCGATGCGGTGTGGGCGTTGGATCGCGCGCACGATGCGGGCGCGCTGATGGTCCTGGCGCAGGGTGCGGCACACCGAGTAGCCATCGAACACCCGGGATCCTTACTGTGCGATTACCGGAATCTCGATAAACGAAGGCGTTGATTCGCCATGGTGCACCACGTTTCTGGCGACCCGGATATCCGCCTCGGTGTCGTTGGCGAGCACGGGATTACCGCTGTTGGTATTGCGCGCACGGCGAGGAAAATTGCTGCTGGTGACATCGACCTCGATGCGGTTGCCGGCGCGGATGGTGTGATGAATGTGAGCGAGGTTGATGGTCAATGGGTAGATGCGATCGGCTTCCAGGTGCTGCGCGACGGGCGAGGGCAAATCCCGATACATTGCGCGCACTACACCATCCATCAACAACATTGCACGGCCATCTGCTTCGACTTCGATCAGCTTGGCGACAAAATCGGTATCCGGGCAATCCGACTGCACATGCAGCGTGACGCGAACCTGGCCGGCGATGGTGAGATCCGCGGTCAGGACCTCGCTGCGATAGATGAGCCCGTAATCCGGCAGCGCTTGGGCAGGGCGCTGATCACGCGGCCCGGCATCGATCAGCATGTTGCGCCCGCCAAGTGTCGGGATGGGGTGGTGCGGATCGTAGGTGTAGCAGCGCGCTGAGCCGCCGGGCGCGGAAGCCGACAAGCTGCCATCGCCACACAGATAAAACCGCTGCGGCGCCGCACCGGGCGGCGGCCAGCGTTCGGCGTAGCGCCAGTCATTGGCCACATAAGTGCTGCGATTTTCCACCCAGGCGCGCGGGGAATAGAACACCGCGGGTCGTTGCATGATTCCAGTCTGCTCACCCTTCAACCAGTAATCGAACCATTCGAAGTAAGGGTCGCGCGGCCAGAATTGGTTCTCGTAAATAAAGTAGTGGTCGTTGGGGCCGATCCACAGCAACTGATTGCCGGCGCGTGATTGAATGTCGCTGAATGCCGCGATCACGCTCGTCTGAAAGATGTCATACCAGGTGGTGGCGTGAAATCCGGGAATCTCGATGCTGCGACGGAAATTGTGCTGAGCGCGAAAAGTGTCAGACGCAGGATGCGTAATGATCTCGTCCAGAAAAGGCTGCCAGGTGGAAAAATCCGGGTAGTGCGACAGCGGCAGGCGCATCCAGTCCTCGCTGCCAACAAAGGGCAGGCTCGTGCGGCAGGCCGATTCCAGCCGCGCGTAACGCGCGTTGGCCGCAGTGGCAGCCTGATCCAGGTCTGCCGCGCTGATGCCGAGTTTGCGCATGATGGCTGTACGGTGCGACTGCGACAGGCCTGGAATATTCTTCGCCACCCATAACCACAGCCGTTCCATCTCGATTGCGTTGCCCTCGTAGACCACGTCGTCGTAGATGCTGGATGCGCCGACTTGCGCGAAAAAGGCGCGCAGGCTGGGGTGACGCTGGGAGGCTGCAGCAAACGTCGTTGTAGCACCCGCCGATGAACCGGACATGCCTATCATTCGATTGCACCAGGGCTCACTTGCGATCCACTCCAGCGTGTCGTAACCGTCCGCGGCATCGTCTGCGTACACATGGTCTTCGCCTTCGGACGCGTAGCGCCCGCGCGTGTCCTGGTAGACGGCCACGTATCCCTGCGTGACGATATTCCTGTAGCCTCGCAGAATGGAGCCGCGCATCGGCGCAGCGGCGCTCGGCAGCCAGCCTTGTGTGCAATCGGTGTGCGCTGTGCCCTCGGACGCAGTGCTGCCAGTGATAGCAGTGATACCAGTGATACCAGTGATACCATAGGGCGTGCGTTGCAGGATCACGGGAAATCGCGGCCCACCCGTCGGCGGCAGATAAACGAAAGTGTTGAGCTTTACGCCATCGCGCATCGGCACGCTGGCCTGAAACATTCGCACGCCGTTGAAACTTTGCATCACGCGGTCTCCACTGTCCGGCAATAGCGCAGCTCTATAGCCGACTGCGCCGCTGCGCATCCTGTTACCTGGACTGCATTATGTGACGATTGCCTACTTGGCTAAGCACAATCTCCTATGCCTAAATGCAATGGGTATTCCGCGAATTGAAATTCCCTTGACGCGCGAAAAATCTTCCGGCAGACTGCGCGCCCTTGGACGAAGCCCTAGAATGCTCCACCGCACACGACCATGATGATTACGCGCTTATACGGAATACTCGCGGTATCGCTGCCTGCGCTGCGAGGCGCACGCACGCCCATTTTTGACAATCTATGCCACGAGCCAAAAAGCGGCTATGCCGCGCAGCGCGAAGATCAGACTCAGAGTCCGGAAGATGGCGGTTAGCCAGTAGACCGCACAGGTTTCACATCCAGCCCGGACAGCGTGATGCTCTCCGGGCTTTTTGTATTCCGGGCTTAGCTGACCATCAACAAGTCGGTCAGCCGGCAGTCCAGCGCCGTCAGTAAAGCACCAACCACGGCTGAATTGAAGTGGCTGGATTTGCCGTCAATGATGCGGCCAAGTTGCGATTCTGAAATGTTGACACCCAGGGCCTTGAGCCTGCGGCTCAGGGCGGAGACGGAACGGATGCCCCGTTCCGCCATAACCACACGGGCGCGCCATTTTAGCCGGCACGGCTTGATAGATGACTTTGTTGCCTTAGCTACCATTAGATCGACCCTCACAAATCGATAAGCGGAGTGTAGCAGTTTTTGCATAATATGCAAAATATTTGCATAAAATGATTGACAAGGCATTTTCTGTCCGATAAAGTCGCGCCCCAGATGAGAGACGAGTGGTCTCTTTAACTTTTACCCAAGGCATAACGAGTTCAACCATGACAACCGTACTGCACAAACGCATAGCGCAACGGCTATCCAGCCGTCAGGGGCGCATTACGTCCGTCCAGCCGTGGTGCGGTATGGATCGACTCGTCGCCGCGTTCGCGATCACGTCCGCGCCCAATCATGGTTATGGATTAGAGCGTGATACGTGTACTGCGTGTGCAATTTGGGAGAGATTGAGGATGTAAGTAAGCCTCAGTCTCAAAGCTGCAACAAGCCCGGATTGCACCGCAAGGTCTCCGGGCTTTTTGTTTTGGAAATGAGTTGCATGGTTGGCCGAGTGGCCAGAGTAACCAAGGACGCCTGCCTGTAGAGCAGGATTCGTAAAGAACAACGGTGGTTCAAATCCATCACCATCCACCGCCCCGCTGGCGGAACAGGCATACGCGCCGGTCTTAGAAACCGGTTTTTCCGAGTTCGAATCTCGGGTGGGGCACCAAGTTTTTGCAGTAACCGCGCCGGCATAGCGACCGGGGAACGCGGATTGATCTTTAACAATATGGATGTGGTTAACAGTCTGTTGTCGCCCGGCGAGGCGGGCAGCCGTGTCTTCGGGCAGGGCGGCTTTGTTCCTCGCCGGGCAGGGCAGCAGATGTATTAAGCAGACATAGCTCAGTTGGAAGAGCGCGACGCCGCCAGCGTCGAGGCCGCGAGTTCGAGACTCGCTGTCTGCTCCATACGAACCGTTCGACTTCGGGTGAAGTCTCGAGCCTTTCAAGCTCGCAAGATGGGTTCAACTCCCATACGGTTCGCCAGTTTAAGGAAGGCAATCCCGGCGTGGGCTGGGCGCGGTCTTGAAAACCGATGGAGCCGCGAGGCTTGGAGTTCGACTCTACCTGCCTTCCGCCAAGAAATTATCCCCGTAGCTCAGCGGATAGAGCAGCGGATTACGAATCCGCAGGCCGCAGGTTTAAATCCTGCCGGGGATGCCAGCATGCGACGCGGCTGCAGTATGGCCCGATCGGACCTCACACCGATCGTACCGGCAACGGTAGCGTCGACCACAAAGGGAGAGATGGCCGAGCGGTTTAAGGCGCTTGCCTGCTAAGCAAGAGCTGTCTGAAAAGATGGCGCCAGGGTTCAAATCCCTGTCTCTCCGCCAGCGTTGTTTTGCAGTGCCCTTGCCGCTCCTCCTCCGCGGCAAAGGGTGTTTTGCCGCGGCGCAATGCCGCGGTTTTTTTGGGGCGTTAGCTTAGTAGGCCGAAAGCATCTGATTGTCGATCAGAAGATCGCGGGTTCAACTCCCGCACGCCTCGCCAGTTTTCTGTCTGAACGGATGGCTTCTGCGTTCGAAT
Source organism: Bordetella parapertussis (assembly GCA_945861275.1). GTDB lineage: Bacteria > Pseudomonadota > Gammaproteobacteria > Burkholderiales > SG8-41 > UBA5216. The sequence continues at coordinate 37,808 of CAMATZ010000017.1, forward strand.
CGCAGGTGTCGTACCATGCCCCTGTAGCTCAACGGAACCAGAGCACGCGGCTTCTACCCGCGCTGATGCGGGTTCGAATCCTGCCAGGGGCGCCACATTACCGGTTCGGTAGCTCAGCAGGCAGAGCAACGGGCTCATAACCCGGAGGTCCCAGGATCGTAGCCTGGCCGAACCACCACCATTACGCTGTCGTAGCTCAGTTGGCAGAGCAGCCGCCCTGTAAGCGGAAGCGCGTCCGTTCGATTCGTGACCGACAGCACCAGTAACGATGCGATGGCCGAAGGGCAAGGCAGGCGCCTGCAAAGCGCTAAGAGCCCCTAACACAGTGAAACCCATGCTGCGTTGTGTCCAAAATCGGTGGTGGCGCGAAGGACGCGGCAGGCCATATCGCGAATATGGACAACACGTCCGACAAAGCCAGCGCCGATTTTGGGCACAACCCGGAGGGCTGGCGCGAGTTTTGCCCCAGGGCTTTGTCGCGCGCCTTGCAAATATTCGCGATATTGGCTGCGGCGCGCTTCGCGCCCTGAGCCAAAATCGTGCCAGCGCAGCATGGGTTTCATTGTGTTAGGGGCTCTCATATTCCGGTTCGAATCCGGATTGCATCTCCAGACAAAAGCACTTCAAGCTAATCAGGTGAAAGCGTCGGTTTGAAGAACCGAAGAGCGCGGCTCGATACCGCGGGGGTGCACCAGCGCAGTACAGACGGGGCGTAGCTCAATTGGCCAGAGCGCGAGCCTTTGAAGCTCGATGTTGTGCGTTCGAATCGCACCGCCCTTGCCAAATCCATTCCTTGGGTAGCTCAGCCTAGCAGAGCGCGCGACCGATAATCGCGAGGGCGTTGGTGCGAATCCAACTCCAAGGACCAGCATTTCAGTGTGTAGCGCAGCCTGGCCAGCGCACCTGCCTTGGAAGCAGGGGGTCCTGAGTTCAAATCTCAGCACACTGACCAATTTCCAGTAATATCAATTTCAATCAGAAAGGAGGCGGCAATGCTTAAGAATCATTACGAACAAACCATGAAGGGCGTGCGCCTCTGGACCGGCGACATGGAAGTGGAGCAGGAGGCACTAAAGCAAATCCGCAACATTTCCACGCTGCCGATTCTGGCAGGACATGTCGCCATCATGCCGGACGTGCACTTCGGCAAGGGCGCCACGGTCGGCAGCGTTATTCCGACCAGAGGCGCGATTATCCCGGCCGCTGTGGGTGTCGATATCGGTTGCGGTATGGTGGCGATGAAGACGCAACTTATCGCGTCTGATTTGCCGGACAGTCTGAAACATGTGCGTCATCAGATCGAACGCGATGTGCCGGTCGGCTTCAACTACCACGGCGACACCGTACGGCCTGGTAATGAGGGCCTTGAAGGCCTGGCACTCAAGCGCCGCATCGATACACTGGCGCCGCGTTTTGACGCTCTGCAGATTATGGCGAGGGTGGGCAAGTTTGATCACAAGCGCATGTGGCGGCAACTGGGCACACTCGGTGGCGGTAATCACTTCATCGAACTGTGCCTGGACGAAAGCCAGGGCGTGTGGATCATGTTGCACTCCGGCAGCCGCAACGTTGGCAAGACTGTCGGCGAGGCAGCCGTAACCATCGCTCGTGAACTGGCGCGGCAAAACCAGACTCACCTGCCGGATCGTGATCTGGCGTGGCTCGACGAAGGCAGCATCGAATTCGACGAGTACATCACGGCGCTGCGTTGGTGCCAGGATTATGCGGCGCTCAACCGTGACATCATGCTGCATCTGGTGAAGCGGGCGCTGGAGCATGTGCTGAGTCGCAAGATCGAAGCGCAGATGGCGGCGATTAACTGCCATCACAACTACGCCAACCTGGAAGAGCACTTCGGTGAACAAGTCTGGGTGACGCGTAAGGGCGCGGTGTCGGCACGTGAGGGGCAGTTGGGCATTATCCCGGGCAGCATGGGGGTGAAGTCTTACATCGTGAAGGGCAAGGGGCACGCGGACGCGTATGCCTCATGCTCACATGGCGCAGGACGCCGCATGAGCCGGGGTGAAGCCAAACGGCGCTACTCGCAGGCAGATCTGGAGCAGCAAACCGCTGGTGTGGAATGTCGCAAGGACAGCGGTGTAGTTGATGAGATTCCGGGCGCGTATAAATCCATCGATGATGTGATGGCGGCGCAATCGGATCTCGTCGAAATCGTGCATACCCTGAAACAGGTGCTGTGCGTGAAGGGGTAGGCATAGCGTTACCTGCGGGCAGCACGGCTGGCTTCGGCCGCCGGCGCTGCGCGCAGCCTACAGACCAGTAGTTCAACGGCGAGAGCAGCGGTCTCCAAAACCGCGGATGGGAGTTCGAATCTCTCCTGGTCTGCCACTACCTTTCCGGTCTAGCTTTCAAGGTGAGAGCGCGCCGCTGTTAACGGCGAATGAGAGTGGTTCGATTCCACTGGCCGGAGCCAATTTTTATCGATGGTGGCCGTAGCTTAACTGGCAGAGTGCTTGGCTGTGAACCAAGCGGGTGCGCGTTCGAATCGCGTCGGTCACCCCATTATCAATTCCGGTTCATGCGATATTTTTGTGAGTCGATAGCAACATCGTCGTTCTAGCGAAGCACGCCCCGGACCGCGATCCGGGGAGTGCTTCGCTGGAATGACGAGTCAGGTCCTTGGCCGAGTGGCGAGGCAGCGGACTTTTAATCCGCGCGAGGCAGGTTCGATTCCTGCAGGGCCTACCAATTCAGATCTGCACCGCCGTAACTCAATTGGAATCAGAGTGCCGCGCTTCGAACGCGGAGGATGCGGGTTCGAGTCCTGCCGGCGGTACCAACCGGTTAACCACATCCAATCCTGCCGGAAACGGCAGACAGAATTCGTCGCAGAACGCATTGTCAACGGGTGAGGCTCTTGAGTTCCTCCCTGGTGCGCGCTTCCCGTGGTTGGAAGCGCGTATGCCGCGGTGCGGGAGCGACGGATGTACGCGGGTGTAGCTCAGTGGTAGAGCGCGGGCCGCAATGCCCGAGGTCGTGAGTTCGAATCTCATCACACGCGCCACTTTCCATGGCTCAGTGGTAGAGCAATCGGCACATAACCGATCGGTCGCGGGTTCGAATCCCGCTGGAAAACCAAAGCCCTGAAAAGGCTTTTGACTGTAGTACCCGGGGCCGGCTTCGGTGCTTGGCAGTGGCATCGCCAATCACACCGTCCGTCCGACTCGTGCGCCGTTGGCGTTCGCATGCGAGGTAGCAACAGCCGAGCGTGATTACCAGACCAGACTCAAGTGGTATCGAGTTGGGGCGATGTGATCGCGTGAAGCGCGGCTGCTTTCCCTTGCGGATTACATGGATGCCCGTCGTGCGGCCGGGAAGCCGGAACCATTGCTTTTATAACAAGGAGAATAATGATGTTGATGACCCGATTTCATGTAAAGAAGGATGAACGTGCAATGCTGCTTCGCAAAGGAGACTTTGTGAAGTGCCTGGGTGCGGGCGAGTACGTTTATTTCGACCCGTTCAAGCGGCTCACGAGCGAGAAGTTTTCGCTCGCAAAGCCGTTGTTCGATCACAAGCTGGCGGACTACCTGTTGAAGGCCGAGCCGGACGTTGTTGCTCGCGAATTCGTTGCCATCGAGCTGGGTGCTGCGCAAATCGCGCTGCGCTACGAGAATGGCGTTCTGGTTGAGGTACTGGGGCCGAACACGCGCCGACTGTACTGGAAAGGCTACATCGACGTCGCGTTCGAGAAAATTGATATCGCGACCGACTTCGTGGTGGCGCCGGTACTGGCGCCAAGAGTTGCCGCGCTGATTCAGCGCGGCGGGGTCAAGATCACGGGCAACGAAGGCGTGTTCGTGGCGTTGGTGCCGGAACACAGTACGGGCGTGCTCTATGTCGACGGCAAGTTTCAGGGCTTGTTGGCAGCGGGATTGCGCTACTTCTGGCGCTACCTGCGGGACGTAAAGGTCGATACTGTCGATTTGCGTCTGCAGGTGCTGGAGGTAGCCGGCCAGGAAATCCTGACCAAGGACAAGGTCAGCCTGCGGGTCAACCTCACAGCGGGTTACCACTACACCGACGTGCAAACCGCCTTCGCTAAGCAGGCGAAACCCTTGGAGTTTTTGTACAAGGAGTTGCAGTTCGGGTTGCGTGCGGCGGTCGGTACCCGCAGTCTTGACGAGTTGCTCGAAAACAAGAGCACCATCGACGAGCTTGTGGCCGGGCATATCAAGCGCCGCGTGTCGGGTTACGGTTTGGAGGTCGAATCCGTCGGAGTGAAAGACATCATCCTGCCGGGCGAGATGAAGGCCATCCTCGCCAAGGTGGTAGAAGCCGAGAAGGTTGCGCAGGCTAACGTGATTCGCCGGCGCGAAGAAACAGCGGCAACGCGTTCTTTGCTCAACACGGCCAAGGTGATGGAAGACAACCCGATTGTGCTGCGGTTGAAGGAGCTTGAAACGCTGGAAAAGGTCACTGAAAAGGTCGGCAAGATCTCGGTGTTCGGCGGCCTGGAAGGCGTGCTCAAGGACCTGGTGAAAATCCGGCCTTGAAGTTTAAGGCCGGTCAAATGTGAAAAAGCGGTAGGCCCGGCCGACGGTGTGAACCGTCGGCCGGTTACAGGAAGATTGATTATGCAAGCATTGATTCTGACGCTGGATCAGGCCGGTCTGCCACAGGCCTGGGTGGGTATCGAAGAGGCGATCACGTATCACGCCAAGCAGCTAGTGGCTTGGTCGGCGGGTAACCGCGTCTGCGAATACCGTGGCGGTATTCAACGCGATGGACGTCGTTCCCGCATTGAAACGCAATCGATTTTGGCGCTGCGTGGAGCGAGCCATGCCGGACGCTTGCTCGCGCGCGTGCCGGTGCTGGGCAATGACCTGCTCTACGCACGTGATCGTCAAGCGTGCGCGTATTGCGGTAATCGTTTTGGTATCCGCGAACTCTCATGCGACCACGTGATTCCGGTTTCAAAGGGCGGGAAGCACGTTTGGATGAATGTGGTCACAGCGTGTCGGGCCTGTAACGGGAGAAAGGCGGATCGTACGCCAGAGCAGGCACGCATGCCGTTGCTTTATGTGCCTTACACGCCCTCCAGACACGAGCACTTTATCCTGCGAAACCGAAACATCCTGGTGGATCAAATGGAATACCTGCTCATTGGGGTGCCGCGTACGAGCCGCTTGCGCAGGTAGCATGCGCGCCGCGGCGGACGCGATTGAACTTGTGCGCGGTTGACCGCGGGTCGAGCCGGCGATACATTGCCAGTAGTTCAAGCGTGGCGTTTAAAAAAATTCATGCACATGCTGGATGGCGCTGCCGCTATATCTGCATTGTGGTCACCCGCAAAAAATTCAAGACAGGAGTAATGAGTCATGGACGACGTGAAAATCCTGGCGACAGGACTGGGCTTCCCGGAAGGGCCGGTACTCTGCGCCGATGGCTCCGTGGTTTTGGTGGAGCTGCGTAATCATCGCTGTTCGCGCGTCGCGCCAGATGGCAAGGTCAGCCTGTTCTCCGAGTGTGGTGGCGGGCCCAACGGGCTCGCGGTGGGGCCGGATGGATTTTTCTATTTGTGCAACAACGGCGGCAACCGTTATGTCGAAGGCCATCCCCTGGGCATGGGTCCGCACCCGGATTACCAATTCGGTTACATACAGCGCATCGATCCCAAAACCGGTGTCGCAAAACTGCTGTACAAGGAAGTGAACGGCCACCTGCTGTCGGCGCCGAACGATCTGGTGTTCGACAAGGAAGGTGGGTTCTACTTTACAGATCTCGGCAAGCGCATGCCGCGTCACAAGGTTTACGGCGGCGTCTATTACGCGCTACCTGACGGCTCGAAGGTCATCGAAGTGGCTTACCCTGTTTTGAGTCCCAATGGCTGCGGCTTGTCGCCCGATGGCAAAACGCTCTACGTTGCGGAGACCGATGGCGCGCGGTTGTGGGCGTTTGAGATTCAAGGCCCCGGCAAGGTGAAGCCCAAGCCTGAATATGCGCCGCACAGTGGACGCGTTATTGCAGGGCTTGGCGGCAATGCCAAGTTCGACAGCCTTAAGGTTCTGGCGAATGGCAATATCGTGGTGGCGACTTTGATCACCGGCTACATCACGGAGTTTTCGCCGGCAGGTGAGGTTGTGCGCGCGGTAAAAATGCCCGATGGCCATCCGACCAATATCTGCTTTGGCGGGGCGGATAGGCGCACGGCGTACATTACACTGTCCGGTACAGGGGGACTCGGTGTGATGCAGTGGCCGGAGCCAGGGTTAAAGCTCAACTTCAACTAAATCGTTACCGCCGCTAAGCCCAAATCACGCAAAGTCTACCCCGGCAGCTGCGGCAGCCAGTTGGATTAATCTACGGTTTGTGCGAAGCTTAGGGCAAGGATGACATAACCAAGGGAGGTAGAACCGTGTCGAACAACAGTGCAGATTATGATTTTCTCGCCGGAGTCCGGGTCGTTGACTTTACCCAGTTCGAGGCTGGGCCGTCCTGCACTGAAGCCCTCGCCTGGTTGGGCGCAGAGGTGGTAAAAATCGAAAATCCTCGGACCGGCGATCCGGGACGGCGGCTGCGGCCGGGCCAGCCCGATGACGATCCGTATTATTTCAACGAGTTCAACGCCAACAAGAAGTCGATCACACTGAATTTGAAAGCGCCGGAGGGGTTGGCGCTGGTCAAGGACCTGCTACGCAAGGCCGACATCGCGGTGGAGAACATGGCGCCCGGCACGATTGAGCGGCTCGGCCTTGGCTATGACGAGGTAAAGAAGATCAATCCCGGGATCATTTTTTGCCAAGTCAAGGGGTTTGGCGAGGGCAGCCCGTACGAGACCAACCTCGCATTCGATATGATCGCGCAGGCGATGGGCGGAACCATCAGTGTGACCGGCGAGCGCGGGCGACAGCCGGTGAAGCCCGGCCTGTCTCTTGGTGACACCGGGACGGGCATGACGATGGCAATCACTATCCTCGCCGCGTTGCGCAAACGTGAGAAAACCGGCGAGGGTTGCCGATTGCAGGTGGCGATGCAGGACGCGATGCTGCACTACATGCGCACCAACTTCTCCACCCAGGCGCGCACCGGCAAGGCGGTCGAGCGCGACGGTACGCGCTCGGGCGGCGGCTCCAATGCGCCCTCCGGGTTGTATCCCTGCGCGCCGGGCGGGATCAATGACTATGTTTGGATCATGACCAGCCGCGCGAATCCCGAGCACTGGACGCGGCTGTGCAAGGTAATCGGACGCGAGGATCTGGTCAACGATCCGCGCTTCGCTACGCCGGCGTTGCGGGTGAAGAACGACGCTGAACTGGACCCGATCATCAGCGGCTGGGCCAAGGCGCGTACCAAGTATGAGGCGATGAAGTTGGTTGGCGGCGCGGGCATACCGGCAGGCGCCGTGCTGGATACCATGGAACTGCAGAACGAACCGAGCTTCGAACAACGCGGCATCATGCAGGTGATGGAGCGCAAGGATTACCCCGCCTTCAAAATGTCATCCTGGCCGGTGCGGATCAACGGCAAGCCCCCGAAGATAAAGGCGTCCCCGGGTCTCGGCGAGCATACCGCGGATGTGCTCGCCGGCTGGCTCGGTCTTAGCGCTGATGCAATCGGTAAACTGCAGGCGGATAAAATCGTCTGAGCGAATTCATTCACTACCCTGAATTGACCTGACACGCCGGCACTACAAAACCGGTAATGGTCAGGTCAGTTCGAAACGTTTACATGTAATCAGCGCTGCGATTTATTTTCCGAGGCGCGCGCCGCTTTCGCCCAGCACCCTGGTCCAGTGATCGGTGTCTTTTTTCAGAAACGCGGCGAACTCCGCCGGCGTGGAACCCACGGCTTCGGCGCCTACCGTGAACATGCGCTGTTGCAGATCCGGGTTCTTCAGCGCTTTGACGAGTTCGGCGTTGATTCTGGCGATGATCTCTGGTGGCGTGCGCAGCGCCACGTTCATCCCGTACCAGCCCAGCATTTCGAATCCGGGCAACGTGTCGGCAACCGGTGTCAGACCCGGCGCGAGCCTGGTCGGTTTCTGGTAGGTGACGCCGAGCGGCCGCACTCTGCCGCTGGCGGTGAATGCCGGCAACGAGGGCACTGCCGGGCAATAGACATGAATATTGCCGCCGATGAGATCGGCAAGCGTGGTTGCGGTATTGGCGTACGGCACGTGGGTGAGCTTGAGGCCCGCCATGGCGTTCAGTTTTTCGATACACAGATGCGACGATCCCCACTGGCCGCCGGAGCCATACAGCAGTTGGCCGGGCCGCGCCTGCGCATAGGCGATCCACTCTGCGATGGATTTCACCGGCAGCGCGGCACTCACCACGATCGCAAACGGCGTGGTGCCGACCAGCGTCACCGGCGCGAACTCGGTTGCCAGCATGTAGCGCTGGTACATCAGCGTGCTGATCAACTGCGTCATGGTGGTCAGGAACATCGTGTGACCGTCGGGCGCCGACCGGGCGAGCATTTCTGCGGCGATCAGGCCGGTCGCGCCGGGACGGTTGTCGATGACGACATTCTGGCCCCACGATTCAGCGAGCTTAGTCCCCAGCAGGCGTGCAATGACATCAGGCGCAGAGCCGGGGCCGTTGGCGACGATCATGCGCACCGGGCGGGCGGGGTAGGTTTGGGCAAAACATTGCGTGAAGGAAAGTGCAAACACTGCGCCAGCGACTATGGCGGACAAACGCATATCAGACCTCCGGTGAATACGGCGATGGCGTAGAACTGCAAATTCGAGTCGTTCATAAAAACCATTCGATTGCACGGTCAGTATAGTTTACGCTACCGCATATCGCAATTTGGCCGTTCACTTGCGACGGCAGTGCGATAGCAATTACGGAATGCGAGTAGTATTCATTTTGTAGAAGAGAACGACCCACGAGCCGAATGAAGGGGGGTAACGACGTGCCAACTCAGCGCCGTATCACCAGTGCTGTTTTCGTGTTAACGCTTGTCGTTGTTGCGTTCGTTGGGGGTTGTGATAAGCAGGCCGCCCCGGTCGCTACGCAGGAGGAGGGTGTAGAGTTAACGCCGGAGCAGGTGTTTGCTGCGATGTTGAAGAAGGCCGAAGCTCGCGATGCCGAGGCGCAGCAATTCATTGGATGGTCGTATCTCTATGGTAACGGTGTCGCCAAGGACGCACCCAAGGCCCTGGTATGGCTGGGGAAGTCTGCATTGCAAGGGAATGCGGAGGCGCAATTCATACTTGGGTGGATGTATGACGAGGCCGCTGGTGTTGCCAAGGACGCGGCCAAGGCAGTGCAGTGGTATGAAAAAGCTGCCGCGCAGGGGAATGTAAAAGCGCAATTCAATCTTGGTTCGTCCTATTTAAACGGCGATGGTGTGCCCAAGGACGCGGCCAAGGCGGCGCAGTGGTATGAAAAAGCGGCCGCACAGGGGAATGCAAAGGCGCAATACAATCTGGGCCGGGCCTATTTCTACGGCGATGGCGTGCCCAAGGACGCGGCCAAGTCTGTCGACTGGTATGAGAAGGCTGCCACACAGGGGAATGCCAATGCGCAATTCAATGTTGGCCGGGCTTATTTCAATGGCGATGGTGTCACCAAGGACGCGTCCAATGCGGCGCAGTGGTATGAGAAGGCTGCCGCGCAGGGGCATGCCAATGCGCAATACAATCTTGGCTGGTCTTACTTCAACGGTGATGGTGTGCCCAAGGACGCGGCCAAGGCAGTGCAGTGGTATGAAAAAGCTGCCGCGAAGGGGCATGCCCATGCGCAATTCAATCTTGGCTGGGCCTATTTCACCGGCGATGGTGCGCCCAAGGACGCGGTCAAGTCTGCCGAGTGGTATCAGAAGGCTGCCGCGCAGGGGAATGCCAATGCGCAAATCAATCTGGGTTGGTCCTATTTCAACGGCGATGGCGTGCCGAAGGATACGGTGTTGGCTCACGCATGGTTTAATCTCGCGACTACTGGAGATTCAGAAAGAGCGGTAAAGGCTCGCGCCAGTGCCGAATCTCAAATATCCAAAGCGGAATTATCCGAATCCCAGCGACTTTCATCCAGTTGGAAGAGGGGGCGGATTCTCGTTCGTGAAGGAAAGCAGGGCGCCGCAAGCCCATAACGCATTACCTGGCGGTGTCCTGAATTTACCTCTTTGATTTATTTGGCGCCCCGAAGACGAATCGAACGTCCGACCTGCCCCTTAGGAGGGGGCTGCTCTATCCACTGAGCTACCGGGGCGTGAAGCCTGATTATACAAGCGCCTGCGTTACTTCCAGTTCCAGAAATCCTGCCGTTCCTTCATCAACGCCTTCGCCAGCACCATTTTGTGCACTTCGGACGCGCCATCGACTAACCGCGCCTGCCGCGCGTAGCGATACATCCATTCCAGCGGTGTGTCCTTTGAATAGCCACGCGCGCCGTTGAGTTGTATGGCGGTATCCACGGCGTGATGCAACACATCGGCGACGACGATTTTCGCCATCGACACTTCCTTACGCGCGTAGTCGCCGGCGTCAAGTTTGGCTGCCGCGCGCATCACCAGCATGCGGCCGATTTCGATTTGCATGGCGGCGTCGCCAAGCAGCCATTGCACGCTTTCCTTGTCGCCGAGTTTGCCGCCGTGGGTCATGCGTGTGTCCACGTAATCGGCAGCGATCTCCATCGCGCGGCGCGCGAGTCCCAGCCAGCGCATGCAGTGTGTGAGCCGCGCGGTGCCGAGCCGGATCTGTATGAACTTGAGCCCGTCGCCGACGTTCATCACGCGATTTTCATCGGGAATTTCGAGGCCGTCGAATTCGAGTTCACAGTGGCCGCCGTGTTCTTCCGGCCCCATGATGGGGATGCGGCGCATGATGCGCCAGCCGGGCTGGTCTTTGTGAAACAGGAACGCGGTCAATCCTTTGCGTGGATCGTCCGAGGTTTTTGCCAGCAGCAGAAAATGTGAGGCCACACCCGCGCCGGTGATGAACCATTTGCGGCCTTTGATAACCCAGTTTTCACCCTTACGCGTTGCGGTGGTGAGCGTCATGGTTGGATCGGAGCCGCTGCCCGGTGCAGGTTCGGTCATCACGATGGAGGAGCGCACTTTCCCTTCGACGATGGGCATCATCCAGCGCGCTTTCTGTTCGGGCGTGGCGACTTTGCTCAGTACCATCATGTTGCCGTCGTCGGGCGCGGCGCAGTTGAACACCACCGGGCCGAAGATCGAGTAGTTCATTTCTTCGTAACACGCGGCCATGCCGACCACTGGCAGGCCCTGACCGCCGGCGGCTTTGGGCATTTGCGGGCACCACAGGCCGGCGGTTTTCGTCTTGGAGCGCAGTGTTTCGAGTAAATCGAGGCGTATGTTTTCGTGATTGTCGAACGACGCAGGGTCAGCTTCGAGCGGCAGTATGTGCGCGGCGACAAATGCTTTGTAGCGTGCGCGGTAGCTTTCTATTTCGGGAGACAGGGTGAAGTCCATGGTGGGTTCCGGTTAGGTCAAAAATGTCTATTGGTTTTTCAAGCTGCGCGCCCGTTCGCGCAACATGAATTTCTGGATTTTTCCGGTTGCGTTCTTGGGCAGTTCACCAAACACAATAATTTTTGGCGCTTTGAAACGCGCCATGTGTTCATGCGCATAAGCGATCAAGGCCGGCGCAGCGAGTGTTTGCCCGGGCTTGAGGGTGACAAATGCGATCGGCACTTCGCCCCATTTGTCGTCGGGCGCAGCGACCACGGCGGCTTCCAAAACGGCAGGGTGCGCCGACAGCGTGCGTTCAACCTCCACCGAAGCGATATTTTCGCCGCCGGAGATGATGATGTCTTTGGAGCGATCCTTGATTTCGATGTAACCGTCGGTATGCATGACGGCGAGATCGCCAGTGCGAAACCAGCCGTCGGGTGCGGCCATGCGCGTGGCGTCATCATCGCGATAGTAGCCGAGCATCACGTTGTTGCCGCGCAGCGCGATTTCACCCAGCGTGGCGCCGTCGTTCGGCACATCGCCGCCCTGGGCATTCACCACGCGCAGGGATTGCGCCACCACATTGCCTACGCCCTGACGTGCTTTGATCTGTGCTTGCTGCGCGGCGGGCCACTGATCCCAATCCTTGCGCCATTCGCAGATGACGACGGGACCAAAGGTTTCGGTCAGCCCGTACAGATGCGTCATGTTCATATTGAGTTCAGCCATGCGGGCGAGCAGCGCCGGCGTGGGTGGCGCGCCACCGGTGGAGACGTTGACGGTGCGCGCGAGCGGCTGCGCGCCTGGGTGCCACGCCAGCATGATGAGTATGGTGGGTGCGGCGTTGAACTGGGTGACGCCCGAATCGCGCAAGTGGTTCCAGATCAGCGCCGCATCCGCTTTGCGCAGGCACAGGTGCGTGCCGCCTGCAGCCGTTACCGCCCAGGTGAAACACCAGCCGTTGCAGTGAAACATCGGCAGCGTCCACAAAAAAACACTGCTTTCATGGAGCGCGCTGTGCATTGCCATCGCCAGCGCCTGCAGGTACGCGCCGCGATGGTGGTACATCACGCCTTTGGGTTTGCCGGTGGTGCCGCTGGTGTAATTGATGCTGAGCAGGCTGCGTTCGTCGCTGACCGGTGCAGAGTAGGGCGTGGCAGCAGCGAGAAAATGCTCATACTGATCATCACCGCCGGCGCGGATCAGTGTGATTTTGTGTTTTGCATTGGCGGCTATGGCGCGTGCGGTATCTTCAAATTCAAAATCGTAAATGAGTGTCTGCGCGTCGCTGTGTTCAATGATGTACGTCAGATCAGCCGCGGTGAGCCGCACGTTAAGCGCCACCAGCACCGCGCCCGCAAACGGTACGCCGTAATGCGCTTCGAGCAACACGTGTGTATTGGGCGCGAGTACCGCCACCCGCTCGCCTGGTCGCACGCCGGCGTTGCACAATGCACCCGCAAGGCGCGTGCAGCGTTCATGGAGTTGCGCGTAGGTCCAGCGCTGATCGCCGTCGATCACTGCCGTTTTGCCCGCGAACACCAACGCCGAGCGGTGCAGAAAAGCCGTCGGCGTGAGGGCTTCGAACGACATTGAGGTGTTAAGCATAAGCTATTGTTTTAAAAGGTATTATTGTAATTTCATTGAGTTTCTTGCAGACCCTTGGGATAAGCGGCGGCGAGTTTAGCGCGGGCTGTGGTGAGCAGATGCAGCCGCAGCCGCGCTTCCTGATCGGTGTTGCTTTCAAATTTGCCATGACGAATGTCCAGCGCCAATTGGCGGTTGCATGCATGCAATGCGGCGGCATTTTGCGCTTCGTTATAAAGCAAGTTGAGGCCGCGCATTTCTTCGCCTGTATTTTTGTCGTGTGATTCGAGTTCGCGCGCGGCGATGCCGAGCGCATTGGCGATCATGCGCAGGGTGTAGCGTTGCTCCGGCTGTGCGCCGGGCAGTATCTCCTGCGCCAGTGTTTGATCGGCAATACGGATCAACTCCAGCGCGTTGGGTCTGTCGTTCATGGTGATTCGCCAAGTGAGTCCGTCAGTTGCAGGATTTCCCATTCCAGCTCGGCGACGATTTTACCGGTGAGCGCCAGTTCCAGTGACGGCTCGATGCCGGATAAATGCCGCTGCGTCTGCTGTAGTGCGATGATAGACCAGCGGATGTGCGCCATCACCTGCCAGTAGCGCAGCGCCGCGGCGGGCACTTTGCGTCCGCTGGCGGCCTCGTAGGCCGGTATGAAATCATCGAGATCGGCCACACCACCGACGATGTGGTGTTGATGTCGGAAGCACCAGCACTTGGCGCAAATCCAGCCGATGTCCTCGAGCGGGTTGCCGAGTGCCGCGAATTCCCAATCGAGCAAGCCGGCAAGCTTGCCCTCATGCACCAGATAGTTGCCGGTGCGAAAATCACGATGCACGAAAGTGGTTTCTTCCTGCGCAGGCGTGTGGCGTTCGCACCAGCGTAAGCCCCATTCCAGCACCGGATGCGGTTCGTCCAGTGAGTCGAGATACGCGCGGCAGGCACGGATGACATCGCGCGCGAGAAAGGTCTTCAGGAAAGGCAGTGCACTGAGCGGCGGGCGTATGGCGTGGATGCGCGCGGCGGCCTGTGCCAGTTCGTGCGCCAGCGCGCGGCGGTCGATAGCGAGCCGCACCACCTGGTGTCCGGCCGCGATGCCGGGCAGCTTTTCCATGATAAAAAAAGGCCGCTCAATAACCGCGGAGTTGTCGCACAGGAAAAGTGGCCGTGGCGCGAGCAGGCCGTTCGCGTGTGCGAAACGGATGATGGCGAACTCGTGCGCGCGCGGCAGACTTGAGGCGACGGTAGCAGGCGCGTCGGTGCGCAGCACCCACGTATGCGTGCCGGCATACGGGCCGCCGGAAATAGCAACGTTGAGTTCCCAGTTTTGTTGAATGGCGCCGCCGGATAACAGGTTTAGTGCAGCTACGTTTACCGTGCGTGCGGCGCAGGCATCGTGCAAAAAACGCTCAATAGCATGTTGCGCTGGCTGGGTGTGTGGGCGCGTGGCGTTAGACATCTTAAAGGGAGGCAAATCTGCCGAAAAATTCTCCCCTGTCATTCCCGCGCAGGCGGGAATCCATGCGATGTGCCATAGGGCACCGTGTTATGGATTTGCGCCTGCGCGGGAACGACAGGAGTGGGGTTGGGTCATACGGTACACAAACCGTCCGAACTTTCAAGTTCAGGCGGCAAGCCTATTCTCCTCGTATCAGCAACAACCTACAACCATCGCCAGTGCTATGATTGCAGGCAGCACAAACCGATGGGGGTTTTCATGATCAAGGATTTCGATCACGTGGTGCTGACCACCGCTGATCTGGACAAGTGTCTCGACTTTTACACGCGCGTGCTGGGCATGCGGGTGGAACGTTTCGGCGCCGGGCGCATTGCGCTGCGCTTTGGGGAGCGCAAGTTCAACGTGCATCCACCGGGTTTTGAGGCCGGGTTAAAGGCGCATAAGCCGACACCCGGTTCGCTGGATTTTTGTTTTCTTGCCGACAAACCGATCACCGAAGTGATCGCGCATCTGAAAGCCTGCAACGTCACCATCATCGACGGCCCCGGCAAACGCACCGGCGCGCGTTTTGATCTGCGTTCGGTGTATGTGCGCGATCCTGACCAGAATCTGGTTGAAATTTCCGAGCCGTATTGACGCCTGACCTTGCTATGACACTCGCACGCACCTGGCAGGAAATTGTTGAGGCGCCGCGCGCGCAACTGAACCTTGCCCACGCCGCGCTGGTGATTGCCGCCGACGAATATCCGCAACTCGATGTCGCGGCGTATCTGGCGCGCATCGACGAACTGGCGGCGAATTTTCGCAAGCGTTTGCGCGAGGACATCACGCCCGCGGAAACCCTGGCGTTGCTGAATCATTATATGTTCGAGGAGCTCGGTTTCGCGGGTAACAGTGACGATTATTACGATCCGCGCAACAGCTATTTGAACGAGGTGCTGGAGCGCAAGCTCGGCATACCGATCACGCTGTCGCTGTTGTATATCGAAGTAGGCCGCCGTCTGAGCCTGCCGTTAAGCGGGGTATCGTTTCCGGGACACTTTTTGATCAAGTGCGCGTTGCGCGACGGCGCGGTAATTCTCGATGCCTATGCCAAGGGCGCGTCACTCGGCATCAAGGATTTGCAAAAGCGTTTGCGGGTACTGAGCGGCGGCCGCGACGTCGCGCCGGAAGCGGTGATGCGCCTGCTGACTGCCGCGCCGCCCACCGAGATACTCGCGCGCCTGTTGCGCAACCTGAAGGCGAATTATTATGAGCGCGGCGACAAAATGCGCGCGCTGACGGCGCTGCACCGCGTGCTGGATCTGTGCCCCGGCGCGACGGATGCGGTTCGCGAGCGTGCGCGGCTGCATGAAGAGCTGGAATGTTTTCGCGCGGCACTGCTGGATTATGAAAATTATTTGCAGCTGGCGCCGCAGGCGAGTGATGCGTCCGCGGTGCGCGAGAAAATCGTGCTGTTGCGCGAGCGCGCGTCGCGGCTGAATTGAGTGTTTTACGCAATGTTTGAATAAACCGATGGTGCAATTTATTGGTTGCGTGATGAGACGCCGGTTACCGTGCTCATGTATGCTATAAAGCACCATTCGCGCGACGCGCGATGGCATCAATCCGGCAACAAGAAAGCGGGGAAATGATGGAACCTTATGTGTGGTGGGCGGTGGCCGGTATCGGGCTGATCATTGTGGAAATGATGTCGGGCACGCTGATCCTGCTGGTGCTGGGGCTGGCGGCATTTGCCGGCGCCGCGGTAGCGTGGTTCGGACGTGAATTCTGGGAGCAGGCGCTGGCCGCAGTGGTGCTGGCGGCTGTGGGCATGATTGTGGCGAGCACACTGAAAAAGAAAAAAGTCGCCGGTGACAAAGATCATAATTCGCTGGACATCGGGCACACCGTGATACTGGAGTCCTGGGTGAGCGAGCCTGACGGTGTCGCCAAAGTGCGTTATCGCAACGCCACCTGGGATGCCAAGGTTACCGGCACGCGTACCCCCGGCGGTACGGTGTTTTATATAGCCGCGATGGATGGCAGCACGCTGCATATTTCGAGTAACAAACCACAGTGACGCTATCACTCTAATCAATCTACAACCGGGAGACGATCATGATCGGAAAAGTCATAGGCGTTGCAATCATTGCTGCGGTGCTGGTGGCAGCGAATCTGGCCGCATACGCCATACCATTTTTTCTCATCGGCCTGGTGGTGGTGGCGGGCTGGGAATCGATGCGCCAGGTGCCGCAACAACAGGCGTGGGTGGTGGAGCGCCTGGGCAAATTTCACGAGGTGCTGGAGCCAGGCCTGAACTGGATCATGCCGTTTCTCGACAGGGTGGCGTACCGGCATTCGCTTAAGGAAACGCCGCTGGATGTGGCAGAACAGGTGTGTATCACCAAGGACAACACGCAACTTGGCGTGGACGGCATCATCTATTATCAGGTGACCGACCCCAAACTGGCATCGTATGGATCCAGCAACTATATCGACGCGGTGACGCAGCTTGCGCAAACCACGCTGCGCTCTGAGATCGGCAAGATGGAGCTCGACAAGACCTTTGAAAGCCGCGATGAGGTCAATCGCCAGGTGGTTTCGGTGCTGGATGAAGCGGGCCGCACCTGGGGCGTGAAAGTGCTGCGTTACGAAATCAAAAACCTGACGCCGCCGGAAGCCATTTTGCGCTCAATGCAGGCGCAGATCACTGCCGAGCGTGAAAAGCGCGCGCTGATCGCTAAATCCGAAGGCCAGCGCCAGGAAGAGATCAATCTGGCCGAGGGCGTGAAGCAGGCCGCGGTACTCGAATCCGAGGGGCAAAAGATTGCCCAGGTCAACAAGGCGGAAGGCGAGGCCAAGGCGATTACCACGATAGCCGAGGCAACTGCGGGCGCGGTGCGCGCCGTGGCGTCAGCGATGAACGAGCCGGGCGGCATGAATGCGGCGAATCTGAAGATTGCGGAACACTACATCAATGCGTTTGGCAATCTTGCCAAGACCAATAACACCATGATCGTGCCGGGCAATGTCGCTGATGTGGCGACGATGATCGGCACCGCGATGAATACGCTGAATACGATTAAGACAGGATCGGGAGCGCCGGCGCAGAGATAGGCGTCTGATTCCTCCAACAAAAAACGCCGCTGGCAGCGGCGTTTTTTTGTGGTCGAATCAACCTCGCAACTTAGAGCGCATTCTGAAATGCGCTCTTAATCCCCGGCCGACGACACCCAAACCCGCACCACACGTTGCCGGGTTGGCTGCTGTGTCTTCGCGGCTTCACCCGCGGCCGTGGGTTCTCTGGGAAGAACGATTTCGGCTTGCGGTTCGGCGGCTGGCGCAGCCGTTGTTGGTTCTGCGGTTACGGCGGGTGTTGCTGTCGCCGCCGGCTCTGACTGCACAGCAGGCGTGATAACTATTTCCGGCGCGGGCGTGGCAAGCATCGCCGGTGCTACGGCGGCTTCTTGCGCCGCGGCGCGCGCGGGGGTCCAGTCGTCGGCGCGTGCTGCATTGACAAAGGGCGTACCCACCGGCGTGTCACTGCCGGCACTGCGCGGGACCGCGCTGCCGTCCGCGCGCGGTTTAATATTCAGTTCAGTACGCTCGTCTTTTTCGCGCGGTGGTGCGCCGTCGTGGACCAGATTACGGCGCCGCTGCAAGTAGGCGTCACGTAAAAACTCATAAGGATCGAGCGCCGCGGTTTCGAGTATCTTCGAGGTGTCCAGCAGATCGGCGCGCTGGCTCAACGCGCGTGTGCCCCACAGGCTGTTGCGTAACCGCATCGAGCGCACGTAGGTGATGGGGTCGGTTTTGTAATCCACTATACGCGCCGCGGCGTCGCGCAGATTGCTGGGCCCCACCACGGGCAGCATCAGAAAAGGCCCATCGCCCACACCCCAGTAGCCGAGTGTCTGACCGAAATCCTCGTTGTGTTTTTCCATGCCAAAATGGGTGGCGACATCAAAGAAACCCGCGATGCCAACGGTGCTGTTGATCACCACCCGGCCGACATCGGAAATCGCGTCAATAAATTTGCCCTGCAACAAATTATTCAACGCGATTAACACATCGTTAATATTGCTGAATACGTTGGCGACACCGGTGCGCAAAAACTGCGGCAGCACCGCGCGATAACCCTCGGCCACCGGTCTGATCAACGCCGTATCCACAGCGTCATTAAAGCTGTAGACGGCGCGGTTCATGGGTTCGAGGGGATCACGCGGATTGGTGGTGGAGCAGCCGCCCAGCAACATAAGCGGCAACAACAGCCAAAGCAAAACGGTGTGCAGCGAGCGTGAGCGCGCGGGCGAGTGTGACACGGGAGACATTTGGTAAGACCTTGTTTTTCTTGGGTTTACTATAACTGGCGCGAGATCGGCATAGGGAAGATTATAACAAGCGAAACGCCACGCCGACAGTCATTAGGCCAGTTATGCGCCGCCTGACATCGCGATGTGTGTGTTTTTTCGCAAACGGTGCACCAGTCGGCTTCGGCAGTGCGTTTAAGCATAATTTTCGCTATAGGTGTAATGTAAGTTATTGATACTTATATTCTTTTCAAGATTAACGCCATATTGATCCCGCGCCTTTGCTAGAATAGAGCGCTAAGCCAGCTGCGTGCTGCTGCAGGTGTGAAGCAGCGCCGCTTTGAGGTTACTTCTTGAGCTTTGCGCTACCCGGTTACTTTATTCCTTATTCCTTCTCGAGGCCTACATCATGTTAGACAAAGTCAAATCTACCGTGCAGTTGAAAGACATGAGCCTGTTCCGCCAACAGTGCTACATCGATGGCGCGTGGGTGGATGCCGATGATAAATCGACGTTGACAGTTTATAACCCCGCGGACGGCTCGCTGGTGGGCACGGTGCCGAAACTGGGAGTGGCGGAAACGCGGCGCGCGATTGAAACCGCACACGAGGCGTTTAAACTGTGGCGCGCGAAAACCGCCAAGGAGCGTTCTGCGATTCTGCGTAAATGGTTCGATCTGATGATCGCCAACACCGAAGATCTCGCGATTTTGATGACGCTGGAGCAGGGCAAGCCGATCAGCGAATCGCGCGGCGAAATAGGCTATGGCGCATCGTTTATCGAATGGTTCGCCGAGGAAGCCAAGCGCGTTTATGGCGACGTGATTCCGGCGCAGGCGACCGACAAGCGCATTGTCGTCATCAAGCAGCCGATAGGCGTGTGCGCGGCGGTAACGCCGTGGAATTTCCCCAATGCGATGATCACGCGCAAGGCCGGCCCCGCTTTGGCGGCGGGTTGCACGATGGTGATCAAGCCCGCATCGCAAACGCCGTTTTCCGCGCTGGCGTTGTGTGAACTGGCTGAGCGCGCAGGGATTCCGAAAGGCGTGATATCGGTCATTACCGGCGCGGCAGGCCCCATCGGAAAAGAACTCACCACGCATCCGCTGGTGCGCAAGTTCACCTTCACCGGCTCCACTGAAATTGGCAAGCTGCTGATGGCGCAGTGCGCGAGCACGGTTAAAAAAGTCTCGCTCGAGCTCGGCGGCAACGCGCCGTTTATCGTGTTCGACGATGCGGACATCGATTCGGCGGTGGATGGCGCCATGGCCTCCAAGTTTCGCAACACCGGACAAACCTGTGTGTGCGCGAACCGCTTGCTCGTTCAGGATGGCGTTTACGACCAGTTCGCGGCCAAACTTGCCGCAAAAGTGGCGGCGATGCCGGTGGGCAACGGTCTCGAAATCGGCATGATGCAGGGGCCGTTGATCGATAAAAATGCGGTGCTGAAAGTCGAAGAACATATTGCCGACGCGCTGGCCAAGGGCGCGCGCGTGGTGACCGGTGGCAAGCGCCATGCTAAAGGCGGGCAGTTTTTTGAGCCGACGGTACTGGCCGATGTGCAGCCCAATATGAAAATAACCCACGAAGAAACCTTCGGTCCGGTGGCGCCGCTGTATCGCTTCAAGACCGAAGCAGAGTTACTGGAACTTGCGAACAACACCGAATACGGCCTGGCGGCGTATTTCTATAGCCGTGACATCGGACGTATCTGGCGCGTGGCGGAAGGACTGGAAGCGGGCATTGTAGGGATTAACGTCGGTATTATCTCAACCGAGGTTGCGCCCTTCGGCGGCGTCAAGGAATCCGGCATCGGACGTGAAGGTTCCAAGTATGGGATCGAGGAATTCCTCGAAGTGAAATACCTGTGCATGGGTGACGTGACAAAATAGATCCGAATCAAATATCACACAAAACAAACGGTTAAGTGCATTCCCCGCGACAGTTTCGCGGGGAATTTTTTCTCTGGGAAAACCATGAACTCCGCGCCTAAAATATATCTGGTTCACGCCTCTGTAGTTTCGATAGCGCCTATCGCCGCGAGTTTTCGCTCGGCATGGCCCGAGGCCAGGCTCGCGAATCTGCTGGAAGACTCGTTTATGCCCGACCTCGCGACTGATGGCAAACTCACCGATGCCATGATCGACCGCTTTGTGCATATCGGCCAGTACTGCGTGAGGGCCGGCGCCGACGCGATTCTGTTCGGATGCTCGGCGTTTGGTCCGGCGATTGAAGAATGCCGCCGTCAGTTGAAGATCCCGGTGTTGAAACCGAACGAGGCGATGTACGAGCAGCTCGTCGCCAAAGATTGCAGCGTGAGCCTGCTGGCGACTTTTCCGCCGTCGATTCCGTCGATGGTGACGGAGATCAAAGAGACTGCCAAAGCCGCAGGCACCAAAATCAAGCTCGACACGCATCTGGTCGACGGCGCGCTCGCGGCGCTGCAAAGTAACAACGCTGACGAGCACAACCGGCTGATTGTTGAATTTGCCGCGAAACAACAATGTGACGTGATCGCGTTCGCGCAGTTTTCGATGGCGCCGGCGCTGAAGGCTGCTGCCGCGCGCACCAGCACGCCGATACTGACCACACCGGATAGCGCAGTGGCCAAGTTGAAGCTGATGCTGGCTTAGACCAAATTGGCTTATTCGAGGCACACTGTGGCGATGCGTTTTCTGGCGCTGCTGATACTTGTTGGTGGCATGACTTCAGCCGCTGCTCAATCCATCGAGGCGCAGCTTGACCAAGCGCTGGCAGGCGCACATCGCAGTGAGGCGAATCGCGCACGCGACCAGTACCGTCATCCGCGAGAGACACTGTTGTTCTTCGGCCTCAAGCCGGAAATGGCAGTGCTGGAAATCTGGCCCGCAAGCGGCTGGTATTCGGAAATCCTCGCGCCAGTGCTGCGCGACAAAGGCAAGCTGTATCTTGCGGGTAATGCGATTGAGAATCCCCGGCTTCCCAACTGGCAGCGCGAGGCACGGGAAAAGCAGGAGGCCGCTTACGCAAAGCGCCCGGAACTTTACGGCAAACCGGTGTTTACCTCTCTTGGCCCGCCGGATTATGTGGCGATCGCGCCGCCGGGCAGCATGGATATGGTGCTGACGTTTCGCAACGTGCATAACTGGAGCCTTCAAAAAACCGATGCGCAGGTGTTCAAGGCATTTTTTGACGCGTTAAAACCCGGCGGCACGCTCGGCGTGGTGGAGCATCGCGCGCATCCGGGCACCTCGTTCGCGCAACAGGTTAAATCGGGCTACATGAGCGAAGCGTATGTGATCGAGCTCGCGGAAAAAGCCGGTTTCAAATTGATGGCGAAGTCGGAAGTGAACGCGAATCCCAAAGACACCAAAGATCATCCCAACGGGGTGTGGACGCTGCCGCCGCTGTCGCGCGGACGGCTCGATCCGGAGAAGTATCTGGCTATCGGCGAAAGTGATCGCATGACGCTAAAATTCGAGAAGCTGGCCCCTGTGAAGGCCAGCAATTAATAGTGTTTAAAAACATATACTTACGTATTATTGTCATACTGCTTCTGATGACGGGTGGCGCATTTGCTGCTGTCCCCGAGACAGTAAAATTCGCCAGCCGCGATAGTAAAACCGAACTCATCGGTTATCTGTTCAAACCCGCCACAGCGGGGCCGCACGCGGCGGTCGTCATGCTGCACGGGCGCGCGGGGCCGTATTCGTCGCTCAAACCTGGTGTGATGGATGCACGCAACCTCACCGCGCGTCATCGCATGTGGGGCGAGTTCTGGGCCGAGCGCGGTTATGTTGCGCTGCATGTCGATAGTTTCGGGCCGCGCGGTTATGCGCAGGGTTTCCCCAAAGGTTCTTACAAGCGGCGTCCCACTGAGGTAGATGAGCAGACCATCCGCCCGCTGGATGCCTACGGCGCGCTGGATTATTTGCGCAGTCGTAACGATGTGGTTGCGGATCGTGTTGGCGTGCAGGGCTGGTCGAACGGCGGCATGACATTGTTGGCGGCGATGGGGAAAAATTCACCGCGTGCAGCACCCGAAACGGCGGATCGCGCGCGGCTTGCCCAGCCGACGCCGGCCAGTGATTTTCGCGCGGCTATCGCGCAGTACCCCGGTTGCACCGTGCAGCGTAACCAGGGCGACTACCAGCCCTATGCGCCGCTGCTGTTGCTGGTGGCTTCCGACGACGATGAAGTTTCGCCCAAGGTGTGTGCCGCATTGGCCGCGCAACTGAAACAACGCGGCGCTGCTGTTGATTTCGTGGTGTATGAGGGTGCGCACCATTCCTATGATGATCCCGGCAGAACCAAACAAAGCCACGCCCCCAACAAAGCCGCGATGCAAGATACGCTGCTGCGCTCGGAAGCGTTCTTCCGGCAACATTTGCAGACCCGGAATTGAAGGTCTTGTGTTAGCCGTTCAAGGCAAAATGTTTCATAAAAACAAATATTTAGTGTTTTTATGCGCATGGCTGTGGCTGGCGCCGCTCAGCGCCGCGCAAGCGCAGCAGACGGCGGCAATAGCTTCCGCGCATCCGCTGGCAACCGCAGCGGGTGATGAAATTCTTAAACGCGGTGGCAACGCCTTTGATGCGGCGGTAGCGGTAGCTGCGGCGCTGGCGGTGGTGGAGCCGTATGCGTCGGGATTGGGCGGCGGCGGATTTTTTCTGTTGCATCGTGCGTCGGATGGCAAGCAAGTGATGATCGACGCGCGCGAGGCAGCCCCGGCAGGGGTGAAGCGTGAGCACTATCTCGACGCAGCCGGCAACGCGGTGCGTGGCGCGACCCTGCAGGGCGGCACAGCATCCGGGATACCCGGCACACCGGCGGGGTTGGTGCATCTGGCGCAGCGCTACGGCACGTTGCCGCTGGCGGACACGCTGGCGCCTGCGATACGTCTGGCGCGCGACGGCTTTGCCGTGGATGGCCGTTATGTGCGCATCGCAAAAATTCGTGAAGCGGTGTTGCGCAAACTGCCGGACGCCGCGCGCATTTTTTTGGCCGATGGGCAGGCGCTGACAACGGGTTATGTATTGAAGCAGGCAGAACTCGCGCATACGCTGTCGCTGCTGGCTAGCGAGGGTGTGCCGGGATTTTATGCCGGGCCGGTGGCGCGCGCGCTGGTGGATAGTGTAAATGGCGCGGGTGGCGCGTGGCAGTTGTCGGACCTTCAGCGCTATCGCGTTGTCGAGCGCGAGCCGATGCGTGTTGCGTATCGCGGCGCGATCATCACCACGGCGTCGCTGCCCTCCGCGGGCGGCATTGCGCTGATACAGGCCTTCGGCATGTTGGAACACCTCAAACTCACGGGCGTGTCCGACGCCGAATCCGCGCACACGGTGGCGGAAGTGCTGCGCCGCGTGTTTCGTGATCGCATGCAATTGGGCGACCCCGATCAGGTCCCGGTTCCGGTAGCGGCTCTTATCGATAAAAATTATATCAAACAGATAGCGACATCCATTTCATCGAAGGTGGCTACCGCCAGTGACAAGCTCGGCGCGCCGTTGGCCGAAAAAGCCGAGAGCTACAACACCACGCATTTTTCGGTGATCGACAGCGCGGGTAATCGTGTCGCTGCCACGCTCACAGTTAACTTGATTTTTGGTTCGGGGCTGGTTGCCAAAGGGACCGGCGTGCTGCTGAATAATGAGATGGATGATTTTACGCTGCGGCCCGATCTGCCGAACAGTTACCGCTTGCGCGGCAGCGCAGCCAACGCGATCGCGCCAGACAAGCGGCCGCTGTCGAGCATGACGCCGACCTTTGTGGAAGATGAGCGCGGCGTGCTGATACTGGGTGCGCCGGGCGGCTCGCGCATTATCAGCATGGTGCTGCTGGGTGTGCTTGAACATATGCGCACGCCGGAGGTTAATTTGCAACGCATGGTGACCATGCCGCGCTACCACCATCAATACTGGCCCGATCGCATCGAAGTCGAACCCGAAGGTTTCAGTGCCGAGTGGCACGTCGCGCTGCAAGGCAAGGGCCACCGCATCCAACCGGTCAACCGCAAGTGGGGCAATATGCAGGCGGTGTTCAAGTCGGCGAAGACCGGTGTTGCGCAGGCGGCGAGTGATCCGCGAGGAAGTGATGTGGGGTGGCAGTGAGGGCGTGAAGGGTGAAGAGTGAAGAGTGAAGAGTGAAGAGTGAAGAGTGAAGAGTGAAGAGTGAAGGGTGAAGGGGGCAAAGTGAGGGGTACCGCTTCACTCTTCACCCTTCCCTCTTCACGAGGTATTATCAAGCCATGAAACAAACCTTCCTCGATTTCGAAAAACCTGTCGAAGAACTTGAAACCCGCATCGAAGAACTGCGTTTTGCGCAGGACGATTCGGCGGTGGAACTTTCCGATGAAATCGGAAAACTCAGCAGGAAAAGTCAGCGGCTGACCAAGGACATTTACGCCAAGCTCACGGCGTGGCAAATCTCGCAGGTGGCGCGGCATCCGCAGCGGCCCTATACGCTCGATTACATCAACAGCCTGTTCACGGGATTTGAGGAATTACACGGCGATCGGGCCATGGGCGATGATCCGGCGATTGTCGGCGGCATGGCGCGGTTCAACCAGCAAAACGTGGTGGTGATCGGTCATCAGAAAGGGCGCGACACCAAAGAACGCACGCTGCGCAATTTCGGCATGCCCAAGCCCGAAGGTTATCGCAAGGCGCTGCGGCTGATGAAGCTGGCCGAAAAATTCAGTCTGCCGCTATTTACGTTTATTGATACGCCCGGGGCTTACCCGGGGGTGGACGCCGAGGAGCGCGGGCAGTCGGAAGCCATCGGCCGTAATCTGTTTGTGATGTCGGAATTGCGCACACCGATCATCTGCACGGTGATCGGTGAAGGCGGCTCCGGCGGTGCGCTGGCGATTGCAGTGGGTGATGTGACACTGATGCTGCAGTATTCGACGTACTCGGTGATCTCCCCGGAGGGGTGCGCGGCGATTCTGTGGAAGAGCGCCGACAGGGCAGCGGAAGCGGCCGAGACGCTGGGCATTACCGCGACCCGTTTGAAAGCGCTGGGACTCATCGACAGGATTGTCGCTGAGCCGCTGGGTGGTGCGCATCGCGATCCCGATGCGATGATGCAGCTCATGAAAAAAGCGCTGGCCGATACCTGGCATACGCTGCGCGACAAATCCATCGACGAAGTGCTCGCCGCGCGTTTTGCAAAGCTGATGGCTTATGGCAAGTATAAGGACGCCGAAAGCAAATAATCCTATGGATGGTAGAGGCGTGCCGCAGTGAAATCCGCGCCGGCAGCTGACTGTCTCACCGGGTGTGTGGAACGCACGCTCGTGGCGCATGTGGCGCCCGGGGCAAGCCTGTGCGTGGGCTTAAGCGGTGGTGTGGATTCCGTTGTGTTACTGACCCTGTTACACACGCTCGCGCCGCGCCATGATTGGCGGCTGTCGGCGATTCATGTCAACCACCAGCTGAGTCCGCATGCGGCTGAGTGGGCGCGTTTTTGCCGGCGCCTGTGCCGCGAGCGCGGCGTGCCACTGCGCGTGGTCAAGGTGCAGGTGGCGCGCGGCGATAGCGTCGAGGCGGCGGCACGTGCAGCGCGTTACGCGGCGTATCGCGCGCAACCTGCTGCACACGTGGTGCTGGCACAGCATCAGGATGATCAGGCGGAAACGGTACTGCTGCGATTGCTGCGTGGCGCGGGGGTCAAGGGTCTTGCGGCGATGCCGGTGGCACGCGCGGACGCGCTGCGCCCGGGTCTGTGTCTGCTGCGCCCTTTGCTCGAATTTACACGCGCTGAAATCGAGCAGTATGCCGCCGCGCGCAATGTGGCGTGGATCGAAGACGAAAGTAATGGCGACCCTTATTATCTGCGCAATTTTTTGCGCATCGAGATCCTGCCGCGTCTCGAAAAACGCGCACCGGACTATCGTAAAACGTGGTCGCGAACGGCGGGTCACATGGCTGAAGCGGCGCGGTTGCTGGATGCGCTGGCGCAAATCGATGGCGCCGGCGCGCTGGCCGGCGGCACGCTGGCGGTGGCGGCCCTGCGTCGATTGCCAGCGGCGCGCGCGCGCAACCTGCTGCGTTATTTTCTCGCCCAGCAACACATGACAATGCCCGACGCGCGGCGGCTCGACGAAGCGTTGCGGCAGGCGCTTACGGCGAAAATCGATGCGCGTGTATGCATCGACCTGGGCACGCATAGCCTGCGGCGCTTCGCCGGTGCGCTGCAGGTGGCGATAGCGCAGCCGCGGCAGTTGTCCGGCGCAAAAGCGTTTTCGTGGCGCTGGCGCGAAGAACGCCGACTGGTGATTCCCGAATTGCACGGCGCGCTGGACATGCGCCGCCGGCGCGGTGTGGGCATCGATCTTGAAAAACTGCTGGCAAAGCCGGTCACCGTGCGGCTGCGGCGCGGTGGCGAAAAGTTGCAGCCGGATGCTGCGCGTCCGCGCCGGCAGGTGAAAGATCTGTTTCAGGAGCACAGCGTGCCGCCGTGGCGGCGCGAGCGTTTGCCTTATTTGTGGTCGGGCGAACGGCTGGTGTGGGTGGCGGGTTTGGGCATCGATTGCGCGTTTAAGGCGCGCGCAGGTACTGCCGGCGTGATGCCGCACTGGGTGGAGTACACGTTGGGTGAAACGCCATGATCCCGCGTATCGACCACTGGCCGTACCTGCCGCGCGCATTGCTGTTTGCGCTGAGCGCGCTGCTGATCACACTGGCATTTTCGACCAGTGACGCGTTCCGGTGGGCGGATTTTGATTTGTCCGATACCCACAGCCGCTGGTTCGCGCCGCGGGTGAATTTTGAAAATATAGTGGTGATCGATGTGGATGAGGAATCGGTCACGCAGTTGCAACCCAAGCTCGGGGCGTGGCCGTATGATCGCGAGGTGTACGCACTGACGCTGGATTGGCTGAAGCGCATGGGTGTGAGCGCGGTGGGCTTCGATATCCTGTTTTCCGAGGCGCGCAAGGGCGATGACCTGTTCGCCGATGCGCTCGACGAGCGCGTGGTGCTGGCGGCGGCAGCACTGCCGTTTACCTTTGAACGCGATGCGGCTTATCGCGCGCACCTGGCGAATAAATCCTGGGGCGCCGCGCCGTCAGCGGGTGTTTATGCGTTGACCGATCTGACTTTGCCGCGAGCGCAGCTCACCCAGCGCGCGGGCATTGGTGTGGTGAGCGCGCCCTTGGATAGCGATGGCATATTGCGCCGTGTGCCGCTGGCGTTTTCGGCGTACGAGCGGCTTGCGCCGGCGATGGCGTTGGCGCTGTCGCAGGCGGATGCGCCGTCGGATATGCGGTCGAGCAATGCGTCGGGTAGTCGGTCAGCTACGCCGTCAGGCAGCCCGGCGCCGCAAATCGCGGTGAGCGACGGGCGCTTGAGTGTGGGTGCTAAATCCTGGCCGGTGTCCCGGCTTGGCGAAGTGGTGCTGCGCTATCCCGCGAACCTGGACACGTTGCGCACGGTGCCGTTTTATCAAGTGGCGCTGGCGGCTTCGGGCGCGGCGGCTTTGCAGCCGCTGGCGGATGCGTTGGGCGCGTCGCTGCGCGGCAAGCGCGTGGTGATCGGCAGTACCAGCGCGGCGCTGGGCGATCACGTGCAAACGCCACTGGGGCGTCTGCCCGGCGTCAAACTGCAGGCGATGGTTGCCGGGTTGCTGGCCGGTGGCCATGTATTGACGCCGCGTTCAGCAGCGTGGGAAATGTTTTTGGCAACCTGCGTGACGCTGCTGGTACTGGTGGCGGGGTTGCGGCGCTGGCAATCGAACACCGTGGTGCAGTGGAGTGTCATTCCGTTGGTGGTTGTTTTGGTTGGGGTTGTTGCGGCAATTGCGCAGAGCCACGGGCAGGCCATGGGCTTGCTGTTTGCCATTTCGGCGGGTGTGTTGACCCATCTCATCGGCCTGTTGTTCCAGCAGGCGCAGCTTGACCGTCGCAATCAGCGGCTGGAAATGGAAAAGCGCACCGCACAGCAGGCGGATGCGCTGAAGAGCCAGTTTCTGTCACACATCACGCACGAATTACGCACACCGCTGACTGCGATCATGGGCTTTAACAACATCAACTGGCACGGCAATGACCTGGGGCGCGATCAACGCATCAGCAACAGCGAGATCGTTGATCGCAATTGCCAGCATATGTTGTCACTGGTGAACAACCTGCTCGATCAAGCGAAGATTGACGCCGGGCAACTCACCATACAGCGGCACCCCGATAAGCTGAGTGCCGTAGTGCAGGAAGCCGTGGCCACGGTGGAGCCGCTGCTGCGCGGCAAACCGGTGAAACTGCGCTGCGATGAAATCGATGTGCCGGAATTACTCGACATTGATGCGTTCCGGCTGCGCCAAATCGTGCTTAACCTGCTCAGCAACGCCATCAAATTCATCAAAAAGGGCGAGATCAGCGTGGTGTCGGCGTGGCACGAAGGCGAATTGACGATATCGGTTGTCGATACCGGCCCGGGCATGAGTGAAGACGTGGTGAAACGGCTGTTTACCGCTTTTCAGCAAGCGGATGCTGGTATCGCCGCCACACACGGGGGTACCGGGCTGGGCCTGACCATCAGCAGGAACCTTGCACGATTAATGGGTGGCGACATCAGGGTACACAGCAAGCTTGGGCAGGGCGCGGTATTTACTGTCACGGTCGAGGCTGCGCGTGCGCAAGCCGCGGGTGAGCTAACGGTGTCGCAGGCAGCAGCGTTGCCGGTGCGCAATGTGCTGCAAGGCTTGGTACTGGTGGCCGAGGATATGCCAGACACGCGTGCACAGGTGGCGCGTCATCTGGAACAATTAGGATTGAGCGTGCTGCAGGCTGAAAACGGCGAGCAGGCGATAGAAATTGCGCTGGGCAAACGGCCCGATGTGGTGCTGATGGATATGGAAATGCCGGTGGTTGCGGGGGGCGAAGCCACGCGCACGCTGCGCATGTGCGGCTTCAGCGCGCCGATACTGGCGCTCACTACGCACAAGAGTGAGGCGGAACGCACGCGCGCGCTGGCGGCAGGTTGCAACAGCGTACTTGAGAAACCGCTGACGCGCGCGAGTCTGCTGACGGCGTTGGCCTCGGCGCTGGCGCCGCGCGCCACGCCAGCGACATCCGCTGCGCGCGACGCATTGTAAAATAACGCTCACCTCAAACTTTTCGAGAGCGGCTTGTTATGACTGCCTTGCCCATGACCTGGGGTCGCACGCGCGGCGCGGTGGCGCTGGTACTGGCGCTCACGCTGCCACTCACGCTGCCATTTACGCTGTGCCAGGCTGCCGAGCCGCAGGCTGATTACGTTTACACCATAGTTCAGGGCGACACGCTTATCGGCGTCTCCACGCGTCTGCTGCACACGCCTGTCGACTGGCCCAAGGTGGCGCGCCACAATCGTTTGCCTAATCCGAACTACCTGCTGCCTGGCGCCAGGCTGCGGGTGCCGTTTGCCCTGCTGAAAACCACCTCGGCGATGGCAACGGTGACACATGTGCATGGCGATGTACGGGCCGTGTCCAGCGCTCACAGTGTGCCCGGTGCACCCGCTGCGCTGACCCTTGGTGCGTCACTCGCAGAAGGTGCGCAGGTCACTACCGGCAAAGACGGCTATGTCACCTTAAAGCTGCAAGACGGATCCGCCGTGCGCGTGCAGTCGGAGAGTCAGATGCAGATGGAGCGCATGCGCACGTACGCCGGCGTGGGTGTGTTCGAATCGGCGATGCGCTTGATCTCGGGGCGCGTGGAATCGCTGGTGCGCCGGCCCGGCGATAAAACACAAACGCGGCACAGTGTTACCACGCCTCTGGCGACCCTGGCTGCGCGCGGCACCGAATTTCGCGTGACCATGGATGCGCGAAACAATCTAACACGCGGTGAGGTGCTCGACGGCGTGGTGGGCGTGGGGGCAGGAAGTGCACCTGAGGCCAAGGATGAAAAACAGCTGCATGCGGGATTCGGCAGCGTGGTGGATGCCGCTAAAAACGTGTCTGACCCGATTAAATTGCTGGACGCGCCCGATGTCTCAAAGCTGGCGAAACTGCAGCAGCGCACGCTGCTGCGCTTCGTGCTGGCGGCGCAGGCGGGTGCGCACACCTATCGCGCACAGCTGGCGCGCGATGCGGCGTTTAACGGTGTGATCGCGGAACTGATTTCGCCGTCGCCGGAATTGCGCATCGCGAATATCGCCGACGGTGCTTATTTCCTGCGCGTGCGTGCGGTGGACGCGCGCGGGTTCGAAGGCCGCGACGCGACCCATGCGTTCACCCTCAAGGCGCGTCCGGAACCGCCGCTGATATCGGCGCCGGCGGCCAGAGGCAAGGTGCGTGCGAGCGCGGTCGAGTTTCGGTGGGCGGAAAACACCGAGGCTGCGACTTACCATTTGCAGGTCGCGAAAGACGCGTCGTTTAAGGCGCTGGTTCACGAAAATACCGCGATCATAGGCGCGCAGGCGGTAGCGTCCCAGCTCGCGCTGGGCGAATATTTTTGGCGTGTGGCGAGTCTGCGGCGCGATGGCGACCGCGGGCCGTATGGCGATGCGGCGAGTTTTGTGCTGATGGCGCCACCGGCACACCCGGAACCTCCGCAAATTGGCGACAACGATATTAAGTTTCGCTGGGCGGGAGAAGCGGGCCAACAATTTGCGTTTGAAGTGGCCGTCGACCTGCAGTTTACCCAGCCTCTGCTGACGCGTACGCTGGATAAACCTGAAATCGCGGTGCCACGTCCCGCACCGGGCATCTATTTCATGCGTTATCGCGCCACCGATGCCGACGGATTCGTGGGGCCCTATTCTTCGGTGCAAACATTCACGGTGCCGGTACGGCCGCCAGCGCCCACCTGCCTGATGGATTCCGCAGGACGCTGCGTGTCCGCCACCCACGGACTGGTTGCGCCGGGGCAATAAGTGCGCGTCGCGGTCGCGGGAATGGCGCGGGTTGTTGCACTGCAACCAGCCCCGAAGTGTCTTTATTTCAACAGCTTATCGTGATATCCTGCGCGGCTATTTTAAATTTGTGGCGAAGGGCAGGAAATCATGGCGGTAGAGCGTACGTTGTCGATTATCAAGCCGGATGCCGTTGCAAAAAACGTCATTGGGCAGATTTACACGCGGTTTGAAAATGCGGGGCTGAACATTGTTGCGGCACGCATGGCACAATTATCGCGCGCGGATGCTGAAGGATTTTACGTGATTCATAAAGAGCGTCCTTTTTTCAAGGACTTGGTGGATTTTATGACCTCCGGCCCGGTGGTCATTCAGGTGCTCGAAGGTGAAAATGCGGTGCAGAAAAATCGCGATTTGATGGGCGCGACTGACCCTAAGAAAGCTGCTAAGGGCACCATCCGCGCGGACTTTGCCGCCAGCATCGATGCTAACGCCGCGCACGGTTCGGATTCAGCGGAAAATGCCGCGGTCGAAATCGCTTATTTTTTCGCCACGCTGGATATTTGTCCCCGATAACGGGTCTAGACAGGTGATATGCCGGTCAATTTGCTCGGATTAGGAAGGCCAGAACTCACCTCGTACTGCGCGGACTTGGGTGAAAAGCCCTTTCGCGCCAAACAATTACTGCATTGGATGCATCAGGCGGGCGCGACCGATTTCGGCGTCATGAGCGACATCTCCAAGCGGCTTCGCGAACAGCTGGCCCTACAGGCGGTGATCAGCGGCCCAACAGTGGTGCGCGACACCGTCGCCGCCGACGGCACCCGCAAATGGTTGATGGACGTGGGCGCCAGCAATGCCATTGAAAGCGTGTTTATTCCCGAAGCTACGCGCGGCACCTTGTGCATTTCTTCGCAAGCCGGATGCGCGCTGGAATGTTCGTTCTGCGCCACCGGGCGCCAGGGTTTTAATCGCAACTTGAGTGTCGCTGAAATCATCGGCCAGTTGTGGTGGGCCAATCAATGCCTCGGCGCCTACGACAGCCGCAACCAAGCGATGAACAAAAATGAGGCGCGCGCTATCAGCAATGTGGTGATGATGGGCATGGGCGAGCCACTGGCGAACTTCGACAATGTGGTAGCAGCCATGCAATTGATGCTGGACGATGACGCCTATGGCCTGTCGCGCCGGCGTGTGACATTGTCCACCTCGGGGCTGGTGCCCGCAATGGATCGGCTGCGGGAGGTGTGTCCGGTGGCGCTGGCGGTGTCGCTGCACGCGCCCAATGATGCCTTGCGTAACCAACTGGTGCCGATCAACAAGAAATATCCAATCCGCGAGTTACTCGCGGCGTGCGTGCGTTATATCGAAAAAGCGCCGCGTGATTTTGTCACGTTCGAGTACGTGCTGCTCGACGGCGTGAACGATGCTGTGACGCAGGCGCGTGAACTTGTGGAAACGGTGAAATCCGTGCCCTGCAAAATCAATTTGATTCCATTTAATCCGTTTCCCGCTTCGGGTTACCAACGCTCCCGGCCCGATGCCGTGGCGCGGTTTCGCGACGTATTGCTGCGCGCCGGGCTGGTGGCTACGACGCGCAAGACGCGCGGCGACGACATCGCGGCCGCGTGCGGACAACTCGCCGGGCAGGTGGCGGATAAAACGCGCCGCGCGGAACGTTTCAATGCGCGCGCCGCGCTTAGTGAAAATGCGCTGAATAGGGATGCCGGAGCAACCCCATGAAACTACTGGTCGTTATTGTGTTGATGAGCGTTTTTTTGACGGCGGGATGCGGCGTGCAACCGACGGTGCAAGACAGTCAGCTTACCCAGTCCACCACCTCCGACTCGGACCGCGATGCGCGCGGGCGCGCGCGCATCCATACCGATCTTGCGGTGAGTTATCTGGAAATACGCAATCTTGCGGTGGCGCTCGAAGAAGCGGGCATCGCGCAACGCGCCGATCCCACCTATGGGCCGGCGTTCAATGCAGCCGGGCTGATTTACATCGAATTGCAGGACGATCGCATGGCCGAAGAAAATTTTCGCCAGGCATTGCGTATCAATGCACGCGATTCCGATGCCAATAACAACTATGGTACATTTTTGTGTCAACGCAAACGCGAAGCCGAGGGCATCAAGCATTTTCTGATCGCGATCAGTGATCCGCTCTATCAGAACCCCGACCGTTCCTATGTGAACGCTGGCGTCTGCGCGCGGCTGCGCGGCGATCTGGTCAACGCGGAAAATTATTTCCGCAGCGCGCTCAAATTGCGCCCGAATCAAGTGCAGGCGCTGTATCAAATGGCCGACATGTCGTACGCGAGCGCGAACTATGCCGAAGCACGGTCGTTTCTGACGCGCCTGAACCCGGTATCGTCGGGCAGCCCGGAAATTCTCTGGCTTATGCTGCGCACGGAACGGCGCTTGGGCGACAACAATTCGGTGGCCAGTCTGGCGCACCAGCTGCGCTCGAATTTCCCCGAGTCGAAGCAAACCGAGCTGCTGACGGCCGGGCGTTTTGATTGAAGCGCATGGAAAATTCCAGCGATCCGGTGCAGGCTGCTACTGTCGCCGCTAGCCCCGTCGCCGAGGCGCCGTTGCCCGGCGCCGCGTTGGCCGCCGCGCGCGTGGCGCAGGGTATGTCGCAGGAAGATGTCGCGCGCCAGCTCAAGTTGTCGGTGGCGCAAATTCGGGCGATCGAGACGGACGATTACGCCAAATTGCCATCACCGGTGTTTGTGCGCGGCTTCATTCGCACCTATGCACGCACGGTGAAACTGGATGCGGCGAAATTGCTTCTGCCCGGGATGGTCGCCGCTGAAGCAAGCGATGCACGGATGATGCAAGATGCGCCGCGCGCATCGATCGAACCCAGCCCGTACCGGCGTGTGCCCCAGATCGTCGCCGGCATAGCCTGTGTGATGCTGGCACTGGCGTTTTACGAGTTTGTACTGAACGCGCCGCCGGTAGCCGCGCCGATAAGTGCCACGCCTGCAGTTGCGCCTGCGGCGGCCGTAGCGCCCGACGCTGCACAGACGGTGACGCTTGCCGCGCCCGCCAACGCGGTTGTGGCGGAATCGGTAACACCCGAACCTACGATTGAGCCCATCGCCGCGACCAAGGGCAAGGAACCATCGAAAGCGGGCGCCCAACGCGTGCTGCGCTTTGTGTTCGGCGGCGAGTCCTGGGTCGAGGTTCGCGACGGCGATGGCAAGATACTGCTGTCCAGAACCAATGCAGCCGGCACGGAACGCGTGGTGCGCGGCGAGCCGCCGTTCAGTGTGGTGGTGGGTGGCGCGGGCAAAGTCAAGCTGACGTACAACGACAGCGCAATAAATTTAGCGGATTACGCTGACGATGATGTGGCGCGCTTGCAGTTGCAGTGAGGAATACGCCGATGCTTACCGGGATGAACAGGATATTCCGGATAAGCACTATCGGTTTTCATGCTGTATATCCTGTTCGTCCCGGTTAAAAATACTGCCCTTAACATGAATTGTCTTCCCCTTTACGGCCCCACCCCACGCCGCACCAGCACCGCCGTGCGCGTTGGTGACGGCGCATGCGTGACGCTAGGCGGCAACGCGCCGATCGTGGTGCAGTCGATGACCAATACCGATACCGCCGACATCGCCGGCACCGTTATTCAGGTGGCAGCGCTGGCGCGCGCCGGCTCGGAAATCGTGCGCGTTACCGTCAACACCAGTGAGGCGGCTGCCGCCGTGCCGCATATACGCGAAAAGCTCGACTCGATGGGTGTCCATGCGCCCTTGGTGGGCGACTTTCATTACAACGGACATCGTTTGCTGACGCAGCATCCGGCGTGTGCCGAAGCGCTGGCCAAACTGCGCATTAATCCGGGCAATGTCGGACGCGGCTCTAAGCGCGATGAACAATTCGCGACGATGATTGACTTCGCCTGCCGCTACGAAAAACCGGTGCGCATCGGTGTCAACTGGGGAAGCCTCGATCCGGAACTCATCGCGCGCATGATGGATGACAATGCCAGGCAGGCGGCGCCCGATGACGCCGCCGTGGTCACGCGGCGCGCGCTGGTAGCGTCCGCCATCGACAGCGCGGCGCTGGCTGAAAAACTGGGCTTGGCACACGACAAAATTGTGCTGTCGTGCAAGGTGAGCGGCGTGCAGGATTTGATCGCGGTGTATCGCGACCTGGCGGCACGTTGCGACTATGCGCTGCATCTGGGTTTGACCGAAGCAGGCATGGGCTCCAAAGGCATAGTGGCGTCCACGGCGGCGATGGGGGTGCTGCTGCAGGAAGGCATAGGCGACACCATACGGGTGTCGCTGACGCCCGAACCCGGTGGCGACCGCACGCGAGAAGTCATTGTTTCTCAAGAGATTTTACAGACAATGGGCCTGCGCTCGTTTACCCCGATGGTGATCGCCTGCCCCGGCTGTGGACGCACCACCAGCACGTTTTTCCAGCACCTCGCAGATCGCATTCAACGCTATTTGCGCGAGCAAATGCCGCAGTGGCGCGGCAAGCATCCGGGCGTCGAAAGCATGAACGTGGCGGTGATGGGTTGCGTGGTCAACGGCCCCGGCGAAAGCAAGCACGCCAATGTCGGCATCAGCCTGCCGGGCTCGGGCGAGAACCCGGTGGCGCCAGTGTTTGTGGACGGCGTGAAAACGGTGACCTTGAAAGGCGAGCACATCGCTGAAGAATTTCAAGGCATCGTTGAAAAATACGTGCAGGATAAATACCCAGCTGTCGCACCATGAGTACCGCGGGCGATCAGATTCGCGCTGTGCGCGGCATGAACGATGTGCTGCCGGATGACGCCTGGCTGTGGCAATACGTTGAGGACACGGTGCGCGACGTATTCCGCCAGTACGGCTATCGCAACATCCGCACGCCGATCGTCGAATCCACCAGTCTGTTTGTGCGCGGCGTGGGCGCAGTCACCGATATCGTCGAAAAGGAAATGTATTCGTTCGAGGATGCCATGAACGGCGATAAATTGTCGCTGCGTCCCGAAGGCACTGCGCCCACGGTGCGCGCAGCTTTGCAACACAACCTGCTCTATAACGGCCCGCAGCGGTTGTGGTACAGCGGGCCGCTGTTTCGCCACGAGCGTCCGCAGAAAGGCCGCCACCGTCAGTACCATACCTTCGGTGTGGAAGCGTTGGGCTTTCCCGGGCCGGACATCGACATCGAAATGCTGGTGCTGGCACGCCGCCTGTGGCAACGCCTCGGTCTTGACAGCGTCGAACTGCAAATTAATACCATTGGCAGCAACGACGAACGCCGCATGTTTCGTGGCAAGCTGGTCGACTATTTCGAGCAGCACCGCGCGGTGCTCGACGACGATTCGCAGCGCCGGCTGTTGACCAATCCGTTGCGCATTCTCGATTCAAAAAATCCGGCGCTGCAAAGCGTGATCGACGCCGCACCGAAGTTGATGGCTCATTTGGGCGAGGCATCGCGTGCGAATTTCGATGCTGTACTCGCAGGACTGGAGGCGGCGGGTATTCCGTACGTGATCAATCCGCGGCTGGTGCGCGGCCTTGATTATTACAATCTCACGGTGTTTGAGTGGGTGAGTGGCGCGCTCGGCGCGCAAAGCGCGGTGTGTTCGGGCGGACGCTACGATGGTTTGTTTGAGCAACTCGGCGGCAAAGCCACGCCGGGCTGCGGTTTTGGCATCGGCATTGAGCGCCTGCTGCTGGTGCTGGAAGCGCGGGCCGCAACATTGCCGAAACTGGCGCCGGACGTGTGGCTGGTGCATCAGGGCGCAGCCGCCGGCACGTTCGCGCCGATCGTGGCTGAGCAATTACGCGACGCCGGCTTGAGTGTGGTGCTGCATTGTGTGGGCGGCGGTTCCAGCAGTTTTAAGGCGCAGATGAAACGAGCCGATGCCGGCGGTGCGCGATTCGCGGTTATCATCGGCGACACCGAAGTGGCGGCGGGCACACTGACGGTGAAAGCGCTGCGGCACACTGCGGAGCAACGCACGGTGGCATTGGAAGACGCCATCGTTATTGTGAAAAATGGAATATAATCAATGGCTTATGATTTAGAAGAACAGGAACAGATAGCGGTCATCAAGGATTGGTGGGGCAAGTATGGCAATCTGGTGACGACTGCTGTGCTGGCGTTGGTGGTGGGGATCGCGGGAATACAGGGGTGGCGCTATTACGGTGCGCAGACGTCGTCGTCGGCAGCCATACTCTACAGCCAACTCGACACTGCTGAAAAAGGCAACGAGGCGAAAAAAGTTCAAGACATCGCTGCCACGCTCGCTGCCACCCATGCGGGCACGCCCTATGCCGTCATGGCCGCCCTGCGCGCCGCGAAGTCGCTGGCCGGCGCCAACGATCTGGCGAACGCCAGGCAACGCTTGCAATGGGCGCTCGACAATGCCAAGGACGATGAAATGCGCGATATCGCGCGGCTGCGTCTGGCCGGGGTGTTGCTCGATGAAAAAAAGCACGACGAGGCTTTAAAACTGCTCGACGCCAAACATGGTGCAGCGTTTGACGGCTTGTATGCCGATTTGCGGGGCGACATACTCGCCGAGCAGGACAAACGCGCCGAAGCGCGCGCGGCATATCAGATTGCAATGGAAAAAAGCGATTCGCGCAGCTCGTACCGTCAATTGGTGCAAATCAAGCTGGATGCATTGGGCGAGGCGCAAAAGTGATGCAGCCCGCG
Source organism: Bordetella parapertussis (assembly GCA_945861275.1). Lineage (GTDB taxonomy): Bacteria > Pseudomonadota > Gammaproteobacteria > Burkholderiales > SG8-41 > UBA5216. Next base: position 76,022 of record CAMATZ010000017.1, read on the forward strand.
TTGGCGACTAAGGTGGTTGCGGTTGTTGTGCTGTTGAGTGCATTGAGCGGTTGCGACACCCTTAAAAGCACCTACGACAGTTGGTTTGGCGCACCGGCGCCTTCGGCCAGGCCGGCGGCACTCACGCCGATCAGCGCGCAAGCCAACGTGCGTATCGTGTGGCAGGGCGCGGCGGGCCCGGCGGGCAAGACGGTGTTGTTCCCGATGGTGACTGGCAACACTGTGTGGGTAGCGTCCGCCAACGGCCAAATATCCGGCTTTAATGCCGCGAACGGCGCCAGTGTGGGGCGCTTTGATATCAAACAGGCTATTACAAGCGGTGTCGCCGCCAATGCCACACTGCTTGCAGTTGGCACATCGCGCGGCGAGTTGATGGCGTTCGAGCGCTCCGGCAAGCCGTTGTGGAAAGTGCAGGTGCCAGGCGAGATGCTGGCGCCGCCGCTACTTGATGGCGAGCTGGTAATTGTGCGGGTGGGTGATGGCGCGATCCACGCCTACGAGGCGGCCAGCGGCAAACGCCGCTGGGCCTATCAGCGATCCGCGCCGACGCTGTCGGTGCGCAGTCATGCGGGCTTAGTGGCAAGCCGCGGTTCGCTCTATGCCGGGTTTCCGGGTGGAAGATTAATCGCCCTATCGATAGCGAGCGGCGGCGTCACCTGGGACAGCGTGGTAGCGCTGCCCAAAGGCACCACTGAGCTGGAGCGTGTGGCGGATATATCCAGCCCGCCGGTGGTGGATGACAGCCGTGCTTGTGCTGCGGCGTATCAGGGCCGCACCGCGTGTTTTGATGCTTCCCGCGGCACCCCGATCTGGGCGCGTGATATCTCGAGCTTTAGCGGGTTGGGTGCGGATTTTCGCAACATTTACGTTACCGACGAAAAAAATGCCGTCAGTGCGCTCGACAAAAGCAGCGGCGGCGTCTTGTGGAAGCAGGACAAACTTTTCGGCCGTGGCCTTACGCGGCCACTGGCATTCGGGCGTTATGTCATCGTCGGCGACTATCAGGGTTTCGTGCATTTGCTGTCGCGCGACAATGGCGCGTTTTTGGGTCGTATCGCGACCGATGGCAGTGCCATCGCGGCCGCGCCGGTGGCGCTAGACCTGACGTCCTTTTTGGTGCAAACGCGTAGCGGCGGCGTCTACGCCATCACGGCTGAATAGCCGGATCGCCGCATCGCGTGAAACCCACCATTGTTATCGTTGGTCGTCCCAATGTCGGAAAATCAACATTATTTAACCGGCTGACGCGCACCCGCGACGCCATCGTCGCGGATGTGCCCGGCCTCACGCGCGACCGCCATTACGGCGAAGGCCGCATCGGGCAGAAACCCTATCTGGTAGTGGATACCGGCGGCCTGGAGCCAACCGACGCGATTGGCGTTTACCGCGAAATGGCGCGCCAAACGCGGCAGGCGGTGGACGAAGCCGACAGTGTGTTATTTGTAGTGGATGGCCGCAACGGTGTGGCGCCGCAGGATATTTCCATTGCCACGGAACTGCGCAAAACAGGGCGGCGGGTATGGCTGGTGGTCAACAAATCTGAAGGCCGCGCGCATGGCGCGGCGACCGCGGAATTTCACGAACTCGGCCTCGGCGATCCGCTGCCGATTTCGGCGGCACACGGCGAAAATGTCTCCGATCTGATGGACATCGTGCTGGCCGATTATCCGCATGCCGCGAAGGATGCCGACGATGCCGAAAAAGTCCCGCGCATCGCCATCGTTGGCCGTCCCAACGTTGGTAAATCCACCCTGGTGAATGCGTTGCTGGGTGAGCAGCGGGTGGTGGTTTTCGACCAGCCGGGCACTACCCGCGATTCGGTGTACGTTGATTTTGAGCGCGATGGAAAACGCTATACGCTGATCGACACAGCCGGTGTCCGGCGTAAGGGGCGCGTCATAGAGGCTGTAGAAAAATTCAGTGTAATCAAAACGTTACAATCCATATCGGATGCCAACGTAGCGGTGCTGGTGCTGGATGCGCAACAGGAAATATCAGATCAGGACGCGCACATTGCCGGCTTTATACTGGAAGCAGGACGCGCCCTGGTGGTGGCAGTCAACAAATGGGACGGTTTGCCCGAATATGAGCGCGAGCAGATTAAACTGCACTTGCTGCGCAAGCTGGATTTTTTGAGCTTCGCCAAACTGCATTTCATTTCCGCGCTCAAGGGACAAGGGGTGGGCAGCGTGCTGAAATCGGTGGATGGGGCCTTTGAGGCCGCGATGGCCAAGCTGTCCACGCCGCGATTGACGCGAGCCCTGATCGCTGCCGTGGCGAAACAGGAACCACCGCGCAAGGGCATGAACCGTCCCAAGCTGCGCTACGCCCACCAGGGCGGATCCAACCCGCCGCGTATCATCATTCACGGCAACGCCCTCGATCATATCCCCGACAGCTATCGGCGCTATCTGGAGCATTATTTTCGCGATATGTTCAAACTACAGGGCACGCCGCTCAAGGTTGAGTTCAAATCCGGGAGCAATCCGTTTGAACGCAAGCGGCGGCCCAACGCGAACTGGGCGGGCGGCGGGGCCAATGACAGGGCGTAACTCACTGGCGCAACATGGATTTTTGCAGTAAAGTAGGGCCGAATAACTACAAAATGCGAGGGCGTCATGAGCAACAAGGGCCAGTTGTTACAAGACCCGTTCCTGAATCAGCTGCGCAAGGAACATATCCCGGTGTCAATTTATCTGGTCAACGGCATCAAGCTGCAGGGCCAGGTGGAATCGTTCGACCAGTATGTGGTACTGCTCAAGAATACCGTTACGCAAATGGTTTACAAGCATGCGATTTCCACTGTCGTTCCCGCGCGCGCGGTGACGATCCCCATCGATGGCGCCGGCGACTAATCGTTTGAAGCTGTTTCCACTGTCGTTATTTTCAACCGCGGATGCTTGAACGGTCAGGCGGCGCCAGCCGTAGCACGGACGCGGTGCTGGTCGCTCTCGATTTTGGCGACGACGATTATGCGGAGAGTCTCGTCGAGTGTCAGTTGCTGGTTTCCAGCGCGGGCGTAACCACCAAAGAAATCATACGCGGCAAGCGCGAGCGGCCGGATTCGGCCTTCTACGCCGGCAAGGGCAAGGTTGATCAGATTGCCGACGCTGTTGCCGAGACTAAGGTGCAACTGGTTGTGTTTAATCACGAACTATCGCCTGTTCAGGAGCGCAATCTGAGCCAGCGGCTGAACTGCCGGGTGCTTGACCGCACCAGTCTGATCCTCGATATTTTCGCGCAGCGCGCGCGCAGTTTTGAGGGCAAGTTACAGGTAGAGCTGGCACAACTCGATCACCTGGCGACGCGTCTGGTGCGTGGCTGGACGCATCTGGAGCGACAAAAAGGCGGCATCGGCATGCGCGGCCCCGGTGAAACGCAGTTGGAAACCGACCGCCGCTTGCTCGGCAAACGCGTGAAAGTGCTGAAAGAAAAACTGGCGAAAGTGCAGGCGCAGCGCGCGGTGCAGCGCCGCTCGCGTAATCGGGCGCATGTGTTGTCGGTGTCGCTGGTGGGCTACACCAACGCGGGCAAATCCACTTTGTTCAACCGTTTGACGCGCGCGGACGTTTACGCAGCTGACCAGTTGTTCGCGACACTCGATACCACTACGCGCAAAGTACACACCGGTTCGGTGCACGCCGGCTCTGCCGTGGCAGGCGTGGTGCTGTCCGATACGGTGGGCTTCATCCGCCGTCTGCCGCACATGCTGGTGGCGGCGTTTCGCGCCACATTGGAAGAAACCGTGCATGCTGACATGCTGCTGCATGTGGTCGATGCCAGCAGCGCCGATCGCGATGCGCAAATCGAGGCCGTCAACCTGGTTTTGAAGGAAATTGGCGCTGATGCTATTCCGCAGGTGCTGGTCTACAACAAGATTGATCTCACTGCGTTCCCACCCCAGGTTGAAGTGAACGAATATGGTAAGATTGCGCGGGTCTGGATCAGCGCTGAAACAGGGCAAGGTCTTGATTTATTGAGGCATGTGCTGGGGCAGATCGCCGAAGACGCATTTGTGGCAGCTGCAGTGACCGTCGCCGTGACAACTGCGGATGGCAACCGCGTCGCCGCAGCCTGATCTTGAAAACCGCAATCACCGTACCAAAGTAACGCATCACGCAACGCATTCCAACAGTACCGCAACCAATTAATTTTATGGCAGGTCTCGTGCAATCTCTAAATGATTCGCTGCGTTTTTCCCTGCGTCGGGGCGCGGCGCGCATGCTCAATGCGCTGATGTCGCTTAATGATCCGCAATGGGGTAAAAAACCCGGCGGCGGCAATCAAGGTCCGCCAGACCTGGATGAAGTGTGGCGAAATTTCCAGAAAAAATTCAGCGGACTGTTTGGCAAGCGCGGTGGCGGGGGCGGCCGGCCGGGCAACGAATCGGGTGCGCCCATCGGGCCGAAACAACTGGGCGGCGGTGCGATTGTGCTGGTGGCGCTGATCCTCGGCATCTGGCTGGCCAGTGGCTTTTACATCGTCAATGAAGGCCAGAGCGGCGTGGTGTTGCGCTTGGGAAAATATGCCGAAATTACCGGACCGGGATTGCGCTGGCACATGCCGTACCCGGTGGAATCGCGGCAAGTGGTCAACGTGTCGCAGGTGCGCAGCGTCGAAGTGGGCTACCGCAACAACGTCAAGAGCAAGGTGCTCAAGGAATCGCTGATGTTGACCGACGACGAAAACATCATCGATGTGCAGTTCGCGGTGCAATACGATTTGAAGAGCGCGAAGGACTTCCTGTTCGAGAATCGTTCGCCGGAAGATTCCGTGTTGCAGGCCGCCGAAACCGCCATTCGTGAAGTGGTGGGCAAGAGCAGCATGGATTACGTGGTGCAGCAGGGCCGCGCCGACGTGCAGGATAAAGTGCACAAACTGATGCAGACGATACTGGATCGCTACAAGACAGGCATAAACATCCAGAAGGTCAACATGCAAAACGCGCAGCCCCCTGAAAAAGTACAGGCCGCGTTCGATGATGCGGTGAAGGCCGGGCAGGATCGCGAGCGCCAGAAAAACGAAGGTCAGGCCTACGCCAACGACATCCTGCCCAAGGCCAAAGGCATGGCGTCGCGCTTGCAGCAGGAAGCGGAAGGTCATCGCCAGCGCGTCGAACAGGAAGCCGTGGGTGATGCTGAACGCTTCAATCAGGTGGTTGCCGAATACAAAAAGGCGCCGCAAGTCACGCGCGACCGGCTGTATCTCGACGCGATGCAGCAGATCATGATGAATACCACCAAGATCGTGATTGAAAAAGGCGGTAACAACCTGTTGTATCTGCCGCTCGACAAAATCATGCAAATGGGTGCTGCCGCGGAGCCTTCGCCTGCCGGAGCGGCGGCCGCGGCCCCGGCGCAAGACGCGTCCACTTCGCGCAGCCGCGAAGCGTTTCGCTCGCGGGAACGGGAGCAACGCCAATGAAAAAGGGATTATCCGCGCTGCTCTACGCTCTGCTCGGCGTAGCGATCATCGTTTTTACGTCGATGTTTATTGTGGATCAGCGCCAGAACGCGATTGTGTTCCGGCTGGGTGAAGTGATCAGCGTCAAAACAAAACCGGGCTTGTTTTTCAAGATTCCATTGCTCGACAACGTGCGCTTTTTTGATGTGCGTATTCTGACCATCGACACGCCAGAGCCGGCGCTTTTTCTCACCTCTGAAAAGAAAAACGTGCAGGTGGATTTGTTCATCAAGTGGCGCATCTCCGATGTGCGCCAGTACTACGGCAGTATCGTGCAAAGTGGTGGCGGCGAGGCGCAGGCGCAAACGCGCTTGTTGCAGACCGTCAATCAGGGGTTGCGCGATGAGTTCGGCCGCCGCACGGTACATGATGTGGTGTCGGGCGAGCGCGACAAGATCATGGATTTGATGCGTAAAAAAGCCAGCGAAGACGCCAAGAGCATCGGCGCCGAAGTGCTCGACGTGCGTTTGAAGCGCGTTGACTTGCCCGAGGGCGTGACCGATTCGGTATACCAGCGCATGGTGGCCGAACGCACGCGCGTGGCCAACGAATTGCGTTCCACTGGTGCAGCCGAGTCCGAGAAACTACGCGCCGAAGCCGACAAAACACGCGCTTTCATCGTCGCCGACGCGTATCGCGAGGCACAAAAAGTGAAAGGCGAAGGCGACGCCAAAGCGGCGGCGATTTATGCCAAGGCCTACGAACAAAGCCCCGAATTTTATGCCTTCTATCGCAGTCTGGATGCCTACAAAGCCGGCTTCAAGGGCAAGGGCGACGTACTGGTGCTGGACCCCAACTCCGACTTTTTCAAGTATTTCAAATCCGGCGGACGGGCCGGCAAGTAGCGGCACCGCGGTTCGTGGTGTGACGCGGTCCCATCGCCCTTCGCTGCCGACATGAGCCAACAACTGCTGCTTACCGCGGTTGCCCTGATGCTGGTATTTGAGGGTATCCTGCCGTTTCTGGCGCCGGGACTGTGGCGCGAAACGTTTCGCCGCCTCACCGAGTTGAGTGATGGACAAATCCGCTTCATCGGTCTGACATCGATGCTGATCGGATTAATCATACTATTGGTTGCCAAAAAGTGGCCGTTGTGATGCGCACTTGGCTATTGCCCGAATACGTAGAAGACATCCTGCCCGCCGAGGCCGCGCGCATCGAGCGCCTGCGCCGGGCGATCCTGGATTTGTTCGCGGTGCATGGCTATCAACTGGTAATGCCGCCGCTGCTGGAATACGTGGATTCTTTACTCACCGGCACCGGGCATGATCTGGATTTGCGCACCTTCAAGCTGGTCGACCAATTGTCCGGGCGCATGCTCGGCGTGCGCGCCGATATAACACCGCAGGTCGCGCGCATCGATGCGCACTTGCTGAATCGCAAGGGCGTCACGCGCCTGTGTTACGCGGGCAGCGTGCTGCATACACTGCCGTCGGACATGAATCGCACGCGCGAGCCGCTGCAAATCGGTGCCGAGATTTACGGCCATCGCGGCGTCGAAAGTGACATCGAGGTCGAGCGCCTGCTGTTGCAGGCGCTGGTGGCGTCGGGCATCGGGCAAGCGCATCTCGATTTGGGCCATGTGGCAATATTCCGTGCACTGGTGCGGCGCGCGAAGATCGCTGCCGCACAGGAATCGGAGTTGTTTCGCACCATGCAGTTAAAGGACGTGCCGGCGTTGCGCGCGCTGACTCGAAAGCTCCCTCGCACCACACGCGAGGCGCTGGCGGCGCTGCCGGATTTGTATGGCGGACGCGAAGTGCTCGCCGCCGCGAACAAGCGGTTGCCGGATTACTCTGAAATTCGCGATGCGCTGCGAGATTTACGGCGTTTGTCGGACGTGCTGAGTGATGCGGCGCACATACGTTTCGATCTGGCGGAACTGCGCGGTTATCATTATCACAGCGGCGTGGTGTTTGCGGCGTATGCGCAAGGCTGGAGCAACGCACTCGCGCGCGGCGGCCGCTACGACGAAGTGGGCAAGGCCTTTGGACGCGCGCGTGCCGCCACCGGCTTCAGTATGGATTTGCGCGAACTGGCTTCGGCGCGTCCCAATGGCGGCGCCAAGCCCGGCGTGCTGGCGCCGTATAAACCCAGGGACGCAGCGCTGCAAAAGCGCATCGCCGCACTGCGCGCACGGGGTGAGATTGTCATTGTTGATTTGCCGGGGCACGCTGAAACGCGGGGTGAACTGGGATGTGACCGCAAGTTAGTGCCCAACGCAGGATCGTGGGCGGTAATCAAAAAAATATCATAAGTATTTGTTTTTAAATGATATTTAAAGAACGTTATAAGGCTGGAAGCATGTCAAAGAATGTCGTGGTGGTAGGCGCCCAATGGGGCGACGAAGGCAAAGGCAAGATCGTGGATTGGTTGACCGATCATGCGCAGGGCGTGGTGCGCTTTCAGGGCGGGCACAACGCCGGCCACACGCTGGTGATCGGCGGCAGAAAAACGGTGCTGCATTTGATCCCGTCGGGCATATTGCGCGGGCAGGTAGCCTGCTATATCGGCAACGGCGTGGTGCTGTCGCCGCAGGCGCTGTTTGAAGAAATCGACACGCTGGAAAAAATGGGCGTGAACGTCGCTACGCGGCTTGCCATCAGCGAAGCGTGCCCGGTGATCATGCCGCATCATGTCGCGCTTGATCGCGCGCGTGAAGCGGCAAAAGGCGCGGGCAAAATCGGCACCACCGGTCGCGGCATCGGCCCGGCGTACGAGGACAAGATTGCACGCCGCGGCATCCGCGTGCAAGACCTGCTGCATCCCGAACGCTTCGCCGCGAAGTTGCGCGAAGTACTCGATTTTCATAACTTTGTGCTGAAAAACTACCTCAAAGCCGATACCGTCGATTTTCAACAATCACTCGATCAAACGCTGGCTTACGCGGAACGTATCAGACCGTTGGTGGCCGATGTGCCGCGCTTGCTGTTTGAGGCTACGCAGGCCGGCAAAAACCTGCTGTTTGAAGGCGCGCAGGGTACGCTGCTGGACATCGATCACGGCACCTACCCGTATGTGACATCGAGCAACTGCGTCGCGGGCGCGGCGGCAGCGGGTGCCGGCATCGGGCCGCAGAATTTGCACTATGTGCTGGGCATCACCAAGGCCTACACCACGCGTGTTGGCGCCGGACCGTTTCCCACGGAACTGCACGACGAGCGCGGCAATTATCTCGCCACGCGCGGCAACGAAGTAGGCGCCACCACCGGCCGCCCGCGCCGCTGCGGCTGGTTTGACGGCGCGGCGTTAAAGCGCGCGATTCAGATCAACGGCGTATCGGGCCTGTGCATGATGAAGCTCGACGTGATGGATGGCATGGCGCGCGTGCAACTCGGCGTGGGATATAAAATGAATGGCGTGGCGTGCGACTTGCTGCCGTTCGGGGCGGAACTGCTGGCGCAGTGCGAGCCGGTGTATGAAGACATGCCCGGCTGGTCGCAGAGCACTGTCGGCATCACGCAGTTCGACCAGCTGCCGCGGGCTGCGCAAAACTATCTGAACCGTATGCAGGAAGTTTGCGGAGTGCCGATTGATATTATTTCTACCGGGCCCGATCGCGAACACACTATTGTGCGGCGGCATCCGTTTGAGGGATAGCGGTGGGACACCGGCTTGCGGGAGACTTTTGAACTGTCCGTCAATCGCGCGATGATCCACCCCAAAATGAAAAATGCGAAACGATGGTCATCGTTCCGCATTCATCACAACACTACTGGTGCCCAGAAAGGGACTCGAACCCCCACGGTATTACCCGCCAGCACCTGAAGCTGGTGCGTCTACCAATTCCGCCACCTGGGCCTGTTGCAAGCAGGCGGCGAGTTTATCCGAATGCCCTGAATTGATCAAATGAAAACACGCAAAACAAAAATACCATCCAGCACGAACCCCGCACGCGATGCGAACGCGGGCAAAGCCAAAGCGCCCGCCAAAGCCGGCAAGAAATCGCCTGCGGGCCGCATTCCCCGCGAACCGCGCGCGCCGCGCACGCCTCGCGCACCGCGTAATCGGGTCGACGCCATAGCACAGCATTTCGAACCGCCGGCCCTCAGCGGCCGCAACCAGCGCGATCCGTTTTACGCGCGTGAAATATTGCGCTACGAAAACCCGCTGCCGAGCCGCGAATTCGTACTCGCCATTCTCAAAGAGCAAGGCGTGCCGGTGGCGGAGCAGGAGTTGCGCGCGCTGCTCGGCATACGCGATGAGGAATCGAAGCCGTTCACGCGGCGGCTGGACGCGATGCAGCGCGAAGGCCAGATCATGCGCAACCGGCGCGATGCGATTTGCATCGTGGAAAAACTCGATCTGGTGGCGGGCCGTGTGCAGGGGCATCCCGATGGTTTCGGTTTTCTCACGCGCGACGACAAGGGGCCGGACCTGTTTCTCGGTCCCGATGAAATGCGCAAAGTGCTGCATGGCGACCGCGTGATGGCGCGCATTTCGGGCATGGATCGACGCGGGCGGCCCGAAGGCAAGATTGCGGAAATTCTGGAGCGCGCGAAAACGCGTCATGTCGGCCGGCTGCAAAATCGCCACGGCGTGTATTTCGTGGTGGCCGAAGACAAACGCATCAGTCAGGAATTCATGGTGCCGCCGGGTCAAACCGGCAATGCCAAAGCGGGGCAGGTGGTCACCGTTGATTTGATTGAGCAGCCGGCGCGGCACAGCCAGCCGGTGGCGCGCGTGGTGGAAGTGCTGGGCGCTTACGGCGACCCCGGCATGGAAATCGCAATTGCGCTGCGCAAGCATTCGCTACCGCATGAGTTTCCGCCGGAGGTGGAAAAACTCGCGGCCAGGTATGCGCCGGAGGTCAGCGCGCGCGATTGCAAAGGGCGGCTCGATCTGCGCGGCTTGCCGCTGGTGACTATCGATGGCGAAACCGCGCGTGATTTTGACGACGCTGTTTACTGCGAGCCTCTGGGTACTCCAAGTGGCAAAGGGCGCGGCGGCTTCCGGCTGATCGTGGCGATTGCCGATGTCAGTTTTTACGTCAAGCCCAATGATGCGCTGGATATTGAAGCGCGGCAGCGCGGCAACTCGGTGTATTTTCCGCGCCAGGTTATTCCCATGCTGCCGGAGCACTTGTCCAACGGCTTGTGCTCGATAAACCCCCACGTGGACCGCCTGTGCATGGCCTGCGATATGACCATCAATACGCACGGCGAGGTCACCGGGTACTCGTTTCATCAGGCGGTGATGCGTTCGCATGCGCGGCTGACCTACACCGTGGTCGCCGCGATGCTGGTGGATAAAAGCGCCGGCACGCGGGAGCAGCAGAAGTTGCTGCCGCAACTGCAAAACCTCCACACTTTATTCGGCAAACTGGTGAAGGTGCGCGCCAGGCGCGGCGCCATTGATTTTGAGACCACTGAAACCGAAATCATTTTCAACGATCAGCGCAAGATTGAACGCATCGTGCCGGTCAAACGCAATGACGCGCACCGCATGATCGAAGAATGCATGCTCGCGGCCAATGTGTGCGCTTCGGATTTTCTGGCGGAAAACGGGCAGGCGATGCTGTTCCGTGTCCACGAAGGGCCCACCAAGGAAAAGCTCGCTGCGCTGCGCGAATTTCTCGGCGGCTTTGGGTTTGATCTCAGCGGCGGCGACAAGCCGCAGGCCAAGGATTACGCCGCGCTGCTCGCCAAAGTGCGCGACAGGCCGGATGCGCAACTGCTGCAAACCGTGATGCTGCGCTCGCTGAAGCAGGCGGTTTACAGCCCGAAAAACGCCGGTCACTTTGGCCTCGCGTATGAATCGTATACGCACTTCACCTCGCCGATCAGGCGTTATCCGGATTTGCTGGTGCATCGTGCAATCAAAGCGGTGCTGGCGAAAACGCGCTATGAGCCGGGCGACTGGATCGCCCTCGGCGAACAATGCTCCATGACCGAGCGCCGCGCCGACGAAGCTACGCGCGATGTCACTAACTGGCTGAAGTGTTATTACATGCAGGACAAAGTCGGAGAAAGTTACAACGGCAGTGTCAGCGGCGTCACCGGATTTGGCATCTTTGTTGCGCTCGACGACATATACGCCGAAGGCTTGGTACACGTGTCCGATTTGGGCAAGGATTATTTTCATTTTGATGCCGCCAAACATCAGATGCTGGGCGAGCGCACCAAGCGGCGTTTTCGCTTGGGGGATCGCGTGCGGGTGAAAGTAGCGCGGGCGAATCTGGATTCAGCGCGGATCGATTTCGTGCTGGATGAGGTGGCTGTGAGTCGGTAGGGTATATTGATGTAAGTATTTGTTTTAAAACAATATAATTAGACAGGATTAACAGGATTAACAGGATTAACTCTACAGCCGGTTTTATCCTGTCAATCCTGTCCATCGATGTTAAATGTTTTTTGCTTCTCGATCCTCATCAAATGCAGCCATGTCCGAATCCCGCATCATCCACGGCTTCCACGCCGTAACCAGCCGCCTGCGCAGCGCGCCCGACGCCGTGCGCGAAGTTTTCGTCGATGCCGCACGTAGTGATCGAAGATGCGCTGAACTCATCAAACTCGCCGCATCGCGCAACGTGCGCGTGATGACCGTTGACGCCAAACGCCTCGACGGCATCACCGGCAATGCGCGCCATCAGGGTGTTGCCGCCAGCGTTGCGCCGATCAAGCTCGCCACGCATATCGACGATGTTCTGGAAACGCTCACCGAGCCGGCGCTGTTGCTGATACTCGATGGCGTGACTGATCCGCACAATCTCGGCGCGTGCCTGCGGGTGGCGGATGCGATGGGCGTGCATGCCGTTATTGCGCCCAAAGACCGTGCCGTGGGACTTAACGCCACCGTTTCCAAGGTAGCGAGCGGTGCAGCGGAAACCGTGCCGTATATTCCCGTCACCAATCTTGCGCGCACCCTGCGCGAGTTGAAAGCGCGTGACATCTGGATCACCGGCGCAGACGAACACGCCACACTGGATCTTTATGCCGCCAAACTCGGCGGCGCGCGCGCGCTGGTGCTGGGCGCGGAAGGCGAGGGTATGCGCCGACTTACCCGTGAAAATTGCGACGAGCTGGTGCGCATCCCCATGCTGGGCAGCGTGGAAAGTTTGAATGTGTCGGTTTCGGCGGGGATTTTGTTGTCGGAAACGCGGCGGCAGCGGGGCATGACGGCATTGCGCGCTTGATGCGCAGGATTATGGCGCTGCCACGTGGTAAAGTTCGGCTTCGTGCAGGGTGTGTTTTCGAGTCGCGCAAACGTAACAGTTTTTCAAGCCGGGGTGCGCGCCGGTCAGGAGCAAATGATGCGTAAAAAAGAACAATTCCGCAGTGGGCGCAATCCAGCGATTCAGAGCAAGCAGCGCCATTATCATCCCCTACCTGCGCATAGCGTTCGCGCCCTTCGGTGCAATGCGGCCGCACTTGCGGTAGCCGCCTGCTTTAGCGCCGCGGTTGTCAAGCCGGCGCAAGCCAATCCGACCAACCCGACGGTGGTCAACGGCGCGGCGAAGTTCACCACCACCGGCAATCTGCTCAGCATCACCAACACCCCCAGCGCCATCATCAACTGGGGCAGTTTTTCCATCGGCGCCAACGAAATCACGCGCTTTGTGCAGCAGTCGGCCTCGAGTGCAGTGCTCAATCGCGTGGTCGGACAAAACCCGTCATCCCTGCTCGGCGCGCTGCAATCGAATGGCCGCGTATTCCTGATTAACCCCAACGGCATCGTGTTTGGCGCGGGCAGCCAGATCAACGTTGGCGGTTTGGTCGCCAGCACGCTGAACCTGAGTAACGAAGACTTTCTCGCTGGCCGCCTGCGCTTCACCGCAGGCTCACTTGCCAACACTGGAAATAGTCTCATCAACAGCGGCAACATCACCACCAGCAGCGGCGGCAACGTCTACCTGATCGGCAACGCTGTTACCAACAACGGCATCATCACCAGCCCCAAAGGCGAGGTCATCCTCGCTGCGGGCAACAGCATCGAACTCGTCAACCCCGGCACGCCGGATTTGCGAGTCGAAATCGTCGCTCCGGACAACAAGGCGCTCAATCTCGGACAGATCGCTGCCGATAGCGGACGCATCGGCATTTACGCCGGCCTCATCAACCACGGTGGCGCCATCAACGCCAATTCAGTAGTGGTGGGCGAAAGCGGCCAGATCATGCTCAAGGCCAGCAAGAACACCACGCTCGAAGCGGGCAGCACCACCACCGCCAACGGCCCTAGCGGCGGCAGGATCGAAATCCAGTCGGGCGACACCACATTGGTCTCCGGCACAGTAGAAGCCAAAGGTGTTGGTGTTTTCCCTCTCCCCCCGGGAGAGGGCAAGGGTGAGGGAAGGGGTGGAAGTATCAACGTACTCGGCAACCTCGTAGGCCTGACCGGCATCGCCACTCTAAACGCCAGCGGCGACAGCGGTGGTGGCAGCGTGCTGGTGGGCGGCGATTTCCAGGGCAAGAACGCCAATGTTCAGAATGCTTTCCGCACTTTTGTGGGACCGGATACCAGCATCAAGGCCGATGCCATCACCAGCGGCAACGGCGGCAAAGTGGTGGTGTGGGGTGACGAAGTCACGCGCTACTACGGCAACATCAGCGCGCGCGGTGGCGCACAGTCTGGTAATGGCGGCAAAGTGGAAGTATCGGGCAAGGCCTTCCTCGATTTTAACGGGCGCGTCAGTACAGCTGCGCCCAATGGCGCCACCGGGACGCTCCTGCTCGATCCGGCGGACCTCACTATCGGTGGTGCTATCGATAGCTTTGCGCCGGGTAGTTTCGTTGCGGGCCTGTTTACCGGTGCGCCTTCGGGATCAAATATTTCGTGGGATACGATAGACGGCATCCTCAGCGGCAGTAACACGATCGTGACGACGCAGGGCGGGACCGCCGCGGCAAATGGCGATATCACCTTTGTTGCATCAGATGGCGGACTCATGGCAACCGCCACAACTGCCAACAGCCTGACGTTTCTCGCCAATCGCAATATCACGGTGAACGGCGGCTCCACCTTCGCCATGGCTTCCACTGGCGCACTGCAAATGATTGCAGGTTGGGATGGTGGCAGCACTGCCGCGCCTGTGGTCACACCAGGCGCAGGCATCATCACCATCAGTGCCAATATCGGGAACGCCGCAGGCAACGTAACGCTCATTTCAGGCAATGGTATTGGCATAAATAGCGCAACCGTATCTGCAAAGGGCGCTAGCAAGACGCTAAGCCTGGATGCTGGATTGGGGGGGATTACTGCAGTCTTCAGCACGCTGCAAGCGACGGGCACGGCAAACAACAGCGCTACGGTGACTCTGAAGGCGGGTGGCCTCATCGAATTCAATACCGGCAGTACTATCAGTGCATCGAGTCCGGCTGTTGCGGGCGGCGCAGGCGGAGCTGCAACCATAGATATCCAGTCTACGGGGGGGGCAATCAACGCCAAGGGAGGAAGCGTGATTAGTGCCACCGGGGCCAAATCCGATGCAGGCACCGGCGGTGCGGCAAGTACCTCTTTGCAAGCCACAAACGATGCAATAACCATCCTCGGCAGTACGGTTTCCGCGACAGGCGGTGGGTCCAAAAACGGCGCTGGCGCCATTGGCGGCGCCGCGACCACTACATTGATAGCAAATGGTACTGGCCTGAGCATTTCTGATGGCACCACGACTAGCACCATCAGTGCCACGGCTGGCGCTAACAACGACACCCTGGGCGGTGGCGCCGGCGGCGACGCTACCATTACGCTGACCGCTGCCAAAGGAACTTTTAGCAGCGAAACCTTGAGCACCGTGACTGCAACGGGTGGCACAAGTCTCGCTGGAAACGGCACGCCTAGGGTAACGATAGAAGCAACCCTTAGCGATGTCACGATCAGGGGTGCGATCAAGGGCACTGTAGGCCAGGGTGTCATGAAGGTGACCGCCGGTAACGACATCGTGTTGAGTACCACGGGATCGATAGTTGCCGATACCGGGACACTGCCAACGGTCGAATTGACCGCAAGCCGTGACGCGCAGATTAATGGCGCCGTGACTTCCACGGGTGGCGCCGGCGGCCCTGCGGTCAGCATCACCGCAACCAACGGCGCGATTACCAACAGCGGAGGCGGTGCGACCGGTGTTATCACCGTTAAAGGTGATACCAGCGCCGAAGTCGTGTTGAGCGCAAAGACCGGCATTGGCACTACAGGAAACCCGATCCGCTACACCTACGCTGGAGCGACCCCCACTGACACTGCCACGGTCACCGCAACCAATAATGGAACCAGTAGCGGCGATATCGTGCTGTCGCAGACGACGCGAGACCTGGATACGAAGAGTCTCACGCTGACCAACAACTATGTCGGTGGGGGCATCGATATCAAATCCGAGGTGGGCGCCATCACCGTGCCGGGCAATACGATATTCAATAATGACAACGGCGCCATGACGCTGCGTGCGGCAACAAGTATTACCCTCGGCACCGGCACTACGGCGGGTAGCGTGACCGCCGGCACAGCGGCTAAGGCCGGAGATATCCTGCTGATCGCAGATACCATGGGTCTGAATGGTGTGGTTAGTGCTAAAGCGGGCGCCGGTACCGTTACGCTGCAGACCACTACTGCCAACCGCAACATCGATTTAGGTGGCGTGGATGTGGCCGCGGCAGGCGGGGCGCTGGGCATAGACACTACAGAGTTCTCCAAATTGACTGCTGCGAGCATAGTCATTGGTAATGCGGCCGCGCCTGGCAACCCGATCGTTAACTCCGCACCTGTTACCGTACCCAAGCCCGTTACTATCCACGCTGGTGCGAAAGCCATTACTCTCAGCACGCAAACCACCAATGACTTCACCGGCGTCGTATCGCTGAACAACAGCGGCGCGAACGATGTCGCGATCAAAGACACCAACGGCTTGACACTTGCTGCCACTTCGGTAGGCAGAAACCTTGACGTTACGGCCGGTGCGCCGGGTATTACGCTGAACGGTAATGTGACGTCGGGTGGTGCACAGACTTACGCTGGCGGTACCACCCTGGCCGCGAATGTTGCGCTCGACGCGGGCGCCGCCAATGCGATCAGCCTGGGTGCGGTGACCGGTGCGGGCTTTAACCTCACCACCACCGGCCTCACCAGCATCGCCAGCACCGCGAGCAACCTGGGCGCACTGATTGTCAACCAGACCCTGACCACCGCTGGTGCGATAGGTGCTGCGAGCGTAGCGGTCACCAACGCCGCCACACTGGGCGGCAACGTAACGACCACCGGTGCAGCAGGGCAGACCTACACCGGCGGCGCCACCTTAACCGCTAACGACGTGCTGGATGCAGGCGCAGCCAACCCGATCAGTCTGGGCATCGTCACCGGTGCAGGCAAGAACCTCACCACCACCGGCCTGACCAGCATCGCCAGCACCGCGAGCAACCTGGGCGCATTGATTGTCAACCAGACCCTGACCACCGCTGGTGTGATAGGCGCTGCGAGCGTAGCGGTCACGAACGCCGCCACACTGGGCGGCAACGTAACGACCACCGGTGCGGCAGGGCAGACCTACACCGGCGGTGCCACCTTAACCGCTAACGACGTGCTGGATGCAGGCGCTGCCAACGCGATCAGTCTGGGCGCAGTCACCGGTGCGGGCTTTAACCTGACCACCACGGGTTTGACCACCATCGCCAGCACCGCGAGCGACCTGGGTGCGTTGCTGACCAACCAGACCCTCACCACCACTGGCGCGATAGGTGCGACGAGCGTCGCGGTGAC